>JAQBSZ010000030.1 GCA_027623555.1 Pseudomonadota bacterium | reverse complement strand
TGTAAGATCAAAGCATCATCGTGCTGGGGAGACCAGGTGATCGAATAAAACCAGAATGGGTGATCAGATTCGCCAGAATACGCAAACGTGAGTGAGCATCCCGGAATACAGGTTGTGCACTCACTTCGCAATTACTTTGGCTCAAGAATCGATTGATTCACCATCTGCCGAAACTTCCCCCTAACATCCGGCACCGGGGTCTGTCCCCCAAACTGCTGAATCATCCCTAGGAACACCAGGTCCTCCACCGGACCAATCCAGAACCACGTCCCCGCAGCACCAACGCTCGCTCAAGCAACGCTTCACGCGACAACTGTCCCAACAACTTGAGCGCGACTACAAGAATGTTTATCAGGATGTGAAAGCGCTGGTTGAACTTGGCCTGTTGGACAAGAACGAAGCGGGCGCTCTTACTGCACCTTTCGATGAGATCGTGATACATGCACCGGTGCGTGATGCGGCGTGACAGTACCTTCAAGTCTGAATTTCTACACATTCAGTAAGGCCCGTAGGAGTTGGGCCTTCTCGTTTGTCGCAAAGCCTTACGAGTCAACCAGTGGGTACGCTATTGTTACATTCTGCCCATCAGGGAAAATAGCGTGTATTTCGAGTTTACCGCCGAGTGTCCGGACATAGTTATCCAGGGTACTAAGTAATAAATCCTGCCGGTTTTCAAGTTGGGAGATATTTGGTTGGGCGATCTTGAGCCCATGCGCCATGTCGGCCTGCTTGATGCCGCGAGCCTTCCTCATCTCAGCCAGGGACATATCCGCCAGCATTGACAGCGCATTGGCTTTCGCTTTTGCGAGCACTTTGCTGTTGGTCTTTTTATCAAGATCTTCAAGTGTTTTAGCCATTGTGACTTCCGTTAAACTCTTCCTTTACATGTTGGAAAAAGCTTTTTCAGCCAGGCTAACCATACTTGAGTAAAATTGCTTTGCCCGCCGTCCATCCTTTCGTCCTCCACAGAGTAAGATTGCCCTGCGGTCGCTGCCAAAAGCGAAAAATACCCGATAAGGTTTGCCCCTGTGCTGGATTCGCAGTTCCTTTAGATTTTTTAGTCGCCTGGCACCCTTGACGCTATCTGCATAAGGACGTTTCAAGTCAGGGCCGAGCAGTTTCAGCAGTTCTACCGCTGCTCGGACGTCGATTTGCTCGGGCTCAGAGAGACCGAGGAACCACGATTCATATTCCTCCGTGATACCGATCTGCCATTCCATAGCATTCTCTGGGGGATTATACTTTTAGACGTATATATTTCCAAGATTATATTTAAGCCTGTAGATAACGGGAAGGTTGCAGGCTGTAAACTTACTATAGACAGGATTCGTGATATCACCCTGTTATTAGCTATCACACATACCTGCAATCTCTCTGCTCCTTCATTTCCTTCTCTTAGTCTTCTCCCAATACAGAACCCAACTGATCAAACCGCACCGCGCTGAGGCCGTTGCTGAACGTGAATGGCTCGCCTGCGTAAACCAGGAAGGCCTTTTTCATTAGCGGCGACAGCCCGCAGATGCGTTGCAAGCCCTTCAATAGTTCCGGTTTGTAAGTGGAACTGGATTTTATTTCCATGGGAATCAGGTTGCGGCCCTGCTGAAACAGAAGATCAGCCTCCAGGCCATTACTGTCGCGATAGAAATACAGGTTTGCCAGCTTGCCCTGGTTGAACAGGTTCTTGGCAAAGTCCAGAACGACCATATTCCCGAAGAGATGACCCAGCAAGGGATCGCGTGCGACCTGCGCAGGGTTTTCCTCCAGAATCGACAGCCAGTGTCTGTTTGCAGCTATCCGTGACCGGCGCAAGGACCTTGGCGCATGTGCTATGACTACTGCATTGGATATGTTCAAGGTGGGAACGGAATTGTTGCTTTTTGCATAGATAATCGAATATTTTCCGATTATCCATGCAGAAACATGAATTATGACCTTCGATCAGCAACTCAATAGCTTTGGTGTCGTTCCATTTACTCACGGGTCCTTGTTGCCCCTGTTAGAGGGATATAGCCGACCAAATGACAAGATCGCCAGTCTGCTGGCCAGGCAAGACATTGTGCAATTGCGCCGTGGGCTCTATATCCTGGGGCCCGCCAGGCGTCGCGGACCTCTGTCCTTGCCGCTTTTGGCCAACCTTCTTAATGGCCCGTCCTATGTGTCATTGGATTTTGCATTGAGTTGGCATGGATTGATTCCTGAAGGGGTGTTGGAAGTGAGTTCTGTGACAACCCGGCGCGCCTCAGTATACGACACACCGCTGGGACGCTTCTCTTACACCCGCTTGCCTTTGCCTTTCTATCGTATTGGTGTTTCTCGCATGCAAAACACGGATGGCACCGCTTTTTTAATGGCGAGCCGAGAGAAAGCGTTGTGCGATAAAGTGGCGCTGACTCGCAATCTGCCTGTATCCAGTGTCGTGGGCATGAAGACATTCCTGATAGAAGATTTGCGTGTGGACACAGGGCTTTTGCAAGACATGAACCTGGCCATCGTTGGTGAATGCGTGGAGGCGGGCTACAAACAGCGCCACATGGCACTATTGTTAAAAGCGTTGAGAACCACATGATGGCGGTGGTCGAGCAAATGTTGCAACATTACGGTGCCACATCCGATGCAGAAGCGACCAATGCGCTGCGCGAAGTCATGCAGGAAATTGCATTGGCAGGGTTGAATCGAGGAGGTTTTTTCAGAAGGCTGCGCTCTATGACGGAACCTGCCTGCGGATATTTCATGGATTGCCACGATTCTCTGAAGATCTGGATTTCTCTCTGCTGCAACCTGATCCCGGATTCGTGTTGGTTCCGTACTTCAAGACACTAACCGATGAATTTTCTTCACTTGGTTTTGAGGTCGATATTCAGCAGCGTGAGAAAGTAGTATCAACCGCCATCGTATCCGCCTTTCTGAAGAATAATTCAAGTGTTTATGATTTGCAGGTGCAAGGCAGAAAAACGTTAAAGATCAAATTTGAGGTGGATACGAACCCGCCAATGCTGTTTTCCACAGAAGAAAAATTGCTGTTGCAACCCTACTCCTTTTATACAAAATGCTTTTCCTTGCCAGACCTGTTCGCCGGAAAAATGCATGCCCTGTTGTTTCGAAACTGGAAGACACGTGTGAAGACACGTGTAAAGGGGCGAGACTGGTTCGATTTTGAATGGTATGTACGCCAGAATACGGCCTTGAATCTCAGTCACTTCTGCGAGCGGGCACGGCAGAGCGGAGACTTGAAAGGAGATAATTTGAAGCCAGGGCAGTTTCTTGAATTGTTGAGCGTCCGTATCGCGGGACTGGATGTTAACTCCGCGCGCGATGATGTCAGGCGTTACATTCGTACTCCCGAGCAATTGGATATTTGGTCACAAAAGTATTTTATGGATCTTGCACGAAGAGTACGGTTCAAGACGTCTGCACTTGAGCAGGCGGAGCGCTAAGGGGGATTACCGGAGCAATCCCTGATCCCAAAATGAAACTATTACAGGCATGGATAGAGCTGCACAGAGATGAGCTGATGGCCAATTGGCAGTGAGCTGCCTCCGGAGAGCCACCTTTCCGAATTGAGGCGCTAAAGTAACCTGAATCCGCGAGTCAAGACTGTGTCGCCATCCTCCTCATATTCTCCATCCCAGGCCCCTGGATCGAAGCCCTCCAATCCCGCATTCAATCCTGGTGGCCATGGCCTGCATCCGGGTTTATGCCATCCAGTTTCCCAGTCGACAAATTACTCCATGCCTCGCTGTTTTCCCTCTGCGCCGTATTGTTCGTGCGCGGCTGGTCTACGTTTGCGGAACGCTGGTGGCTGGTTTGCGTGATGCTCATTCTGTATGGCGGCGTAACCTAGTTGATACAACGCTACGTACCAGGGCGCAGTGCCACCTTGGGAGATCTGCTGGCTGATGGTGTGGGTGTGCTGGTCGGGGTAGGGGTGGCGTTGCTGTATTTGCGCAGGCGGTTGAGGGCTGAGTAAGGCCCTGCCGCAGGATGCTGTTGTACTGTGTGGCGTGAACAGGTGACCTGTAGCAGCATGCCAGCACTTCTTGTAGTAATGGTAGCCGACTAGCTGTTACTCTCTTGCAGGCGTCCCTCAACATATTTGTGCAGGATGCTGGCAACCAGTGTTTGATAGGGGATGCCTTCTGCGAGGGCCTTTTTCTGAAGCCTCCTGAGATCGTTAGAAGAAAGACGAATATTGATTCGAGCATCTTTCTTGAACATCGCTTCTGCATACTTTTGATGCTCTTTCTTGATCTTGTCAGCGCCTTTAGATCGTTTAAGTTCTCCAGCCTCGAAGGCATTCAGAATATCTCGCTCTTCCTGATTTAATTTACTCATTTCTTGCCACCTCGAAACGACTTCGTAGCCTTACGGCTCGGAATGATTGTTTTCAAAAAAACCTCTTCCTCTGATTCAACAAATGGAATTAGGTAAACGTAGCCTTCTATCTCCACGGCATGGATCTTTTGTCCCGGGTATTTGTCCTGGTTTGGGTGATCAACCGTGTTGAGAATATCTCCAGCCATAATGTGGAACACGACATCTTCAAATGAAATATCTCTCTCTTGCTTTAAGAGAGCGTTCTTGTCTGAATTCCAGGTAAAAGGTTTCATGCGGGCGATAGTATCACAACGTGTGCCGATTGTGCTCTTATGGATTTTATGCAATGTGGGCTCTGGACTCATTATGAGTAGAGTTTACATGGGCCCTCCTGATACTCTCCGTACCAGGCCACTGGGTCGAAGCCTTCCAATCCTGGTGGCCATGGCCAGCGCGTTATCGTCATCTGATTTCCCTTTCGACAAATTACTCCACGTTTCGATGTTTTCGCTCTGCGCCGCCTTGTTCGTGCGCGGCTGGACTACGTATGCGGAACGCTGGTGATTGGTCTGCGTGATGCTCATTCTGTATGGCGGCGTAACCTAGTTGATACAACGCTACGTACCAGGGCGCAGTGCCACCCTGGGAGATCTGCTGGCTGATGGTGTTGGTGTGCTGGTCGGGGTAGGGGTGGCGTTGCTGTCCCTTCGCAGCGATTGGCCTGAATAAGGGCCAGTAGCAGGCCAGAACCCACAGGCTTGCCTATGCTTCCACCTGAGCAGTTAATAATGTAATATCCAATCCGTACACATATGTACGATTTCGTTGGGAACGGATGCCCTGATGATGGTCATGAATTTGAAAGAAAAGTCAGAAAACTCGCCGGGGAAATCGTATCCACGTCAGATACACAGCGCATGGTAAAGGAAGCCACGGCCGCCTTTACTACGGTGAGCGATTTACTACGGTGAAGGACCAAAAAAAAGAGATCGGGCAAGGTCTTCTCAAGGCAATGTGCCAACAACTCGGCATCAGCCTGGATGAATTGTAAGAGGTTAGGAATGCGTTATATCTACCCAGTCGAACTGTCTCGAGATGCCGATGGACAATTTGTCGCCAGCTGCCGCGATGTGCCTGAGGCGTTAACTGAAGGGGAATCCGAGAAGTCGGCACTTTATGAGATGGGCGATGCTTTGGGGGCAGCATTGGCAGGATATTCATTGGCTAATCGTGCCTTGCCAGTGCCTTCAAAACCTGGTGCTGGCGAATATCTTGTGCCTGTCAACGCGCTGGTTGCCGCAAAGCTGGCTCTGCGCTCGGCGATGCAGGAGCAGGGCATATCGAATGTGCGGCTTGCCGATAAGTTGGGTGTATCGGAAAGTGCGGTGCGACGCCTCGTCAACCCGGACCATTTGTCTCGGCTGGATGGAGTAGTTGCGGCATTGTTGGTCCTCGGGCGTAGGCTTGTTGTTGAGGATCAGGCGGCAGCCTGATATTCGGAGAGCCACCTTTCATAATCGAGGCGTTGGTGTCGCACGAATTCGGGTCAGTTGAGCAAGCCAATGGGCAGGGCATGGAAGTGCTGCTCGCCAACCTTGAAAGGCAGCACTCTGTCGCCGCTGTAGAACACAACTCCGCTACGAAATTGATTGCCAGCAAAGTCAGCCAGTGCGATAAGGCCTTTGAAGTCTGCGGCGTTGATACTCGCGGACGCCTTCACCTCAATGCCGATGATGCCACCGTCGCTTGCTTCCATCACAATGTCGACCTCGCGCTGCCGGTTGTCGCGAAAATGCAGCAGGGTAGTGTCTTCCGTGGCCCAACTCTTCTGTTTGTACAACTCCATATAGATCAGGCTTTCCACCAGGCTGCCATAAAACTGGCTGTCCAGTACTTGCGCTTCGTTGCGCAACCCGAGCAGGTGGCTCGCCAGGCCGGTGTCAATGTAATGAATTTTTGGCATTTGCATGACGAGGCGTCTGGCACGATTTTTCACATAAGCCGGTACGCGCTGCACGATGAACATCAACTCCAGAATCTCGATATAGCTCTTGGTAACTTTGTCATTGAGCTGCAGATCGTTGGCAAGATTGGCGTACTTGAGCAGATTGCCGCTAAGCCCGGCCAGCGCTGTTACCAGGGCCTGCAAGCGTGAGTGGTAATCGCCGCGCGCAGCGTACAGGGATTCAAAGTCCTTGAACAAACGACCTTCTATATAGGATTTGAACCAGATCTGCTGACTCCGTGGGCTCTTGCCCTGCAGCTCCGGATAGCCTCCTTGAAGCAGTAACCTGGCAATCTGCTTTCGACTGACGAATGGCACCGTGCGCGACTGGAAATCTCCCCGCAGCAGGTAGTCAACAATGTTTAGCGATTGCTCATGCAGTTCGCTCAGCGACAAGGGCATAAGTTCAAGACGTGCCATGTGCCCCGGCAGGGATTCCTGCACCTTGGCTGAGCGGAAGATATCGGTGGAGCCCGTCAGGAGGAACTTGCCGTGTTCGTGAGGTGGCAGTCTGTCCGAGGCTTCCTTGATGGCAGGGATCAGGGCAGGCGCATACTGGAATTCGTCAATGACCAGCTTGCGTTGACCGAGCGAACGCACAAAGCCGTGGGGATCACTGGTGACAGAAGCCAGGGTTGGCTGGTCATCCAGGCTGAGGTAATCCATCTGCAGGTTTTTCGCTATTGCCCGCGCAAGCGTCGTTTTGCCTGCCTGCCTGGGGCCAGTCACATACAAGACTCTGAATTCCTTCAATAAATCTTCTGCGAGCGGTTGTATCTTTCGTGGGTACATGGGCGATTTCCCGATCATTAATACGGGAAATATAGTGTCTTAATACGAGATTTACAAGGAGTTATTACGAATTTTACCTAGGATCCCCAACTTGCGTTCGGTAGCCTGTTCGGACTACGTAATATGGAAGTTCAACTTCAATTTTGCATAAAAGTGACACTGTCTCGCGGGAGACATCTGGCAGTGCCGTGTCGGCATTTGTTTCGAGTAGTGAGTCAATGCCGGGCTCGAGCTTCCGCAACCCTCTGCAGCGAAGCGTCGCAACTGGAATGCATTGGCCGATTACGACGGGTGGTACTGGCATTAGCGGGTGATCCAGTTTTCGTGACGTAGGCTGACACAACGGCCAAACTCCTCCGCGTTATCCGTGATCAGTACCGCGCGCTCTGCAATCGCGTGCCCGGCAATCAGGATGGCGTTTAGTCCGATGGGATGATTACCCTGGCGTATTGGGTATATTTTGGGTTATCAATCGATACTTTTAGGCTTATCAGCCAAAACTTACTTGCATTTTCTTGCCTGTAAGTTGAGCAATATTAGCCATAGTGCCTAATGTAATACTAAGATTGCTCTCATCTAATATTCGATCAACATTTGAACGACTTGTACGAAGCATCTCAGCCAATTTTGACTTGGAGACTGAATTTTCTATCATGAATTTCTCTAATTCCCACACCAAAACACGCTTCGCTGCTTCAGCCTGGACTTTGGTCAATAAGCCTTCCTCTGCAAGGAAATCATCAAAACTACTACCCATATTCTTACTCATTTTCCCCCTCCTAATATTCGATTGCGTCTAATACTTGCCAACTGCAAATCCAATTTGGGAATTTGGCTAGACTTCTTTATAAATGCATGTAGTAAAACCATATTAGATTTGTAAATGGCAAATAAAATTCTTACTCTTCGGTCACTTGAAATGGTGCTTCTAACTTCCCAAAGATCTGGTTCGATCTTTTTCGCCACAGGCATTCCAATAGGCCAACCCATTTCAACTGTTTTGATATCTTCGCCAACTATTTTTTTGTCACTAGCGCTTAAAGCTTTGCGGAAATCTCGAACCGGTTCTTTGCCGGTAGCCAGGCTAAAAAGTTAACCGTAATGGTTTTAATCGACCTCATGCGGCAATGTACCAAAAATGGTACATTTGTCAACCAGGACGCAACTACAAGAACGTTTATAACGATGCAAAGACTCTTGTTGAACTGGGCCTGCTGGACGAGAACGGGGAAGGCGGCCTCACCGCGCCTTTCGATGAAGTCGTGATACACGCACCGCTGCGTGATGCGGCATGAACCTGTCACCAGGCAAGTATGTTCCATCAGATTCCTCATGCATTACATCTTCGTTTGATTTGACGAGGCTCTACATTAGGTTACATAGTATGTAACTTTCTGTAGACCAAGGTGTTCAATGCAGCCACTCAGACTCCTCACCCGCACATTGGCTGATCTGGCCGATGCCGACCCACCTGACCTTTGTAATTTCGGAATACTGTCAGTGCACCAATAACTATTTGCCGTGACTTTATTGTGTATAGCTAATAGCTATACTATACTGCACGTCCGCTGATCACACATGAGGTAGATCGTCATGGCCAAAACCGCACCGATAAATATGCGCGTGGAACCCAGTCAACACGCCTTGTTAACCAAGGCTGCCGAGGTGCTGAAGAAGGATAGGACCGTCTTTATACTGGACGTGGCCTGCCGGGAGGCCGAAAACGTGCTTCTAGACCAGCGTTTTTTTCAGCTCAACGACGCTGCATTTGCTGCGTTTGAACAGATACTGGATGCGCCTGTTCCCGATAATGCCAGGCTGAAATCGCTGCTGGCCAATCCCTCTCCATGGGACTAGTTTCACCCCCGGCTTTATTGACAGATAGACATGATGTCTCTGGATTCGATTGTGGCAACGATACCCTCAACGATTGGCTGGTAAAACGTGCTTTAAAAAACCAGCGCAATGGCGCGAGTCGAACTTTCGTGATCTGCAAGGGTCAACGAGTGGTTGGGTATTACGCGCTTGCCAGCGGCAGCGTCGAGAGGCTGGCTTCGCCAAAATCGATCTCTCGCAATATGCCTGAACCTATCCCCGTACTGGTGCTCGGACGGCTGGCCATTGACATAAGCACACAGGGGCAAAAGCTAGGCGCAGCGCTCTTGAAAGATGCCCTGTTGCGCGCACTTGTGGTCTCTGAAAATGTCGGGATCCGAGCCGTGCTGATGCATGCCATCTCCGATAATGCCCGACGGTTCTATCTGGGTTATGGGTTTCAGGCTTCGCCAATTGATCCTGTGACGCTGATGCTGCCCACCCGGAACATTGGAGCACACCTTTGCGGATAAAGGGATAAAGGGGACACCTACAATTTAACAACTTAACCAGTGCCCCGCCAAAATTGCATTTAAGTTGTTAAATTGTAGGTGTCCCCTCTAACGTAGGTGTCCCCTCTAACCGCTCTTTAAGTTGTTAAATTGTAGGTGTCCCCTCTAACGCTGGTGTCCCCTCTAACGGGGAATGTTATTAAAGGCAGTATTGTTACCGTGGGATTTTCATTAGACTAGTGGCCTGATCAGTGGAGGTGAAGTAGCAGTGGCATTCGGCAGATTCCAAGATTTCCTAAGCGGCCTGGTTAAACGCCAGCGGCGTTTATTTTCCGGCAGCGAAGCAGCTTCCATCGATGAGCTGCTGAAAAAGCTCATGGGAACCGTGGGTGAAGTGTCGGGCATCGTTACCGCGCGCCAGGTGCTCGATCACTACGAGGATCTTGATGATGAGCGGAAGCTCGCGTTTTTTCAAAATCTCGAACAAAACTTCAATGCTAATCAGGCGGTCGTCAAGTTAGCCTTCGATACTTACGAGAACGACCCCTCAAGTGCCAACCTCAACAATCTTTCCAAGGCGGCAGAGCCGCAACGCCATGAATTACTACGCCGCTTGAATTCGACGCCGAATGCGACTCACGATCTGGTGGCAATGCGCACGGATCTATTGAAACTGTTAAGGGATCACCCTGAATTGAGGGCTGTGGATCAAGACTTCGTGCGGATGTTTTCATCCTGGTTCGGGCGTGGCTTCCTGGTATTAAAGACCATTAACTGGTCAACCTCGGCGGCCATCCTTGAACGTATCATTCGTTATGAGGCGGTGCATGCGATCAAGGACTGGGATGACCTGCGCAGTCGCATCGATCCGTCGAATCGGCGCTGCTTTGCTTATTTCCACCCGGCACTTATCGATGAGCCGCTTATCTTTGTCGAAGTAGCCCTGACCAAAAAGATTCCAACATCGATCAATTCTATTCTTGAGGACAATGGGGCTGGCATTTCCGACCCTTCTGAATACAACACGGCAACGTTTTACAGCATCAGTAATTGCCAGCCGGGTTTGAAGAATATCTCGTTCGGTAATTTCCTGATCAAGCAGGTGGTTCAGGAACTGCAGGCTGAGTTTCCTTCGCTCAAGACATTCGTCACGCTCTCACCAATTCCAGGATTCGGGCGTTGGCTCAATACTCAGTCTGCAGAAGAACTGGCTGAACTGGCTGAGATGAAAGAACGGCTTGGTCAGGTAGAAAACTCGGCAGAGTCTACCCAGGAGCATGCTGCACAGATCCGCAAACTAGTCTTCAACTATTTGGTGCAGGCAAAAAGGGGAAAGTTTCCCTCCGACTCGGTGGCACGCTTTCACCTGGGCAACGGTGCCTCCGTGCACCAGTTGCATACTGGTGCCGATCTCAGCGAGAAG
Organism: Pseudomonadota bacterium; assembly: GCA_027623555.1. Lineage (GTDB taxonomy): Bacteria > Pseudomonadota > Gammaproteobacteria > Pseudomonadales > Pseudohongiellaceae > UBA9145. Next base: position 37,220 of record JAQBSZ010000030.1, on the reverse strand, counting down.
GGGCTCAAGCAATCGTGGGGTACCATGGTGAATTATCTGTATGACCTGGCGAGTATCGAGACCAACCACGAACACTATGCCACGAATGGCGACATCGAGTTCAACGACAAGCTCAAATCGCTGCTGATCAAGGCCTGATTCAGTCAGGCTCTTCTGACTATCCCACCGCTAAATCACGCGCTTTCGCCCACTAAAAAGCCTGCCCATGGCATTGGATTCATTCTGTCATCGAGCAGGCACTCTCGATTTTGGCTCGCCCCCTCATGCTGCCCCTTCTTCCTTTAATCTCTCCCTCAAGTTGTGTGCATTTGTTGCCAGATAATATTATCCGGGTATAATTACTAATCACCGGGATTTAAATATCTTCAGTAATTTCTCTATTAAGGACAGAGTCATGAGCGCTCAATCACTCATTTACGCATTCGCGGGCCACAATCTGGTGGCCCAAGGTCCGATTTCATCAGTCGCCGCAAGGCTTAAAAGCGCGCTAAATCATGGAGATAAGGAATTAATCTTACTCTTTGATGGAAGTACAGGTCAGCAGTTCGATCTGGACCTGTCCGGGAGCGCGGAAGAAGTCGAGAAGCGTTATGGGAAGCCCGCCGTTCAGTCTGGTGAGACAGAGCAGGATTCCTCACCTAAAAGGCGGGGACGCCCTAAATTGGGGGTCGTGGGCCGCGAGGTGACGCTGCTACCGCGACACTGGGAATGGCTGGATGCGCAGCGGGGCGGTGCATCGGCGGCCCTCAGGCGCCTGATAGAGACCGCCAGGCGAGAAAATGCCGGCGAGGATCGCATCAAGTCGGCGCAGGACGCCGCGCAGCGCTTCATGTACGCCATGGCCGGTAATCTGTCGGGCTTCGAGGAAGCGATTCGCGCGCTGTATGCGCGGGAATCGACCCGCTTTGAGCAGGAAACGGCTGGCTGGCCGATCGATATCCGTAACTGTGCCCGCGAATACGCGAAACCGGCATTGAATTGAGCAGGTTGTTATGCAGTAGAAGGTATAGAAGGAAACAGATTGGGGCAGGCGGCCCCAATCCTTTGTGTTTACCTTCTGTAGCACTACCTGGCAATGGCTCAAGCCCGGTAATCCGTAGCGACATCCAGCATTCGCAGCCGCTTTGCGGTGAAATCTGCGCAGCGACTAAAAGCGCAAGGAAAGCATAAGGAAGCACCTGAGAAAGCGCCTGGGAAAGAATCCGGGAAGCTGAACTAGAGGAACCCTGCAAAGCGCTCAAAAAGGGCGCTATCAAGAACCCGATCCAGATGCCAGACAAAACGCCTGATTAATAATTCACACAATGCTGGATTAGCTAACCGTCAAAACTGCTACAATTCAGCCTTGTCCCAACCCGCTACCTCTAAGACAACTACTGTTAATCGATGAGCAAACCCGCTAATCAATCCCCATCCGAATCACACTCGCTGTGTGCGGTAAACGAGGCGTTCAACGCCGAAGAGTTACAGGCACTCTGCCAACGAATCGTTGCCAGCGGAGTACTGGGTCGTTCGAAGAACTACAGTGCACTGCTGGAGTATCTGATTAAGTGTTCGATCGACGGCAAGTCACCGAAAGAGATTGAATTGGCGGTAGATGTGTTGGGGCGTGGCGATGACTTTGACGTTTCCGCCGATTCCACGGTACGGGTCTATGTGCACCAGCTACGCAAGAAGCTGGCTGCCTACTATGAGAATTTCGAAACCGATGCCGCGTATCGCATCGTGATTCCGAAAGGCAGCTACACGATCTCAGCCGCCGTGATTCCCAGGCCGGAGTTACGAGCTCGAAGTTTTCAGGGGAGATATTCGTCCTTTGGTTTGAACACCGCGCTGCTCGGCGCCGTAGTGGTATTGTTAACCGTTAATCTCATTTACATGGCAACAGACAATACTGCAAACCCGGTGCTCACATCCCAGCTGGCCGCGCAACATCCTGTATGGCGTAGTGTGCTGAATGATCAGCAACCCATATTACTTGTTATGGGTGATTACTATATCTTTGGCGAGTTGAATGCCAACGGCAATATCGCCCGCATGGTGCGGGAATTTAATGTCAACTCTCCCAGCGATCTGGAAGAGTTGCAGTCCAGTGATATTGAACTTGCTGAGAATTACCTCGATCTTGACCTGAGTTACATGCCTGAGGGCAGCGCGTTTGCACTGGCGAAGATCGTGCCGATACTGCAGGAGAGCGGCAAGGCTGTGAACATCACGATGATGTCCGATCTCACTACCGCAGACATTCGCGATAACCATATTGTCTACATCGGGTATCTCAGTGCGCTGGAGCAACTCACTGACCTGTCCTTTGCTGGTTCCGGGCTGCGCATTGGTCGCAGCTATGATGAGCTGTTCAACAAGAATACCCTGGAGTACTACACGTCCGATGCCGGACTACCGGAAGAGGGTCAGCCGTTTCGGGACTACGGTATGTTTGCCACGTTTCCTGCCAGCAGCCAAACCCAGGTAGTACTCATCGCGGGCATGCGCGATGCTGGCCTCATGCACACTGCCCAGGCACTGTCAGATATTGCGACACTGGATGATCTGGTGGTCGCTATCGATGATGACACCGATGAGGCAGTCGCCAGCTTCGAAGCGTTGTATGAGGTGTTCGGCCTCGATCGCCTGAATTTCAATGCCAACCTTGTCTATACCAACCAACTGGATACCAAGCAGATCTGGGGAGTGCCCCAGTCAGCAGGACTTAACTAAGCGAGAATCCCTGGCAATGAACAAGTCCCTAATTTTTTGCCTGGCGCTGCTGGGCGTAATTTCAGCTGCCCAGGCCCAAACAGTGCGTGTTGATGTTATCAAGCAGCCCTACAGTGGCTCACGCAACGTACCCGAGATCTCCATGAATCCTGACTATATTCACGCGGCTGGTATAGAGCGTTTGATAGGCCAATGGGGTGGTGAGCTGGTGCGGCCAGTGCAGGACGTGCGACTGTTCCCAGAGCAGGATCGTCAGTATGGCGCCTGGAATCGGCTGGCATTGGCAAACAGTAACTTCGGTGCGCTGGCGAGAGAGACCGCGGATGAAGTGGATCTGCTAGTGGGCCTGGGGGCTAATTGTAACGGCCTGCTCGGCATGCTCGGTGGATTGAAATACGCTGCCAACGGAAGTCAGCGGCGTGTAGGTCTTGTGTTCATCGATGCCCATGGCGATTTCAATATTCCCGAGACCACTCTGTCGGGAATGCTCGGAGGCATGCCGGTGGCGATAGCGGCCGGCCATGCACTGCATAATATTCGTACTACGTCGGGGTTGGCCGATCCGCTACCCATGAGTCACATCGTCTGGGGTGGGGTGCGCGATCTCGATCCGCTTGAGAAGGACCGCTTCAGTCAATACGAGGTACAGCAATTCTCGGTAGCTGACATACGTTCCTTGTCGGCCAATCTGCGTAGCAAGATGGATGCGCTCTCTGAACAAGTCGATGTGATTTACATTCACGTTGACATGGACGTGCTGGATCCCGCCGAGGTGCCCGGCCATGACCTGGCTGTTGCGGATGGACCCAGTAGTATTGATCTTGCCGCGGCGATAGGTCTGATGTTTGAGTACCCGAAGACGCTTGCCCTGGGCATCGCCTCGACCCCGGCAGGGCCTCTGGACCCTCAAGGGGTTAGTCGTAAGGCAGCCTTGAATCTGATCGAAGGAGCGGTGCAAGGAATTCAGGCACGCCAATAACTTGCTGGAGCAATAGCCCGGGTTATCGGGATTCAGGTACCAGTTACCTTCACACTTCGAAAATCGAATATCACCAATACGTACAAATTATAAATTGAATTTACAATTTGTACATATTGGTGAAAATTGCTATAAAGTGCCATGGCGCTAATTCCCCGCATAGCAGAAGCTAAGCTACTAAAGCTGATGAAGGGTTATCCGGCTGTAGTGCTCACAGGCCCTCGTCAGTCTGGTAAAACAACCCTCGCGCGCAAGCTATTTGCAGACAAGTCTTACACTTCGCTGGAAGATATCGATGTACGTGAGTTCGCCGAGTCGGATCCTCGTGGTTTTCTGGGGCAGTTTCCCAATGGGGCGGTGCTGGACGAAGTGCAGCGGAGTCCCGATTTATTCTCCTACCTGCAGTCGCGCCTGGATGAAGACAAACGTATGGGGTTGTTTGTGCTCACAGGCTCTCAACAGTTCGATTTACTATCGGGTGTTTCGCAAAGTCTGGCCGGACGAGTTGCCCGGTTGACTTTATTGCCTTTTAGCCTGGTGGAATTGCAGCAGGTAAACAAAGCACCAGGAAAGCTGGAGAAACTCCTGTTCGATGGTCTCTATCCGCCTGTGCATGATCGCAAGCTCGACGCGGCCGATTGGTATAACAATTATGTTGGCACTTATCTTGAACGAGACGTGAGACAGTTAACCAACGTACGCGATTTGGGCAGTTTTCAACGGTTTGTACGCATGTGTGCGGCAAGAAGCGGGCAGCTTCTTAATCTTTCCGCATTGGGAGCGGACTGCGGCATTACTCACAATACCGCCAAGGCATGGATTTCCATCCTCGAAGCCAGCTATATCATCCACTTGCTGCACCCTCATCATAAAAACTTTAACAAGCGTCTGGTCAAGTCACCGAAATTATATTTCTATGATGCAGGACTGGCAGCTAGCTTATTGAATATTCAGGATGCGGAGCAGTTAAGTACACATTCGGCAAGGGGTAGTTTATTTGAAACTTGGGTTGTGTCAGAATTTGTGAAACATCGTCTCAACCGGGGTTTGCTTTCCAATTGTTTTTTCTGGCGGGACAATCGAGGCAATGAAATAGACTTGCTGATCGAGCATAGTGAAAAGCTGTTTCCTGTTGAAATAAAGTCAGGCCAGACTATAGCCGCCGACTACTTTACTGGATTGGAAAAATACAGTGCATGGGCAAAAGATGATGCTGGAGATTCAACCCTGATTTATGGCGGGGCTATGGCGCAAGAACGACAGCAAGCGCGAGTAATACCCTGGAAAAAAATTGACCAGGCATTCATTGGTTAGGTCTTTATCAGGTAGGTATTAGTGCCGTTAAAAACGGCTTCTAATTTGATCCATGCAACAGTCAAGAACTTGTAACTCAACGCACCGGGTATTTGATTCGTAATGGCACTCTGCCACAGAGTGGCAAAGTGCCAAGTCCAGGTTGAGCGCTGACGGACAAGTGAAAAACGCCTAACTAATTCGATTCGCCCTTACCGCACTGCGCCGTGCCTTGACGGCCAGCAGCTTCGCCTTGTCATCGCCGTACTTGTTGATAGAGAAGTAAGCGTTCTTCTGCCGGCGGCGCACCCCTTTGCCTTCCTGCCAGGTTGCTACCCAGCTATGGTCTTTCTCGGAATAGCTTACGCCGATTTCGCCGGAAGAGTTCAGGGGTGAAATTTTGCGGGGACTGAACTTGGCATAAGGCCAGTTCGTGCCGTAGATTTTCTTGCCTTCAATATCCCGCTTCTTCTTGGCCGCGGCGATAGCCTTGTTCTTTCCCCCAAATTTCTTGAAAGGGAAAGACTGCTGAAAGCTCTTGCCGTCATATTTGATACGCACCCAGGCACAGTTGGTGCCACGGGATTCGATGATGCTGATGTGATGAAGTGCGCTAAGTCTTTTCACGAGAACCTCTCTTTCGTTCTATGCCTGTCTACAGTCCAGTTAGGGATGGCCCATTCCTGCCACCCCGGTGTTGCTGTTATGACTACATTAGAAAGCTGTGGATCACGCTTTATTGCAAAAGCAGCGAATTTTCGCAAATTCAGGCAGCTTTTCTGGCGCCCAGGTGGCGAAATAAAGTGTGCACGAACTAGTGTACACCCATCCCATAAATAAGATAAGCACGTTCTTTATAGGGTTTTTCTGACAAAAGATCAGACAGACCGGGGTGTTACAGTGGCTAGGCGTGCGCCGCCATGTGTTGAATCACACCGGGTTTGCGGCTTTCCACGTAGGAGATGCTGTACTTGTAGTCCTTGGCGCTGGGATCGATACCTAAAGCTTCATCGATGGCAGCAGTCAGGTCGGCCATGGCAGCCTGCTCGGTCAGGTAAGGGCCTGAAATTTTCACTTGCAGCGTAGGCTCATTTGGCGCCGTCGCTACGATATAAAAGTTCTTCTCGTTCACTTCACTCATTCACCTGCTTCTGTGCAGATTGTTTAATCTGTCTACAGGCTTTCGTCCCGTTGCGGGATACTGCATGGTTAGTGCCTTTCCCGCTGTGAGCCTGAAACTATAGGCTACTATCGGCCGCGTATTAGAAACCAACAGCCCCTTTAATACAAGATCAGAATTGCAGTTTTTCTTTACAACACTGGCTGCCCGTTCTGAATACCCTGCTATACCACTCCATTGTTTGCTGCTATCCCTGAATCGAAGCTTAATCCTTGTCATATCAAGGGTTTGTGTCCCGGGTCACATTCTGGTGCGATGCCCGATATTCAGTGGGTTCAGGTACTGCCACCGGTTAGTTCAAGCGGCATGCCGGGTGGGAATCAACCTGGCAAGGAAAGCCATGCCAATCGGAGTCAGCTTGTCATAAAATGAGGCCACTGCTGGTCAGGTACTGGCACCCAGAACATGAAGATAATCCTGCTATGCTTGATACGCGTCCGCTGCTGTTAAAGACCGACTTCCCGGCCATCAACCGGGCTGCCCTGGATACGCTCCAGGTCAACCTGGGCTATAAATGCAATCTCAGTTGTACCCATTGTCACGTCAATGCCGGACCCACCCGCACCGAACAGATGGATCGGGCTACTGTAGACCTGGTACTGGACTATATTCATTCCCACCGCATCGCAGTGCTGGATCTAACTGGCGGCGCGCCCGAGCTAAACCGCCATTTCAAATACCTGGTGCGACGGGCCAGGGCCACCGGGATGGAAGTCATCGATCGCTGCAATCTGACCATTCTGGGCGAGCCAGGGTTCGAAGACATGGCGCAGTTCCTGGCGGAACAGGGCGTTACCGTCACGGCATCGCTGCCTTGTTACCTGGAGCAGAATGTCGAAAGGCAGCGCGGCAAGGGTGTGTACTGGGAGAGTATTGCCGCGCTCAAGCAGCTCAACGGGCTGGGTTATGGAACGGATCCGGAAAAACAGCTGAACCTGGTTTACAACCCCGATGGCCTCAATCTGCCACCGGCGCAGTCTGGCCTGGAGTCGGATTACAAACGTGAACTTAAGCAGCAACACGGCATCGTTTTTAATCAATTGTTCACGATTACCAATATGCCCATCAGTCGCTTCGGCGGCATGCTGTTGGCCAAGGGTCTCTACCATCAGTACATGGGCATCTTGCGGGACAGCTATCGCGAAGATAATCTCGATACCCTGATGTGCAAAAACCTGCTCAGTATCGACTACCAGGGCTTTGCCTATGACTGTGATTTTAACCAGATGTTGAAGCTGCCACTGGCGCTGAACAGCAAGCCCAAGACCCACCTGTCGGACCTGCTCGATCAGCAGCTACTTAACAATCCCATCATCACCGGTGAACACTGCTTCGGTTGCACCGCAGGTCAGGGTAGTAGTTGTGGCGGTGCGCTGGAGAACTGAGATATCCGCGGGCTGGGAACAAAGCCGTGACTAAGCTCAGTATAATTGTGCCGGTGCTTAACGAAGCTCCCTTGATCATCAGGCAACTACGTGCCCTGCAGCCTTATCGAGAACGCGGTGTCGAACTGGTAGTTGTCGACGGCGGCAGTTCCGATCACACGGTCAAGCTGTCTGAGCCGCTGGCCGACCGGGTCGTGGTGGCAAAACCCGGTCGTGCGCACCAGATGAATCGGGGGGCAGAACTCGCCACCGGAAACCTGCTGCTGTTTCTACACATTGATAGCGGCTTGCCGGAGCGGGCGGTGGACTTCATCTATGCTGAGGGCGAAAGCGAGAAGCCGTGCTGGGGTTGGTTTGATGTCAGGCTCTCGAATCCTGCTTTCATCTATCGTGTTATCGCTGCCTGCATGAATCGGCGGGCACGGCTCACCCGGGTGTGTACTGGCGATCAGGCCTTGTTTGTCTCACGAGGCTTGTTTAAGGAGATCGGCGGATTTCCAGAGATTCCCCTGATGGAAGATATCGCTATCAGCAAGCGATTGCGGCGCAGTGTTGCGCCTCGTGTGGGACCTTTACGGGTGACTGCCTCGTCCCGACGTTGGGAGAAGCAGGGGATCTTGCGCACCGTGATGCTGATGTGGAAGTTGCGTCTGCTGTATTTTCTCGGTGTGAGTCCGGAAAAACTCGTGGCCCGCTACTACTAATGCCCCTACTGGATACCAATACACTGACCTGGCTCTGTTGTGCCTATGACCCTTGAAGAGTCTGCGCATCACCGCTTTCCCACCGCCCGCATCGTAGTATTCGCGCGGGAGCCAGTGCTGGGGCAGGTGAAAACCCGCCTGGAACCGGTTTTGGGGGAGGCTGCCTGCCTGGCGCTGTACAGAAGTATGCTGGGCCGAATCCTGACTACAGTCAGGCAGGCCAGCCTCGCTCCCCTGGCCTTGTGGGTCTCTTCGAATGTTTCTCATGAATTCTTCCTATCTTATTGTAATAAAACAGATATACATCTTCAGAAAGGACAGGATCTGGGCCAGAGAATGGCCCGGGCAGCCCGGGAATGCCTCGCCGTTGAAGGAGTCGATAGCCTGTTGATCATCGGCTCGGATTGCCCGGCAATGGATGCGAAATACCTGGCAGCGGCATTCGAGGCGCTGCAAGCGGGAAACGAGATAGTGATTGGTCCTGCCCGGGACGGAGGATATGTGCTGATTGGATTGAAAAGTCTGCATGAGCAGGTATTCATGGATATCGATTGGGGTACTGAGCGCGTGCTGGAGCAAACCCTGGCTCGCGTCAATGCGGCCAAATTGCCCTGCCATTTACTGGAAAGTCTTTGGGATGTGGATACGCCGGAAGATCTGAAGAATTTAGAGAAACTGGATCCACCATTACCAGTGAAGGTAGTCCTAGCGGTCGAGCGCTGACTCCAATGCCAACAGCTTTTCGGCAATGCGCTCAGCATCGATAGGATATTCATCGGCCATGATGCGGTTATACAGCTGCACTACCCGGGCGGCATCGATGTCCGGGAGTTGGCTGATGACTTCTTCAATGTGCTGCCAATCGGCTTTGGAGAGTTGTGGTGTCAATGCTGTCAATTCTGAAGTTACCTTTCGTTCTCGTCTGGCCTGGCGTTCCCCGCAGAGGCTCGATACCACACGGGGAATCATGGCTGCTGTGTTGCCGGACTGTCTACCAGTCTTCTCACCGAAGGTAGAGTTGCTGTCTGTTCTCTTCACTGCTGCTGGACTTCTATTGCGTTGATGAAAATCTGCATTCCCTTGCTGAGCCTTCTATTATTGTCAGGCAAGCCGCATCATCGACTCTCCGCTGAAAACGGCGCGCAGGGCCGGAGCTTAACGTATCAATAAAAGTTCATTGCCGCAGGTTTCAATTATAACGACAGCAGCCTGAATATCTTTAAGTCACGGCAGCTTGAATAGAGAAGTGGTTTCACGTGGCCTGAGTGTTATTTTAATGCTGGAAGAATGTCTTGTAAGCTATTGAAAATAAGGTAATACACATCAAATTCGAGAGCACATTCTCAAGGCGGTAGTCGCTGTGCCTAATCTCGTCCAAGTGCATGATTTTCGAGTCGATTCAGAGATGATCTGGGCAGCGCCGTTAGTGGTTACTTAGATCGAAAAATTTTGAAAAATTGGTGAATCTGGTGAAAAAACTTCGATGAGTGTTCAACCTGAATCAACTACCATCAATCACGGCATTGCCGTAAACGGCGATAAATTCCGCCGGGAACCGGGTAGCCTTGCCGGTGGACAACGCGGTGCAAATCAGTGCCCAATGCCCGCGCATCACAGTTTCCCCGGATTTGGCATTGGTAACCTGAAAGCGGCGTTCCAGGCGTAATTTGCGGTCCCAGTGTGTCAGCCAGGTGGCGATGATCAATTGATCATGCTCGAAGCTCGGCAGAAAGTATTCGTAACTGGCCTTATGAATCGCCACTCCCCGGTCCAGACGCTGATAATCAAGTACGCTCAGACCCAGGGATTCTGAGTGTTTCCACGCACAATTCTCACACCACACCACATAACAGGCGTTATTTGCATGGCCCATGCCATCAATATCGGCAGGATTCACGGTCAAATCCCAGGTAAAAGGATTCGGAAAGTCCCAGGACATGGCTTAGTTCGGCTCCTATCTGACTATTCTTCGTGTCTTTCCAGCTACCGGCAAACCCGGCAGCCAACAAAAGTTCAGGCGTTTACCAAGAACCGTCATTCCAGGCAGCAATTGTGCCTGTTCGGGCCAGTACTCCCGGCGACTCGCTGCAAACGCGCGAACAGGATCTCAATCTTATTCGCTTGAGAGTAATCTCCCCCAGTATTTCCGGGCATATTTACCGCAGATTATCCCGGAAAACGGTCGACTTTTCAGCCACACAGTATGATGCTTCGGAAACAGTTGGTCAGTGCTTTCCACAACTGGACTTGTATGACAATATTTCTGTGGATTAACGGTATTAAAGTCGAACTACACAGCCAGCCAGCTGAGAAGAAGGGAACTAAGAAAGAGGCAGGGAACTCAGAATTAGGTAGTAAGTGGCAAGGCTGCGGACTAGGGAATGCCCGTCAGAATTGTGATCTGCGTAACAAAAACGTAAATGCGTGAAAAGCACGCGCGAATCTGTGAAGCAGATACGGTGAGTCCAGGCACTAACTGATAGATTGCAGCATTCCCTGGCACACAACGGATATCGCTGAACTAAACAATACCGTTAGCTAGCAGAAGCAATTGCCAGCAGAACCAATTGCCAAAATAACCAACTGAAAGAACAAGAATAAAGAACGAGCAAAATTGTGCACTCAGTAATCGAAACATCTGATTCGACATTCTCGAAATACTGGAGCGAGCTGTACGAGAATGATCCTCTGCAAAACCCTCTGTATCTGCAGCGTCGGGATGCGGTCTTTCCGTTTGCGGCTCGCCAACCAGAATTCCAAAACCGATCCTTCCTGATTGTCGCCAGGGATGCACCGGTTTTCGGTTGCAGTCTAACCACCCACAAGGATGAACGCGGTGCCACGCACATGGGATATTTCGGCATGGAGGCATCCACCCATGTAAATCGCGCGGCGATGGCAATTCCGAGCAATAATTTTGAACCCCAATCGATTCTGCTGCTCCAGGAGCATATCAATCGTTTGATGGAGGAAATTAAGCCAGACTCGGTCGATTACATGGATCCGGTAAGCTGCGGAGTGATGTCGCCAGTTACCCAGGTATTGCTCGAAAGAGGAGCAATACCCATCGTTCAGAAGGCACAATTAATTGACCTGTCAATTTCTGCACACGCGCTGATTCGCAACATCAGTAAGAGTTATCGCGGACTCATCCATTGGGGGCACCGAAATCTGCAACTCGAAGTCTTGACCCGCAGCAGGCTCGACAAAGGTCTTGAGGAAAATTTAAACGGATTTCTTGAGGCGTCATTGGATCTTGCCCATAAGCGATTTAAAAACTGTCGGGGTTATGAAGAGTTCTTAAGAAAAGGTAAGGCGTTCCTGGTGCGGGCTAACCATCAGGAAAGAGGAGTCGCCAACGCCTTGTTCGTACACAATAACAAAACCTGCCACTATCTTACCGGTTCAACTTCGGCAAAGGCGCCGAATCGACCAATCCTGCATTGCATGATCTGGTACGCGATGTTGCACAGCAAGCGACTGGGTTGTGATCGCTTCGATCTTGCCAGTTCGGCATTGGCAGAGAATGGCGATGATGAATTCGCAATTGCAGCCGAACGATTCGGCGGTATGTCCCATACCCGTCTGAAGCTGCATCTCGGTCAATAAGTCGCTTTCTTTCGCAAAAAATTTCCCCGTTTGTGCCCCTCATAAAAGTTTGCACGGCTCACGGCAGCCGTGATTGACTATGTTTGGGCGAGCATGTCTAATAGCTGCGATGAGCGTATGTTTGCTGGCCAGGGCTTCTACAACTTGATTGGAGCCTCGTCCTGAAAGACAGTCCTAAAAAGACAGTACACACAACACCAGAGAGCAAGCTACTCCTTCCATGGTTCAGGCAACCAGAATTCTGTTAATCGACGACAATAAGCAGTCTCGTCATGAACTCGAGACTGTGCTTGCCTTTATCGGCGAGCATCCCATACCTGCCACCTCGAATTACTGGCTTCCGCCCGTCACCGATGCAATCAGCAAACCTTCTGACATTGCAGTTGCCATAATCGGTGCCTGCGAACTGGTGGAGTTAGCGACCCTGCTCACCGAAATTCATGCCTGGGAGGCAGGTACTCCATTCGTGCTGGTGGGTAGGCACAAAATTCCCGAGGGACTGCATGCCGAGCTGACTACTCGCATTACGGCAACGCTTGAGGCCGAACTGCGCCATCAACCGCTGCTCGATGCATTGCACAAGGCCGAGCTGTTTCATGAGAACTATAATCGCTTGCGCGATTTTGACGGCGTACGCGACTTCAACATGTTTCGCAGTCTGGTGGGCAAGAGCAAGGCCGTGCAGAAGGTTAGACAGATGATGGGTCAGGTAGCCAATACTGAAGTCAGTGTACTGATTACCGGTGAGTCTGGAACCGGAAAAGAAATCGTCGCACGCAACCTGCACCTGAATTCCACGCGTTCGGAGAAACCCTTTATTCCGATCAACTGTGGAGCGATTCCAAGAGAATTGCTGGAGAGCGAGCTGTTCGGTCATGAGAAGGGCGCCTTCACCGGTGCCATCTCATCCCGTGCCGGGCGCTTCGAGCTCGCCGATGGCGGCACGCTGTTTCTCGATGAGATTGGCGACATGCCCCTGAGCATGCAGGTGAAACTATTGCGCGTGTTACAGGAGAACAGCTTCGAACGCGTGGGAGGCGTCAAGACAATTCATGCCGATGTCCGCATCATTGCGGCCACCCATAGGGACCTGGAGAAGATGATCGAGGATGGTGAGTTCCGCCAGGATCTCTATTATCGGTTAAACGTCTTTCCGATCGAAATGCCTGCCCTGAGGGATCGGCCTGAAGATGTGCCGCTGCTGTTGAATGAGCTGATAGCAATCATGGAATCAGAACAACGCGGGTCGGTACGCTTTAACTCCGGAGCTATTGCTTCGCTCTGCCGCCACCCCTGGTTAGGAAATGTGCGCGAGCTGGCAAACCTTATCGAGCGCATGGCGATAATGCATCCCCACGGCATTGTCGGTAACAACGATCTGCCCGCCGATTTTCGCCACCCCAACGCTGCGGATGTCGGTCAGGTGGAAGTTGTCGACGGCAGCAAAGTGACAAGTGCTGAGTCCATAGTGAGTATTGATGTAGCGATGCTGCCTGATGAGTCCACCGCTGAGGCTATCCTGCCGCTAAACGGCCTCGATCTTAAAGAGTATCTGGCAAATCTGGAGAAAGGGCTGATTGAGCAGGCCCTGAGTGACAGCGGCGGGGTGGTTGCACGGGCAGCAAATCGATTGCAGCTGCGCCGGACAACGCTTGTCGAGAAAATGCGCAAGTACCAGCTGGCGAAGAAACCCGGCGACAAGGTTACCCAAGCTTCGCAAGACTCCGGCGGCAAAGCTACTGATTCCAGTACCCGGAATGAGCCCCAGACCAAAACCAGCCGCTCCGATGGTCAGGCGGCTTCTGCCTGATCTGTATTTAGGGCGATAAGGCAATCACGGCGTCGCCATCGACCGTAGCCGATTCCAGTTCCAGCTCAATTCGCAGACCGGATCCACTGCGCTGCTCAATCTTTGCCAGTAGATAATGCCAGTCATTGGCGAGCCAGATCACGGTGCGGCGATCGTCATCCTCTTCACGTATCCGATCCAGACGCGTGGTGTTCAACAGACCCAGAGGTGTCGACAGCAATTCCTCGCCCACTACGTGATAGCGGTGAAGTTCGATCTCATCTTCATCGATAAGCTGAAATTCCAGGTAGCCTCGTTCACCGGCAGCGATCCGCTGGCGCAGAGCAAACTGATAACTCAACTGATCCAGCACACCGTCGGTGAGCGTTATCGACCAGCGTTCATCGTCTTCGCGGCTGATGGCAATGCCGGTATCCCAGTTATAGTTGACGGTACTGACTGCGGAACTGACGCCGCTAAGCAGATAACTGTAAGAGATGGGAATGATGTGTTGATCGCCTGGTTCTGCCGCCACCTGGAACTCGCTCACCTGGTCAAGCCTGGCGATGACCTGTCCTGCCAGCGACGCCTCCAGTGAGTTGCTCAGACGATAGGATTCTCCGCTTAAGTGCTGCAAGGTTCGCGTAGCCGTGGCGGCTATGCCGTTGGCGCTGGCCTGGTAATCAGCAGAGAACTCCACGACATTCTGGGCATAACTGCTGCCACTGAAGTTAACCTTCGTGCCAGCAATGCCGAAGCCGGCAGGGAAGCTAGAGGTGATCAGGCAGAGAAATATCGCTGTGTTTAGCAATCGGTTCATGTTTCACTTCGACCCCGGTGGGTGGGAGAGGTTCCTGATCCAGGAAAGCCTGTTGGCCTTGCATATGCAATCGCCCACTGGCAAACCAGGAGACTACCTTGGGATAGATGATGTGCTCTTTCTCCAGAACACGGGCGGCGAGTTCATCGGCAGTATCGCCCTGCAGAACGGGAACTTTTTCCTGCGCAATGACCGGGCCACCGTCGAGCGCTTCGGTGACGAAATGCACGCTTGCCCCATGCTCCTTTTCACCGGCCTCAAGTGCACGTTGATGGGTGTTAATACCAGGGTATTTTGGCAGCAGTGAGGGGTGAATGTTTAGAATTTTTCCGGCGAAATGATTGACAAAATCGCTGCCCAGAATTCTCATGAATCCAGCCAGTACGATTAAATCAGGATCGATCTGATCGATGGCCTGCTTAAGTGCCAGGTCAAACTCTTCTCTTGAGGCAAAGGCGCGATGATTGATGACCTGAATGGGTATGCCGTCTCGCTCGGCGCGTTGCAGGCCATAGGCATCCGGATTATTGGAGATTACCGCGCTGATTTTATAGTTCGAGGAGATACTGGCATCGATCAGGGCTTGCAGATTGCTGCCACTGCCGGAGATTAATACCACGATATGGCAATGCGTGAGTTGGTTCATAATCTACTTCAGGCCAAGCTAACGGCTTCCTGCCCGGCGCCACGCTTGACGATGTCTCCGATAATATTGGCAACAATACCCTGCGCAGCTAATAGCTGCAGCGCCTGCTCGGTATCTGCGGGCTTCACGCAGACGACCATGCCAATGCCGCAGTTAAAGGTGCGATACATCTCCGCATCCACCACTTTGCCGTGAGTCTGAATCCAGTCAAAAATTGCCGGTCGTGACCAACACCCGGAATCAATCCTGGCCTGTGCATCGGCCGGCAACACCCGCGGCAGATTCTCGGTAATCCCGCCGCCGGTGATATGGGCAATGGCATTAACAGGCAGCCTAGCAAGAAGTGCTTGCAAGGCTTTGACATAAATCGTGGTTGGGGCAAGTAGTGTTTCGCCGAGGGTAGACTCGCCGAAACTCTGCTGCAGATCGGCTTTGCTGCGCTGGATAATCCGGCGTATCAGCGAGTAGCCATTGGAATGGGGACCGGATGAAGCCAGTCCGATCAGTTTGTCACCGATGCGGACCCTGCTCTGATCGATGATCGCCGATTTCTCCACGACCCCCACGGCGAAGCCTGCCAGGTCATAGTCTTCACCGGCATACATGCCCGGCATCTCGGCGGTCTCGCCACCGATCAGCGCGCAACCGGCCAATTCACAACCATGGCCGATGCCGGTAACTACGGCCGTGGCTGTCTGAACATTGAGTCCGCCGGTGGCATAGTAGTCGAGAAAGAACAGGGGTTCGGCGCCGCACACAATGAGATCGTTGACGCACATGGCCACCAGGTCGATGCCAATGGTGTCGTGTTGACCCATCTGCATAGCCAATTTGAGTTTGGTGCCCACGCCGTCGGTGGCCGAGACCAGCACGGGATGTCTATATTTGCTGGGTATTTCACAGAGGGCGCCGAAGCCACCGAGTTCGGAAAGCACTTCCGGGCGATGGGTCTTACGGCTGATATGCTTGATCTTCTCAACCAGGGCATTGCCTGCGTCGATATCGACTCCAGCGTCGCGATAGCTCAGCGATTCGCCGGTTTCTTCTGCGGAGTCGTTGGCATCGTCATCAAGCGGCATGTACGGCAATCCTGAAATTAATAGCGCTGGTTTTGTGAGGCGTGCAGTTTACCAAGAAGCAGGGGTTGAGTCAGTGAATAAATGTACGGCGATCGGCGGAATTGCTGGTTATTGGCTGCTCATCAGGTAACTGAGTGATCACAATTCAACGCGATTTGCAGTATTATCCGAGCCCATGAATGAAACCAAACACAGCGGCAGGATTGCCGGTCTGTTGATCGCTTTGGCGCTATTGCTGGTAAGCCCGCATAGTGTCGGATTGCAGATGACCGGCCTCTACGATCACCGGGTTGCGGTTGCCAATGAAAGCGATGCGGAGCGCAACCGTGCTATTCGGGAGGCACTGGAAGCTGTCTTTCTGAAAGTCACCGGTGAAGCGCGCTGGTTGGAGCACCCGGTCTTGCTGCAAGCCGTGCGTAATGCCCAGAGCTACGTGGAGGCGATCAGCTATGCCAGCGAAACGGTGGCGGTAATACCCGAACCCCAGGCAGCGGATCAGCAAACAGCCGCTGCCGCTGACCAGCCATCCCAGGATGAGGCGCGGTTGCCCGCCAGCAGCTTGCCGGCCACGCGGCAGCAGCGCTATATCAATGTGAGTTTCGCCGACTCTCTGTTGAATGCTCTGTTAGCCAGTGCCGAGATCCCGGTGTGGGACAGTAATCGTCCCAGCGTGTTGATATGGATGGCACTGCAGGATGCTGCCGGCGCACGCAGCGTGCTGACCGCCGATGTAAACCCCCAGATCATCGAACTCATGCAGGCCTTTGGGGTTGAGCGGGGATTGCCAATCATCTTTCCGGTGCTGGATTTTGAAGACAGACGGACCCTGTCAGAAGATGCGCTGTGGGCCCTGGATGAGGATGCCATCAGGAGCGCCAGTGCCCGCTATGGTGCCGACAGCATCTTGACCGGACGACTGCACTTCACCGCCAGCGGTGAAATTGTAGGACTCTGGCAGTTCATCTTTCGAGGACAGGCCGAGGTCTTCGACGGCTTCGATGATGATCTGGCAGCCTATCTGAATGCACCGCTGAATCGCATCAGCAATCAATTGGCCGGCTATTTCGCCATCGTGCCGGAATTGGCCAGCGAACAACTCGTCAGGTTGCGGGTTGAGGGCATTAAAGACCTCCGCGCCTATTCGGCGCTGCTGAACTACGTGCGCAATCTGCGCATGGTGCAGAGTGTCAATACTGCCGAGCTCGATGGAGAGCGGCTGGAATTGCAGCTGGCCCTGTTGGGAGATGCGCAACAACTCTTCGAGCTGATCGCACTGGACCGAGACTTGTTACCCATCGCCAGCTCGCAGCGCGAAGCGCAATCTGTGCTGCATTACCGCTGGACCCGCTAGTTCATGAGCAATCCAATCCCCACCCAGTTGACACTCGGGGTCACGTTGAATGATGACGCAACCCTGGAAAACTTCCTGGTGAATGAACAGAACCAGCAATTGCTGAATAATTTGCAATCGCCAGATGCCGATGGACAGGTTTTTTATCTCTGGGGTAAGTCTTCGGCGGGGATAACGCATCTGTTGCAGGCGATGTGTCATCAAGCCACGGCGCAGAAGCGTGGTGCCATCTACCTGCCGATGCTGCAAAAGGCCGAGTTCAGTCCAGAAATACTTACCGGCACTAACAGCCTTTCTCTGGTGAGTATTGATAATCTGGAAGCGTTGGTGGGTGATCCGGACTGGGAGGCGGCCTTGTTTACCGAATTCAATGCCATCAGTCAGCGTGATACCACACTCATCATCGGCGCAGACGCGCCACCCCAGAATATCTCTGTTAGTCTCGCCGACCTGGGTTCACGGTTAAACTCGGCACTGGTCTACCAGTTGAAACCCCTGGTTGAGTCCGAAAAAATCAAGGCGCTGCAATTACGTGCGGCAAAACGCGGCATGCAATTGTCCGACGCCGTGGCTGGCTTTATCTATCAGCGTGGAGAGCGCAGCATGGCCGGTTTGATGGATGTGCTGCAGCGTCTGGATGACAGCTCGCTGACCCATAAGCGGCCGCTTACCATACCGCTGGTGAAGGCGACAATGGATTGGTAGTCAGTCCAGGCTAGAGAGGCACCTGGAAGTGTGCGCGATACTGGCGGATGAACACAAAAAGAAACGCAAATAGTGCAACACACAGCACCACCTCGGTTAATCCAAGCCAGATTCTGCCCGGGTCGAAGACCAGCAGCACGCCATGAATAAAATATAACAGCACAACGAAGCAGAGCCAGGCATAGGTTCTGAGGTGGCGGCGATGCAATCCCGGTGCGAATAACAACAACGGAGCGATCTGGATCAGCCAGACTGCCAGCGGTGCAGCAATCCCGGAACCGACCGCCAGCACACTGTTCACTGCGAAGTAGAGAATGAGTCCGTAGTAGCTGCACAGAACCAGTTGTTGCCACCTTAAGATAGCTGGAGGCAGTGAGGATAGCTTGCTCATCGCGAACTCAGTGACTCAGCTTCAGGCTGAGCTCAGCGAGTCGCTTGCCTTGTGCCAGGCACAGGGCACTTTCATGTTCATTCAGGGGATTCTTGCTCTCCGGGCCGGCCAGATGGCTGGCCCCATAGGGAGTGCCGCCGCTGGTGGTGGCGTTCAGCGCGGCTTCGGAGTAGGGCAGCCCACAAAACACCATACCGTGGTGAAGCATGGGTATGGCCATGGTCAGCAGTGTGGTTTCCTGCCCACCGTGCAAGGTTGAAGTCGAGGTAAAGGTACCGACTGGTTTGTCGATGAGTGCACCGGATGCCCACAGGGCCCCGGTGCTGTCCAGAAAATATTTCAGAGCCGCCGCCATATTGCCGAAGCGGGTCGGGCTTCCCAATGCCAGGCCAGCACAGTTTCGCAAGTCCTCCTCAGTGCAATACACCGCTCCGGAGTCTGGTACCTCGGGCTTGCTGGCAGTCGTTTCGGGGGAAACGGTGGGTACTGTGCGTAGTCGTGCTTCGATCTGACTGACCTGTTCGACACCCCGGCCGATGAGTTGCGCCATTTTCTCTGTTGCACCATAGCGGCTGTAGTAAAGCACCAGTACATAGGGAACTGCCATTCTAGTGTCTCCAGATCTGTTCTAAATCCAAACTACCCGATGCTGTCAGTCTTGCAGAAGTGCCAGAACAGCTTCCGGCGGGCGTGCCAATATTGCCTTGTCACCCTGTACTACTATGGGCCGTTGTATCAGCAGCGGATGTTTGCTGACCAGATCGAAAATGATCTCTTCACTGAGGGTCTCATCGTCCAGCCCGAGGTCTACATAATCAGGTTCACCCTTTCGCAAAATGTCTCTCAGGCTGAGGTTTAGTTTTTTAAGCAGTGCAATGAGTTGCTGCTTGTCAGGAGGAGTATCCAGGTAATAAATAATCTCGGGACTCACATCGTTCTCTTCTAAGAGCGCCAGGGTTGCCCGAGACTTGGAACAGTTTGGGTTATAGTAAATAGTGATTGGCTCCATGCTGCCTCGCATTCTTCTTTTATGTGCTTCCAGTTTTGATTTTCAGCTCAGCGATCTCTGCTTGCCGGGAGCTTGACTGGGTAGTAGTAGCCGGTTCGACAAAGCGCCGATCACCCAGCTGTGCTTCGACGGCGGCGTCGAGACTGGCCTGGAAATTCAGTACCCGCCGCATCGCTTCTGACTCGACATTGTTATAAATCATGTCGGTATTGTAGTTACGCAATGCTCTCCATATATCGACCATAGTGCAATCATCCACGGAACGACTGGGCAGGTATCGCACCGGGTCTTCGCCGGTTGCGATGATAAGACCGATCTTTTCCAGTACCTCCAGCGAATTCTCAATCGCTACCGGGCTACTGTGCAGGGCCACTGCCAGTTGATCTTCATCCACAGGGTCCGCCCCGGTAGAGAAGCGTTGAATGATCACAGTCGCCACAGCCAGGCTCAATTGCTCCTGCTGGGAAATGCTGAGCACCATCTTTTCCCTGCCAGTACGAGCCTTGGCAATATTCTGGTGATAAAACGCAATGCTGCTACCGATTAGCGCAACCAGCCAGCCGATGTAGATAAAAAACATCACTACGACGGCGGTCGCGAAAGCCAGATAAATAGATTCACGCGCAGAGGCGACAAAGATTCCCTGGAATACCGAACCCATTAATTTCCAGATTATGGTTGTTACGAGTCCACCGATAAATGCCGACCCGAATTTAACCTGGGTGTTCGGCAGGAAACTATAGGCGAAGGCGAATGCCAGTGACATCAACAGAATTGAGACGACAAAGGCGGTGAATTCCAGGATCACGCCACCATAGGCCAGATTCTCCAGCAGGCGCTCGAAGAAATTGGTATTTATATAAGAAGTGATGCTTATCGATAGAAACAATAACAGCGGGCTGACGATTACTGCGAACAGGTACTCGCTGATACGGCTGGACCAGGAACGCCCACGCTTGACTGCCCAAATGTAATTGAACGATGACTCGATCTTCAGCATCATATCGAGCACGATGTAGAGCAGCAGGCCGATGCTGGTAATGCCGATCAGTTCTACCTGCAAATTATCAACATAGGTCAGGACTTCACCGGTTAGCTCATTAGCCCGTTCACCCAGAGGTTGCAGCAGGGCGAGCAGGGTGGGCTCCATGGCATTGTGCACCCCCAGCCCCTTCAACACCGCAAAGGTGAGAGCCAGCAACGGAAAGAAACCGATGACGGTTGTGAAGACCAGGCTCATGGCTCGCAATGAGAGCTGGCCGTGGAGCAGATCGCGAGCCACCGCCAGGAAAATCTGCATGCTGCGGATAGCCAGGCGTTGCCAGATTGGCAGCTTTTCTGCGTGTTGTTGCCAGACAAATCCGCTGATCCTGGAGGAAATCGAATCAATAAAGGACTTGATGGCGCTAAATTGTATTGTCATGGAAATTATTTAGTGACAAATTTCTAGTAGTATACGGGATATCGGACCCTTACCTACAGCCCCAGACTGGATTGGGCGTTAAACAGCGATGCGGCTTTAGCGAGCAAGCGCACATCAGGTTAGCAAGCGCCGTAAGCCAGATAGCGCTGTAAGGCAGGAAGCGCCGTAAGCCAGATGGCGCACATAAAAAACCAGAGAGCAGGAATTATGTCTACACAAACTTACACCACAGCAGTCACCGGCCTCGTTAAAGGCAAGGTTCAGGGCGTATTTTTTCGCTCTCAAGCCAAGGAGAAGGCGCGCAGCCTGAAACTGACGGGCTGGGTCAGAAATACCGACGATGGTGCTGTCGAAATTCTGATAGCCGGCAATAAGTTTGGAGTAGAGTTCATGAAGGTCTGGTTGCAGAGCGGGCCGAACCAGGCCAGTGTAGAGTCAGTGGATCTTAAAGTTTGCGAAGACCCGGGGCTTAATGAATTCGAGATACTCGACTGAAGCTAAAGAGCCTCTGCAGGGATAGTGCTGGCCAGAAATTCCAGTACGGCATCCCGGTTGATTAGCTGTTTTTCGCCATCAGCCCGTCGTGTGTATTCAACGACCCCATCGGCCAGGCTACGTGGTGAAATCACAATGCGATGGGGAATGCCGATAAGCTCAGACTCGGCGAACTTGACTCCTGGGCTGGTCTTCTTGTCGCGATCATCCAGCAATACACCGATGCCAAGTTCGGTGGTTTTCGTATAGAGAAATTCAGAGACTTCCTTCACCTGTGTTGATTTGTGGGCATCGATCTGCACAATAATCAGATTAAAAGGGGCGATGTTGTCTGGCCAGATAATGCCTCGTTCATCGTGATTCTGCTCGATACAGGCAGCGACTACGCGGGTAACTCCGATGCCGTAGCAGCCCATGGACATGACAACAGCCTTGCCGTTTTCATCCAGGACGGTGGCGTTGAGCGCCTTGCTGTATTTTTTGCCAAGCTGAAAGATATGGCCTACTTCAATGCCGCGCCTGATTGCCAATACGCCTTTGCCGTCAGGACTGATATCGCCTTCCTGCACCTTGCGAAGATCAACGACTTCGTCAAATTTGAAATCCTCGTTCCAGTTTGCATTCAGGTAGTGCTTGCCTTGCTCGTTTGCACCGCACACGAAATTGCGCATATTCACTACCGAATGATCGGCAATGACGCGAATCGATAAATGGTATGGACCGATGCAGCCAGGGGGACAACCAACACTCTTCTCAATTGTCGCATCGTCGGCGAAGCGCAGTGGCGATTCTATGCCGGCAAGTTTTTGTGCCTTGGTCTCGTTAAGTTCCTGATCTCCTCTTAGTAACAGGGCAACAATAGTGTTCGATGCCGCACCATTTTCATCTTCAGCGTGTACCAGCAAAGTCTTGACAACAGACTTAGCATCGACTTTCAGAAACTCTGCTACGGCCGCAATCGTGGTTGCCGCACCGGTACTCACCAGTTCAGCAGTCAATGGCACACTATCGTCTGGATTTCCTGGTATGGAACCCTCGGCGAGCTCTCGGTTAGCTGCATAGTCACTGACGGTGCTGAAGACTATTTCATCTTCGCCGGAGTCTGCCAGAACGTGAAATTCATGTGACGTACTGCCGCCAATATTTCCCGAATCTGCAATTACCGGACGGAAATCCAGACCGAGCCGGGTGAATATCATAGAGTAAGTGCTATGCATAAGTTGGTAGGTTTCTTCCAGTGAAGCATCAGTGGCGTGGAAGGAATAGGCATCTTTCATGATGAATTCACGGGCACGCATTACCCCAAAGCGCGGTCGACGCTCATCGCGGAACTTGGTCTGAATCTGATAAAAATTGGCAGGCAATTGCTTGTAGCTGCTGTATTCGTGCCGGATAAGATCGGTAATGACCTCTTCATGGGTGGGTCCCAGGCAGAAATCCCGGTCATGCCGATCCTTAAAACGCAGCAACTCCGGACCCATGTCCTGCCAGCGACCCGACTCTTGCCAGAGCTCGGCATGCTGAACCACGGGCATGGAGACCTCCATAGCTCCGGACCGGTCCATCTCTTCGCGCACGATTTGGCTGACCTTGTGCAATACCCGTAGTCCCAGAGGCAGCCATGTATACAGGCCGCTGGCCAGCTTCCGAATCAGGCCAGCTCTCAGCATCAACTGATGGCTAATGACCTCGGCGTCGGCAGGGGTTTCCTTGATGGTGGCTAACAGATACTTACTGGTTCGCATTGTCTATCCAGGTTGGGGCGTTGCTTCTGTCGGTAAAAGGTATCACAAAAGAAAGGCAGCCATTGGCTGCCTTGCTGCGAATACCCCGGGAGTTTTTTTACGGCTCTCACTCGATATTTCTACCCATCTTTTTACCTGGCTTCTAACCTGGTTTCCTGCCTATTTTAGATAGTGCTGGCTTTACGAGCAGTGGTCAGGAGCGGGAATGTATCTAGAGAGCAAATTCCTTGAGCTTTTTCAAAGGCAATAACTTGACGCGGGTGCTAGCCGGCTTGCGGGGAATATCCATACGCTCACCCGGACGGAAAGGGTTAGGAACATTCTTGCGAGCGGGTCGGGCAGGTCGCACTACTGATTTAATTTTCAGTAGCCCGGGAAGTGTAAATTCACCGACTGCACGTTTCTTAATATGCCGTTCGATAATTACGGATAACTCATCGAGCACTGCAGACACCTCTTTCTTGTTTATCGAGGTGTTAAGAGCAATCTCATTTAGAATTTCTGTCTTGGTGTATTTTTTTTGTATTGCGGATGCTTTTTTGTTGGCAGCACCAGTGGATGATTTTCTAACAGCCATGCCCAATCTCTTCTTCAATTTTCAGGTTTGCTGGCATTCTGCATTTTGGACAGTTTTGCCAGGCTGGGAAATTCCGAATATTTTTCAGGTGAAATGCTTGAGAAACTATGTCCTTGTTCAACAGTTGTTCAACAGTTGCTCAGGGGGGTATATTTATAAATCATTCATAATCACTGAGCAAGTACTTCTAGCAAATATGTGAGCTTGATTAAGTATTACGAAAACATCGGTAAAAATAGCTTCAATCTCTATTGACAATTTTAACTTCACGGGTAATTGGGTTGTTTTAAATACCTGGCAGGTTTGCTCTGTGGCTAGAGATTGAGGCCGTTTTTCTCTCGATGCAATATATACGCTTGAAAGTAGTTATTGGAAACCTTCCAGGTGCTTGTGAAAACCTGCCGCAATGAAAATTCCTGGCGAATTTCAATGCTGAAATTGCAGACCAAGCTTTCACTATTCGTCCTGCTTTTTTATTAAAAACTTGACGTGTCATTGTGTGCGCACTATTCGAAAGAGGCCGTGCACCAGGATGGGTCGACTCTGTTCGGTTCCTGTGCGGGCTCGGATTCACCACACACCTGCAATTGTTGTTTGCCGATCCCGCTTCGGTCAATGGGTGAGCAGGTGGTTCTAATGATCCGGCACCGGCGTTGGTAGCATGGTAATTCAGCTGCAGATCGGGGGTGCGTGGAAAAAAGCTTATAAGGTATAATGGCCGGTTTTTAGGCGCGTACTGTCTGCTGGGCCGGTCGCTGATGGGCCGCTCGCTCCAGCAACGGCTCGCCAGTTCCTGTGACAACACAGGTTTAGCCACTGGTGGTGATTCGACCGCTAGCGAACTCTGGCGAGAGACCGCCAACCCACTGTAAGTCAGAAGAAGAGATCAGCCATGCCGATTTATGAGTACCAATGCAGCAATTGCCATAACAGGCTGGAAACGCTGCAGAAAATCAGTGATGCCCCCTTGAGTGAGTGCCCGGCATGTCAGCAACAGAAGCTGAGAAAATTGGTGTCGGCGCCGAGTTTCCGGTTGAAAGGTGGCGGCTGGTATGAGACCGATTTCAAGACTGGCGACAAGAAACAGCTGGCCGAATCAGAATCGGCGAGCAAGGCCGACTCGGGTAGTAGCGAGGAATCCAGCAAATCGGCCGGCAATGCAGAGCAGGGCAAAGGCGAGTCGGAGAAGACCGAAGGGGGCAAAACCGAGCAGGGCAAAACCGAGGGCCCTGATAAGTCAGTGGCAAATAAGAGCAAGCAAGAAACCAAGAGTAAGGGCGAGAGTGGCGCTTCCAAACCCACCACCAAAACGGTGGAAGCATAGGGTCGAGATTCACAGCAAGTGTTAAACAATTAGCTCGGGTCTGGAAGTCTGGCACCTGATATTTGAATAGTTGAAGTTTTTTTACAGGAATTAGGTATGCGCAGTCATTATTGCGGCGAACTAAACGAAACACACGTCGACCAGGACGTCTTGCTCTATGGCTGGGTGCATCGTCGCCGGGATCACGGTGGCGTTATCTTCCTCGATGTAAGAGACCGTGAAGGTATTGCCCAGGTCGTTTACGACCCGGATACCGTCGAGAGCTTTGCGATTGCCGAAGGTGTGCGCAACGAATTTGTCATTAAAGTACAGGGCAGGGTCAGGCTGCGTCCGGAAGGCACGATTAATGAGGAGATGCCGACGGGCAAGATCGAAGTGCTTGGCAAGCAGATGGAAGTACTCAACGCCGCCGACACGCCCCCCATCCAGTTAGATGACCATGTCGAGGTGCATGAAGATCTGCGCTTGCGTTATCGTTATCTTGACCTGCGCCGTCCCGAGATGGCTGCGCGACTGAGGTTTCGATCCAAGGTAGCGAATACCGTACGTAATTTCATGGACAGCAATGGCTTTCTAGACATCGAAACGCCGCTGCTGACCAAGGCGACTCCGGAAGGCGCGCGAGATTACCTGGTGCCCAGCAGAACCCATCCGAACCGCTTCTTCGCATTGCCGCAGTCGCCGCAGTTGTTCAAACAGATATTGATGGCGTCGGGGATGGATCGTTATTACCAGATCGCCAAATGTTTTCGAGACGAAGACCTGCGTGCCGACCGCCAACCCGAATTCACCCAGATCGATGTGGAAACTTCGTTCATGGATGAGAACGAGATCATGCAGATCATGGAAGAGCTGATCCGCCACGTGTTCAAGATGCACATGAAGGTAGAGTTCGATGCTTTTCCACGGATGTCTCACGCAGAAGCCTTGCGGCGTTATGGGTCTGACAAACCGGACCTGCGCATTGACCTGGAGCTGCTGGACATTGCCGATCTCATGGCAAGTGTTGAATTCAAGGTATTCGCCGGGCCCGCCAATGACCCGGCCAGTCGGGTAGTGGCCCTGCGGGTTCCGGGCGGTGCTACCCTCAGCCGTAAAGTCATCGACGGCTACACCAATTTTGTCGGGATCTACGGAGCCAGGGGACTGGCCTGGATAAAGGTTAACGACATCGCTGCCGGCATGGATGGCCTGCAGTCACCCATTATAAAATTTATCGGTGAAGACGTGACTGCCACGCTGATGCAGCAGTTGCATGCCCAAACCGGTGACATTATCTTCTTCGGCGCCGACAAGACCAAGGTAGTAAATGAAGCCATCGGAGCGCTGCGTTTGAAGGTGGCTGATGACCTGGGACTGGTAAGAGCGGGTTGGGCGCCACTGTGGGTAAACGACTTCCCCATGTTCGAGGAAAATAGCGATGGCAGTATTACCTCGCTGCACCATCCTTTTACCGCGCCATCGTGTGATGTAGAACAGCTCACGAGTGATCCGCTCAATGCACTATCCCGCGCCTATGACATGGTACTTAACGGCACTGAGTTGGGTGGTGGGTCGGTACGTATCAACAAGCCACAGATGCAGCAGGCGGTATTCAAGGCACTTGGCATCGGCGAGGAAGAGGCCGAGGAAAAATTCGGTTTCCTGTTAAAGGCGCTCAGCTTCGGTTGTCCTCCGCACGGCGGTATTGCCTTCGGCTTCGATCGCCTGATTATGCTAATGACCGGCGCCTCATCGATACGGGAAGTCATCGCATTTCCGAAGACACAGTCCGCGGCCTGCCCGCTGACTAATGCACCCGGAGAAGTGTCTGCACAGCAATTGCGCGAACTGAACATCAGGCTGCGCGAAGTTAAACAATCTTCCTGAATTGTTCAGGCATTAACCAAGCAAGCGAGTCTTGAACTATGGCGGGTCACAGCAAATGGGCCAATATCAAACACCGCAAGGCAGGTCAGGATGTCAAGCGCGGGAAGATTTTTACCAAGATTATCCGTGAGCTGACAGTGGCGGCAAAGCAGGGTGGGGGCAATGTCGCCGACAACCCGACTTTGCGCGCAGTGATTGACAAGGCACTGAGCGCCAACATGACCCGCGATACTATCAATCGTGCCGTGGCGCGCGGCGCAGGTACTGCCGAGAGTGATTCGCTGGAGGCACTGGTGTACGAGGGATATGGTCCCGGTGGTGTTGCCATACTGTGTGAAACCCTCACGGATAACAAGAATCGCACGGTAGCGGAAGTTCGCCATGGCTTCAGCAAGTTCGGCGGCAGCCTGGGCACGAACGGATCGGTCGCCTACCTGTTCGAGAAGACCGGCATCATCAGTTTTGCCAAGGGCAGCGATGAAGAACAGATCCTGGAACTTGCGCTCGATACCGGTGCACACGATGTCGTAACCAACGATGATGGGAGTATCGACGTGCTGACTACCCTGGAGACCTTCGGCGCCGTGCAGGACGCATTGAAAGCCCAGGGACTGAGACCGATGCGCTCGGAGATGACGATGCTGGCGTCGACTGAGATCGATCTGGATCTGGCTGGCGCCGAGACGCTATTGAAGTTGGTTGAGCATCTGGAGGACCTGGATGATGTGCAGAATGTGTATTCCAATGCCAACATCTCGGACGAAATCGCCGCCCAATTGTAATTCAATAGCTGCATGGTGTTTACTGACCTTTATCTTCATTACCGTACCTTCACTGAAGACTCTCAGGGAATTTCATGGCAATAATCCTTGGTATTGATCCGGGCTCGAGGACGACCGGATATGGACTCATCAATGCCGTTGGCAACAAGCTTGAATATGTGGATTGCGGCTGTATCAAGACCGCGGCTGACTCGCTTCCTGAGCGTTTGAACACTATCTTTACGGAGCTTGATAAAGTAATCGCGCGCAGTTCTCCCCAGCAAGTCGCCATCGAGGAAGTCTTCATGGGCAGGAATGCGGCGTCGGCATTAAAGTTGGGTCAGGCTAGAGGAACCGCCATGGCGGTTTGTCTTTCCCATGATCTGCCAGTTGCCGAGTACTCGGCTCGCAAGGTCAAACAGGCAGTGGTTGGTGCAGGGTCAGCCGAGAAGGCCCAGGTGCAGCACATGGTTAAAGCGCTGCTGAAGATAAGTGCTAACATAGCCGAAGATGCGGCGGATGCATTGGCGGTAGCGATCTGTCATGCCCACACCGAGGCCAGTTTGATTCGCATGGCGGGTGCCAAATCATTCAGCAGGAAGAGGCTGCGTCGATAACACAGCGACGGGTAGCGGTAGAGAACACCTTGATAGGACAGATACGCGGCATTCTAATCGAAAAGAAACCTCCGGAGATCCTGGTGGATGTCAGTGGCATCATCTATGAGATTCAGGTGCCGATGAATACCCTCTATCAATTACCCGAGATTGGCCAGGAATTACTGCTGCACACTCACTTCGTGGTCAGGGAAGATGCCCAGCTGTTATACGGTTTTTATGACAGCAAGAACAAAGCGATGTTTCGCGCGTTAATCCGGGTCAACGGCGTCGGGCCGAAAATGGCACTGGCCATTCTGTCAGGCATGGAGGCAGACGAATTCGTGCGCACGGTGCGCAATAATGACATCACCACCATGGTAAACATGCCAGGTATCGGCAAGAAGACAGCCGAGCGCCTGATCGTAGAAATGCGCGATCGGCTGAGCGAGTGGGAAGCCGGAGATGCCGCAACCCCCACTGCGCGCACGGGAAGTCCCGCGTCTTCGCGTAACTCAGCTACTCGTGACGCGGAGACGGCGCTGGTCAGCCTCGGCTATAAACCACAACAGGCAGCCCGCTCGATTGCCCAGGTGCTGAATGACAATGTGGACATCAAAGACAGTGAAGAGCTGATCCGCCTGGCGCTGAAAGGTATGGTCTGAGGAGAATGAAGCCAGAGATGGAAGAAGAACACCTGATCTCGCCCGACTCGACAGAAATCGAGGATTCCCTGGATCGTGCTATTCGTCCGATCTATCTTAAGGACTATGTGGGGCAGGAAGAGGTAAAAGGCCAGATGGATATATTCATCAACGCCGCCCGCAATCGCAACGAACCGCTTGATCATACGCTGATATTCGGGCCTCCCGGGCTGGGCAAGACCACGCTCGCGCATATCATTGCCCATGAACTGAATGTCACCATCAAGAGTACTTCCGGGCCGGTACTGGAAAAGGCCGGCGACCTGGCGGCCATGCTGACCAACCTGGACCCCGGTGATGTGTTGTTTATCGATGAGATTCACCGGCTCAATCCGGCGATCGAGGAGATTCTCTATCCGGCGATGGAAGATTATCAGCTGGATATCATGATCGGTGAGGGGCCGGCGGCGCGATCCATTAAACTGGAATTACCTCCCTTTACCCTGGTTGGTGCAACCACCCGTGCCGGCTTACTGACTTCTCCGCTGCGCGATCGATTTGGCATCACCCAGCGCCTGGAATTTTATTCCATCGAGGAACTGAGCAAGATCGTGAAGCGTTCGGCGGCTATTCTGGGAACCAGCATCGATGCAGCAGGTGCCAGTGAAATCGCCAGGCGCGCACGTGGTACACCCAGAATCGCCAATCGTCTGCTGCGTCGGGTGCGCGACTACTCCGAAGTCAAGGAAGATGGCAAGGTAAACCTGGATTCCGCCAGCAAGGCACTGGATATGCTCAGCATCGACAAGAATGGCTTCGATCACATGGATCGGCGCCTGCTCATGACCATGATCGAGAAATTCGAGGGTGGCCCGGTCGGCCTCGACAGCCTCGCTGCCGCTATCAGCGAAGAACGGGACACTATCGAAGAGGTACTGGAGCCCTATCTGATACAACAGGGCTTTATCATGCGCACTCCCCGCGGCAGGGTCGTCACCCAGTACGCCTACCGACATTTCGGCATCAAACCATCCAGTCAGATTGAAGATCTATTTAATTCTGATTCCTAGCTTCAGATTATAAAAAATCGTAGTGTGAGGCGTGTAAGCGACGTGCTCCTCAACCAATGCTCTCACTTCCGCGCAATTCTCCATAGCAGGGGTCAGACGGAGGACGCAATTTCGGCAAGCGCTGCCACAATTGCGCCACAATTGACCTCTTGAATGCCTGTATTTATCGGTAAGCAGTTAGTTTTCTATGGGAATCTCTGTGCGCTAATGCGAGCAGAGATTCTGAGTAAAATGCGTTTTCACAAAACTATTTCTCTAAATGGCCGAATAAGACCCTGAAAGCCACGGATTTCCTACGGAAAACCAGTGTCATACCCTATAATCCGAAGCCTTTTTTCCACGTCTGGAGAGTAATACGTGAATGACGACCTCAGCATTTTAGAACTGGTACTGAATGCCAGTCCTGCTGTGCAGTTTGTCTTCTTGATTCTGACTTTGTTGTCGATCGTTTCCTGGGTCATCATCGTGCAGCGTTGGCTGGTGTTGTCATCAGCCAGGAAAGGTGTGTTGAGTTTCGAGCACCGCTTCTGGTCCGGTATGGATCTGAGTCAGCTGTATAAAGAAGGTAACCGGATGCAGCAAGACAATATGCAGATTGTTGGCATGGAGAATATCTTTCGTGCCGGCTTCAAGGAGTTCATGCGCTTACGGCAGCAAGGCAGCGTGGACGCCGAGGCGGTCATGGAAGGATCGCAGCGCGCCATGCGTGTCGCTTATTCACGGGAAGAGGAGAAACTGGAGAGCCATCTGACCTTCCTGGCAACGGTGGGTTCGGTGTCACCTTATATCGGCCTGTTTGGTACGGTAATTGGTATCATGAATTCCTTTCTGGGGCTGGCGACCCAGGCCCAGGCAACTCTGCAAGTGGTGGCGCCGGGTATCTCCGAGGCGTTACTGGCAACGGCGATGGGATTGTTTGCGGCGATTCCTGCGGTGGTTGCCTACAACAGGTATTCCGCATTGCTGGATATGATCACCAGCGCCTACATCACGTTTACCGATGAGTTCTCCAGCATTCTGCACAGACAGGTACACAGCAGCTAACACGCGGCAGCCCTGAGGATTGATTGATGGACATAATGGTTCGAAAACGCCACAAGCCGATGAGCGATATAAATGTTGTTCCCTATATCGACGTGATGCTGGTGTTACTGATTGTGTTCATGGTGACAGCGCCGATGCTTAACCAGGGCATTGAAGTGAATTTGCCCGAGGCGAACAACGAGCCGCTGGACATCGATGAAAATCTGGAAACCCTGGTGGTGTCGGTTACGTCTAATGATGAGTACTTCCTCAGTATCGGAGCGACCGGGGACGAGCGCAGTTCCATGACGCTGGATACCGTGGGTGAGCAGGTGAGTCGTATCATGAATGCCAACCCCAGCATCCAGGTGCTTATTGAAGGAGATGCCGAGGCTTACTGGGAGACGATGATTAATCTGATCACGACGCTGCAACGGGCCGGGGTCGTTAACCCCAATTTCATTACTCAGCCGTTAAATAGCTTATAGAGAGTTGAGCGAAGCAGACCCGATGAATAGCGTCTTTAACAATCTAGTGATCTATAACGGTTATCCGATTTCGATCGCTGCTGCGATCACGTTTCATATCTTGATTTTAGTGGCGTTGATCTGGGTGCAATCCAACAATAGAATAGACAGTCTCGAGCTGGTGCAGCCTACCATCGTGAAAGCGCTGTTTATCGATGAGAATCCCCAGGTTCGCAATCGGGAGACACTTGAACGGCAGCGACTGGAGCGCCTGGATGAGCAACGCCTCGCCCGAGAGGCAGAACAGCGTCGCCAGCAGGAAGAGGCGCAACGCCAGGCAGCGGCCGAACAACAGCGTCAGGAACAGGTAAGGGCACAGGAGAGAGAACAGTCAGCGCTGCTGGAACGCCAGGCGCTGGAACGTCAGCGCGCCCTGGAGGCGCAACGCAATCGGGAGCGTTTGCAATCTGAGCAGGAACAACAGCGCCAGCGTGATCTGGCGGAGGCCGAACGCCGCCGCCAGGTTGAGGCGGTCGATCGCCAACGCCAGCAGGAGGCAACGAGTGCCGCGGCGCTGGAAGCAGCGCGCACCGAATTTGAACTGGTGCAGAGTGCCACGGCCCTGATTCAGCAAGCCCTGCAGCAAGTATGGAACCGACCACCCAGTGCCCGCAACGGCATGCGTGTTATCCTGCGGATTCGAATGCTGCCAACCGGTGAATTGCTCGATGCCACTATCACGCAATCAAGCGGTGATCCAGCCTTTGATCGTTCCGCCGAGAATGCCGTTTACAGTGCATCACCATTCACAGAATTACGCAGTTTGCCGATTAAAGTCTTCAATGCAAATTTCCGAGCTTTGTCGCTTATCTTTCAACCCGAGGACTTGTTGAATTGAACCCCTGCAAGCTATTTCCTGATTGTCGCCGCCTCTTCATCGGCTGTGTCCTGAGTGTGCTGGCCTTCACGGCACATGCCGAACTGAGTATCCAGATCACCCAGGGGATTGATAACCCCATACCTATCGCCGTGGTGCCCTTTGCCTGGGAAGGCAGTGGCGTAATCAGTGAGGATGTCGGTCAGATTGTAATTAATGATCTGGAGCAGGTTGGTGAATTCAGGGCACTGTCACGTTCGAATATGCTCAGCATGCCCAATGAAGAAAGAGAAGTGTTCTACCGCGATTGGCGCATCCTCGCCCAGGATTACCTGCTGGTTGGCAAGGTCAACCGCGCGCCAGGCAGTCAGCTGGTGCAGGTGCAATATGAATTCTTCGATATCAATCGAGAAATGAAACTGGCCGGTGAAGTGCTTACCGGCAGCGTGGCGCAGCTACGAGATATCGGCCATGCCATCAGCAACATGGTATTTGAGCAAGTAACAGGAATCCCCGGTGCCTTCACTTCCCAGATCCTGTATATCGTGTCGGAATTCTACGACGCGGAAAATTCTGATTTTAGATTGGAGAGAGCCGATTATGACGGTGCCCGGGCCCAGGTCTTGCTGGAGTCCCGCGAGCCGATCATGTCACCGAGTTGGTCACCGAACGGCCAGGACGTCGCCTACGTGTCATTCGAGACGGATCTGCCGCGCATCTATATTCAGAATATTGCCTCGGGGCAGCGCCGCCAGATTACCAATTACCCCAATATCAATTCATCGCCGGTGTGGTCACCAGATGGCAGCAAGCTGGCGATCGTGCTGTCCAAGGATGGTAGTCCGGATATCTATGTCCAGGACCTGACCACGAATCAGTTAATGCGGGTCACCGACCATCCCTCTATCGATACAGAGCCAAGCTGGACACCAGACGGGCGCTCGATCGTCTTCATGTCGGATCGCACCGGACAGCCGCAGATCTATCAGATGGAAGTAGGGGCGAGCTCCTTCAACGTGGAACGCCTCACTTATGACTGTTTTCAGTGTATGAAGGCTAAATTTTTACCAGATGGTGTCAACCTGGTGCATGTCAGGCGGGAGACCCGACAGGATCCCAACTACCAGATCGCGATATTGAATATTGAGACCCTGCGTGTCATCACCCTGACCGATACTTCCCTGGATGAATCACCCAGTGTGGCACCTAACGGCAGCATGATTATGTATGCGACAAAATTCAACGGCAGAGGCGTGCTGGACGCGGTATCCATTGACGGTCGAGTGAAATTCCGGCTACCATCATCACAGGGTGATGTGCGGGAACCTGCCTGGTCTCCGTTTCTGAATTAAGCTACCTTTATTTTAAACTAAAGACACAGTCTTTGGAGGACTCAACGAGTGAGAATGCAACGCAATCAATTTATTAAAGCAGGTATATTAGTCATTTCTTTGTTTATGCTGGGAGCCTGCAGTTCAACCAGCGAGACAGAAGAACCCATGGAAGAGGCAAACGCTAGCACGACCCCTGCCAGGCCTGCCGCCCCGAGTGCTGCTCCCAGCAGCGGTCAATTAACCCAGGAACAGATTCGGGCTCAAAACGCACTACGCCAGACCGTATTCTATTTCGATTTCGACGTGGCTGAATTCAAGCCAGCCGATCGGGATACGCTGACTTTCCACGCCCGTGATCTTGCTGCCAATCCTGGCAAGCGGATTCGCCTGGAAGGCCATGCCGATGAGCGTGGAACCAGGGAATACAACCTGGCTCTGGGTGAGCGTCGCGCCAATGGCATTCTCAATTACTTTATTGTAAATGGAGCATCACGCGCACAGATCGAAACGGTAAGCTACGGCGAGGAAAGACCGGCGCAACAAGGCCAGACTGAACAAGCCTATTCTCGCAACCGTCGAGTCGAAGTGGTCGCCAGATAATTCTCTATGAACAAAACCCGCGTTGCTGCAGTCAGTAAAATACCAGTCATTCTCTGTGCGAGTATTTTGACAACGGCTGCCGCAGCGCAGGGTGTTGGCTCGGTAGTAGAGTCGCAAGGCTTTACGCCCGGTCAATCCCCCCAGACCTCACAGTCCACAGCCAGCACTGCAGCGCCGAATACCGACGCCCTGTCTATGTTGTTGGAACAGAATCAGCAGTTACGTACCGAAGTGCAGGCATTGCGCGCTTTGATTGAAGAGCAGGGATTCGAGGTACGTAAATTGCAGCGCGACACCCTGAACCGCTACACGGATGTTGATGACAGGTTAAGTGCTCTGGAGAGCGGTGGGGCAGCGAATCCTTCCGGACCGGCAACCGCCGGTATCGGACCTGGCTTGACAACACCGACACCCGCCATCCCTGCTAGGACTATTGACGATAATCAACCGGCAATATCGTTGGGCAACTCGCGAGAACTTGATCGGGCTACTCCGCCACGACGCACTAACAGTCGACCCACTTTACAACCGGCGGTGTTGAGTGAACAACAGCTCTATCAGATGGCTTACGATTCTGTCATCAATAGCAATTTCGAACGCTCTGTCGCCGAGTTCGATCAATACCTGAGCATCTACCCGGAAGGACGATTCGTCACTAATGCCTATTACTGGAAAGGGCAGGCCTACCTCTACCTGAATCGATATGCCGAAGCCCGTGACTCTTACGAAATTATTCTGAACCAGCATGGGGATTCGGCGAAACTGCCCGATGCGATGTATGGCCTCGGATTAGCCTATCAGGGGCTTGGCAACATCGCCCAGGCACGACAACTGCTAAATGAGATTAAGCGAAGATTTCCAAATACTGGTGTGGCCAATCTGGCTGATACCAGGCTGCTCTCTCTCTAGCGAGCCTCTGAACAAGACTATGGCCACTCTGCGACAGGCCCCGCCGGTCGGGGGTTTACATAGAGTGCGCTCGCGGCGTTGCACTGGCTTGAAAGGTCGACTGTCCTGTGTGCGCCTTGAGAGCGAAATTGGCTGTAAGCCAAAGCGGCCAACTTCTTGTTCAGAGGCTCCCTGGATTTTCCTGGATTAACACTTAAACTGGGGCTATCCCCTTCTGCTTCCTGCATTGAGGTGCGAAGCAGGCCGTTGTGTTTGTCGGAAAAGTAAGGAGTTTCAGCTTGGCCAGCGCTACGACATTAAGAGTGACGGAGATTTTTCATTCCCTGCAGGGAGAGTCCCGCACGTCTGGTATGCCCACAGTCTTTGTACGACTAACCGGCTGTCCATTACGCTGCCAATATTGTGATACCGCGTATGCGTTCGAAGGCGGGGAGGTCAGGGAACTGGAGGCTATCTGTGTAGAGGTAGAATCGTATCGATCCAGGCTAGTCACAGTTACCGGCGGCGAACCACTGGCACAACCTAATTGTAGAAGCCTGATGACAATGTTGTGCAATAAAGGGTACCAGGTGTCACTGGAAACCAGTGGTGCGATGCCGATAGAAGAAATCGACGAGCGGGTTTCGATCGTCCTGGATGTGAAGACGCCCGGATCACTGGAATGCGATAAGAACCGGGTTGAAAACATTGGCCAGCTGGCGAAAAAGGATCAAGTGAAATTTGTCATCTGCGATCGGAAGGATTATGAGTGGTCGAAAGCGAAGATCGATCAATGGGC
This sequence comes from Pseudomonadota bacterium, assembly GCA_027623555.1. Taxonomy (GTDB): domain Bacteria; phylum Pseudomonadota; class Gammaproteobacteria; order Pseudomonadales; family Pseudohongiellaceae; genus UBA9145. Next base: position 1,070 of record JAQBSZ010000030.1, on the reverse strand, counting down.
ATTGCGCGACAGAGTTGATGAAATTTTATTTTCACCTTCCTACGAGGAACTCTCGCCAGCTGAACTGGCCCAATGGGTGTTGGACGATGTCCTCAACGTCAGAGTGCAATTGCAACTACACAAGCTGATCTGGGGTTCTGAACCGGGAAGGTAACTGGAAGAGAGTAACGAGCAGAACTCTTTTTATATTTGTGAAAACGTTATGAGCGATAAAACGGCGGTAGTTCTGGTCTCCGGTGGCCTCGATTCGGCAACCTGTCTGGCGCATGCCATCAAGCAGGGTTATGTGTGTTATGCGCTCAGTTTCGATTATGGCCAACGTTCGAAAAGTGAACTTGTAGCGGCGCAGCGAGTAGTGCGCGCTGCGGATGTTCGAGAACATAAGATAGTCGAACTGAAGCTAGGAGAGTTGGGAGGTTCGGCATTGACGGATGCAGCGATCGATGTTCCTGTTCAAGGCAGTGAAGGAATTCCTGTCACCTACGTTCCTGCGCGCAATACCGTTTTCCTGGCTTACGCATTAGCCTGGGCCGAAGTTCTCGAGGCCGAGGCCATCTTCATCGGGGTCAATGCATTGGATTATTCGGGATATCCGGATTGTCGACCCGAGTATATCGCTGCATTTCAGAATCTGATTGACCTGGCAACAAAGACTGGCGTAGAAGGACGACGCATTAAACTTGCGACACCACTGATTGATCTTTCCAAAGAGGAGATTATCAAGATGGGCAGTGGGCTCGGTGTCGATTTTGCAAACACAGTATCCTGTTATCAGGCTGATGCTTCCGGCAAGGCTTGTGGAATTTGCGACAGCTGTCGCCTTCGCAAGAAGGGGTTTGCCGATGCTGGCGTTGCTGATCCCACGCATTATCGCGACTAGAGTTGGAAAATATGCCCGCTTGACTTGAGTTTTTTATTTTTGATAGTAGTATGTCGCACCGCGTGGGTCGTTAGCTCAGTTGGTAGAGCAGAAGGCTTTTAACCTTTTGGTCATAGGTTCAAATCCTATACGACCCACCAATTTTTATCGAAGCCCCGCAGTTCCCCCGTTAAATTCCTTCCCGCCTTAT
>JAQBSZ010000001.1 GCA_027623555.1 Pseudomonadota bacterium | reverse complement strand
ATTGAACGGGCTCACACCAACTTTCTATGAATCTAACGTAGCCGGGTTTGATCTGCACTGGGCTCTGTTTGAACCAAACAGCGGGACCTACCCCACCCTGCGTTCCTATACAAATGGCATCAGCGGATTCACCGATACGATGATCGAAGACCCCCTGGTCCTGACCAGTGCCCTGCCGACCAATATCGCCAGCCTGATCGGTCAGCGCCGATTCGATCCATCCAGCGACTACCTGTTATCCCTGCGTGGCTTTGGCAGCGATAGCATTACCTCTATCAATGGCGGCTTTTTCGTCGATTTCGGATCCGCAACAATCACCGAGACTGATCTCACCATTTGCTTAAGTGGCGCGGCTTGCAACGTAACAAACATCGGCACGGGTTATTGGCCTGTGTTCTACGGTTTCGAAAACTGGGACATCATCGACAACCGGGTGCTACTCAATAACCAGTCCGGTTCGATCTCTCAGAGTAGTTCCTCAACAAATTTTCTTGTCTATCGCAGTCAAGCCACTGGTTTCTTTGTGGGCAATGGCGCTCAGGGTTTTGTCCTGAATTTCGACTCAGCAGGTTGGGACCTGTCCGGCACAAACCATTCTGATCTCACTGCAGCGATCGGCAATGGCACAGCTCCCAGTCCTGACAAATCGATTGGCGGCTCGATTCTTTTTAATTCGTCAGATCCTTTAAATCTGGTAATCAGCGCTACCGAATTCGCCACGTTAACAAAATTCGGCATTGTGACGTCAGATGCCGCCAGCCCCTTGTTTCTAAATCCGCTGCTTGGTGCGGCCACTGACATCCTTGGCGGCAATCCCATCATCATCGACGATTCAGGAACACTGGGTGGCAAACTGGGAGACTTCTCCTACGACATCTTTCGCACCACGGCAGCAAACCCCAACAGCGTGAATTCAGAGACTTTTACAGTTTCCCAAGATGGCTTCAACCTGAATTGGGCGGTCTGGGAATCCGGTGAGGCTGGGGCACAATTATTCAGTGATCCTTTTGACAATTCCTCACCGAATACTATTAGTGGTGAAAACCTGCTGGTCATGAGTTTCGACGTGATTCCGAAATCGAGCATTCTCGCCTCTAGACGCTTCGAAATCACCGATTCACTCTTCGTTGCTGGAGCTGAAGTTCAATTCGCCATATTCGACCTGGATCTGACGAATGGCGGTGGCTTCGTCAATGAATTTAGAATGGAAATCTGTGTACCCGACTGCGAATCATCAACCCATTGGGTTATCAGCCAGGCAGATGGAATATCGATAGGCCCCAATGGTGAGGTTGAAGTCAATTTCGGTGGATTTCTGTCAGGTGATAACACAGGGACTTTTACCGGATCCTTCCGGGGTGGATTTCTCGGTAGCGATGGCCAGGCGCTGGCAGGTGGTTTTCGCCTTGACGGAGCGGGATCAGGAGCAGGATTAAGCCTGGCTGGCAATCTGCTGTTTGAGCACTCCAACCTTCTAGGTTCTGGCGAGCAGGCAGAACTGGTAGACAAGGTCGGGTTCACGCTGTTTCCTCATGAACTCCCAAATGGAGATACTCAGGGAATTCGCGGCATCATCGGTTCGGCTTCAAACGGGGATGACGGCTCCCCGATCATCATCGAAAATCTCAATAGCTGGATTGATGATACGGTCGACTTTGTCGATGACTACCACCTGGTGCGGCGAGAGGATGCCACACTCGACACCGGTTTGTTTGGCCCAACAGGTATTCTCAAAGATGTCGGTGGATTCGACAATCTGGACTGGGGAGTGTGGCTGTCCGGTGAAGGCCAGCCTTTGTTCCTCGCAAATGCCAATAGTGCTGATCGATCGGCAGACGAATTATTCCCGCCGGAAGTCTGGTGGGCCACTGGCTATTCTTCCTATATAAGTGGCCTGAGCCTGACTGGCATTAAGCGCATGTTTGTACCCGATGACGGTATCTGGCGAGCCCGCAGCAGCAATTCGTCGATTACGCAGTTTCTCATCGACTCAGCTATCGAATTCAATTTCTCCTATGGCAACCTTTCCGGTCACTTTAATGTGTTTGGCTGCGTAGCCGCCACTACCTGCTCAATCACGACGTGGGATGAAATGTGGACAACCACATTCGATACTTACAATGATGTTTCCGGGGAAGACCTGTGGCAATGGAATGTGTCAGGAGACTTTGACGACGGCGACACAGTGATGGACTTTAATGGGGAGATCTCCGGATTCTGGGTCGGTGATGATGCCGAAGGCTTCTCCGCCGGCTTCTTCTTCGGCGGTGAAGATGGCGTATTTCAAACCTCCGAATTCATCTCCGGTCTGGTGCTGTTTGAAGAAGCCGACTACATCGATGAACAGGACCTGCAGGATGTCAGTGACAGCCCCAACTTTGGATTCGTATTGCATGAAGACTCACTGAGTGTAGATGGCTCCAACTTCTCCTTTCCAGTGTGGGGATGGACCAACACACCGAACACTTACGGCCTGCTACTCACCGATTCCACCTCAACATATGGTGATACCAGAATTAGACAATTGGCGGACTACTACGACCCCACAGATTCTTCGCCCAATCAATTTGATTGGGGCTTCGCATTCAAATCGGACAATGCCGTTGCGCACAATTTTGGCACCGGCACAGTAGGGTCACTACCCATTACCTGGGGATTCTGGGCTGGGATAAATAATAACTTCGCGGTTTATGACGAATTCAGCCAGGTGAACGATTTCTATCAGTTGGATACCAGCGGTGCCTCCCTATTCGTGTCCGCTCCCCCACTCTTCACTGGCGATGGCCTGAAAGGCTACGGAGACTTTTCTTCCGTGGTGGGTTTCATCGGCGCGAGGGAAGACGGCACAGCAATTACCGGAGTTGTCGGTGGTTTCACCCTGGATTTTCTGGATGGGTCTTTCACCAGCTCGGGTTTGCAAATCTGCTTCGGACCATCGGGGTGTACGGGTACACCTACACAGCAATGGATCGTTAACAATCTTATCGGCAGCTTCAGCTTCTCTGGTGCGGAAGGTCTCATCAACCCAAGAACTATTACCGGCAATATCCTGGAGGGAGGAGTGGCCGCCCCAAGTGGTGAAGATCTGTTTAGCGGTCAGTTATTCGGATTTGCCACTGGCTCGGTAACTGGCAGTAAGGGATTGGTATTGGGCTTTAGATTGGAAAACGACAACGGCAGCGCAGACAGCAGCCGATTGGGCGTAATCGGTGGGGCCGCCTTCAGTGGCGACTACGATCCGTTCATATGGAGCGATGAATTTCGCGACAAGTTCGATGACGTTGGTTTCGCCCTACGCAGAGGCAGTAACGAAGTAGTTATTGGCAACGCTATTCACGATGAGTATTTCAGCCTTCCCTGGCTCATCTCCTTCAGTGGTGAAGGCTTCGATAGCATGACCGGTTTCAACACTTCTCCTGATTACGTGCTGCAACCTGTGAATGCGCAAGCAATTGAGGGCGATAGAGATGTAAGCGGTTTTGATGTCAACTGGCATCATTGGGATGCGAATAACAAGCATCAGTTATATACCAACATCACCACTTCTATGGATGCCTCTTCCATCAATGAGGAGTTGCTGATCGTCACCCTCGACCCATCCTACAATCTCTTCTTTGGGTCCGTTGGAACCTATACATTTGCCAATACGACTAGCTCGGCCGCCTTTAGTGGAGAGAGCTACGCGGGCGATGTCACCAAAGTTTCAGGATTCTTCGACATCGATTTCATGAACGGCACGGTCGAGAATGGCCAGTTGAAAGTCGAGCTGAACGGCGCCGGTGAAGGGCCTGTGTATGACTGGATCGTCAATTTTGTAGGTAATATCACCACGATTTTCGACTATGGTGAAAATCCCGTGCTCACCTACATGAATAATGTCGCCATCACCGGCAGTTCTATCTATATGGATGGTTCACTCACCGGTGGCAGCCTGGATGGAACCATCACAGGCTTCCTGGCCGAGGATAGCGGAAAGGATGCCTTCGCCGGAGGTTTCAGCCTGTATGAGGATGGCAACCCCTTAAATTGGGCGTTGGGCGCCTTCGTCTGGGAGGACGATGACTTCCTGACTGGAGCCGAACTCAAGACTGGCTTTACCGAAACTGGGGTATTTGCTACGGCGTCTGCATCCAATCACCATTTCACGGCAATATACGGCGGGCCGGTAAATACCCATAACGGGGACAGTGATCCGATCTTTACGGCTCGTCCTTTCAACTATTTGGACATTGAGGATGCATTTGACTTAGACGAGGATATTGTTCGCAGCAGCGGCATTACCACCCCCCTCCCCAATACATCGCTCGGACGGGGTGTTTCAGCATGGGGGTATTGGGGTAAAGTCAGTGATCCAAATTTCGAAATCTTTGCAGTCAAAAAGCACAACACCAATGGTATTTCAACGGTAGTCAAAGATGGCCATGAGGGATACTGGTTTATTGCCGATCCCAGTTCTGCCACATTACCCGGCACAGGAACGTTTCGCTTCAACACCATCGTCGCCTTGCAGGGTACCTATAATCGAGCCACCTCCGACGGCGGGGACTTTCCAGAATATTGGCTCATCAACGCCGCTCATGCAGACACCTTGTTTACCTTCGACATCGATTTTGGCAATGGGTCAGTGGAGAATGGCCGCCTGGTACTTACTTCTGTAGCAGATAATACGCTCAATATAGAAATGCAGTGGGATGCCCTGTTCAGTGGCACGTTGAACGGCCCCTATCTGAGCCTGAGCATCGACGCATCGGGTGACACACTCACGAATGTGCACACCGTCTTAGAAGAATCTGTGGAACAAAACGGAGATATTCTCGGGTCAATAAATGGCTACTTCACTGGAAATGCCGCGGCGAACGGAACGGAAGGTGTTGCGCTAGGATTTACCTTAGAAAACACAACCGCCGATGGTGCTATTGACCATACGTTGTACGGCACGGTTTTACTGGATGGGAGTGGCTCTAATATCGATGATCTAAGCTCATCTTATTCGACCACGGATGACCTGGATATCACCTGGGGAGCATGGGACAACCCGCTGGATCAGAACTGGGTGGTTATCACGCCGGAAGTTAACGGTCAGGTGGAATTACAGACTGCGAATCACATCGCCAACGTAACACCGACCGATGTAGCGAACTTGCAAGGTTCAGGTTCCTACGGCAGCACTCCGGCCTCCTCGTTCATTGGCAGCGGCAGCGCCGGTGCTGTCACCCAGGTGGTGGCCGGGCTTGATGTCGACTTCAATACGGGAACAATCAGTAACGGTTCATTGCAGGTGGAAGTCGCCGGCTCACAAACCTGGGATATCGACTTCGCCGGTTCGGTTAGCAACGGCCTGGTGGACCTCAATGCGATCGGTGGCACGCTGATGGATCCCGGTGGGATTATCAGTAATTCAATCGATGCCAACCTTGGCGGTGTATTCACTGGAGTTCATGCCGAAGCCTTCGTGGGTGGGTTCGACCTCATTGATGAAATTAATGCCTTCAACCAGGTCGACGGAATCTATACAATCGAACGATAAGAAGTGAGCGATCCAGATCGACTGTATTTCTGTTGTACCAGAATAATAATAAAGGAGAATCCCATGAAAAAGCACATCAAGCTCTTCCTGTTAACGCCATTCCTCGCCATCTACTCTGTTGCAATGGCCCAGAGTGACCAGACCTATGCCACCTATATCACCGAAGAGCAGTGGCAGATGGTCAATGAACTGGGTGGAGTAGACAGACAAATCGTCAGCCGCGATATCGGCAAGCTGAATCTCTCGGTCGGCATCATTCACCGCAATGCGGTAGCGCGCGCCAGCGGTCAGGATAACCAGAATCCAGAGCGGCCCTGTGGCACCCGCAATAACAGCCGCAACAGCAATGCCCGGGGCATCATGCACATCAACCAGACCGAGACTTACTACATCGCCTCGGGCTCTGGCACCCTGGTTACTGGTGGTGAAATCTTCAACGGCAATGCCTCGGCCCCCGAAAGTAGTGTTACTACAGTTCTTAACGGGCCCTCATGCAGTGGCCTGATTGTAGGAGACTGGATCGCCAAGCATGTGAAGGAAGGCGATATCATTATCATTCCTGCCGGCACTCCGCACGGTTGGCTTGAAGTACCGGTTCACGTCGACTATCTGAGTGTGCGCCCCGATCCTGATCGCGTGTTGGCTGATGATTACATCAACCCGGCACTTGGACCTGATTTCAAAATCCGCACAGAGGAATAAAACTTCCCATAGAGAGAGGAGGAAATTCTCCTCTCTCACCTTTCTTCTCTCCTGTGTTCTCTCTTCTCTCTTTTCTCTTTTCTCTTTTCTCTTTTCTCTTTTCTCTTTTCTCTTTTCTCTCTTCACCCTATTGGATTTTTAGTGATTTAGGATGGCAAACTCGTTTTCGACGCCACCCTGATCGGCAACTCTCTGACAGTGGTGATGAAGTTTCCAGCCGCAAAATAAAAATACCCGAGTGTGCAACGCGTCCATGTGGAAGGTGGCGCTAAATACCCGGTGCTTAACTAGTCAAGTCGAGCGCCAAGGCAGAAATCTAAGCGGCTCCTGCAGGATCCCAACTCACATCGCGCTCATCCAGCTCACGGGTCCAGGCGGCAAACTCCAGCATGATGCCGTCGGGATCCCGGAAGTAGACCGAGCGCACAAAAGTGGTGTCAGTAATAGTCGGACTGGCCTGACTTGGCGAGTCATCATGATTAACAACCTTGGTGACTTCAACGCCAGCCGCTTCCAGTTTCTGCTGGTATTCCTCGATTTTTTCTACAGGCACATCGAAGGCGATGTGATTCATCGAAGCATGGGCGGAAGTAATGCCACCCTTGCCCACGAGCGCGGATGGGTGGGTCACCCCGGGCTGGCTCTCGGGAGCATCTGGAAACCAGAAGAACGCCAGTGAATCGCCTTTGCCGATATCAAAGAAGAAATGTTGGCCCATCCCATTGGGTAATTCGATGGTCTTGGTCAGGGGCATGCCGAGAACACCACTATAAAATTCCACGGTTCTCTTCATGTCTTTGCAGACGAGTGCGAGATGATTAACGCCGCGTATTTCGAATTTTTTGTTGGCTGACATGCTAACCTCCTGATAATCCCGCTGATTCGTAGATGAGCCTCTATCATTGACAATCCCCTTACAAAGTCAATACCTTTCCGTGGAGGGATTCATCCATGCAAACAACAGATTCAGCGGGAGACACTATGCCAAGGCTCAGAGAAGTAGCAAAAAAAGACGCGAGTGAAGTGGTCGCCAGGTATTACCAGGCACTCTTCGGTGACCGGGATCCGGTTGAAGAACCGGGAACAGCGACAGGAACACCCGGCAACTGGTGGACCGTTTTCGCGCTGGTACCCTATATATTCGAACACGCCACCAATCATTTTGGCATGTTCGGCATGTTTACTGACAAGAGCGTCAGTCAACTCGATGCGAGTATTCGGGAGCTGGGCATCCTCCGGGTCGGCTATACCCAGGGTAGTCAGTTTGTTTTCTCGCAACACTGCAAGGCCGCACGTCGATTCGGACTCAGTGATGAGAAGATTTCAGCAATTCCTTACTGGGAAGTCTCGGAACATTTTGATGCCCGTGACAGAGCTATTCTCGCCTGGACCGATGCGCTGATCCTGCAAGGCGGTCGCGCTGCAGATGAACTGTTTGCAGCCTTGCATTCCCACCTGAGCGATGAAGAAATACTGGAGCTTACTTATCACGTCATGGGATACAACCTTCATGCGGTGTGTTGCAAGGCGTTGCGGCTTGAGTACGATGACGTACCTGAACGTATTCGGGAGTTACCGATCCCAGCGGACGGCAAGATTGCGGACTGGGCAGGCAGTGCCTAGAAGGAGTAATTTATAGACCAAGCAGTTCATTATAGTCATGGAAGGTAAGCCGCGCAGGCATACTCAGAGTGTTGCCCGGTTCTGACAGTGCTGCGTAACTGCTCTGCAGTGATTTAGCCACACCGAGTAATGCAGTAACCGGACGCAGCACCACCTGGAATCCAAGGTTGGCAAGTTGCTCGACACTCAGTTCAGGGGTCTTACCTTCTTCGACCATATTGGCCACCAGTACGGTGTTCGGAAATTCCTTCTTGATGATCGCCATTTCTTCAACAGATTGTGGAGCTTCAATAAATAACATGTCAGCACCGGCCTTCAAAAAAGCCTCGCCTCGGCGCAGCGCTTCGCTCAGATCATGGGTGGCAATGCTGTCGGTGCGTGCCATGACCAGGAACTGCTCGGAATTTCGCGCGCGAACCGCAGAGGAAATAATCCGCACCGCCGTATCCAGATCGACTACTTGCTTGTTGTCCATATGTCCGCAGCGTTTCGGGCTTACCTGATCCTCCAGTTGAATACATTGAACGCCGGCCTGTTCATAGGCATTTACCAGGACGGCTGTGCTTTCCTCGCTACCGTAGCCATTGTCTCCATCGGCGATCACCGGCGTATCACCAGCAGCTGCAACGATCTGGTGTGCCCGCTCAATCATCTGTGCAGACGTGACCAGTCCAATATCCGGTTTGGCCAACAGGGAGCCTGCAACGCTGAAGCCAGACATGTAGAGTGCTTTGAACCCGGCCTGTTTGGCGATGAGCGCTGAGAGTGCATCGTATGTGCCAGGGACTACGATGGTCTCCCTCAAATTCAATATGGCCTTGAGCATGGTTGGTTCCTTATTACAAGCACCTGTAGATCAGGACGAATCCAGCTACAAAACGGGATTGTATCAATTGCAAGTAAGATTACCTGTGCAAGGAGATTTACGCGGCAAAAAAAACGGGAATTGCAGAACAATTCCCGTTGATTCTTTGCGCCTGGTATTTTGTGCTAGACGCTGTTTACTGCTTTAGCCAGGGCGTCGAACACGTCCTTCAAGACCATTCGCGATGAGGCTATATTCATGCGCATGTGTCCTTCACCACCGGTACCGTAGTCCGAACCCGGATTCAGGTAGACGCCTGAGTTATGCACCAGCCAATCCTGGAAGTAGTGTTCAGGAGTCGCGTTGCCATGTTCCTTGTATTGTTCTTCTGCTCCGACTGCAGCCATAACCTTGCTGACATCCAGGAAGGTCATAAACGTGCCTTCGTTGCGCGTGTAGCCAACGCTGGGCATGTGCTCCTTGATATAGTTTTCTACAAAATTGTGGCTTTCGTCCATATAGGCATTCGCCTGATCAAACCATTCCCCGCCCTGCTGGTAAGCTACTGTGTTGGCCACGACGCCAAGCGTGCTGATTTCGGCGCGATGAAACTGATTGACTCGATCGAGCATGGTCGGGCTCTTGGAATAGTAATAGGCGTTCTTCATCGCCGCCAGGTTAAAGGTCTTGCTGATGGCATTGAAGGAGACGCTATTGTTAACCACTGCCGCATCCTTCAGACTCGCAAACGGTACATACTTGTGTTTGGAACGCACCACGTCGGAATGAATCTCGTCAGCCAACACGACTATGTTGTGCTCCAGTGCCAGTCGGCCTATGCGCAATAATTCTTCCTGAGTCCACACATTGCCCGTAGGGTTTTGTGGATTGCAGACGATCAACGCCCGCACATCCGCAGTCATCTTTTGTTCAAGGTCTTCCCAATCGAATTCATAGCGACCGTTGACGATACGCATCTGGCTGTCTACGGTGTCGATCCGTGCAGCCCGGGCCATAGAGTAGAAACCGGAATAAGCGGGCGAGGTAATCAATACCTTATTTCCAACAGGAACGAAGGAACGCAGTGCCGCGATAACACCTGGATAGACGCCGTCGGATATAACAATTGAACTGGGGTCGAGATCGACACCGTGGCGCTCGCCATTCCACTTCACGATGCCATCGCGTAGCGGTTCAGTCGTGCTCAGGTAGCCCCAGTTATGATGCTGGACCCGTTCGGTCAGCGCTTCGGTAATGCAGGGCGCGCACTCGAAATCCATAGAGGCTACCCCCATGCCGTACTTGAAGGCTCCGGCTGGGTAACGCAGCGCCGGGCCGTCCCAGCGGGAGCAATCGGTACCGACACGATTGTAGGGTGTGTCGAAGTCGTATTTGCCCCCAGCCATGCGCGAGTTGCTGGATGAGGTTTGCGCCGCCGCGGAGTTTGCGCCAGTTGCGACTACCCCGGCTGCACCGGCCAGTGCGGTCATGCCAGCGCTCTTGATAAAGGCTCTTCTATTTAGTCCGACGATATTTGACATCGTTGTTCCCCTTCTTATTTGAACCAGCTATTTATCTACTTGCAGTGAATCTGATCGCGGCAAGCAGGTGTGGCTATATTTGTGAACCTCAAGCTAATACTTTTCTAAATACCTCAACTGCTATGGCCATCTCTTCCCGGCTGCCGAGTGAAATACGGCAATGGGTTTTCTCCATGGGTGGAAAATCCCGGCCCACCAGAATCTTGTGCTCCAAACAGGCATCACGGAATTCTTTTGCCGGACGCCTGATGTTGACAAAGATGTGATTCGTGTTGGAATCACCTACCTCGAATCCCATTTCGTGGAAAGCACCGATGACCATGCTGCGAATCTCGGCATTTTCCTGAGCTTCCCACGCGATATGTTCCTTATCTTCCAGCGCCGTTAGTGCCGCAATAGCGCCGAGCATGTTGACATCGCCCATGCCCCAGGCACCGCGAATCTTGGCCAGAGTCTGTGGCTGCCCCAGTGCATAGCCGATACGCAGACCCGCAAGCCCATGAGCCTTGGAGAACGAACGAGTGATGAAGACGTTTTCAAACTCCATCGCCAGAGGTAATGCAGTCTCCATCTTTCCAGGCTGGGTATAGTTGATGTAGGCCTCATCGATATGAATCACAGTATCAGGGGCTTCGCGCATTACACGGCGCACGAAGCGTTCGACGGCTTGGGGACCATGCACTGTGCCAGTGGGGTTATTGGGATTACAGAAGTAAAGCAGTCCCGCGCCCCGGGCCGATGCAGCCAATGCATCAAGATTGATGGCCATGGCACTGTCGAGACTCTGCTCTTCTATTCCTGCACCAATCTGGCGAGCAGTGCTGAGACTGGTTGAATAGGTCGGCATGGGTGTGACAAATTTCCTGTCGGCAGAACAGAAGGCCCTGACCGATCCTTGCAGCAGGGGTGTCGAGCCGGTGGCTAACAAAACGTAGTCTCGACTGATGTTGTAGTAGTTGGCGATGCCTTCCTCAAGCTCGTCCACGTGGTCCGGCGCATAGCCACGCCCGACCCGTTTGTTGACGTGGGAATGGAGCGCCTGGATGGTTTTCGGTCCAGGGCCACGGGCACTCTCATTCTGGTTGAGCTGCATGATGCCGTCATCGTAGTTATCGGACTTCTCATGGGCCCGGGTTTGGGCCCGCGCACTCTGGCTGAGAAGCGATGTCCCTGCCAGGACACTGGCCGCCGTGCCGAGTGCGATGCTTCCTACAAATCCGCGTCGAGTTGTTTTCATGATTTACTCCCTGGGCCCTCTGATCAGGCTCTTAAGTAAGACTTTGTGTTCTTGTTATAGGCTGCTGGGCAGCCTTTTGGAGATTCCAGCATCATAACGCCAGCACCCGGCAATTTCCAACGAAAATGGGCAAAATAGCCGCCCCGCGATTAAAAGCTGGGATAAGTGCTAGTGAAATTCAGGGCATTTGTCGGTGAGCTAATAAAGATGGAACAGGCACTGCGTCTATCGATGGGGAAAGAGAAATTATTGCTGTTCAGTCCCCCAAGGCGAACTCTTTACCTCGCCCTGGTGCACATAGAACACGGTATCATCAACCAGCACCGAGCGATCACCGAAATTACCCCAGATACTGAAGGACTCAATACCGCTGGTAGAATCGGCTTCGATATAACCTGCCTGACTCAAGCCAGTTTGGTCCGCTGCAAAGGAATAGAGACCCTTGCTGGTAAAGGCATACCAGGCATTGGGTTCGGTCGGGTCGAACCAGGGGAAGTCAGGTTCGCTCTCATGGATTTGAATAGGGATGGCGAAACGAGCCGGATTTGAATCGCTCGCCGGCAAGAACGAGATAGCATGGTGATCGTAAAGGACTTCCGAGTCGGAGCCACGCTTCCCGTAGATTAGCGAATTGATCTCAATCGGGGACGAGATGTCGTTTACATCAAATAAGGAAAGTTTAACGCCCTGGTACCAGGCGCCGCGCGCAAAACCGAAATCGGTAGAGCCGTCATCGGGGACAGCATCCTTGCCAATTCCCAGCAATAGATTTTCGCCAATAGGCTGAAGATAATCGGAATATCCATCGATTTCCAGCTCACCGGCGACTCGCGGATTTTCCTGCTCGGACAAGTCCACCACGTAGAGTGGATCTATTATTCGAAAGGTCACCAGATAGGCACGGTCGCCGAAGAATCTGGCAGCATAGAGTTGTTCCCCGGGTTTGCCGATGCCATCAATGAAGTCGACTATCTGCAAGTTACCTGCAATTTCTTTCAGCACGGTCAGACGGGTACTGGAAGTGTCATTCCAGGTATCGCCGATTGATGTCACCACATTGAGGTACGCGCCCTCATCACCGTTCTCTCCCATTCTGAATGAGCGTTTGTCCTCACTCCAACCCAGGTGTCCATCTACTTCGCCTGATCCACGATAGTCTATACCGCCATCGACCAAGGCGAACTTGTGAACAGCAGTCTTGTGTTCGGGGTTGTAGAACAGTGCATTTCTTGAAAATACGCTGTACTCATATTGGGTAGTAGCCAGATACAACGACCGGGGCGTCATGTACACCGTTTCAGAATCCCCGACAAAGCACGTGCTATCGAACGCCGATGGATTATTAATCGGTATGCTGGTGACCGTGATCAGCGAAGGATTCCTGGATGCATCCACGGTACCGGTTGCGAGATAACACTGGTCGTGAGTGACCAGGTCCAGCGACTGCTGATCCAGTAGAGTTAGCTTGGGAGTCAGGTCGGCAAGCGTGGTGTTTGCCAGCAGCTCATCGTTCGCCTGCCGGGTCGCACTGTCAATGGCATAGGGACTGTAGCCAGCAATGAAGGGTGTATAACGAGACACGAGATAAAGGGTGTTACCAATACGCCGACTCGAGATCAGCTCGCCGTCGATTGTTACGCGTTCTTCGATCGACAGGTTGGCGGGATCGGCAGCATTCAGGAATTCCAGTTCGATCTTGTTGCTGCCCCAACTCCAGACATCGAACCAGGCGAGAAACACATTCTGCCCCGACAGGGTTATGAGCCTGTCTTGGCCTTGGCCGCCTTCATTCACTAGATACATGCTCTCGGCTGTCACAAACACTTCATCTTGGGAAGACTCGGGTTGATACACGCCGATTTCTTCCGCTGTTGCCTGGGTCGCGTCCAATGCAAACGTGGCGATGCAGTTTTCAGTGCCACAGTTGCGCAACACATAAAGAATTTCACCATCGGACTTGATGATGTCAGCCTCGTCCACACCGGCTTCCTGTACGTTGGTGACCGATACCTGGGACGGTGACGATCCCGCGCCGCTATCCGTGCTTGCGGCTGCAACTGATTCCAGGGCACGCAGGAATATCTGATCAGAAGAGCTGAATTGCATGCCCTCCTTCAGGTAAGTCTCCATCGCTGCAGCGGAAGTGAATCGGTGCAGGGCGTCTTTCTCTGCGGATTGCACTGCAAACTCCATGACAGTGGAAGACACCACCAATTCCTCACCCTGCACCTGATAAGCGGCATACGCCTGATAATCTCCAGGCAGCAATTCCAGTTCCTGGAACAGATCGAATGTCGTCTCATTCTGCAATTGAACTGATTGGAATGGGCTGAGCGAATCAAGCGTAGCGTCCCAGTTATCCCATCCATTGCCCGTGCGAAGATACCAGTTGCCTTGATGCACTGCGGCGAGAAACAACTCCGCTTGTTTACCGATGTCAGCAGGATCGACGCTTAGATTGAAGCGAGCGGTGTAGTGATCATTATCGAGAAAGGCGGAGGTGAATTTATGCTGGGTAGAAGTCTCCAATTGCAACACGCCACTACCCGGGGCGGGATCTTCCTGCGCCTGCAAGGTGAGCGACAGCAGGAGACCACCCGTGATGAGAAGACTATTCGATCGCGACGATTTCAGACTCATAATTTTTTAGATTTAAGCAATACAGCACTTACGTTAACGCAGCCGTTTTCCCGACTCCATAGTAATAGACACGATTTTGTTGGAATCAGTTCACAAATCATGAATTCTACCCACAATAAACGATTCAAATGGCGGTTGGTTTATGTGATTCCGAGAGGACTTGGCTAAAGCCTAAGAAGCCTCTGCTTGAGGGGCAGGGATTTTCTCACTGCACGCTGTCCGGCTCATTTCCTCTGGTAAACGGCTGGATCAGTAGCGACCCCAACTGGCTTGAGCCCGGCCCCTGAAAACCCGTGATACCGATAGGCATGGTTGCATGAGCTTGTTGCGGGAATTGCAGGTAAGAACCAAACAGTCGATCCCACCAGGAGAAATTGAAACCGAAGTTCTTGTTGTGCTCACGGGGGTCTACGGAGTGATGGATACGGTGCATGTCGGGTGTGACTACTATCTTGCGTAATCCATTGTCCAGCGCCAGAGGCAGCCTCAGGTTGCTATGATTGAACATAGAGGTAATGTTGAGCAGTAACTCTGAAATCAGGATTGCCAGGACTGCCGCACCGAGTATAAATACCAGAGCCAGCTTGATGAGACTGGAAAGTAGAATAGAGAGTGGGTGAAAACGATTGCCGGTGGTGAGATCGTAATCCACATCGGTATGGTGAGTGCGATGCAAACGCCACAACAGGGGCACTACGTGATAGAGCCGATGTTGCCAGTAAATAGTCACATCGAATAGCAGGACAAAAAGGGCAATTTCCAGCCAGCCGGGTAGCGCCAGCAAATTGAAGAGTCCCCAACCCTGATCCTGCGCGAATAGTGCGGATGCGACGCCCGCCAATGGAATAAATAACCTCACCACCAGGGTGTTGAATGCGCTAAGCGCGATATTGGTGAACCAGCGCCTGAGCTTCCCGGGAAGTGGTCGACGGCGGGGCCAGAGAATCTCAGCGACCGCTAACAACAGGAACACAGCCAGAAATATTCCCAGCCTGATCGCTGATTCAGCATCTACCGTCAGATTATTCACAGATCAGGTAATTCATAGAATAGGGAAATCTTTGCTATTGCGTGCATAGTATAGAAACTAACGGGTGTACGACTAAAATAGATCTACCCTAATTAACTGCTCGTTCATTTCCAGCATAGCAGTCAACAGAATGGCGAGGAAGAATAACTGTGACTCCATTTATTGCACTAAAGTTACAAGGAGAATCCCACGAGTGACAAAGTGAAACGATCGTCCGAGCAACCCCATAAAAAGCGTGCCAACCAACACGATCCTGCGATTAAACACGAAAAACAGGATAGCAAGCGCTCCAGGTCGAAAGACATCCATGAAGACCGCGAAACACGCAAGCAGAAGCTGGCTAAACCAAAATAGTATCAGGCTCTGAATAGTGTGGAGTCTAATCCGTCCCCAAGTAGGTGAACTTCTGAATTCGCCGCCCTTCCTGCTCGGCGATATAGACATTCCCGGCAGAATCCACGCCGATACCATGGGGCAATTCGAACTGGCCGGGATAGCGGCCGGGCCCGCCGCCGAAGCTGGACAGCTTGGCACCTGTCTCCCGGTCCAGCACGTCCACCATCACGCTATTCTGGTTAATCACGTACAGATAGCGTTGTTCCTGGTCCGGGGAGAACCCCAGTACCACGGCCGTGCCACGGGTTCCGCTGGCGCGATTCGCCGCTGAACTCAGGGGCGAGAAGCCGACATCAAGGTTCTTCAAGTGGGCACCCTGCCGATCAAACACCTGGATGCGATCGGCGCGGCGGTCACAGACATATACCAGACCATCATTAGACAGGCGAATACAGTGAGGCAATTCGATCAGGCCATCTTCATCTGCAGCACGATGCAATGACCACTGGCGCAGGAATTCGCCATCGGTGTTGAGTACGGCGATGCGGGTATTACCGCCGGGAAGTTCACCATCGGCGATATAGATGTCTGCGTTGCCCTTATCGATGTCGATAGCAGCAGGCAGAAAAAACCGGGAGCGGTTTGAATTGAGAGCGCGGCCCTGGCGGCTTCCATCCGAGGAGTCAAATGCCCCAGTTAATCCGATCTGCAGCAGGAGCTCACTGCCGTCAGGCGAATACTTCTGTACATGACCGGTAGCGGCGTCGACAATCCAGACGTTCTGATCGGAGTCTACGTGGCAATCGTGCAAACGCCCGCCCACTAATTCCGGATCACCCCAGCCTCGCACAACGCTTCCGGACGAGTCGAGTTCAATTACCGGCGGTGCCAGCCGTGCGCCATCCAGGTCATCAGCAACTACATTCTGGCGATTCAGCAGGTAGACATGATCGCGACTGTCGATGCACATGCCACCGAGGCCGCCGGTCAGCCAGTTGTCACCAAGCGGAACCTGTGGCCAGAATGGGTCCAACTCAAACCGAGGTATCTCCTGTGCGTTAACTGCTGTGCAGGAAGAGGCGAGCAGCGCGATCACGAAGAGTGGGAAAGGTATTTTAGTCATTTTTAATTACCAGGTTTCTCGAAGACCAGTACAAAGCGATCGGTTCTGCCCTGAATGTCTTCATCGAATACGATGCGGGTGCGATCATCTGACGCCTTCCTCAAGGCTTCTGATTTAGTGACATAACGAAATCCTCTCGCCTCGATTTCCTGTTTTGCGAATGACTCAAGAATGCGGTGCAGTTCTGACACGGTAAAGTTATCTGCTGCGGGATCACCATCATGATCGACAACGACAAAGCGGCCCCCGGGTTTTAATGCCTGGTAGACCTGCTCGAGAAAATAGCCCACGTTCGCTGGATTTCCTACCGGCACATATTTCTCACCATCGTAGCGAGTAGGCACGACATATAAGTCGTGAAACGCCATGACGATCAATGCCCCGTCTAAGGTCTCCTGGCCTAAATCAAGGTTTATACCGCTGCGAGTGTGGCGAGTTATGTTGCCCGGGTCTCGACCGTCGAAGCGATCGGTGAGCCCATTGATACCCCAGGCCTCGAAGCCCGGGTTGTTGTGGAGTATGGCTTCACCACTGTCTCCCACTACGCTGGCAAGCAATTCACTGTAGTAACCACCGCTGCCGAAGATGTCCACCACTGTGCTGCCCGGTTCCAGGTTTAACAGAGGAATTACAACCTCAGGCCTGCTGCGGGCATCCCGCTGCATATCATCCGCAAGCCGCCCGGATTTAGCCATGGCCGCCAACACCGTGGCTTCGTCGATGGTGGCCGCGTGCAGACTCGACCCTGCCAGAATAATCTGGTGTAACAATAAAAACAGGACAATGCTTGGGAGTCTATGCATGCGGATAACATTTAATGTGTGGCTTAACGGTCCCAACTGAAATACACCTTTACCTTGGCCTGATCAGGCGCATCAGTCCCAGGCTCGGCTAGTTGAAAGTTCAGACCTGCGTTGGGGATGTTGGCACTACCAAATTGCAAATGGGGATTCAGATAATCGGAAGGATTGCTATCGCTGAATCTACTAACCGCCGTGAAATCGCGTCCATCGTCTTTTACCAGGGCGCCATCTTCGATCTTGTAGAACTGCAGACCATTGGCGAAATCTTCCAGGGCGAAGGGAGCATCCGCCGAGTGGGCATTACGCAACACCCGATCATAGAGTCGAAAACTGATGCCATCACGCCCGATACGGTAGTCATAGAGTGTGCTCATGGACTTATATGGCTCACGATCGGCACCAGGCAGAAACTCGTTACTCAGTGTATAACCATATATCAACTGTTTTCCCTCAAAGCTTAGCGCCTCGCCGGGAACTGTATCCGTGCCACAGGTCGCCTTGTCAGCATCGTTGATATCGATGGGATAATAATCGCGGCGCCGTTGGAAACACATGACATCGAGAAATCCCTGCCGCAGGGTAGCCTGGGCATCGTCATTGAATTCATAGAATCGCCAGCCCTCATCATTCATGTAGTAATTGCCAGGAACCGGGGGCAGGTCGTATTCCTGTGGTGTGGAATCCACTAACAGCAGAAAACCGTTGCCGGGACCAAACTGGGCTGGCTCGTTCTGGCTCCACAGGTAGGAGCCGTTGTAATACCACATGAGCACACCGGGTCGGTACTGAAAATCCACGGCTTGCATTGCATTGGTTGCTGGATCTCGATAAAACGTGAACCCGGGTTCGTCGAGGCTATTGTCATAGTTGTAGGCGCCTGTGAATTTCTCGTAGGGATCCCGATACTCCAGCAGGTAGAAATGCGGCACTGCAATATCGTGTGTTCCTCCACTGAGTGAGAAGCCTTCTACACGCCAACCCTGAAACTCCGGGTTTTCGAAATCATCACGAAAACCAAGTGCTCTAACTTCGATGTTGTCTATCATGGCGCCATCTTCCACAGCCGCCATGTCGGCAAAGTAGTGAAAACGAATCTCTACGTTTTGGTCTTGATAGTCACTTAAATCAAATTTGGCATGGATCCATTCGGGGACCTCACAGGGATCCACAGCGGTCTCACCGATACGGTCTTCGGCAAGCGCGCGGGTTTGGTTGACATCGCAGCCAACGGCGGTCTCCACCCGACCGTCGCCGTCGCGGTCGCCGCTGCGACCGGTAAAGCCAGGCACCGTACCCAGGCCGTCATGACCACGGCGGGAGGGCATGATGCTGCTGGTGTCACTCGGGACATCCTTATCCAGTGGCAGCAGGCGTTGATAATTCTCCCCGTCGGTGGAGGCTTCTATATAGAGGTAGTCCCAGTCCGCTTCGATTCGAAACCAGGCATCGAACTCCAGCAGCAACTCTTCAGAATCGACATTCCTCAGGTCAAATCGGCGTGACAGGTAGTGATTCAAATCATTGCCCTGGCCGGTATAGGCGGCCTGCCGGCCATTGCTGTCGTGCATCGTTGCCATGCGCAACTCGCGAATCTTCGGAGGCAATATCACCATGGCACTGTCGCAGATGCCGGACTGGTTCGTTTGCCCTTCCTGCCAGGCATTCATGGTCTTCAGGTACACCGACAGCACCTTGCTGCCACCGGCAATACGGGGCTTGATTACACAGGGCTGCATCCAGCCAAGCATCAACCGCGACCAGGAACTCAATTCCTGTGGCAGCGGACTGGCGGTGCCGCTCATGGCTTCCCAGGAGGCGGTAGAATTATTGGTTTGGGCCGCATAGATATCCGGCAGGCCGAGCGAGTGACCAAATTCATGGATGAACGTGGACACGTTTGTGTATTCCGACTGCATGTTGTAATCGTAAACCCACAGGCCCTCCCGCAGAGGAATGCCGCCGCGCCGGTTAACAAAGCCTTCTACCTCGGGTCCGCGGCCATTGTTCTTGGTCAGTGAAAATCGGTGCGGCCAGATGCGCTGCGCGCACTCCTGCTCGGACGCTTCCAGCTCGTTGTAGATGTCAGACGGTGCATCGAAGGTGAATTTCTGGCCAAGGTTAAAAAGCCCCTGGCAAGATGCCTGCCCCTTACCGGCAAAGATCAGGACGAAGTGATCGATATAGCCGTCTGCCTCGGCGTAGTTGCCATCACCGTCATAATCCTGCGGATCCCACCCATCGAACTCATCCCAGGCAAAGTCAGGATTCTGCGCCACTGCGGCAATGAGAGCATCTTCTACCAGATTCTCAGGGCGAATGTCGTTGCGCCAGGCACCATCGGAATTCTGAATAGGCACTCCGTAGTACTCCGACGGATTGGCGACAGTCACCACAGGCATTACTTCACCGGTTACAAAGTAGCGACCCTTTGACTGGTGATAATAGTAGTGCGTTAGAGTTTCTTCCCGTGGGCTGCTCAGATTGTCAGAAAAGAGCAGCTGCTGAAAATATTCGGCGTTGCGCACATCGGCACCCCGCCCGCTAAAACGATCGAAGCGCCGGTCGGAATACTGCACAGGGATGATCAACATGCGATGGGGGTTGTCAGAAGTGCTGAGCACCGGTGGAATCGCATCGGACTTGATCTGCGGGTTGCCCAGTTGATCGAATTGCAGATTCTGCAACTTTTCAATCATTTCCAGACTCTCCCGGTTCTGGCCCACCGCAACAGTAGAAAAAACACAGAACAATACTGCTAATAACTGACCGCTTTGCGAAAAACTAACTGAAGACTTCATTGCTTCACTTCGACCCCTGTAAAGGTGCCTGGCACCTAGTTGGATTTAGAATAGGCGTTATTCACTGCACTCTCAACTGCCGCATGCGCAGCACTCTCAATCAAGGTGCCATGGGCTGCAAGCAGCTTGTCGAACTCGAGCTCGAGCAGGCGTCGAAATTCACTTTCCAGGCTACCGCCTTCCGGTGTCATGGCCTTCAGCCAGAACGGCCCAATGATAGTCGTCTTTGGAAATCCGATGCGCGGCAGCATCAGCTTCGCCACCAGATTGTTGTAGCTGTAGTCACCGTAGTTTTGGATGGCATCACAAGTAAACAGGATCCCTCTTTGCTTCTTCACTAGCAATGCACATTCCGGTTGCACAGTGCCGGCAAACTCGAAAATCTCGCCGTCGAAGAAGGGCAGCACTGTACCAGCACCCAGCTCGACATCGATAGGTGGTTCGGTATAGGTGGTGCCACCACGCTGGCACCAGAACTGCGCCTTGAAGTTATCGATGTAATACGGATCGTCAACGCCATGGAAGCACCCCAGTCGCATCACGTTGCTAACACTACCCAGAGATTTCAACCGGGCTTCGCCCTTACTGTTGAGCCTGATGGGGTCAATCAACGTGAGCTCGCTACCTTCCCGAACAATACCCATATTGCGGGTGATACGAACGAAGGCGTTCATCTTGATGCTACCGCGCACCATGAACACATTGTCCGCAATTTCTTCGATAGCGCCGTGGGGGTATATCATAGTCACTCTTTCACATTCAGTGCAGGTTTTTAATTCTGCCATTCCCTTGTATCCTGACAGCCTCAATCAGACCATACACCAACACCTGGAGACAAGACTGTTTTTTGGCGTGCTGGTACCGCCCATTTACAGCTTTGCCCTATTCTGAAAAAGCAGCGAATCACCTAAGAGGGTGCTCATGAACCTGGACCTTGATTTCGTGCGCCGGCAATACCCGGCTAATCACTGGCACTGTGCGTTCTTCGAAAATGCCGGCGGCGCGTTCGTACCGAACGCGGTTATCGACCGCATCAGCGCCTACATGGGCCAGACCCAGGTGCAGCCAGGGTATCCCTCGGCAATTTCTACCGCTGCTGCGGAACGGATAAACCTCGGGCACCGCTTGATGGCGGAGATGATCGGAGCGGATGTGGATGAGGTGACCATTGCCGCGTCAACTTCAATCAACGTTTACGTGCTGGCACAGGCGCTGCGACATCAGTGGAATACCGGCGATGAGATTATTGTCAGCACCCTGAATCACGAGGCGAACTCCGGGCCCTGGCGCAGACTTGCCGAGTTTGGCTTGAATATCGTTGAGTGGCCGATTACTGCCAATGGTTCTCTTGATATGTTCGCTCTGGATAGCCTGCTGAATGAAAAGACACGACTCGTTGCCTTTCCGCACGTGTCAAATATTACCGGCGAGATTAACGCTGTAAAAATCATCACACAGAAAGCCCATAACGTCGGAGCGCTGGTTTGTGTCGACGGCGTGGCCTGCGCACCACACCGGGCAGTAGCAGTGAAGAATTGGGATGTCGACTTTTACCTGTTCAGTTTCTACAAGGTTTTCGGACCGCATTTGGGTTGCCTGTATGGCAAGCCTGAACATCTGTTGCGCGCGAAGGGTCAGGGGCATTACTTCTTTCCCGAGGACGACTTGCTGCACAAGCTGAATCCGGCCGGACCCAATCACGAGTCGATCGCGGCGCTGACCGGCATCGCCGATTATTTCGAGAGCCTGGCGGCGCATCATTTCGCAGCGCCAGCTGCTACATTCTTTGGCCGAACCCAAGAGCTGTACAATCTCTTCGCGCAACACGAGGAATCACTCGCCAGGCAGTTTCTTGACTATCTGAATAACCGTGCGGATATTTCCCTGATCGGCCCGGCTCGCTATGAGAAGGAAGTAAGGGTGCCAACCTTTTCTTTCCAGGTCGAGGGCGTAAAGTCGTCAACCGTACCCACGGCGCTGGCAGCAGACAACATCGCCATTGGCGAAGGCCATTTCTATGCCAAGCGCATGCTTGACTCTCTCGGATTGTTGCAGACAGACGACGGCGTCGTGCGTTGTTCCATGGCGCACTACAATACAGCGGATGAGGTGAGTCAGCTGATCGATGCCCTGGAGAAGCACTTACCCTGAATTGGTCATCAGGCGGTGACTTGTTCTTCCAGACCCAACTCCTTGATGCTGATCTGGCGCATCTTGTATTTCTGTACTTTGCCGGTAACTGTCATCGGAAAGTCAGCACTGAATCGCACATAGCGAGGCACCTTGTAGTGGGCAATCTTGCCCTGGCAATAGGCTTTGATCTCGTCCTCGCCAAGCTCAACACCCTCTTTCAATGCAACCCAGGCAACGATTTCTTCACCGAACTTCTGATCGGGAACGCCAGTCACCTGCACCGCTTCGATCCCTGCATGGGTCATCAGATACTCTTCGATCTCACGGGGATAGACGTTTTCACCGCCACGCACAATCATATCCTTGATGCGCCCGACGATGTTGACGTAACCATCTTCATCCATCACCGCCGTGTCGCCCGTATGCATCCAGCCACAGGCATCTATGGCTGCTGCGGTTGCCTCGGCATTCTCCCAGTAACCACGCATCACCGAATATCCCCGCGTGCAGAGTTCGCCCATCTCACCTATTGCACAAATCTTGCCTGTTTCTGCATTGATGATCTTTACTTCCACGTGGGGATGTACCTTACCAACGGTACTGACGCGTTTGTTAAGGGGCGAATCGACGCGCGTCTGAAAACTCACCGGACTGGTCTCAGTCATTCCGTAAGCGATTTCCACTTCGGTCATATGCATGAGCTCATTCACCTGCTTCATGGTTGCAACCGGACAGGGAGCGCCAGCCATAATGCCGGTCCGCAGTGTGGTCAAGTCATAGTCAGCGAAGTTCGCAAGTGCCAACTCGGCGATAAACATGGTGGGCACACCATAAAGCGCTGTGGCCTTTTCCTGCTGCACCGCGCGCAGCACCGCTTCCGGTTCGAATCCTTCGCTGGGATAGATTGCGCAGGCACCGTGAGTAAGACAGCCCAGGTTCCCCATCACCATACCGAAGCAGTGATAAAGCGGCACCGGGACAACCAGCCTGTCCTCTGCACTGAAGTTCATGGTCGAAGCAACGAAATAGCCGTTATTGAGAATGTTGTGATGTGAGAGTGTGGCTCCCTTCGGGAAACCGGTAGTACCGCTGGTATATTGAATGTTGATGGCATCGTCCATATCCTGGTCGGATTGGCGCGCGGCCAGCTCGGCAGCGCTGGTGTCTTCGGCCAGTGCCAAAAAATCATTCCAGTCAGAGATGCCGGAATAATCGGATTGGGTCATCGATATCACATAACGCAGATTGGGAAATTTATCCGCCTGGATTTTGCCTGCCTTGACAGCATCCAGGTCAGGGCAGAGTTCAACAATCATGCCCTCGTAGTGCGAAGTCTTGAACTGATTCTGCAGCACCAGGCCGCGACAACCCGATTGCTCCAATACATAGGATAGTTCATGGACTCGATAAGCCGGGTTGATTGTCACCAGAATAATGCCGGCCTTGGCCGTAGCATACTGCGTGACCAGCCACTCCAGGTTATTCGGTGACCAGATGCCAACGCGGTCACCGGTGTTAAAACCCGCCGTAATGAACGCCCTGGCGAGGGTGTTAACCCGCTGCGCTAATTCGGTGTAATTCAGCCGCTGGCACTGATGCAGCGAAACAACCGCTTCCCGGTCTCCGTGCGCCGCGACAATAGTGTCGAAGAGCTCAGGTATCGACATGCCCAACAGGGGCTTTTCGGATGGGCCACTGGCATAGCTGACAGCTAGGGTCATAATTTCTCTTGCCTATTCTTTTCCAGGCCAAATGGTGAGCTTGGAACGACTAATGTAGAGGATATGCGCTCCGGAGGAAACCATTTGAGGTTGACAGGACTGCCTTACCAAAGGCTTTCAGGGTTGAACGGCAGGAAATTCAGGCAAATTCCTCTTTACGTTAACGTAAACGTAAGATAACCTGAATTTCCTCACAATCCAGCCGAGGCTCAGAACCGAATCTTATGAACGATCAATTCTCGATCTCCGATCTGGCCCGGGAATTCAGTATCACCACCCGAACCATCCGCTTCTATGAAGAGAAAGGTTTGCTCACTCCACAGCGACAGGGCAGCAGCCGCATCTTCAATATGACGGATCGGATCAGGTTGAAACTCATTCTGCGGGGAAAATGCCTCGGCTTCTCACTGGAGGAGAGCCGCGACATCATCGGCATGTATGAGCCAGAGACTGCCAACACCAGGCAACTGGAAGTACTGCTGGACAAGATATATGAGAAGCAGCAACTGCTTGAGCAGCAGAAAAAAGAAATCAACAAGATGTTGAAGGACCTGAAGAATACTGAACAGATCTGTATGGACACACTCTCCCTACAAAGTGATGAGGCGAAAACCGGTTAAGACAATGAACGACAGCTACCCCACTCTGAATTTCAATCATGCACAAGAGATCGATATGCTGAGGGATACAGTCCAGCAATTCTGCCAGGCAGAACTGGCACCCCGGGCAGCCCAGATCGATGCTGACAATGAGTTTCCCGCTGACCTATGGAAGAAGTTAGGTGACCTGGGCCTGTTGGGCATCACGATAGACGAATCCTACGGTGGATCTAGCATGGGATACCTGGCACACACGGTTGCCATGGAAGAGATCTCCCGTGTATCGGCTGCGGTCGGACTGTCCTATGGAGCCCACTCCAACCTGTGCGTAAACCAGATCGCCCGCAACGGCAGTGAGGAACAGAAGCAGTACTATTTGCCAAAACTTTGCAGCGGTGACCATGTCGGCGCGCTGGCAATGTCAGAGCCCGGCGCAGGATCGGATGTCGTAAACATGTTGCTGCGCGCGGAACTAAACGCCGATCACTACCTGCTAAACGGCAACAAGATGTGGATAACCAACGGACCGGAAGCAGACACCTATGTAGTCTATGCCAGAACCGATGATGCGGTTGGTTCCAGTGGAATTACCGCGTTCATCATCGAACGCGGTTTTAAAGGATTCACCCAGGCACAGAAGCTGGACAAATTGGGCATGCGGGGCTCGAACACTTGTGAGCTGGTGTTCGAAGACTGTGCGGTGCCACTTGAGAATGTCCTGGGTGCTGAAGGTGAAGGCGTCGGAGTACTCATGTCCGGCCTGGATTATGAACGCACAATCCTGGCGGCCGGTCCGGTCGGCATCATGCAGGCCTGCCTCGACCTGATCCTGCCCTACCTACACGAGCGCAAGCAATTCGGTCAACCCATCGGCGAATTTCAGATGATGCAGGCGAAGATGGCGGACATGTATACAACACTGAGTGCAGCACGCAGCTATCTCTACACCGTAGCGGCTGCCTGCGACCGGGGTGAATCCAGCCGCAAGGATTGCGCCGCCCTCATTCTGTTCACCTCAGAGCACGCCACTCAGATGGCTCTGCAAGCGATTCAGTGCCTCGGTGGTAATGGCTATACCAACGATTACCCGGCAGGTCGTTTCCTGCGTGATGCAAAACTTTACGAGATTGGTGCTGGCACCTCTGAAATACGGCGCATATTGATCGGCCGCGAATTGTTTCGTGAATCAGCCTGAACAGTGGAGTAGATACCATGCCGGTAATTGAATCGAAGATCCAGACAGACCATGCAAGCTTCGCTGAGAATCGCGCAGCGATGCAGACGCTGATCGATGATCTACAGGAAAAACTGCAGACGATCGAAAGCGGAGGACCAGAGGCAGCGCGAGAGAAACATACCGCGCGCGGTAAGTTGTTACCCAGAGACCGGATCAGTGCTTTGATTGATGAAGGATCGGAGTTTCTGGAACTGTCCCAACTCGCTGCATTCAATGTCTATGGTGAAGATGTCCCCGCTGCAGGAATTATTACCGGCATTGGGAGAGTCAATGGGATTGATTGTGTGGTGGTAGTCAATGACGCGACAGTGAAAGGCGGCACTTATTACCCGATAACCGTCAAGAAACACCTGCGCGCTCAAGATATTGCCGCGCAGAATAACCTGCCCTGTATCTACCTGGTGGATTCCGGCGGCGCTAACCTGCCGCGACAGGACCAGGTATTTCCGGACAGGGAACATTTCGGAAGAATCTTTTTTAACCAGGCAAACATGTCGGCACGGGGGATTCCACAAATAGCGGTTGTTATGGGATCCTGCACGGCCGGGGGCGCCTACGTGCCTGCGATGTCAGATGAATGTGTGATGGTGCGTAACCAGGCGACTGTGTTTCTCGCTGGCCCTCCTCTGGTAAAGGCAGCCACTGGTGAAATAGTTGATGCCGAAGAATTGGGTGGTGCCGATGTGCATTGCCGACGCTCCGGAGTTTCTGATTACTATGCAGAAAGCGATGACCATGCATTGCAGATCACGCGCAGTATTATCGGGCACCTGAATCGCAAACTTCACTCGGAGGGATTCAAGCAGGAAATTTCTCCACCTAAGTATGCCATCGAAGAATTACATGGCATCGTGCCTGTAAATACCAGCCATGCCTATGACGCCCGCGAGATTATCGCGCGCATTGTGGACGGATCGGAGTTTGATGAATTCAAGGCTCTGTATGGCAAGACGCTGGTTTGTGGATTTGCTCAGATCGGTGGCCATCCGATTGGTATCGTCGCCAATAATGGAATCCTGTTCAGCGAGTCGGCAACCAAAGCTGCACACTTCATCGAATTATGTTCGCAACGGAAGATTCCGCTGTTATTTCTGCAGAACATTGTTGGCTTCATGGTGGGCAAGGTCTTCGAGGAAGGCGGTATCGCCAAACATGGTGCCAAGATGGTTATGGCAGTCGCCTGTGCCAGGGTTCCCAAGTTTACCGTTGTCATAGGCGGATCATTCGGTGCCGGAAACTACGGCATGTGCGGTCGTGCGTACGACCCCCGCTTCATGTTCATGTGGCCAAATGCGCGCATCTCGGTAATGGGGGGTGAGCAGGCTGCGGGTGTGCTGGCGACGATCAAGCGGGATGCCATGGAGAAGAAGAATCGGCCCTGGAGCGAAGAACAAGAGAAAGAGTTTCGCAGGCCAATCCTGGAGACATACCAGACGCAGGGACACCCCTACTATGCTTCTGCCAGACTTTGGGATGATGGCGTGATCGATCCAGTACAGACGCGGGATGTCATCGCACGCTGCATGGAAATCTCCCGCAATGCCCCGATTGATGACACCCGGTTCGGTGTGTTCAGAATGTGATGGTGGCCGTTTGTAAGAATGCCGTCTCGGGCTAACTGACCCAGTCCATTGCGGCGCCTGCTCAGGCGGCCGCGAACCTTGGCACCGAACTCATAAAGCGCGCACGCCCCATCTCATCGGCGATTGCATTAGTGGCGCGCTGCTGGCGATCGCTCTCCATAAAGATGTTCGCCAATGTTGCGCTGATCTTCTGGACGTGGGCATTGATGACGTCGATATCCCTAACACCCTGTTGCTGGTAATGAATATCGATAATGCCGCCACTGTTGATGACGTAATCGGGGGCATAGAGAATTCCACGCTGGAATAATTCCTCACCCAAAGCAGCGTGCTCGAGCTGATTGTTGGCAGCACCTGCAATGATTTTTGCCTTTATCTGGGGCAGGTTACTGGTATTGATTGCGCTCCCCAGTGCGCAAGGTGCAATGACATCCACTTCTGTTGAGAGGATGGCAGCGGGTGAGCAACAGGCAACCCTGAACTCTTTAACCACCGTGCCTACTCTGGTTGAGTTCGCATCGGCAACGATGACTCTGGCTTTCGCGCTCCGCAATAACCGCACCAGGTGATGGCCGACATTCCCCACTCCCTGTACCGCCACGCGAATGCCTTGCAGATCCGTGCCAAGCCTGTATCGCACTGCTTCCTTAATACCGAGAAAAACTCCATAGGCGGTAACTGGAGAAGGATCCCCTCCAAATTCTTCGTCGGCGAAAATGCCGGACACGTGTCGGGTGCGCAGCGCCATCACCTTGATGTCGTCCACTGTGGTGCCGGAGTCCTCTGCTGCGATGTATTGGCCATTGAATGATTCGATGAAATCACCCATTGCAAGCAGCAGATCCCTGCTCTTGTCCTCGGCAGGATTGGCAATAATAACTGATTTGCCCCCACCCAACGGGAGTCCTGCCATGGCGGATTTATAGGTCATGCCTCGGGACAAGCGCAGCACATCGGTCAGGGCATCATGAATAGAGGCATAAGGGTAAATTCGACAGCCACCAGTGGCGGGGCCGAGGTTGCTATTGTGTACGGCGATGATTGCCTGCAAGCCCCTGTCATCGTGAATGACCACGTTCTCATGCAGGTCGATTTCTGGATGGGAATTCACGGTGTTTGTTTCTAACGATAACTTCTTGTCTTGCTTAACCACGTTACTACTCCTTGACTGCTCTTTGACTGTTCTGTTCTTTGACTGCTCTGTTCTTTGACTGCTCTGTTCTTTGACTGTTCTGTTCTTTGACTGTTCTGTTCTTTGCTGATGCGCGTTTTGAATCAAGCCGCCTCGTGGATAAGTGTATGGGTTGGCAGGATTTCTCCACGAAACTTCTTCAATAAATTTTCCTGCCGAACCCGCGCCTGGGCCAGGTTCTTCGACTTTATGTGACCAAAACCTCGTACGTTTTCAGGTATCCTGGCCAGCTCTACTGCCAGCCGATAACTGTCTTCATTGACTTCATTGCAGAGTGTGTCCATTAACACTTCATAGTCTGCCAGGATTTGCTGTTCTTCTCTGCGTTCGGCTGAGTACCCGAATAGATCGAATCCGGTACCACGCAGGAATCGCAATCGGGCCAGCAGTTTGAAGAGTTGCATTGTCAAGCCGGGGAAGCGTCGCTTCTTAAGATGACCATTACGATCCTTACGACTTAGCAGCGGCGGTGCCAGATGAAAGTTCAATTTGTAACCCTCGTCGAAGCGCGCATCGATATACTTTTTGAAATTGCCGTTGCTAAACAGTCGCGCCACTTCATACTCATCCTTGTAGGCCATGAGTTTGTATAGTGATCGGGCAACGGCTTTTGTCAGCTCAAAGCCGTGCGCAAAATTCGCGGCTGCCTCGACCTTTCTTACTCGCTCGACCAAGCGGCGAAAACGATTCGCATAATCCGTCGACTGATAATCAATCAACCGCTTGGCGCGATCCTCCAGGATGTCATCCAGGTCAGTCAACGGTTTAAATGGCGCATCCAGCCCCGCAGCCAGCTCGACTGCCTGCAGGTTGACCGCGGCATGTCTGCCCCATTCATAAGCTTCGAGATTGAAGTCTACCGCCACAGCGTTGAGCCTGATTGCACCGCGCAAGGCTTCTACGGACACAGGAATAAGTCCCTGTTGTTGAGCAAACCCCAGCAGGAACATATTACTGGCGATACTGTCACCCAGTAGTTGCACCGCCAGTCGGGTGGCATTCACAAACGTCGCCTGATGCGGGCAAACCTCTGATGCAATGAGTTGCCTCATTGAATCGAGGGGTTGTATAACATCGGGATTGGCAATCAGCTCGGCACTGGCTGCAGCAAAATCATTGACGATCGCGTGTGAGCGATCCACATTCAGCTTGGTTATGGCTTCATCACCGGCCGCGACCTGCAGGTCGCAGCCCAGTAACAGGTCGGCATCACCGGCGGCTATCCGCACGGCATTGATCGCCTCCTGATTCCTGGCGATACGTACGTGGCTCACTACCGCACCGAATTTCTGCGCCAGCCCAGTCTGATTCATAGTGGCACAACCCTTACCTTCCAGGTGCGCGGCCATCGCCAGCACTGATGCAATCGTCAGTACACCAGTGCCGCCAACACCAGTAACGACCACGTTCCAGGGTTGTTCTTGAATAGGGGCCAGGGTCGGGATTGGCAATGCGGGCAGATTGGCGGAGTGCAGGGTGACCCGGGATTTGCTGGGTGCGGCGCCGCTAACCGTTACAAAACTCGGACAGAATCCGCGCAGACAACTGTAGTCCTTATTGCAGGCACTCTGGTCGATCTGCCGCTTTCTACCCAACTCAGTTTCCAGCGGAATCACTGACAAGCAGTTCGATTCCTCGCTGCAATCGCCACACCCTTCACAGACTTCGGGATTAATCACTACCCTCAGCAGCGGATCTTCCATCAATCCCTGCTTGCGTCGCCGACGTTTCTCAGCCGCACAAGTCTGCTCAAAGATGAGTACGGTGGTTCCCTTAGTGACCCGAAGTTCTTCCTCCACTGTCAACAACTCATCTCTGTGGCAGAGTGAATAGCCAGAAAATTTTTCAATAGCCTTGTGTTTGGCTGGATCGTCGGACACCAGAGCGATGCGTTTGATGCCTTCACCGCGCAACTGTTGAATAAGCTGTTCGATGCTGAGCGAACCATCGACTGGTTGCCCACCGGTCATAGCCACCGCATCGTTGTAAAGAATCTTGTAGGTGATGTTGACCCCAGCAGCTACGGTCTGACGTATGGCCAGCAAACCAGAGTGAAAATAGGTACCATCGCCAAGATTCTGGAACACATGCTGGGTTTCTGTGAACGATGCCTGGCCGGACCAGGTGACACCTTCGCCGCCCATCTGGGTAAACGTCTCGGCCCTGCGGCTACCGGTCTCCCAGATACCCATAAAGTGACAGCCGATACCCCCCATGGCGCGGCTTCCTTCCGGAATTCGCGTAGATTGACTGTGAGGACAACCCGAGCAATAGTGCGGCATTCGCTCACTGATCGCTCGTGGTGTCGCCAGTATTTGTTCCTTGTGGTCGT
Source organism: Pseudomonadota bacterium (assembly GCA_027623555.1). Classification (GTDB taxonomy): domain Bacteria; phylum Pseudomonadota; class Gammaproteobacteria; order Pseudomonadales; family Pseudohongiellaceae; genus UBA9145. The sequence goes on along the minus strand of JAQBSZ010000001.1, from coordinate 261,098 downwards.
AAAACTTCAGCCGCTGTTGAATAACGTCGTCCCGGTAGTAGCGGGCTATGCGTGCCGCGATTACTCTGGCAACCATAGCTGGAGTCAGTTCAGATAGATTCGGTAGCAGGTCTCGGCCTTCTTCATCGAACTCACCGATAACCCTGGGTCGTCGATCCACCGGCCAGTTGTAGAGTTGACCCGTTAATTGATCTTCGATAATCGAGCGTTTTTCCTCGACGACGAGAATCTCTTCCAGACCCTGGGCGAACTCATGGGTAGAGACCGGTTCGAGTGGCCAACTCATGCCCACCTTGAATACGCGGAGTCCAATCTGCTGCGCTTTCTGTGCGTTGATCCCCAGATCTTCCAGCGCCTGCATCACGTCGAGGTAGGCTTTTCCAGTGGTGATAATGCCCAGGCGCGGGGTATCACAGTCGAGTACGATGCGGTTAAGGCCGTTTAGACGGGCAAACTCTCTGGCGGCATAAATCTTGTACTTGTTTAGTCGCCTCTCCTGATCCAGCGCTGTATCGGGCCACCGGGCGTGTACGCCATCAGGTGGCATTGCAAAGTTCTCGGGAATGACAATGCTCACTCTATTGGGATCGATCTCCGCGGAGATGGCAGAATCCATGTTCTCGGTAATGGCTTTCAACGCCACCCAGGCACCGCAATAGCGGGACAATTCCCAGCCATACACACCAAGATCGAGTACTTCCTGCACGTTCGCCGGATTAAGCACTGGAATGGAGGCCCCGATGAACATGTGCTCTGACTGGTGTGGCAACGAGGATGACTTGGCGGCATGATCGTCACCGGCCACTGCCAGCACACCACCGTATTTTGAGGTGCCGAATGCGTTCGCATGACGGATCGCATCCATACTGCGATCGACTCCGGGTCCCTTGCCGTACCACATGCCAAACACACCGTCGTACTTCGCGCCCGGAAACAGGTTTACCTGCTGGCTACCCCACACGGCGGTCGCTGCCAGGTCTTCATTGATACCGGGCTGAAACTTGATGTTGTGTCTATCCAGAAATTTCTGTGCCTTCCACAGGGCCTGATCGAATCCGCCGAGCGGTGACCCGCGATAACCCGAGATAAAGCCGGCAGTATTCAGCCCGCGTTCGGCATCGCGCTGGTGTTGCAGAATGGGTAGCCGCACCAGTGCCTCGATACCGGTCATATAGGCACGTGCCGTATCGAGGGCATATTTGTCATCGAGCGAAACTGTCTTTAGCGTTGCCGATAGCTGGGACATTTATAGTGACCTTGAATTACCCACTGAGTGCATTGGCGCAATCTTAGTCCTGTCGCGTGAAGGATTTTATGCTTTCGGAGCCCTGAAACTTAGAATTTATAGATATATATTCCCAATAGCATTACTATATTGAATAATTTATTCAAAAATGGAGCATATCGGTAATGAGCGAATTCTCTGCTATCGATCTGAAAATTCTCGATGCCGTGCAGCGGGATGGCAGTCTTACCACACAGCAAATAGCGGACCGCATCAATATCTCCCAGTCACCCTGCTGGCGCCGCATTAACAAGCTGGAAGCGCAAGGCCTGATCAGAAAAAAGGTGGCGATTCTGGATCGCGAAAAACTGGGCATGGACGTGGTAGTGTTTGCCACGATCAACCTGTCTACCCAGGGGAGAGACAACCTGGAAGAGTTCGAGCGGGAAGTTAAAATTCTTCCCGAGGTGCTGGAATGCTATACGATGGCGGGAACCTGGGATTACATGTTGAAGGTAATCGTTAAAGACATTCGCCACTACGAACTATTCGTTCGAGAAAAACTCACCAAGCTCGCCCACGTCGGTGAGATTCATTCGCACATTGCGGTAACCGAAATCAAAAACTCCACAGTGCTGCCCCTGCACTCCCAGGTGTAATCCTTGTCATGATAACTCTACAAAAAGCCCTGGATATTGATATCCGCTTTCCTGTCATTCAGGCACCCATGGCCGACGTGCAGGACAGCGAGCTTGCAATCACGGTTGCCAACGCTGGCGGTCTCGGTTGCTTGCCCTGTGCCATGCTAAGTCTGGAGAAGATGCGGAAAAAATTCTTTAATAGAATGAGTCTTCGAGCAGCTTCTCCCTTGCCTGACGGGATTGAGAGGATTTGTTTTTCGATTAGTTTCTGGCCTGTATTTCCTGCACGTTCAAAATTAGGCACAGCCTAATTTTCCGGTTCCTGATTTTGTTCACTTTCAATTAAAATCCGGACAGACTAATTTTCCGCTTCCTACTTCTAATAGCTTGCGGGAATTGTATCTGGAAAATCGAACAGTCCCTGAGATATCCCCAGAAAATGTCGAATTAATTCATTGGGTTAGCTTGTTTTGAGCGATTTCTGCAGGCTTGGAAGATGTAGGAACCGCTGAATTTCAACCACTCGAGCCAGGGGGTGCTGTTGTTTGCGAACAATTAGAACCGAAAGTCCGTGAGCAAATAATAGCGCAGCTCCTGGCGGCTGGCCTGGACAAGTCGCCTCATCGCCCACAGCAACGGGGATATTCCCTACTCACGGACCCTTGGCCCTGAATAGCTCGCAGGAACGCCCCGTTGCTACGTGCATCCTCCAGAGTTGCATTCAAAACAAAACCAATCTAGCAGTGATAAAATTATTGGGGCTATCTCAGGATCAGTCCCCCTTTTTGCTTAACACCACGCCGAAAGCAGCGGCGACGACGCCGCTAATTAGAAGTGTCACTTGCCCCACATTAATATTAATTACTTCCAGCATTGGCAATGCGATCAAACTACCGCCGATGGCAATAAGCGTGCGACCGACCAGTCCTATAGCTCCGGGGCGATCCAGGAATCCCACGCCCAACAGATAGCTCTGCAGCGTACCCGCAATCAGCACTATACCTACTCCCACCTTGAGGGTTGCAAGGAGTGTCTCCCACCAGCTACCCGACATGATCAGCGCCGGTTCCAGCACGAAAAAGAACGGGATGAAATAAATAATACTGCCCAGCCGCATGGCCTTGAAGCCAGTAGCAAGCGCCGATGCCCCGGCAATACTGGCAGCGGCAAATGCGCCCAGTGCTACCGGCGGCGTGATGAAAGACAACATGCCCCAGTACAGGATAAATAGATGCACGCTCATGGGGTCCAGACCGCCTTGAATCAAGGCAGGAGCCAGGACTATCGCCAGAAAAACATAGGCTGCGGTTACCGTCATGCCGATGCCCAACAGGAAACTACTGAAAGCCCCCATCAATAGCAGTAGCAGTGTTGAATCACCCGCCAGAAACAGTAAATCATTAACCAGGGTTCCCGATAAGCCGGTTACCGACAAGGCCCCTACAATCAGTCCTACACCTGCCATGATGGTCAATAGTTCCATCAGTAACCTGCCGGTTGCCACTAGAAACGCACCTGCCTGCTTGATGTTCCAACGGTGATCTATGGAAAGCTGGTTCAATACCAGTAACACACCGGTGGCAATAAAAGGCGCCACCGCTTCGCGCTGCAGATAGACCAGCAGAAATATCAGCACCAGGAAGGCGGCTATATAGAACCAGCCCTGTTTCATGGTCTCACTCAAACTGGGTAATTCTTCGCGGGGAGTGCCCACCAGTCCTTTACGGGCGGCATAGGCATCGACCTGAACAAACAAGCCAAAAAAGTACAGCAAGGCGGGTATGGTGGCGGCCAATGCGACGGTGGTGTACGGCACATTGAGAAAGGTCGCCATGATAAAAGCCGTGGAACCCATGATGGGCGGCAACAAGACGCCTCCGGTGGAGGCGCAGGCTTCGATGCCGGCGGCGTATTCTTTTTCCATGCCATTCTTCTGCATGGCTGGAATAGTCATCTGGCCAGTGGTCAGTACGTTGGTAATCACGCTACCACTCATGGAGCCCATCAGTCCGCTGGACACAATGGCCACTTTGGCCGAACCTCCGCGTACATGACCGAAACCGGCAAAGGCCAGGTTAATAAAGAAGCGACCACCGCCGGTTTGTTGCAGTGCAATGCCAAAGATCAGAAAGCCTATGACCAGCTGCGCAAAGGCGCGGAACGGTAATCCAAGAATGCTCTCGATACTCATCACATGGTAAGACGCTGTTTCAGCCACTGACGAGGACATTCCCGAAAGAGGTCCCGGAAACCTGTCGGCGATGATCGGGTAGAGGGAAAATAGCAGCACAAGAAAAAACAGAACCCAGCCGCCGGTTCGGCGTACTGCTTCCATGATCAGCACCCACAGAACATAGCTCACCCACACCGCATAGCCGGGCGCAGAAAACTCCCAGCCAAAATCCAGCATGGTTTCGGCGTTGACAAAAAAGAATACGCAGACAGCGAATGCCGCCAGGCTGAGCACACTGTCAAACCAATAACTCTTGGGACTTCGGCAAGAGGGATTAATCAGGAAGCAAAGCGGTAACAACAATCCCATTAACGCATAGTAATAGTGATTCTGTACTGTAATGACAAAATCGAGCAGTGGGCTGGCGGTAAACAGCCGCAGAGAATCCATTGCCAGGAAGGCACTGCCAACCGCAGCAATGCCAGTCAACCAACGCAGTGGGGTTGGTAATTCAACCGGATATCTTGACACTAGCGCCAGACCGGATCGAAACCGGCTTCCTCCAGACGTTGCGCGCGCAACGACTGCCAGGCTTCGGCAAAGGCGTCCCGATTACCGATTTCGCGAGCGGTCATTTCAGTCCAGGCCGTGGCCAGCACTTCCTGGCGGCTTATAAGTGACTGATTGTGTGCTTCAATCTCGTCGGTCCACACGCCAATTTCTCGCCAATAATTAACGGCTCCTTCATGGTAGGGCACGACCCATTGGAACACCTGTGACTCCAGTGCCCAACCTATGGCGCCGGGATCAGAGTCCTTGAAGTCATCAAAATTTTCGTGAATGGCCCGGGTCAGGGAATAAGCCAGGTCGCTGTCCTGGGTAGCCAAGGTAGTCAACAGCGGATAAGGGTAAGTCCCTGCTTCATGCGGATTGTCCTCACTGATGGCAGCGCCGCGGGTGGCGAGATGTTTGGTGAAATAGGGTCCGATGGCCAACATGCGCTGCCAACATCCTGCATCGTCATGGGGTGCGGGTAACCAGAGTATCCCCCGTGGCGAAGCTTCGAGACGATAAGGGGGTCCGGACACAGTTGTACCGAAGGCGACATCGATATCGCCATTGATCAGGCCAGTCCATTTCGCCTCATAACCGGGAAAGTCCACGCGTACGACATCGTCCCAGGTTAAACCGCCACAGGCTAAATACGCTTCCATCGAGACATTGAGCGCAGGGGCCGCCCGAACATAGGGCACGCGACGCCCGCGCAGCCCGGCGAAACTGGTTACTCCGGTATCTGCAGCCACTGCTATTCCCTGGTTGCTCAGCCCATTGGACGTCATCAACAGGCGCAGGGGTTGTGGTCCCCACTCCTGGGCAGCAAACTGAAACATGCCTTCCTGGGCGAAATAGGTTGCCACGCCATTGGCCGTGAAATCGACGCGGCCAGTTTTCAAAGGCAACAGACGGGATACATCGTTTTGTCCAGGAATGACGCGCAAGGTAACGTTGTATCTATTCCGCAACATAGCCCCGATGGCGACTGCCTGGTTATAGCCTGTAGTACCCAGGTTATAAGCCGTCCAGGCCATTTGACGCGGAAGCTCTACTTGACTGGGCTGGGCCTGGGTTACGCCGGTCACGGTCAGTGAAACAAGCAGCGCGATCAATTGGAAAGTTTTACATCCGTGTGAAGGTGGTGGTTTCAGGCAGGTTAAGGGCACTCTTATTCTCCTTGAGGTACTGCTGTTCCTGGATGGTGGTTATGTGCAGGATGGAACAGGCTACTTCGCCTTTCATTACAACAAAGCCCCCGCCGTAAAACAACTCACCGAAGTACTTCACACCATCAGCCAGCGGGTTGCCAGCTTTCTGGAAAGGCAGAGTATTCTGGAAAGGGATGAACAAAACCAGAAAGGGAAATTAATCAAATAAATTAGTAAGGTCAGAAACTGAGATATCCCCAATAGTTTTACCACTGCTAGATTGGTTTTGTCTTAAATTCAAACTGGAGGAAGCCCACAGTAACGGGGCGTTCCTGCGAGCAATCTCGGCCAAGGGCCCGTGAGTAGGGAATATCCCCGTTGCTGTGGGCGATGAGGCGACTTGTCCAGGCCAGCCGCCAGGAGCTACGGTACTATTTGCTCACGGACCTTCGGTATTATTCGCTCACGGACTTTCGGTCCTGATTGTTTGCAAACAACAGCACCTCCTGGCTCGAGTAGTTGAAATTCAACGGCCCCTACACCTTCCAAGCCTGCAGAAATCGTTCAAGACAAGCTAAACCAACGAGTTAATTCGACATTTTCTGGGGATATCTCAGACTCTGACCCTAATTAATAATGATTCGATTTATTCTTCCTGGCATGGCTGCGGCCTCGGTGCGTAAGCTCAACAACTAGCTTAGAGTTAGAGGAAATTCAGAATAAAGGGGTCAACGTGTTGCTGCATGATTAATCGTCAGACGCATAGATAACCCAAATCTTTTCGTAACCATCCGTATCCCAGATTCCTATCCATTCCTTAGGCATTGTAACCGCTTCGCCTGCGTGCACCGTCATAACACTACCGTCGGTGGAAGTCAGTGTGATACTCCCGCTCAGAAAATACATAAACTCATTGACACCATAAGGCTGACTGAGCTCGAAGCGAGTTTTGCCTGAGCGATACATGCCACTGCGAAATTTCCCATCGCTACTTAACATCGTAGTGACACTTTCAGTCTGATGACCATCGCGATGTGTCGTTGCTGTCACATCTTCGCGATGAAAGATCATTCCCGTTGCATCAGCTTTACTGATTTTGGCGGGTAACACAATTTTCGAATCCTGGTCATCTGCCATTGCTGGGGAAAGAAGACCAGCACAAAGAAATACCATCGTTAGCCTGAATTTGAAAGTCATAACAAGTTCCTCATTAAGTAGAAGGAGATAGCAAAATTCTACTGAATATTCCTCTTTGAAATTTTTTGGGCCTGCGCAATTGAAGGTAGCTCAATCGGTTTTGTTTAATCTATCGCTGCGCGCGCTTCGGCAATCTGAGGACGGTCTCCCTGGTCGGAGACGACCTCAAGCAGTTTCTCATAGTAATCACGCGCCATCGCGGTCTTGCCTGCGGCGTCAGCCGCGCGAGCGGCCCCGAGATAGGTGTTGAACCGCCCTGGTGCATGGGTCATTGATTCCTCATAGGCCGCCAGGGCCTCTTCCGGCCGGTCCAGCTCCGCAAGAAGATCCCCGAGCTGCTCGTGCGCCGGAAGTACACGACCAGGACTGATGCTGCTTTTGTCGGTTTGATCCTCGAGGTCGGCTGCCGCTCTCATCAACTGTTCTGCACGATTGTGCTCGCCTTTCGCCAATGCGAGCCATGACGCGGCTTGCAGTCTAAAGACTTCTGAGGTGTTCCTACCCCACGCCCGCTCGTCCAGGGCCATGGCCACAGCGATCTTTTCCAGCTCGGCAAAATCGACTTCGGCCTGCTCGAGCTTGTCGCTCCGAACAGCTCCGATGACACGCGCCCAGTAACGCAGGGCTACGGCACTCATCGATTGATCGTTCCCTCCGACAGCTTCGACTTCAGTAAGAAATGGTAATTCCGCCGCAGTTTCCCAGTCATGTCGCTCCATTGCGTAGCGGACCGGAACTGCGCTGGAATTGAATACGATTACTCCGTTATTCAGGTTGAGCTCTTTAAATGACAAGACACGGTCTACTATCGCTTGCGCCTTATCATTCTCACCCCGTTGCAGGTACGCATACACCAGATAGTCCAGCGAATGCAGCTCGTTCTGTGTTCCCTCACCCAGCCCAAACATCGCGGCGCGTTCCAGCGCAGCATCGACGGAAAGAATGTTCGCGTGGATCGATCGGTCCCACATCCCGAGCTGCGTATAAATGTGGCCGGACATGTGGAGCGCGTGTGGCATTGTCTCGGCGATCTCGATATATCTATCAGCGGCGTGAACGGCTCGGTCGGCCAGGTCAGGGTAGTCGTAACTGTGAATGATGTAGTGTGCCAACCCGGGATGGTTAGGCATTTCGATGAACAACTTCTCGAGCACAGCGCCAATGCGATCCTGGATAGCGTAGGTCTTGTCAGTAGGATCAACGTTGCTAAGGCCTGCGAGCAGATAGAAGATCTCAGTTTCGCGATCCATTGGGTTGGCTTCGAAGACCAGGGCCATCGCTTCCTCGTAGCGGCGAGCCCGCTCACGATGGAGCGAGTCGTCTGCGTCATCGAAGAAGATGCGGATAGCCTCAATATAGAGCTGCTCGCGCTTGGTCGCACGGATTGCCTTGTCCCGAGCCATTGCCACTGACGCGGCACCTTGGGTGAGTTCCTCGACTGTAGGAGGAGCCCACAAGGGGTGATAGTAGGTCATGGCGATGCCCCAGTGGGCCATCGCGCAGTTCGGGTCCTTAACTGCGATGTCCTCGAACATCCTCCGGGATTCGTCGAACTCGAATGAATGCAGCATTGCGACCGCGACATTAAATTCTTCCCGAACCTCGGGTATGCACGACGTGTCGAAACTAACTTCACCTAGCACGTCTGCTACAGCAGACAGTGCAACGGACTCAGAAGCCCCAGGAATGACCTCCCCGGTTTCGGTGCACGCCGCCACGAGCGACATGATGGCGAGTATTGTCAAATAAGATGGATTACAAGCGCTCATGGACCTCCCTCTTTTTTTATTGATACCCTTGCGGTGTGTACATGATTGAGCTGTAAAACTCCATTTTCGTTATCAAGTAGAAGGAGATATCAGAATTCTACTGATTATTCTTCTTGGTAAGTTTCAAGGCGTAGGAACTAGCGCGGTCTGTTCTCTATGGTGCTACCTGTGGTCCACATAGTTGGCTTATATTTTTCGTGTCCCAGCCTGCCTGCTGTCCTCGGTAATATTGTTCCGCGCTGCGAGCCTGGGCGAGTATGGATTCTGGAATTGCATCTCCAACTACAATTCCCTGGGGCTCTGCCTTGGTGAAGTAATAGCGGGCGTTCATCATTTCATCCGATGATCGAAGGCCATAACGAACTTCAGCCGTAGGATCAGGGTTCGCCAGGTTGTCGGCGGAGTTGTCAAACCACCAGGTCACATGCATCTTCGCGCCGGCCGGAACAAATCTCGGTTCCTCGTACTCATAGTGGAATTGCCAATTGAAGTCGTAGTCGGGAACCCAAAGCAGGGTTTCCAGCTCGTCTACCCCTTCGATTTCCAGCTCAAGCTTGACGGCTTTTCCTCGATAGTGAGAATGAGGGGCCAGCGCAAGCAGGAGAATGTCTTCCTCGATTGTGTGCTCGTGAGTCGCCATGTAGTTGGGATCGCCTGGTGGGATCACAATGTCCGTGTTCATCGGAATCGTGTTCTGAACTACGTAATCGATTACATCACCCGGCTCATAGAAGAGGAAGCCTCCAACGGTGTTATCTTCCACAGCAGTGCCAGGACCTGACTGCTTGGCATAGTGCATATTCAGGGTAATAAATGGATCTGCGGGTAAAAGAAAGCCCCATCCATCTGGATAGACCTGTGGGCCACGACCAGGAACGGCTACGCCCAGATAGTTGGAAGTCCCGTGGTGCATTGTGGAGCTGCCGGGCCGTATCTCTGATGCTTGAGCCCATTGATGCTTGCTCAAATCACCGCCAGTACGGTGCATGAGTATCGTCGGTTGCCAATCTGTTGCTTCTTCGCATACCTGCACCGGGTCAGCAAAGGCAACTGTGGCATCGGGCACTCCCATCCACCACATGGATCCGTCCGGTGCCAGGGTAGGCTCATTCGCCGGTGCGCTAAGAGCGAGTTCATCAGCACCAGGCTGATCCTTGGCATCACCTTCAAGTGCGCCTGCCTCAACCCAGCCGATCAGCAGCTGCTTGTCCTCATCAGATATATAACGTTCGTTCTTGAATGTTCCCTGATGTTGTTGGTGTGCTCCCCAGGGAGGCATTGACCCGTCTTTCAGTCGCAGGGATATCAATGGTGCCCAAATTTTTGCTTCCTCAAAATTCAGGACAGAAAACGGTGCTTGTACGCCGCCCAGATTAGGACCTTCTGGCCGGTGGCATTCGGCACAGTTGCGACTTAAAGCATCAAGGGCTCCCCCGTAATAAGTCGGCGCTTCAGCCGACTGCGCCAAAGCTCCTGCCGAAGCACTGAGCAGTGCTGCCAACGGGAAGAATATCTTGGTTATCGAACAAAGATTTTTGCATGGGTAGTTCATGATGTTCGCCTTCTAATTTGTTAGTCTGCTAATCTAGTGTTTTTGCAGTATTCAAATCTGTTTCTTAACTCAATTGGTTTTTCTGTTTGCCATACTTTGCATCAATGAATCCGATAATGGCGTCATAAACCTCATCAGCATCAACCTTCCAGTTGTACGGCTCACCTCTGAACAACATTGATCCTTCAAGCATCGAGACAATTGCCACTGCTTCTGCTCGCGGTGCCTGGCTGTGGAGATTTGCTAGCAGCTTTTCTACCCCATCAACGTACTGATCAAAGATCTCACACTGCAGTTCCTTCATTGTCGGCTCGACCTGAGCCATCGCCCACAATTGTGGGTACAACTTATCAGATTGAAACGCCAAACCAGGCGCATCCTTTAGCAGAGTCCGCATGACAACTTGCAGGGTAGGCGCGCTGTCTTTGGAATTCGTGTCAACCCAAGACTCTTCGTACTCCTTAATAATGAAGGCGGACAGCGCTCGGAGCATCTCTTCCCAAGTACGGAAATGATATTGCAGTGCACCCAGTGTTATGCCGCTTGCGCGCGCCAGAGCTCGCATCGACAGCTTTGCGTAGCCTTCTGTTGCAATGATCTCGACCGCTTCCAGGAGTATTTGCTTTTTGCGATCGGGAGCAACTAGCGGTTTTTCTGGCTGTTTTCCTGCGTTTGATGTGTTCTGTTCTACTTCATTTAACATGTTTTTCCTCCGTTTGACATGTCAGACGACATGTTGCAACCTGTCATCTGACATGTCAAGGTTTCGGGAACAGCGATGGTTGTTAGAAAAGTAATATTTGGCACACATCGATACATTTCACTTGAAATCAACTATCTATTTCCACAAAGGGTAAGCCCATGAGAAAAATACCTGGATATCAATATTCAATTTGGAAAACTCTATTAATTTTATTGCCCGCAAGCCTGATCGGGTTTTCTGCCGCTCAGCAATTTCAGGCACACCCATCAACTCAGCTCCCAGCACGCTTGGTTACGCTGGAAATCTTGAAGCAGTGGGAGGATGAATTATCCAATTGGGGACGTTGGGGGCCTGATGACCAGCGTGGCACGTTGAACCTGATTACCCCAGAGAAGACGCGCCAGGCAGCCGCATTGGTGCTGACGGGTGAGACAGTAACCCTGCAGCATTTCGTCATCGAAGAGAAGGCTATAGATAGCCAGGCTTTTGGTGACTACGAGCACTGGATGACTAATCTTGAAATGAGAAACGGAGAAGTTACGCCAGTGCGAGTTAAAGATGGCGAAGAGCCCACTTTCGCAATGGATGGGGTGCAGTTTGAATTACATGACGGCATGATGTCGCACGTCGATGCACTGTGCCACTACCGCACTGAAGTAAATGGTGAATACATCATCTTCAATGGCTATCCACAAAACCTGACTTCTTCCGGCTGTGAAGACCTGGCCATCGACCGAATGGGAACCTCCTACGTTACCCGTGGAATATTGGTCGATATGCCTTTGCTGCGAGGGGTTGATTGGCTGGAACCCAGCACACCAATTTATGTGGAAGACCTGGAAGCCTGGGAAGAATTTGCCGGCGTTAAGATCGGCAGTGGCGATGCCCTGTTTATTCGCGGTGGCCGGTGGGCGAAGCGCGACGCCGAGGGTCCATGGGCTTATGGGCAAGGCGGTGCCGGTCTGCATGCATCAGTATTGCCCTGGTTGAAGGAACGTGACATCGCCATACTGATAAGTGATGCGGCCAATGATGTACAACCATCCGGTGTAGCAGGTATTAACAGACCTGTTCATCAACTCACCCAGGTGAATCTGGGTTTGCCAATTGTTGACAACGGTTATATGAAAGACGTGGCGGAAGTCGCCAAGCGCCTGGGTCGTTGGGAATTCATGACTTCGATCCAGATCAATCCCATAAAAGGCGGCACTGCCAGCCCGTTTAATGCGCACGCTACGTTTTAAGATTGCGCCCCATAAAAGAAAACCAACAAGCTAAGAAAACCAAGCAGCGCTTTAAGAGTCAGTTCGTCAGCAGCCTATGCCACTGACGAACTGATTCATGACCTTGGGGACTCTAATAGTTTATGAAGATAATATTCTTATTAGAATACAAAATGAGCTCCACCAAAATGAATAATAATTTGAACAAAGATGTTTGTATTATTGGGGCCGGAATCGCCGGACTAGTGACTGCGAAAACGTTTTTGGAAGATGGCGTTCGTGTTTTTATTTATGAAAGAGATTCGAATCTTGGCGGAAACTGGTCACCATCACGTGCTTATCCGGGACTACGGGCAAATAATTCAAAATATACCTATGCATTTTCAGATTTTCCTTATCCTGATGACGTCGATACATTCCCGTATGCAGAGGATATCCATAAATACCTGGAAGCATATGCAGACCATTTCAATATTGGCAGTTCAATATTTTGCAACACGGAAGTTATTGACGTTTCCCGATCACAGGACAATCCTGAATGCTTAACTGTTACATATCAAGCTACGGAAAATATCGATAAGAGAGACTTCGATTTTGTTGTGATTTGTAACGGGGTTTTTCATAAACCGAAAATTCCAGAGATAGAAGCTAAAGAACAATTCAAAGGAAGAACTCTACATTCCAGTGAAGTAACAGAGTCTACTTATAATAATGGAGAAAAAGTCATCATTATCGGCGGCGGTAAATCTGCGTATGACTGTGCAGCGTGGGCGGCACAACAAGGTGTTTCTCCAACCTTGGTCTTTAGAAGACCGCAGTGGATGGCACCACGTTATTTACCTGGTGTGAAAATCCCCGGCGATTTTTTAGTAACATCCAGATTTTTAACTTTCTTTTTGAAATACTACCATTCCAGTAAAGTTAAAATGTTGTTTCATCGTCTGGGTAAACCTCTGATCTGGCTCTGGTGGAAATTTACTGAAACCGGATGGAGAAAAGATTTAAAGATTCCACCGGAATTGGACCCGAAAGAAAATCTACCCAGTGGTATGGAGAAGGTCGGTGTGGGCGGTGATTTTTTTACTGTGGTTAATTATGGGCTCGCAAAAGTTCTTCGTGGTTCCGTTAGGCAATTTTCAGAAAAAGGAATAGAACTGGATGACGGTTCCAGGCTCGATGCTGATCTGGTAATTTTTGCAACTGGATGGCAACAGGAAACACCGTTTCTGAATGACAAAATAAGTCAGGAAATCTCAGGCAAAGGATATATTCGACTATATCGGCATATTCTGCCGCCTACCGTTCCCAATCTTGGTTTTATTGGTCAGGCATCGTCATTTGCCTGCACACTTACCTTTGAAGTTGGAGTGCACTGGTTATCCGAACATTTACATGGCACTTTGAAATTACCTTTTGGAGATGTGATGAATCAAGAGATAGACCGAACCCATGATTGGGCATAAATTGCCCTGCCGAATCGAGGCACGGAAGGATTTATTGGATCTTTTATACCCAGTTATATCGATGATCTATTAGCTGATATGGAAATGAACGACGAAACCATCGTGAATCACTACCTTAGCTAAAACATAATATCCGTTTCTGAAAATTAAATTGGACACCCACAGATTTGAGGCCATAATTTGGGTAATTCTACATTTTCATTTATTACTAGCCTTGTCGGATATCGTTCAGGGAAGAACTCTTGCCATTTTACTTGGCACCTAATTCGCAATGACCTTTAAGCTATTAAACTATTAGTGCCCCTTAGAATTCCATACGGTACTGCATGATGTCTGACTCCAAGGCTCGACCGCACACATCCGTCCGATGCACCAAGCTTTCAGCGCTCGCACTTACAATCTGTGTGGCGGTTATCCTACAGGCATGCCAGCAACTGGCGCTATCTGATGCTGAAACAGGATTGCCGACAACAAATGTCAAAGCGAACGAGCCGGGATTCCTCCTATGGAGTGCATTGGAGCTCGAGCAGCGAAACGCCCAACTCGGCAGGACAATTCGAGCGGACGGATCCTCTCGGGAGACGCTGGCTGACTACCTGACTCCGTTAAGATCCCATCGCTTCCGGTTCATTCGCCGAGATAGGAATGGATTTCCAGAGCAGCACGATAACATCGAGGACTATGTCTACATTCAAAGTGGTCAGGGAACAATCCTTGCCGGCGGTGAAATGTTAGGGCGTGAGGGTGACATCGGGACCGAAATCATCGGTGGTACGCGCTATTCCGTGGGAGCCGGAGACGTGCTTCGCATACCGGCAGGGATTCCGCACGCTTACCTTATAGAAGGTGCAGGGCACATCACCTATGTCCTCGTGAGAGTCCCTGCATTCAGGGGCGCGGTGACAGAGAACCCGGACGGTCAGGCCCCGATGCTTGATCCGCCGGGCTTCGGTTTATGGCGAGCCGCGGAGTTAGGACAGAGGAACGAGGATATTGTTGCCCGAATGCGCAGCGATGGCTCATCCCGCGAGACTCTGGCCGATTATGGCGTGGGTGGCAATTCGCACCGCCTTCGATTCATCCGGCGTGACCGCGATGGTTGGCCGGAGCTGCATAACGATATTATCGATGTCGTTTTCGTTCAGAGTGGCCAGGGGACAGTTTTAGTGGGAGGAGAGATGATCGGCGAGTCGAACGTACCCGGTGCCGTGATCAACGGCGGATCGAGATTTCCCTTGACTGCCGGCGACGTACTTCACATCCCTGCCAAAATACCACACGCATATTTGACGAACCAGGGTGACCATATTACTTATGTGTTGGTGCGTGTTCCCGCGTTAGCCAATTGAAACAGGTCATCGAGACCAACAGTGGTGCCACCTGGAGTATGGTTTTCTGCGAGTCCGATGTGAGAGCGGCCACCACAAAATAAAATGGTGAAATGCTTTGGCATTGGAAACTTAAAAAAAGAAGAGGTTGCCACCATGGAAGAAGCAAGGATAATTTGGGGGAGCAGAGGGGCTTATTTGTAACTTATACACTTACAATAAAAATATGAAAATAATTATTAGGAACGGCCTAATAGTCGGTGCAGCAATGTTGGTAGCTACAATTTCTATTAACTTTATTACCATCTCTATTTTTCCGGAATTTCAGACAATATATGAAAATACGGATATATTTCGTGCGGCGGATGACCCACTCTTCATGCTCTTTTTAGGGTTTCCATTCGCACTTGGACTCGCACTAGCTTGGGTGTGGGATCGAACCAAACATGAATTTTCAGGATCACTATTAAAAATAGCCTGGAATTTCAGCATGGTGTTTTTGCTTGTAGTAGGAGTTCCAACGTTCCTTGTTAATCTTGGTAGTTTCAATCTACCGATTGTACTGATGGTTAGTTGGGACGGAAGGGGGACACTCACAACTTAACAACTTAACGGAAGGCAGGCCCCAAGTTGTTAAGTTGTGGGTGTTCCCAATTTCCACTTTCAGTCCCTTTACTTGTTCACTGGACCGGTGCAACCGGCGACAGGCGCAATAGCACACCTTCGGGTGATTCGGTAAGTACGTAAATAAGGCCATCTGGCCCCTGTTTAACATCCCGAATGCGCTCACCCAGTTCTTCCAGAATCCATTCCCTGGCAGTTTCTTCACCATTTTCGTTAAGGACTATTCTTTCCAGATGCCCTGTCCTCAAAATTCGACCCACTCGCATAGAGCCAACGAAGGCATGGTTTTGCCAAGCTGGAAATTGATCACCAGTGTAAAACATCAACCCGGACGGTGCGATCGATGGCAGCCAGAATACAACCGGTTGTTCAAACTCCTCCCGCCAAGGTTGTTGGGTGATTCTGGGTCCGCCGTAATCCCTGGAATAGGAAACCACCGGCCAACCGTAATTTGCGCCAGGCTTGATAATATTCAGCTCGTCGCCGCCCTGTGGGGCATGCTCATGAGCCCATAATTCACCGGTGCGGGGATAAAAAGCCAGACCGTGCTGATTGCGGTGACCCATGGAGTAAATCTCTGAGTGATAACTGGCCTGCCCGGCAAACGGATTACCGGGAAACGGACTGCCGTCATCACGCAAATGCAATACCTTACCCGAATGCCAGCCACCATCCTGAGCTCGTTCTGCGGTGCGGCCCACAGTATAAGCACCTCCAACGGTCATGAACAGGGATCCATCCGGAGCGAACAAAATCCGTGAACCGCCAGCGTGGTTAGGAGTCGAGACAAAAATATCGCGCATGTCCTGAAAACCGCTGCCGTCATAGCGGCCCCGGGCCAGGACAATGGTCTGCTCGCGTTCGCCCAACGGCTTGTTATAGGTGAGATAGACCAGGCCGTTGCTGTCATAGTCCGGGTGCAAGGCGATATCCATCAGTCCGGACAGCTGGAGGGCGTGTACTTGAGGAGTACCTGGTAACGGATCAGGTTCCAATACGCCGTCTCGTAGCACACGAACATTGCCACTTCGTTCCGTGATAAACATGTCGCCGTCTGGCAGGAATGCCATGCTCCAAGGCCGGGACAGGCCGCTGGCAACTACTTCCACTAGTATCTCGTACTCGTCGGTTTCGAAGATCATCGGCAGGCTGTCAATCCCGGGATTTTCGTATCGAGAGACTTCACCTTGCGGCTCTGCCGCCTGGATTGCAGTCGATGCTGGAAACAACAGAACGGCTATAACATTAACCGGAATAGCCAGGAATATCGTAAAGATATTAAACCGAGAATTTAGTAACTGGCGGAATCTGTTCATTGCATGCCTCCTGGTTCTTTTAGCTAAATATACTTTTTAAGGCAAAGGAAGTTTTTTATACGCGACCCTAAGTCGTTAGTGCAACCTTTTCATTCCTAATAAAAAAAGGTCAGAGCAAATAATCAGTACTGCATTATTCCGAGCCTCGTCTTTTTATATGCCAATCTGGGCCTGTGCTATAGTTTCTTCAATTGGCTTTAGGCTCGCGCATTCCTATCAAGGTACTGCTGGGGTAGTGAAAGTAATGGCTGCCGTAATGTTGGGGACACTATTAGAAAAGTAAAATAATCATTTCTGGTTAATGACCTCCAAATAGTACACTTCTGTAGTGGCTAAGTTACTAGGTCATCAGAGTCTCCTATTACTAGATGGGTTGTCAGGATTACTTTTCTTATGGGAGGCAGCGCCGTAGGAGGCTTGATATAGTGGCTGTGTAAAACAGGAGCAGACCTCATTTTCTCATTTTTTTGGGAATATCCAGCTCCGCAAACTACCAGAAAAATGTGTCTGCCCCTTATTTAATAGTAATCTGTGGCCTGAACATTCTGCCCGGCAATAAAGTTGTACGAATCGACAATCAGTTGGAATATCACATCCAGATCTTCCATGGATCGAGGCGTATATAGCATTACAAACCCTTCCCTTCCTTCTTGATCAGCCCAGGGATGGAAGATTGCCCAGCGCGCCTGTACTGCTTCGATGGCACGGTTTGGTTCCAGTGAGAGATGCAGACTGCCATCGGGATGGATGTGGGCAAATTCTCGTCCACTGATCCTCACCTGCGGTTGGGCAATGGTAAGATTATCCCCTAACCACAGACCCCACGTGCCTGGACGAAAGCTTACTGATGCTGTGCGCTGTTCGACCCCCGGCAGCATATACACCCGTCGAAACAGTTCGGTGTTGACTGCTGACACAGGTTCTACCCCAATCTGGACGTGAGGGACATCGGAAGTCGTTCTTGGTCGTACGCCGCTTCGAATAGGTAAAGGAACATCATCTGTAGTGGGTTCAGATTGACCCGAAGGCGAGAATAGTAACGCGGCGCTTTTCAATCTGAAAACTGTGTCCGGCGACTGGGACACGAATTCCAGAGTGGCAGAATACAGCTCGCCGGTTTCAAGTTCGTTCTCGTCCACTACGAGGGTTTGTGAATCAGAATCGTATCTGCCAGAACTGGTGGTATTTTGTTCCGGATCAGACGCATGTTCCAAAACAAACAGGTATTCGCCGTTAAACTCGATACGGAAGATTAGCGCGAATGCCTCGATGCCATCGACATCGACCCGGGGTGTTATCAGGTAATCACTCTCTAACCGGGATCGTTCTGCATGTGCCGACTGGGAAAAATTCAATACCAGTACGATCGCAAAACAAACAATCATTCTCATGTGCAAGGGCATCACAGCTTTCTACGGCTAAATAGACAAATAAATAGAGTCAGAGGAAAGATACAGTAGTTTTACTCTGACTTCCTTTTAATTAGATGCTGATCGTAAGTAGCGTTATTCCACCGGCTTAAAAGCCAGCAGCACGTTACCGGGCACCTGACTGAACTGACCGTATCCGGAACCTACAAACACCATGCCAGATCCCGCGGCAATGGAATGACTGTCGATTGAACCGCCATAGCCTTCGACTCCGTTAACGGTTTCAAACTCCGTTGCCGTGTCGTATTGAAAAAGCAGCTCGCCCGAATCCGAATTGAATATAAACAGGCGCCCGTCGAGTCCCCCGGTGATGACTGCCCCGTCCACGGACAACGGTGTCGCAGAGAAACCATACAGTGATTCACAGCGCCTGAGCCTTTCGCTGCGCTCGCCACCACAATCCGGCTGTACTTCGTAGTGCCAACTTGGCTCACCGGTGCCGACGAAATAAGTGTAAATACCAGGCCGGCTGTTCCTACCCATGCCGCCTGGATCGTTGATGGTCATGAAGGCGCGCTCGGAATCGGTGGCGATGCCCCAATGGTTGCCGCCCAGCGCTGTCCCTTCACCGACGCGCTGATTCCAGACCAGCGCACCCGTGACCGGATCCAGGGCCCAGAGATCGCCGGATTTCTGGCCGGCAATCAGCAGCTCCCGGTCACCTGCCTCTACCAGGATGGCAGGGCCGCCAAAATCGAAATCGACAGCATTGGTATCTTCCAGAATTATGCAGTTAGGGCCGCCGGCGCTGCAGCCGAAATTCCACATGTCATTCGCTAGTGCCTGGAAAACCCAGTTTGCCTCCCCGGTTTCAAGATTCAGGGCGATGATCGCATCGCTGGTATTGGTGGTGGGGTGCGAAGTATTTTCGCCAGTGGTGACGTAAACCTGGCCTCGCTCTGCATCAACAGTGGGCGTAGTCCAGATTGGGGCACCGGAAGGGCCGCGCTGTTTTACACCGGTGGAGCTGACCACGCCAGTGTATTCAGCCGCTGGCATGGTGTGGTATTCCCACAGTTTTTCTCCGGTGCGTACATCCAGTGCGGTGACGGCGCCGTGATTTTCACAGCATTCAAAGCGCGGGTTGCCACCGGTAATGACACCGGAACCGGAAAGCGGCACGATTATCTTGTCATCAAAAATAACCGGTGTGCCGGTAATCATTGCCTGGTTGTTGGATGCCTGGCCGCTCGCGACCCAAATCAACTCGCCATTTTCCGCGTTGATGGCATGAACCATACCACCCTGATCGCTAAACACCAGTGTGCCCAAGCCATCGATTACCGCGTAGGCCATTGAAGAGCGCAGGCGCGTGTCCGCATCGTAGACCCACTTGGCGCAACCGGTGTTGATGTCCAGCGCAAGAACTCGACCGGAATCGGTGGCGGAATAGAAAATAGTCGAGCCAATGATCACCGGCGCGGCGCGCAAACCGGACGTTTCGGGAAAGGCGACCGCCCAGGCCAGTGCCAGCTTTGACAGATCGGCCGTGGTGAGGCCCGCCTGCGTGGCATCAAGGTGGCGCGGATTGTTGCCATCAGCTTGCGTATAGGTAAAGGATAGCGCCTGCTCCAGGTCTACCGAGCGACTATCCGCCGCGCACATGGTCGCAGCGACCCAGTCGTCTCCCGTGGTCTGCTCCTGAGCCAAGCCTGGCTGAGCAGCGGTCAGGCCTGCGCACAGTAACGCAGTCAGGGACAGAGAAAATCTAAAAATTGCTTTAGGACGAGAGTAAAAAAACATAAGTAATTCCTGCTCGGTGGATGTTAGCGGCGAGACCCATTCCAACGAGAACCGCCTCTTGAGTCGCCGGTTCATTTAGAGGCTGAAACCCAGCGCCAAAAATACAATAATTGCCGGCATTGTGCGAATCCGGATTGGATTAAGATTAATAGGGGATACCAATAACTTAAGCGTATTCAAGGGGTCAGAGTCTGAGGAAACAACAGGGGGACATGAATAACTTAACTTCATGGTTTGACGATTCAATTTCTGAGCAATTCAGCTATTGATTTATTTTGGATGCCCATTGAATGAGTTGTTGTGTTCAATATTTGAGTGCTCGTAATGCTAAATAGCTCTTGGCTATCGTTATGAACTGCACTAGCGCCCTTTTCTTGTCTTGCTTCTAGTACACATTCTCCCGCTGCATTGACAGCGCCCATGATTGCAGGGATTATTCTTGGCAGGTACTGCATGAGATTACCCAGGAGACCGCCCTGATGGGAGACCGATTTGGAAGATGGGCCACCAGGACAGCCGCCATCGCGGTCGGTTTGTTGCTCGGCATGACGAGCGCCACTGCACAGCTTGCTGACTACCAGGCACCACTCACTGCCGATGGTAGTCCTGACCTGAATGGCATCTGGCAGTCCATCAACACGGCAAATTGGAACATCGAGCCGCACGCGGCGGGTCCCTCTATGGTGCGGGAACTCGGTGCCATTGCCGCAGTACCGGCGGGTCTTGGTGTCGTCGACGGCGGCGAGATTCCGTATCGGCCGGAGGCGCGGGCACAAAGAGACGAGAACTTCGCCAAGCGCCTGGAACTTGACCCTGAGATCAAGTGTTATCTACCCGGCGTGCCGCGCGCCACCTACCTGCCCTTCCCTTTTCAGATTATTCAGAGTCGACAGCACATTATGTTAATCCATGAGTACGCTGGCGCGGTCCGGACGATCTACATGGAGAACCATACTCCAGCGCCTGCCCCTACCTGGATGGGTTGGTCGAACGGAAGTTGGGACGGAGCAACGCTAGTTGTCGATACCAGCGGCTTCAATGGGCAGACCTGGTTCGATCGGGCCGGAAACTTTCATAGCGATGCCCTGCAAGTGATCGAACGGTTCACGCCGCGCAGTGCAGACACCATGATGTATGAAGTCACAATCGAAGACCCGAACGTGTTTACTCGACCCTGGACCATGAGCATGCCCCTCTATCGGCGTGTCGAGCCGAATGCAGAAATATTGGAATTCAGATGTGTGGAGTTTGTAGAAGACTTGATCTACGGTCACCTGCGCAAACAGCCAGAACGCAGTTCGCAGTGACGCAGTGCGCAGGAGGATGCAGATGAATCATAGGTTTATTAATTCACGCCCCATTGTCGTCGTCTTTGTAATCGCATCGCTGACAACAAATCTGGTTGCAGCACAGATATCAGATCCGACTGTGGCGGCTGGGTACACGCTGCCTCGCACAGCAGATGGACACCCGGATTTTGATGGGTTCTGGTCGAACGCGACTTACACGCCAATGCAGCAGCGCGATGGCGTGGCCGGCGAGTTTTACACGGCTGAAGAAGTCGCCGCAATCGAAGCGCGTATGCTGGACCTTGAAAGCGCGCAGACCGTACCAGGCACGACAGCAGATGTTCACTACGACTTCACCCAATTCGGACTCGACCGCAGTCAGGCTACTCTCGCAACGGGTCTTCGAACTTCACTCATCTACGACCCCCCGGATGGAAGAATCCCTCCCTTGACTGCGGAAGGCCAACGGATCATGGCAGCGCGAGAAGAACAGC
Organism: Pseudomonadota bacterium; assembly: GCA_027623555.1. Taxonomy (GTDB): domain Bacteria; phylum Pseudomonadota; class Gammaproteobacteria; order Pseudomonadales; family Pseudohongiellaceae; genus UBA9145. The sequence continues at coordinate 239,225 of JAQBSZ010000001.1, read as the reverse complement.
GGGGGCTGCGGGGCGCTCCCTACGATGCCGCCGAGAACATGAACCTGAGCGAACGTTGTCTCATCATGCGAGGTTCCGGTCCCCCGATGCTCGACGTGGGCTACAACACTAACTACCAGTTCGTACAGAATCACAATTATGTGATGATCCTCGTCGAGATGATTCATGATGCCCGCATCATTCCGCTGGACGGTCGAGAGCAAGCCGACGCAAAGATCAGTCAGTGGATGGGCAGCTCGCGGGGTCATTGGGAAGGCGATACGCTGGTCGTTGAAACGACGAACTTCAACGGCAAGAATCCTATCTATGGATCCACCGCTAACATGCGTGTGACCGAACGGTTTACCCGCATTGACGACGCCACGTTGGTGTACAGATTCACGATCGACGATGCTTCCATGTGGACCCGCCCCTGGTCTGCCGATTCTTTGATGAAGAAGACTATCGGCCCGATCTTCGAACACGCCTGCCACGAGGGAAACTACGGCATGTCTAACACACTCGCTGGAGCTCGCCTCGAAGAGCAATTGGTTGAAGAAGAAACGGCTGCGCAATAGTAAAATTAAGGAGGGCATTCCAATGCAGACCCGATCCAGAGTAGTCATCACCGGCGTTGCACTAGCGCTTTGGGCTATTCCCACGTGGGCCCACCATGCTTTCGCCGCAGAATTCGACGTCAACAGGCCAGTGACCCTCGAAGGCACGCTGGCCCGCTGGGAAATGATCAACCCCCACTCGTGGTTCCATATCGACGTGGCAGGTCCTGACGGCGAGGTTGTCCAATGGCAGGTCGAGGGCGGCAGCCCGAATCAGCTGATTCGCAACGGTGTGACTCAGTACACGGTACCGATAGGAACCCTGCTGATCGTCGAGGGCTATCTGTCCAAAGACAGGACAAACAAGGCGGTAGGAAGTAATTTTGTACTCGACGACGGGAGCCGCCTGTTTCTTGGCGGATCGGCCGCCAGCGCCAAACAGCAATGAGCGGGCGCGAATATTCGCAAGTGGCTCTTTGTTTGTCGTAGACTCTGGGATTCGATTCAGGGTATTCCAATTGCGTCGCCTGCGTCCTCATTGCTTTGCCCTGATGGACGCTGGCATTGCTAATCGTTTTATTCTCACCTGCTGAGCCATTTTGTAATTCCTCTAATCGGTGATTCGGAAAATGAACTCAAGGTTTGGCACCGCATACACTGGAATGTCAACTATCTGAGTGCTATATAGCTAGTTAACCTCATAATAAAGAAGGTCAAATCATGCAACATAAAAAAAGCTCCATTATTGCTGCCACTCTACTCCTCTCATTACTCGTAGTACTCGGTTTTGCTCAAAGCTATTTGCAGAGCTCAGTTACCGCCGCCAGCAATGGGCGGATGGTGCCTCATTTTGAAGTGGATCCATTCTGGCCCCAGCCCCTGCCCAATAAATGGATATTGGGAAGCACTATTGGCGTGGCTGTAGATGCACGTGATCATGTTTTCATTGTGCACCGAAATGATGACGGTAATTTTGCCACACAGGAAATCGGTATCGACAATGGCATAGCAGATTGCTGCACAGCCGCCCCACCGATTCTGGAGTTCGCTGCCGATGGCTCACTTGTTAATTCATGGGGCGGCCCTGGACAGGGGTATACCTGGCCTGCTTCAAATCATGGCATTGAAATAGCACCCAACGGCAACGTCTGGATAGGTGGCAATGGAGGTGGTGATTCCCATGTCCTGGTATTTACCCGTGACGGCCAGTTTGTACGTGAAATCGGCTTGCCCGGGGAGCCTGTTGACAGTAACAGCACGACTCATTTCAGCCGCGTCGCCGAGATCGCAATTGACCCGGGCACAAACGAGGCCTATTTTGCCGATGGTTACGGCAACAAGCGGGTAGCTGTTGTGGATATTGCTACCGGAGCTTTCAAACGCTACTGGGGGGCTTACGGTAATCGGCCCTCAGATGACCGCGTCACGTATGTCCCTGGTGAACCGTTGCCGCAGCAATTCGTTGGCCCCGTGCATTGCGCCGAACCGTCCAAGGACGGGCTGGTCTACGTGTGTGACAGGGGTGCGGACAGAATTCAGGTGTTTCGACCGGATGGTACCTATGTCAAAGAAGCACAAGTCGCCCCCATGACTGTCGGTTCTGGTGCCACCTGGGACATTGCTTTTTCCCAGGACGATGATCAGGAATTTATTTACGTGGCTGACGGTTCCAATATGAAAGTTCATGTTGTGCATCGTGACTCGCTGGAGGTCATGTATGTCATAGGTGAAGGTGGTCGGCAACCCGGCTTGTTCTACGGCACACATAGCATTGTCAGCGATTCGCAGGGCAATTTTTACACCACCGAAACCTATGAGGGTAAGCGCGTGCAGAAATTCGCCTATCGAGGCTTGCGGCCGCTTGCACAACTGCGCTCTGGCCCCGCCTGGCCGGCTGGCACTTTGCTTGACTAGCAGCACTCGACTGCTTGAACAATGGGAAGGACGTTGGCAATGACCCAATGCAATGACGCGCGACGCCGACGAGTAACGGCGACATATTTTGCTGGTATCACCGGCGTCCTGGCGATTGTGATAGTGACGAGCCCGACTGCGCAGGAACTTCAGCAGACTGGTGGGTTCACGGCGGACCAGGCCATGCGCGGCGGCGAAGTCTACGTGCGCGCCTGCGCGAGCTGTCACCGCACCGACTTTCAGGGCAGCTTCGAGGCGCCCCAGCTCGCCGGCTTGAATTTCATGAACTTGTGGGCTGACTTGAGCCCTGCTGCCCTGTTCAACCGCATCCGCGCGACGATGCCCCCTGACCAACCCGGTAGCCTCGGTGATCAGGCATACGTCGACATTGTGGCGTACCTGCTCCAGGCCAATGACGTTGCCGCGAGCGGCGTCGAACTGACCGCTACAACGCCGCTGTCGATTAGCGCGTTGGCGGCACGGCCAGCAACAGCAACCCCGGTCCGTGCAGCGCAGGTCGTAGCACAGACGGCACCACAGGGGCGATCACAAAACGCGCCGGCAGGGCTCAGAATAACTGGAACTGTCCCCAACTTCCGACCGGTCACCGATGAGATGCTGCGGTCTCCCTCTCCCGACGACTGGCTGATGATCCGGGGCAACTACGCGGCCTGGAGCTACAGTGCGCTTGACACGATTACCCGAGACAACGTGCAGGACCTCGAACTCGCGTGGACATGGTCGATGACCGAAGGCGGATGGAATGCACCGTCACCGATCGTGCACGACGGGGTTATTTATGTGACCAATTTCGGCAATTTGGTGCAGGCGCTCGACGGGCGCAGCGGTGACCTGATCTGGGAGCATGAAGTAGGGATTGAAGCCCAGTCATACTCCGGGATGAGCCGCAACCTTGCGGTCTACGAGGACAAGGTCTTTCTGGCTACATCCGATGCACGGATGGTCGCGCTCGATGCGGCCACCGGCGAGATGCTGTGGACCATGCGGTTCGGCGACAACACCCAGGGTCACCAAAGCACGAGCGGCCCGATTGTCGTGCGCGGCAAGATCGTGCAAGGGCTCAACGGTTGTGAGCGCTTCAGCCCGGTCGGCTGCTACATCAGCGGGATCGACGCCGACACCGGTCAATCGCTCTGGACCTTCAACACTGTCGCACGATCGGACGAGCCGGGCGGCGACACCTGGGCGAACCTGCCCGACGAGGTCCGCGGCGGTGGCGATACCTGGATTACGGGCAGCTACGACCCGGTCCTGGACCTCATCTACTTCGGTGTGGCGCAGCCGAAACCGTGGGTGGCGGCGAGTCGCGGCATGACAGTGGACGACGCGGCGCTCTACACCAACTCGACCCTTGCGCTTCACCCAGACGATGGCGCGTTGGAGTGGTACTTCCAGCATGTCCCCGGCGAAACGCTCGATCTTGATGAGGTGTTCGAGAGGGTGCTAGTCGATGTCGCGGGGCGTCCCGTGGTGTTCAGTGTCGGCAAGCACGGCATCTTGTGGAAGAACGACCGCAGAACCGGCGAGTTTCTTGACTTCAAGGAAACGGTTTATCAAAACGTGTTCGAGCGGATCGACCCGGACACCGGCGCCGTGACGTATCGGCAGGACATTCGCAACGCCAGGGTCAATGAGGCAATATCGTCGTGTCCCAGCACCGCTGGCGGCAAGAACTGGCACCCGATGAGCTATCACCCGGGTGAAGGACTCCTCGTCATCCCCCTGGCCCAGACTTGTATGGAGATGACTGGTGGAGAGGTGGCACTCGTAGAAGGTTCCGGCGGCGTCGGGATGCGGTCGCGACCGTTTCTGGAGATGCCAGGAACCAACGGCAACCTCGGCAAGCTCGCCGCGTATGATGTCGAGACGATGCAGGAGGTCTGGAGCCTCGAGCAACGGGCGCCGTTCCTGACCGGTGTGCTCTCGACGGCGGGTGGGCTCGCCTTTGTCGGCGATCTCGACCGCCGCTTTCGAGCAGTCGACGTGAAGACCGGTGAGTTGCTGTGGCAAACCAGACTCGGCACGTCGGTGCAGGGCTTTCCAGTCTCGTTTCAGGTGGACGGCACACAGTATATCGTGGTGTCGACTGGACTCGGGGGCGGTAGCCCGAGGATGGGTCCGGCGTCGCTCGCACCGGAGATTCATCACCCTCGCACTGGCAACGCGCTGCACGTGTTCAGGTTGAAAGACTAAGCCAGCTCTATTCCGCCAGGCAGGGCAGCGCCGCAGATCGAGTTGTGCGAGTATTCTTGAATGTTTCCTAAGACTACTGGCTGCCAGGGTTTTAACGCGCAAGCAGGTTAATGTTCCCCAACAAAGAAGGCATGGACTTAAATGGAGTTGGCTTTAATTCTGCCTATACACCGCGGAGACTTGCTGTTCCATCCTCGATTCCACCCCTGTTGTCTACTTTATATTGAGGCAGCTATTCATTGCGAGTAAGCTCGAAAACAGACTTACTGGCTATTCGATTCAATTATAGGAGAGCTCAAACATGAAAATTATCCTGAGCATGTTACTGGGATTGGGTTCTACAACACTGATCCTCATCAATGCTTCAGCCCAGACCTGGCAGATGCCGAGAACAGCCGACGGGCGAGCGGATCTACAGGGCATCTGGACCAATTCGTCTCAGACACCCTTGGTACGAACCGAAGAGTTTGGCGAAAAAGGCTTCTTAACCGAAGCAGAGGCCAACGACCTGCAACAGGGATGGCGCGATCGGTATACGCGCGGCGGGGCAGATATTGACCCCGAACGTGGGCCGCCTACCGATGGCAATGCCGATGCCGGCTATAACAGTTTCTGGTGGGACCCACGTGACGACGCCATTCAGATTAATGGTGAATATCGTACTTCTATTATTGTCGATCCAGCGAATGGCCAGATTCCGTTTCTTGAAGGCGACCGCCCGCAAAATTCACTACGCGATCAATGGCGCGCAAGACCTGGTGTGGAGCCCTTCGATGGGCCCGAACTAAGAGGGCTGGCGGAACGCTGTCTGCTTACCTTCAGTTCCGGTTCCGGGCCACCTATGTTACCGACTCTCTATAACAGCAATTACCAGATCGTGCAGACACCGGACCACGTAATGATCCTGGTGGAGATGGTACACGATGCGCGCATCATCCCGTTGGATAAAGACCACGGTGCTGCCGATTTCGAGAAATGGATGGGCGATTCGGTGGGCTACTGGGATGGAGACACCCTGGTTGTGAAAACTCAAAACTTTCATCCTCAACAGTCGTTCCGCGATAGCTCGGATCAGATGACCATTACCGAACGCTTCGAATTGATCGAGCAGGACAAGATTAAGTATGCATTTACCATCGAGGATCCGTTGACCTATCGACGTCCCTGGACTGGTGAGGTTGCCATGAATCGCAAACCAACCGAGGAAGCGATGTATGAATATGCCTGTCACGAAGGCAACTATGCGTTTCCGGGAATCCTCGGAGGCGCCAGACGGCAAGAGGCGGAGGCAGCACAACTGTAGCCCCAGCTTCAAGCCAATAAACCGGTACCCTGCAAGGTTGTGCCAGTTTATTATTGCCCGCTAAAGCGGTTGCACGATAAATGGGGACACTAACAAATTAACAACTTAGCTTTGTACTTGACTATTAGGTTTTTCAAAAAAATCGGGCACTTATGTTGTTAAATTGTTAGTTTCCCCTACCCCCCGATGAGATTCATTCGCACATCACAGTAACGGCAACCAAGAACTCAACTGTGCCGCCCCAAAACTCTCAAGTTTCATGCATTCCATGACAACTCTACAAAAAGCCCTGGATATTGATATCCGCTTTCCTGTCGTTCAGGCGCCGATGGCCGGAGTGCAGGACAGCCTGCTTGCGATCGCGGTGGCCAATGCCGGCGGCCTCGGCTCCCTTCCCTGTGCCATGCTGGGTCCGGAACAGATACGCGAAGAGTTACTCGCCATCACTCAACAGACAGCGCATCCGTTCAACGTAAATTTTTTCTGTCATGAACCACCGACAATAGATCCTGCGAAAGAAGCTGCATGGCGAGCGTTACTGGCACCTTACTATGCTGAATTTGGATTGGACATTCGGTCCATTAACTCTGGTCCGGGCCGGGCACCTTTTAACGAACAACACACTGAAGTGCTGGAAGAATTCAAACCGGCAGTCGTGAGTTTTCATTTTGGTTTACCCAATGCTTCACTTCTGGCTAAGGTAAAGAGCTGGGGATCGCGAGTTCTTTCGACCGCCACCACGGCAGACGAAGCAATCTGGCTGCAGGCGCAAGGTGTCGATGCCATCATCGCCCAGGGCGTTGAAGCCGGCGGTCACCGCGGAATTTTCCTGAGCAACGACCTTGCCGGTCAATTGAGTACATTCGACCTGCTGGAGAAAATGTTCGGCTCGGTGAGTGTTCCAGTGATCGCTGCAGGAGGGATCGCCACAGCCAAAACTGTCGCTGCGGCGATGGCAGCAGGTGCTGCGGGTGTGCAGGTGGGTACGAGTTATCTGCACTGTCCGGAGGCTACCACCAGCGATCTGCACAGGGCGGCGCTTGCCCGGGCAACAGCAGCCGATACTGTATTGACCAATCTCTTCACCGGTCGTCCTGCAAGAGCTATTCGTAATCGCCTGATTGAAGAGCTGGGCGCTATCCGTGAAGGAATGCCAGACTTTCCTTTAACCGCAACGGCTATCGCGCCCTTACGCAGTTTTGCGCAAAAGCAGGGCCTGGATGATTTTTCTTCCCTGTGGAGTGGTACTGACACGAGCGGCTGCAGGCCAATACCTGCGGCAGAGATAACCCGTGAATTAGCGTTGCCATTCTCTGGAAATTTACAGAAGTAGAAAAACGCTTCAAGCTATCTATGGTAACGCCACTGTTACCAGGCTCGCATCGGCTCCGCCGCCGGATGCCACCGAGATATATTGCTTGCCATCGATCATGTAGGTCATGGGAGCTCCTTGCGGGATTGCCGGCAAGTAGAAATCGTAAACAGTTTCTCCGGTTTGTTTGTCCATGGCGCGCAGCACTGGTTCACCGTCGGTGATGGCCTGAAACAGCAGTGATTTGGTTACCAGCAACGGCGCGATATTTGTGACGCCGACCGGACCCGGGTCGGCGATGCCCATGTCGATTAGCCGCTGGCGTATCCCTTCGGCATTGGCTCGCACCCAGGCATAGTCCCCTGTATCCAGGTTAACAGCACTGATGCGACCGTAGGGCGGTTTCGTTATCGGCAAACCCTGGGGTCCATCTACATTGCGCATACCATCGCGCACGTAACGAAATTCGGTAACGGCTCGGTCCTGCTCGATGAGCTGTACGACAATGGGGCTGGTTACGGAGGGGATATAGTACATGGACGTTTCCGGATCGAATGCTGCCCCACTCCATTCCGCGCCGCCAGTCCAGCCGGGAAGATTGATCGTTCCCCGTAACGATGGTGGTGTGTACAACATGCCGTAATCGAAAGAACTGATGATCTGTAACGCTTCTGCTCTTAATTCCGGCGTGTAGTCGATAAGTGTCGCTTCGGAAATGCCTTGTTGTTCAAACGGCGCGGGCCGGGTTGGAAAGGGTTGGGTTGGCGAGACACGCTCGCCGGGAACCGTGCTTGCCGGTACCGGGCGTTCCTCGATCGGCCACACCGGTTCACCAGTCTCCCTGTCCAGTACATAGATAAAACCCTGCTTGGAAACCTGCGCCAGTGCTTTGATATCCCGCCCATCGACGGTGAGATCTACAAGAGTCGGGGCCGCCGGTGGATCGTAATCCCACAGTTCATGATGCACGATCTGGTAGTGCCAGATGCGCTCACCGGTGGCAGCGTCTAATGCCACCAGGGTAGTGCCAAATAAATTATCGCCCAGGCGTTGACCGCCATACCAATCGTTCCCTGGTGTACCTATTGGTAAGTAGACATAGCCGAGTTCGGGATCGGCACTGAGATGTGTCCAGATGTTGGTGGCTCCGGTAACCTGCCAGGAATCGTCTTCCCAGGTATCATTGCCCACTTCACCCTGTTGAGGAATAGTGTGAAAGATCCACTTCTGCTCCCCGGTGTTCAGGTCGAATCCACGCACATGTCCAGGTGGCAGATCGATGAGCCGCGCCGGCTTGCGATCAAACATGGGGTCGTCATACACAACTGAACCGAGTATTACTGTATCCCCGACGATAGTGACCGCGGCCGAGTGGGCAATCATGGATCGGTCCACCGCACGGCCCAGGCCAAGCGTTAGATCAACCTTACCGTTAGTGCCGAAGGTCGGATCGGGCTCACCAGTCTTGGCATCCAGTGACCACAGAAACGCATTAGCTGTACTCATAATGATGCGTGGCTGCATACCATCAGGCGTAGTCTTTTCCCAGTAAGTAACGCCGCGATGATTAAAGCCGTTATTGGCGGGCCTGCCATGCTCCCAGGTAAAGGAATTAAATACCCATTTTTCCTCTCCTGTTCTGGCATCCAGTGCAGCGACATGACCCAGGGGTGTGCTGACATAGAGCAGGCCATTTCTGGTGATTGGTGTGGCCTTGAAACCGGACGGGACATGTTGCGGGCGCTCGAGGACCGCGGCGTTGTCCACCGATTCCCAGATCCAGGCAATATCCAGATTCCGGGCGTTGTCCCGGTTGATCTGATCGAGTGGCGCATACTTGGAATGGCCTGCATCGTTGCCGTAATTTACCCAGTCGTAATTGGCAGGTTCGGTATTCCGAGACGGCTCGGAGCAGGTATTTAATAAGGCGCAGCAGAACAAAAGCACGAGCGATGTGGTTGGAGTTCTCATGATCGCTTCCCGGGAAAGAGTGTTGTTATTGGAATGAAATCCATAATACAGTAGATTTCACCGAGTAATAAATGCTGCTTAAGGAACCATCCCTGCATGACTGAAGAAGCGAACCCATGAAACGACTCCATCAGACAATGGCATTGGCACTGATAATCTCTGCTCCTTTACTCTCTGCAGACGAGCTGGTTATGGCCGACGATATCCCGATAGCCCACACGCCACCTGGGTACTGGAAAACCATGCCACCACCTGTGCTGTCGAGGTGTACTGAACCGCTCGCTGCCGAAGTTTTTGACATGCGCGGCATGTGGAAAATCGTGGAAGTCATTGCGGGGCCTGCTGGAGCAAAAAGCAGCATAGGCAACCTGCAGCGTATCGAACAATGTGGTAATCGAGTTGTCATTACCGCGGGAGGCGTGACCCATGACATGCGCGCCGATGGCAGCTACGAAAATGGGGTTAACGACATCGGCGCCCCATCCACCAATGGCGCCCCAATCTCGGTAGCGGCTTCATTTGAGAACGGCGTTCATGTCCTGCGTCCGCAGGACATGCCCATCACCGTTGAACGGGAACTCCAGGATGATTCGCTGATTTGGCGCTATGGCCCCTTGCTGACTTTTCGCCTGGAAAGAATAATCGACTGAATTAACACAAAAAAATGATTGCCAGGAATTTATATTTCCAATATATTGGAAATATGGAAATATTTGCAGCATCCCAGGCATTCGCCGCGCTGGCCCATGAGACACGCCTGGAAATCTTTCGTTACCTTGTCAAACAGGGACCAGCAGGGCAGGTAGTTGGCGTCATGGCTGCAGAGTTTGATCTGCCCGGCGCCACCCTGTCTTTTCATCTGCGCAATCTGAAACAGGCCGGGTTGATAGCTGTGAAACGCGATGGGCGGTCTTTGATCTATTCACCCAATTTCCGAGTTATTAATGACCTGCTTGCTTACCTGGTGGAAGATTGTTGTCAGGGTAGTTTCGAGTCCTCGTCTTGCAACAGCACGTGTGCGACATAGAGACAGATTAATTTCACACGACAAAGAGGCTCCGCGAATGAAACGCTTACATGTTCATGTGTCAGTCGAAGACCTGGATAAAGGTATCGGCTTTTACAGTACTCTGTTCGGTCACAAAGCCGATGTGATCAAGGATGATTATGCGAAGTGGATGCTCGATGATCCTGCTGTCAATTTCGCCATTTCGGAGCGCTGCGGTAAAGTCGGACTCAATCACCTTGGCTTCCAGGTCGACAGTGACGCCGAGCTGGCAGAGATTGAAGATCGGCTCAAAGGTGCAGAAATAAACGGACTTAAGGAAGAGAACCGAAGTTGCTGTTATGCCAGAGCCAATAAATTCTGGACTAGAGATCCGGCAGACATCCCCTGGGAAAATTTCCATACCCTGGAAGCAATTCAAACCTTTGGCGATTCAAAGGAAACGGAGATTCTTTAACTGGGGAAAGGGACAGGAAAGAGCGACTGGAAAGAGGGACAGATCTATTTTCCTGTCTAAAATAAATCTGTCCTTATATAACTTTATAACTAGTTCCGGTTGTATCCAGGAGTAAAGGCACGCCCACCGCCATCATAATTGATGGTGCCGACATAATTGGAATTATCTTCCAGGGCATCGGCGATTTCCTGTAGCGTCAGACAATACTTTTTCTTGATGAAAGAACCAGTCCTGACTTCCTCGAAACAGTACACCATATCGGGAACCTCGACCGTATCATTGTATGCCTGCAGCTCACTCCGGTCCATGCGGTGAAACGCCGGACCACTGTTCTGACAGGCAACCAGTAGTACGCAAGCGAGTGCTGCACCGGTTAATTTGGTTAAGCTATTCAATCTGTTAAATTTACGCATCTCTAAACACCTTCTGGCATTCAATATCGCCAGTGTAGCAAACTTGTAGAATGGGCGTAACAAAACACCCCTACTTTCTATTGATCCAGTCGACCCTTCTCCTGTGCCTTTCTATAGGCGGGACGGTTGTTCAGTTCTGCCAGGTAGCGCTGGCAGTTAGGCTTATAGCGCTCACTCAATCCCAGGCGCTCTCCCATTTGCAGCGCATAGCCCACAGCAATATCGGCAATGGTAAAGCGATCTGCTACCAGGAACTCTTTTCCTTCCAGAGCCGCCTCTACGGCTCTGAGCCTGGAGTGAAACCAGATCGAATAGTCCTGCACCACTTGTGGAACCCGGCGTTCTTCGGGTTCCAGCTGGGTATAGCGCAAGACTATGGCCTGGGGAAACGTATAGGTTGAATCACTGCGGTGCAGCCAGTTCAGATAGTCCCCGTACTGCGGTTCGTTCACAGTCACTCCCAGTGGAGTTGGCCCGTACCTGTCGACCAGATACTGACAAATACCCGTAGACTCGGTCATGGTTAGCTCGCCATCGAACAGGGTCGGCACTGTCCCCAGTGGATTGATTTCAAGATAGCCCTCGACCTCGGTGCGGGGCGGAAACGGCATGACTTCCAATTCATAGCCCAGTCCCATTTCTTCCAGGGTCCATAACGGTCGAACTGAACGGGCATTCGGGCAATGGTAAAGTTTCATGATATTTCTAATCTGTCTCCCGGTATTCCCGCCTATTATATATTTGGGGTGCGCTGAAACTATTACAAGGCCCCTCACTATTCTGCCTGTATTTCAGCAATTGAAAGCCATTTCCTCCTTCCCCGCTCGACAGTTAGTGGCGCTTGTTGCCGTCAGCCATTCCTCTGATCTGAACCGGGTCTGCGGTGGTCTCCCTTTATACAGAGCGGGTTGCGGGTAAGACTGTGGTATAGATCGCAGTTTTCACTAGCCGCTCCTGTCGCGCCAAGCCCTTACATAAACTAGAATTGAGAACTAACCCCCGTCAGAAGGCCTTCTCGTGAAGTGTAACAACCATCCCAACGTCGCAGCCATCGCAAACTGTGGTAAATGCGACTCACCGATGTGCGGGCTTTGCGCTAACTTCAGCGGCTCCGAAGTATTGTGTGAGAAATGTGTAGCGATCAGAGAGACCGAACGCTATGTCGCAGCCCAATCCAAACAATTGGGGCCGAAGAACAAACCGCTCAAAGTTGATCAGCCGGATGATAAAAAAACCACTTCCCCGGGTCGTCGTAAATCAACCTCCAAAGCTTGGCAGTGGGCTATTATTGTCGCGTCGCTGATTTTTGTAACGGTACGCATGTTTTTCTTTTCAGCACCTACTTCACAGTCGCTCGGAGAACCCGACATTGCCCGGCAGATTGCTTTGACTTCTTTCGCCCAGTGTCTGTTAGTGTTCCGGGAAATTGGTGTGAGTCTGGCCAACGGACTCAATGCACAAAATACTCCGCGCTGTGCCGATTCTGATCGAGCCAACATTGTCACTACTATAGGTAGCGATATTCGGGTAGCTCATCCCGATCCTGGATTTTACGGCTACAGGCAAATCTATGTTAGTAGGAACAATCCTGACCCAATTTTGATTGAATAGGTTATGAAGCCACCCTTTACTCGATCGAAATAGCTAACGCGGCTTGGCCTCTAGACGAACCATAGCATCGTGAATGACATATGGTCAGTGTAAGATTAGCACCATGAATGTGAGCAGCGGATACCGGAAGGCATCCGCTGTAATGAATTACTGCGAGCGATAACCGTTTACCAGAAGTTCACCGTTGCTGACAAGTCTTAAAAAAGCCTCTACTACATCTGGTTCATAGTATGTGCCACTTCTTCGCTCTACTTCTTCAATTGCTTCTTTCAGGTTTGCGGCGGGTCGATAGGGCCGGGTTGAAGTAATAGCCTCAACGGTATCGGCAACTGCCAATATTTTCGCTTCGTCCAGAATTTCGGCATCGGTCAAACCATGTGGATATCCGGTTCCATCGAAGTGCTCGTGATGCTGCCGTACTATCTGAGCTACCGGCCATGGAAACTCTACAGCCTTAAGCATATTGTATCCAGTTTCAGGATGTTGCTTCAACAACTCGAATTCTGAATCTGTAAGTTCACTTGGCTTGTCAAAGACTGCCTTGGGAATAGTTACCATGCCTATGTCATGCAGCATGGCGGCCATGCTCAATCCACGTAGTGTCTGCGTTTGCAGGCTCAGCTTTCCACCAATTGCACAGGCAAGGTGAGCGACACGATCCTGGTGATCGAAATGGTGGGTATCGCGAGGTTCCGCTTGTTTAATCAGATCGTCGATGTTGCTGCGCAAATCGACGTTTACTCTCTGTTGTTGCATTCCCATGATGTTACTCCCTGATACAGCCCGTGCGACGAACTCGCACTGAGGATGTCACGCTGTTCTTTCTGGTCACAGTCGAATGGATAAGAATCCTGATGTCCATCGCTTGATACCCCTGAGCCAAGTATTAGTAAGTCGTACATTACACTGGAATCTGTAGCCTGGTTTTTGACTACCTTCCCCAGATATCAGAGCAGGATTTAAAGTGTACCCCCAGGAATTTTCGGATACTGTAGGAGTAGTTCCTACACAAGCTATTTTCTAACTAAAAATCATCGAGTTCCGACCTAAAACTTGTGGACATACCAGAGGCCGAATCAAGATGCTTAATAACAGTGTACGCTTTCCTCGTCGGGTTTTGCCGGAGGACTCACAGTGTTGGGTAACAGGATTACGTCCGCACTCACTGTCCAGTTATTGTTAAACCTTTCAATGAACAGGGATTCATTCGGCTGAGTGAAGCATCAAAGCAATTGAATCCAGGCTTGAATCCGATCGAAGTAGACGAAATCTGCTCCAACCGATTGCAGATTTCTGACATCTCCATTCTGTGGCATGTCGTACTCTTCCAATCCTTCCAATGCCAACGCATTCTGCATCGGAGATTTAGGGTTACGTACATCCGAAAGTTCATTGAGATGTAATTCTTCGGCCGACCATACCATGCCGTCACGCTCTACTGGTGCAGCGCCAGAATACTCGGCTGATAGAAAAACGGCAGAGGTGCCTGCCATCTTCTTGTAGCTCTTGGCAAAAATTTTCACGGCCCTCTAGAACACAAGCTATGAACTGTAGCGCTTCGATTCTGGAAGCGTACTGCTTTACATCAAACAAAATCGAAACTATATGTCAGGATTAGTGGAATGAATGTCTTAGCAGGTAGGTGTAATGCAAGCTTGCAACCAGGCCCGCCACCGCCGTAAGTATTGCTAAGGGTGTCAGGAACTGAAAACTCTCGGTGAGAACCAGCAGGAATACCAGGTATTGCATGGCCGTGGTGATCTTACTCGGCAGCTGCGCCTTTACCGAGCGTACTGAGCGAATCTTGCCTAGCGCAAGCAGCGCCAGAAAAATAAATAACACGCCAAAGTCTCGCAGCCCCAGCAGTAACCACTGGATTACTGAAAGATGACCGAGCCACACCCAGGTTAAACTGACCGAAAGCACAAACAGCTTATCTGCAACCGGATCCAGAATCTGTCCCAGGTAAGTCGTCCATTTGAATGTTCGAGCAATGAAGCCGTCCAGGAATTCAGTCGCCAGCCCGATTGCGATCAACCACAAATGTATCGATTCAGAACAGAAGGGAAACACCGCTGCAACAGCGATGCGAATAGAAGTGATTGCGTTTGGAATATGCTGCAACCAACTCGGGTTTTGGACAGAAGATTTTTCGTTCATCCTATCAAGTGGAAATCGGCCGCTACCCCTGAATGCTTGACGGAGCCGGGCAACGCAGGCGGGCGCGCCTAGCTTAGTCCGAACCAGGGCCTGATGCGGGTTCCCAGTGTGCTGCCGGCAAAGGCCGCGACAAACCATAACCAGCCGTGCAGAGAAGTGGAACCGATGCCACTGAAATAGGCCCCGATGTTACAGCCAAAGGCGATCCGCGCGCCGTAACCTAGCAGCAGGCCGCCGATAATGGCTGCCACTATCGAACCTGTGGGCAATTTGAATTTCGGTGAAAATTTATAAGCAAGACCTGCCGCCAGTAGTGCGCCGAGCATGATGCCGATATTCATCACGGAAGTAATATCGGCAAAAATGCTCTCATTGAGTGAGGCAAGTGAATCGGGGCGCGCCCAATAAGCCCACGTCGTCACATCGAGTCCGACTACTGTCGCTAGCTTCGCTCCCCACAGCGCGAATGCCGAAGTCACACCCCAGGGTCGTCCGGCCAATAACAGTGTGGATAGTTGCACCAACACCAGGGCCAGCGCGCCGGCGATCAGTGGCCAGGGGCCGTGTAACCAGGAAAATTTTTTGCCGGCATTCGGTTCACTTATAATCGAACCGTGTTTGCGCCGTTCCCAGATGATCGTGGCATACCAGACGATTGCAAACAGAATCAGGCTGAATGCAATCCCGCCAAGTACACCGAAATTCTGTGCCAGAGAAACTGGCGCAAATCCTGGCACGTCCTGCCACAGGGACCATTGCCAGGTACCAATGAGTGAGCCCAGGATAAATCCTGCCAGCGTAATTACCATGCGCATGTTGCCGCCACCGGCTGTGAACAAGGTCCCCGATGCACAGCCGCCCCCTAGCTGCATGCCCAAACCAAACATGAACGCGCCACAAATCACGGCAACATTGAGCGGTGCCACACTGCCGCGCAGGTTCATGCCAAAAACTTCGCCCTGGGCAAGCAGGGGGGTAAATACCAGTACAGTAACCCCCAGCATAATCATCTGGGCGCGCAGGCCTGCGCCTCGACCCGTGGCGACCACATCACGCCATGCCGCGGTAAAGCCGAATGCGGCGTGATAGAGAATCACCCCGGCAGCGAGTCCAACAATGAACAGGGCTGCCTGTCGCCAGTCGTAATTCACCCAGAGATAAAGATAGACCAATGAACTGAGTACCGCTGCAATGCCGATAGTGCGGTGGTTTCGTAACTGGATGGAACTATCAGCCGGAGCCTCGGCGATGAGAGATTCGGTGCTCATGAGGGGGCTCTCTCTTTATTGTTTTAGATGCTTCGCAGTATAAGCATTTATCCGTGAAGTAAACACTGAAATAACCCCGGATACCACGGGCAGACAGGGCACCAGTGCTCCCAGAAAGTTTGAGCCTTCATTCCTATTTTGGGATACACTCAATACCCCTGATAAAGAGAAGCTGTTGGTCACCACTCGGTGATTCAGCCAGGAGAATAATAATGTACTTTATCATTCCAACAGGCCGATCCATCATGCGCTTTCTAGCAGCTGGATTCGCCCTTATAAATATTCAGGCATTCGCGCAGATCACGCCTGAGGAAATCTCTGTCGAAACCATGCCGGCTCCCGGCGCAAACTGGTTTATTTCAAAGACCGGCAATGGTGGCTACATCTTCGATGCCACCACTGGCGAGATGCAGGGACTATTGTCACTTTCGCGCTACACACCAGCGGTTACCGCTTACGCACCACGCCGTGAATTCTATGCTGCCGAATCCTATCTCTCGCGCGGAGTCTATGGTGACCGCACTGACATTGTAGCCATTTACGATTTCGATAACTTAAGCCCCATTGCCGAGATTGAGATCCCCAATCACATGGCAAGACTGGCAGTGCGGGCACATATGGGATTGATGAATGATGGCCGTCACCTGGCGGTACTGAATATGAATCCAGGTCATTCGGTATCTATCATTGATGTGCTAGACCGAGTTTTCGTCTACGAAGCCTCTACCCCGGGTTGTGCCGTCATCATGCCGGTCGCCGATAGCGATTTCTTGCAAGTGTGTGGCGATGGCACGCTGCAATTAATTCAACTGGACCTCAGCGGCTTCGAAGAAAATCGAGAGCGCAGTGGTGTGTTCTTCAATGTCATCGAAGATCCCATCTTTGACCGTGCAACCCGCAGCGCCGATGGCTGGTATCTGATTTCTCATGCCGGCAACATATTCGAAGTAACCACTGATGATGATGAAATCAACATCAGTGATGGTTGGAACGTGCAACCAGAGGGTGAGGAAGGCTGGCGCCCGGGCAGCCGCGCAGAATTCATCACTGCACACAGAGACCTCGGACTCATCTATGTCATCATGCACGAAGGCGGTGTCGACACGCATCATGAGAACGGCTCCGAGATCTGGGTGCTGGATGCCACTACCCGACGCCGTGTGCATCGACTCGAACTCGAATCGCCAGCTAGCAGCATCATGGTCACCCAGGAAGCCGAACCCAAACTGATTGTCGCCGGCGATGGCACGCATGTGTTCGACGCCATTACCTTCGTCCATGAAAGATCTATCGAGACTCCCGGTGCCGACCATTTTGAGGATCTCTAGAAAATGCTCGATCCCGTCATCGCTCTGATTATCTCCGTGGGTTTTACCCTGCTGCTGATTGGCGCGGGTGGGCATAAGCTCACGAATAGACTGCGCTTTCGCGGCATCCTGGAAGGCTACCAGGTGTTACCTGGCGCAATGGTTCGGGTTGCCGCTTTCGTCATTGGCCCGGTAGAACTCTTACTGGGATTCTCCTGGGTGACAGGTTGGCAACGAGATTTCGTCGCACTCGCCACTGCCCTGCTGCTAACACTCTATGCCATCGCCATTGCCATAAACCTGGTACGCGGACGTACCTATATCGATTGCGGCTGTGGTTTCTCGGTTCTGGCAGTAAAGCAATCCGAACAACAGGGGATTCAGCAACTGTCAGCTGGCCTGCTGCTCCGCAATGGCGTGCTGGTTCTGGGAGCTTTACTGGCGATCCTGCCTTCCACGGGTCGCTTGTTAGGATTTATCGATTACCTCAGCACGTTCTCCGCGATTCTAGTCCTGGTTTTTATCTATGCGGCGTTCAATCAGTTACTGTTGAACAACAATGCCATCAAGTCCTGGAGGCACACCCATGCTTGAAGCCTTGTTGATTTCAAATATCGTGCTATGGGTACTGGTGATCGTGTTGGCGCTGCTGCTGTTCGCGCTTACTCGCCAGGTCGGCATTCTCCATGAGCGAGTAGCGCCGGCAGGTGCGTTGCAGCCAACCTCTGGCCCCAAAGTAGGCGAACTGACTGAGGCGATGAATCTGACTTCCCTCGCTGGCAAAGCGTTAACAATCGGTGGACCGGACAGCGAGGGTCTGGCTTCCTTTGTATTGTTTATTTCCCCTACCTGCCCGGTGTGCAAATCACTGGTGCCCACCGCATTGTCACTGGTCAGGTCAGAGGCGCAACGCATGCGTCTGCTGTTTGCCAGCGACGGAGACAAACTCGAGCAACACAAGCAATATGTAGAAGACCTGGGTATTGCTGATTACCCTTACGTACTCTCGGAGATGCTTGGCATGAGCTACCAGGTCAGCAAACTACCCTTTGCGCTACTAATTGGCAGCGACGGCGCACTGAAGAGCAAGGGCCTGGTAAACACTCGCGAGCACATGGAAAGTCTGATAGATGCAATGGACAGCGGTATCGCGACAGTACAGGAATATGTCGGCGCTCAGAATAAATCGGCTAACACAGCATACAAATCTTCAGCGATGGAACAATCACCATGAATATCGAAAAAATTATTGATCGCACTTATTACTGGATCGATGAAAATACCCGGCGCACCAGCCTGGCGTTAGCTCGCAAGCTATCGCGGCGCAATTTTCTATCTCGCCTGGGTATGCTGCTTGCCGGTGCGGCGGCGTTCCCTTTGCTGCCAGTAGCGCGCTCTTTTGCGCAAAATTCTATTCAGGAAATTGGTGATCCGCAGAGCTGTGAGTATTGGCGATACTGCGCCATGAGCGGCACCCTCTGTTCCTGCTGTGGTGGCTCTTATACTTCCTGCCCGCCAGGCGCTGAGCCATCTCCCATCACCTGGGTTGGAACCTGCCGCAACCCCGTGGATGGACGCAATTACTTGATGTCCTACAATGACTGCTGCGGCAAGGCCGTGTGTTCCCGTTGCGGATGTCATAACACCGAAGGTGACCGGCCCGTGTATTTCAATAGTAACAGCAGTACTGTTCTGTGGTGTTTCGGAACCGAGAACACAAGTTATCACTGTACGGTTTCCATGGTACTGGGTGCTACCGACGAATAGCTATGGGCCGAGCTAGCGTCACACTGGCAGTTTTTTTACTGCTAATGATTTGCGGTAATAATGTAATGGCCGCAAGCCCACGCATTAATTATCTGCTCTATTGCAGCGGTTGCCATCGTCCAACTGGTGAGGGTAAGCCTCCAAACGTACCGACTCTGCATGGTGAACTGGGCCGGATGATGAGTGTGCACCAGATGCGAGGTTACCTGGCTCGTGTACCGGGGTCGAACAATGCACCGATCAGTGATGCGGAATTAACAGCAGTTTTGAACTGGATTCTTCAGGAATTTAACGCCAATACCTTACCGGAAGGATTTAAAAAGCTCAGCGAAGATGAAGTAAGCGCGGCTCGTGCCAATTTACTGGCCGATCCGAACAAGTTCCGGGAGACTTACTGGAAGGCCTACGACTTTATGACGCTTGTTGAACGAACAGGAAAAGAGTGATGAGGATAAGAAAATGACCGAAGAAAAAATTAGCCGACGGGCTGCAATGAAAAAAACCATGAATGCTGGTCTGGCCGCAGGCGCTGTCGCCAGCATGCCGCACTGGATTCTACCCGCCCTGGCACAGGGCGAAACACTGGTGCCTTTCAGTGACATGCCGGAGGATTTCAGCCGCGGGCCAGCGAGCCCGGGTGGTACGCACTTCATGGACACACGGCAAATTAGCGATTTCTACAGTGACAACATGGACTTCTACGTAGTTCAGCACTACGGCCAGCCCCAAGTCGATCTCAACAGCTATCGACTCAAAGTTACCGGTCTGGTTGAAAACGAGAAAGAGTACACGTTGGCGGATCTACGTGCGATGAGCCAGTTCCAGATTGATGCCGGATTCGAATGTGGTGGGAATCGTTCTGCGCTTTATCATGGCCTGATCGGCAACGCTAACTGGGGTGGCGTGCGCCTTGCCGACATCCTCAATGACGCTGGCATCAAGCCCGCAGGCGAAGAAGTCGTGTTCTTCGGTGCCGATATTGGCTCCGAATTGATACGTGAAACCGAAGTGGAACAAGCCTTCGCCCGCAGCCTGCCGGTTGCCGATGCCATGCGTGATGTGAACATGCTCGCACTGGAAATGAATGGTGAAAACCTGCCGCAATTTCATGGACGGCCATTGCGCCTTCTCGTTCCCGGTTACTATGGCGTAGCCAACGTGAAGTGGCTCACCCAGATCCATGTGCAGGATCGTCGTTATATGGGTCGCTTCATGGGTCGAGATTACGTCACACTAAAGCGCGAGATGATTGGCGATCAGGAACGCTGGGTTGAAAACTCTGTAACCAAGATCCAGCTGAAGTCCTCTATCGTGCGCGTAACGCGCATGGGCAACCAACACAAGATTACCGGCTTCGTGTTAAACGACGGCACGCCACTGCGAAACGTGGAGATCAAGATCGACAATGGCCCATGGCAGGTTGCAAATCTCGATCCACGTGCTACCCAATATTCATGGAAGTTATTCAGCATGGATTGGAATGCTTCAGCGGGCGAGCATACACTGGTTTCTCGTGTTACCGATGTTAATGGCAATGTACAGCTAACCGAAGAGCAGATGCCAGAGAAAGTAAGCCGCTGGGAAAACTATGCGCAGTTCCCCCGCACTATCGTAATCTCAGGCTAATCCAGTAATCCAACATAGAGTCGGCCCCTTGCACAGGGGCCGGCTATCTATTCATTTGCCATTCAATACTGGTTAGTCGTGTCTCAAGATTCAACGATTCCGTCAAGCTCACTCTTGCCCTGGTAAGCTCAGCCAATCGTGATGTCTCCCCCATTTCTCTTTTGAAGGAGTGCTTATGAGTGACTTGATATCCTCCGATCTCAATCAACTTGATTTCAAGGCAATCGTTGCGGATTTGAATCGGCTGCTGCGTCTGCGCACAACTCCCATCGGCATGAAACTTTTCCAGACCGTGGAAGAGATGGAAGCCATACCCAAACTCCGCAGACCCGAAGCGATTCATACGACCGACCAGATCGTCGGCATGGCGGCGCGAAATGGCTGGACGGTTGGCATCACCGAGAAAGACCTGGTCGGCGCACAGTGCAAGACAGTTATTGGACTGCATCCTCGCAACGAAGAGTGGCTAAGCGGCGATCGCTACCAGGGTGTCTGGTATGCCGAGGCAGACGATGCTACTGCCCACCAGCAGGCAATGGATGTTGTGCCTTTCGGGAAGTACCAGGCGATGGCAGTGAGTCCGTTAGTGAGCGGGCGATTGAATCCTCCCGATATCTGCCTTGTGTATGCGACTCCGGCACAGATGATTCTCTTCATCAATGGTCTGCAATGGACCGGTTACAAGAAACTGCAGTGGGGCTGCGTGGGCGAATCTTCCTGTGCCGATTCCTGGGGGCGTGCCCTGTCAACCGGTGAACCGAGTTTGTCGATTCCCTGTTTTGCCGAGCGACGCTACGGTGGAGTGATGGAGGACGAACTGCTCATGGCTTTACCACCGATGTATCTGCCAAAAATCATCGATGGACTGGAACACTTGTCACGCAATGGTTTGCGCTATCCCATTGCCCCTTATGGGGTCAACAACGATGTCAGGGCCGGGATGGGTGTGAGCTACAAGGAATAGAAATTCCCGGGTTTTGCTTGTTATGTACTTTGATTTTGCTGGGCTTGGGTTTTCTCGGGCTCTGGTTTTCTCGGGCTTTGGTTTTCTCAGGCTTTGGTTTTTCAATACAACGAAAAAGGCCAGAGTGACTCGGGCGCTGCCCTTGATAAGGTACAAGCTCCTGATTCAACTCTGGCCTTCGTTCGTTCTATCCAGCCTGATTAGCCTCGAAAGACCAACAGGATTGAGAACTTAAAGGGCTACGATTTGCTCGGCCTGAGGTCCTTTCTGACCCTGGGTAACGATAAATTCTACACGCTGGCCTTCGGCCAGTGATTTGTAACCGGCACTTTGGATGGCGCTGAAATGCGCAAACACATCTGCACCAGATTCACGCTCGATAAAACCGAAGCCTTTGTTTTCGTTGAACCACTTAACGGTTCCTGTAATTTTGTCAGACATAATTAGTATCCTGTAAAAAATAAATTAATACCAACAGCCAAAGAGGCTGCAAGTAAGTTCGTGCTAGAAATTGGGCCGTACTTATAGACTACAGGACGAGGTGTTACAGAGAAGACTTCGAAATGGGTAAATAAATAAAGTGCTTAGTTTCAAGCTGCGGGCACAATACAGGGTCGACAACCCCCCGTCAATGTCTATTTTCTGGCTAATTCCGGGTAAATTATCAAAACCGGCGCCGAAATTGATAGATCTTTCCTTTATAAGTCGAAGGATTGGAATAAGGGCTGATCGAATCCAGTACCTCACAAACAAATCCCAGGCCTTCCATACGAAAGCTGAAGTTACGGGCGTATCCACGCCCGGCCTCGACCATCAATACCTCACATTTCGGCTTGGCGAAGTGTTGAATAAACATTGTAAGGTCTTTTGAATGATGTGGCTCATAGAGCAGGTCACTGCAAATAATCAGATCGAAGATGCCAAACCTGTCATCCTGGCTGTCCGCCCAGGCAGTTCTTAGAAACGGAATGTGCCTGCCATTATTCAACTGCGTATTGTGCTGTAAATAGTCGCCAGCACAGGGATGCACATCGGTCGCCGAGATGTCTGCCATTCGTTCGTTTAACACCAGACTTGCCAGCCCGACACCGCAACCGATCTCCAGAATTCTACGGCTCTCAATATCGTAGTGAGCCATCAGTTGGGCAAGTACTTCTTCCGAAGGCCACACTACACCAAACAATGGCCAGCTGGCGGATGAGATTCCCAATTCTTCAGCCTGTCCATAGCTGTCTTCAAATTGCTGTCGATCACGTAGTACACGAAAATGAATGTCGTGCTCACCAAACTCGTTTGTCTGGTAGCGATGGCGAAGAGAGGGCATTGAAAATCCTGGGAAGGGCAGCGATGGGCTTGCTGTAGATTGATTCTTTCAGCTTACCCCAGTACCCCGGCAATAGCCCACTTTATTTGGAGTGCCCGTAATAGCGCAAGTACTTGAATCTGGAGGATTCGTTGGGCGCATGTGTGAGACATGGTGCTATCTATAGTGTTCGTAGAGTTGCGTTACCCACTGCAAACTGGGTCGGGTTCGCCAGGCCTGGCAATCCACTCGCGCCCGTGGAGGAATTTCCATCGCGGTGTAGGTGGGATGCTTGGCGGGTTGCACCAGGGGTGCAATGAGGCTGGCTGCCGTGATATCGACACGCGAAAGCGCTTCGCCGCACAAAAACTGACGACCATCGGCGAGAGTTTCATCGAGCCAGTCCAGTTCATTAACGATGAGAGCGCGTGATTCCATTCCCTGTTCGTAACCAAGATCCATGCGGGTGATCATGATCTTTCTGATCACTCCCCAACCGGCAGTGGTTATGAGTCTTTGCCATAGCGGCAGGTCGCGAGTAAATACGGGCAGCACAGTGCGAGGAAATTCCACCAGGGCTTCGGAATAAAAGTAGCGGCGAATGTGCACTCCCAGCAGATCATCCAGCCGCGCTTCCAGCTTGCGGCTTGCCTCAAGGTCGGACGTTGCAGAGAGCGATTGGGAAGCGTCGGCTCGGTGCTGTTCCGCCCAATCGATAATATTCGAAGAACCCTGAATTATCCGCTCATCGAGCTGCAGGAATGGCAATGCCGATTGCGGCAGCCCAAATTTTTTGGCGACTGAAGTATGCACCCCTACCGGGAGAAACTTGAGCGTGTATTCGATACCCAGATATTCCAGCGCCCACCTGGCTTTCTCGCAGTAATGGGAGATGGCGAATACGTACAAAACAGGCGTTTGCATGACCGGCATTGTATGCCAGCCTGCACCGCGTCGCTACGCTCTGGCGGGTACGCTGGACTCGGCGCGGGCAGACGCCCATAAATAGGCAGGTAGTGCACAGGAAAGTCCGATAAAGAGATTCAAGGCAATGAAAACCCAGGGCTTGGGACCGTTACCAGTTCGAGAGAACATGAACATCCAGAATACCAGTGAGCTGATCAGTAGATCAGCAGTGAATCCGCCTGCTGCCCCGTTGACGAACAATGCTGAGACAAAGGCCCCCAAGTCGACTCCGGCGGCGGATGCGAAGTTTGCGAAGAAGACCATGGGAATAACTGCACCGAGTATCGCCATGATCAGGTAGATGATTTTCAAGTTCATTATTGCTGCCTCCTGGCCGGAACCGGTTGGTAATTTCAATGCCTGTGGGTGACGCATTTGGGTAGACATTGTCTCTGAATATTGCAGCGATTCAATTACCTGTAAGGTAATCGATATTACTGCTGGTCTCTCCAGGCAAGAATGTGCTACTCATCGTTGTAAGACTGTCCAGCCAACGCAACTGGATTTCCTGAGTGCCGGGATTGTGCTAAAACTACTCAGATCTAGAATTCTTCTGGCGGAAACAACAATGAGACTCAACACTGTATTAATTTTTCTGGCCGCACCCTGCCTTGCCCTGAGCCTGACATCCTGCGCCACCTCCCCAGAGCGCCAGGCCAAGCTGGACGAGATAGACCGCACCATTCCAGGCTGTACTTCGAGTGCTGACTGCGGCCCCAAATGGGCGGCGGCTCGGGCCTGGGTAATTGAGAACTCTGATTTCGGGATTCGCGGCGAGAGCGAAGATCGCATCATGGCAACCAGCAACATCATCTCCACAAGCGGACTCGGCGCCGTGGTGAATCGTGTGCCGGTGGCAAACGGGTACCAGATAGTTGTGGACCTTGAATGTTTTGCTTCCTACGGCTGTCCTGACATCCTGGACAGCACGATCGATTTCAACCGTACTGTGAATGCCGCTCGGTAGCTTCGGTTACTGAACAGTACCTGGCATCACTTCGAAACCGGGGCTGAATTCAACGAGTACCGAGGCCAGCTGTAACAATACGCCCTGATTGCCTTCGATGCTGCCGATGCCCGCCTGCAACTGGGATACCAGAGTCGCCTGGCCCATGATCACCGTATCGAGATTGGTCCGATTCATGGTTACCGTGGCATCGGCATTGTCGGCCAGGTAACCTTCAATATTGGTCAGCGTGCCACCACTCATCTCTATGACAAAGCTTTGACCAGTATCCGGTGTAACAAAGTTAATCAGAAATTGCATCGCATCGGCACGACTGCTATCGACCCGGGTTGCGACTGCATCCCACCACTGGGTAGTAGTCATCGCACGTGCCAGGCTGGGGCTAGTGCCACGCGGCGCCGCGATCGGAGGTGTGCCGCTACGCAGCTCCTGGGCCGCGGAGAGAAAGACATTGCGCATACTGGCGCTTTCATACTGATAGCCCAGCTGTTCGAATATCGCAGCAAGCAGGTCTTTCGCTGCGGAGTTGTCAGGTTCGGCGTAGACCAGTTTATTCATGATCTCCATTGCCAAGCGATACTCACCCCTTCCATGCAATTGTTCCGCCCTGGCGATGATTGACGCAGCGCCGCCCATCATCTCTACATAGAGAGGAGCCGAGTCCGACGGTGACAACGGTGCCAGCGTCGCCGGATTGCCATCCCAATATCCCAGGTAGCGATTGAGCACTGCCCGGGAGTTGTGAAACTCAGACCCGTGATACTGACGTACGCTCCATTGTTGCTGCAGACTACCCGGCACCCGGTACTCATTGTGAATCTCGTTGATAGTTACGCCCTGGTTGGCCAGATTCAGTACCTGGTTATTGAGGTTCGCATAGGCATCGCGCTGGGCACGCATGACTTCCTGAATGCGCTGGTTACCCCAGCGTGGCCAGTTATGTGATGAAACCAGCACCTGCGCCTCTCGCCCGTAGCGGTACAGGGCCTCATTGATTTGCTTGGACCACTGTAGAGCGTCGCGCACCAGGGCCCCGCGCAGGGTGTAGATGTTGTGAATGGTTGCCGTGATATTCTCGGCTGCCCAGAATACTTTCTGTTCGGGAAACCAAGTATTCATCTCCGCCGGCGCTTCGGTGCCAGGTGTATTTTGAAACACCAAGGTAACCCCATCGATTGTGTGCTCCTCGAAATCATTTTCGATGGTCAGGGTTGGTGCAATCAAACCGGTAGTGCCGGCAGCCAGCGCCTTGCCAATGGCTGAATCGACCTGCCCGAATGGACTGGATGGAATCACCCGTCCATATTGAAAGCCAGCCCGGCGCGACATGGCATTGCCGGCATAGACATTCTCCGAGATAGCCTCTTCCAAGAATCCTTTCGGCGCAATAATCTGAACCGCGCCGGAAGTCACCTGTGCCTCTTCTACTACTCCCCTGACACCACCGAAATGATCAATGTGAGAGTGGGAATATATGACAGCCTTCACCGGTCGCTCGCCCAGAGTCTGATTGGCCAACTCCAGTGCGGCGCTGGCAGTTTGACTGGTCAGCAACACGTCAAACAGTAGCCACCCGGAATTTCCCATCACAAGCGTCATATTGGCAAGATCGAAACCCCGCACCTGGTAGATGAAGTCAGGCACTACTTCATACAATCCATAATTCATATTCAGCGACGCCTGGCGTTGCAGGGATGGATGAATGCTGTCGTACTCAGTGCCATCCAATAGAAAATCATAACGAGTCAGATCCCAGATGATATTCCCGGCCGGTCCGATAATTTGTCGATAATCAGGCTCGGCGAGGAAGCCGCGCCGGGACTCGGCGAAATCCCGCTCATCCTCAAACGGCAGAGTCGAACGCAAAGTTTCCTGCTGAGCCGAGGTAAAACTGCTGGGGCCGGAGCCCCTGGCATTGAAATGCTCCTGGGCGGCAGCGCTTGTTGCCAATGCAAGCAGAATGCTGGCGATGAAGGTGTGCCCGAGCCCGGTCGGACTGAAATCTGAAAGGTGCATATTTTTCTCTTTTGTCTAATATGGTTGGCAGCGATTGAGATCAGGAGTGGATTATAACCCCATGCTTGGCCTGAGCAGCGGGCACTATGGCCTGGTGAATACCACCACCAATTAGCCGATTTCTCATAAACCTGGCTACATTTCTCGAGTAGATTGGTATTAACTTACTGTTTCTACTCGAGTTTTTGGATTGGCACGAATCTCGCACTTCTTCCGCACTGAATGCATGCTGAACCTGTCGGCTTGCTCTTGAGCAGCTAATTGGTAACTGGACAGTAACCCTATGCCAGCTACAGCGTCTTATAGAGGCAATGCAGATTCAATACCTGAAGACTAATTAATAGAAGGAACAGGGCGTGATAAAACTCATCAATCTCAGCAAGGTCTACCGCACTGCCTACATGGAGACTACCGCGCTGGACCAGATCACTCTACATATAGCCAAGGGCGAGTTCGTTGCCGTAATGGGTCCTTCCGGCTGTGGCAAGTCCACGCTCCTGAACGTCGTCGGCATGATCGACAGCCCCAGCAGTGGTGAGTATTTCTTCGATGGCAACGAAGTAGGACATCGCTCAGAGAATGAACTGGTGGATGTACGCAAGCAGAACATCGGTTTCATCTTTCAGAATTTCAACCTGATCGATGACCTGACGGTGGCCGAGAACGTAGACCTGCCTCTGCTCTATCTCGGAATTCCCAAGAAAGAACGCCGACTGAAGGTAGCGCACGCGTTGGAACTGGTTGGGCTGGAAAGCCGAGCCAGGCACAAGCCACAGGAGCTCTCCGGAGGTCAACAGCAGCGTGTTGCGGTAGCACGTTCGGTGGTAGGCGATCCGAAACTGATACTGGCGGATGAGCCGACCGGAAACCTGGATACCAAGAACGGCGACGATGTGATGAATATGTTGAAGCTGCTGAAAGACAAGGGAGCGACGATCCTTATGGTGACTCACTCACCGGAACATGGCAAACGCGCCGACCGCATAATTGAAATGCTTGATGGTCAGGTGGTAGGCGGTGAGGCAAGCGCGCGACTTTCTGTGGTGGCAGACAACACCACAAAGCGTGAAGAGAAAAGCCTGGTGTCTGAATAAGGAAGCGGATCAATGGTTGGCCATTTCACCAGGATGGCGCTAAAGGCGCTACTGCGATTCAAGCTGCATTCCGTCGTCAGCCTGCTTAGCCTGGGATTCGGTTTCATCTGTTTCGTTACCGCCGTGCTGCTTTCCAATTACATGGACAGCTATGACCGGCATTTCCCCAATGCAGACAGAATCTTCAATCTGGTCATACGCAACACAGGCGAAGCCATAGGACCGGATAATTTCCCAATCGTTAATGAGCCCGCCGCACGTTACCTGCGCTCGTATTTCCCAGACATACCCAATATTGTAAGGGCCAGTACGGGCGACCTGGACGATATCTCCATCGATGGCCAGGCCCACAGCGTAACCTCGCGTTACGTAGAGGAACGTTTTTTCGATATCTTCCCGGTGGAAACACTCTATGGCTTAGAGCCAGGAGAGGCTCTACCGCCTAACTCGGTAATGATAACCGAAGAAGCTGCCTCTCGACTCTACGGTCGGCTTGATGTAGTCGGTGAACGCCTGCTGATCGACAATGAGTTCGATGTTGCCATTGCTGCCGTCGCAAAGAAATTCGAGCATCCTTCTCATCTGGATGCCGGGATCACCCTGTTCCAGTCGGATTTCTATATCCCAATGGATATTCGGGAAGATGCCAGGCGTGCGAGCAAGATCGCGGCAGGCATCGATCCTGATGCTGATCTCTGGCCCAACCAGAGTGACTATGTCTATATCGAGATCCCCGAAGACCAGGAATTTGACATTGCCTCTTTCCACAGACAACTCGACGAATTTGTGCAGGCCAGTTTGCCAGAAGATCTTCGTGATCTGATGACCTATGAAGTCATACCGAACAACGAACTGGTGATGACGACGCTTGCGTTTGTCACGGGTGGATTCAGCCTGACCAATGTTCTGGTGGTCGCCGGGGCATTGGTGTTACTGATCGGTTGTCTGAACTACTCCAACCTGGTAATCGCGCAACTCTCCTTACGTAGCCAGGAGATTGCTGTAGAAAAAATTCTGGGATCCAAGCGTAGTATGCTGGTGGCTCAGTACAGCTATGAGAGCCTGCTGTTTATTGGTATGACTCTGGTGTTGGTAATGCTCGTCATGTTCACGATTCTCTCGATTCTGCAAGCAATGGGAATCGTTGGTGTAACTCCTGCCATGTTGCTTAATCCTTCCTTGTGGCTGGCGATATTTTCCGTGGTCGCCGCTATCGTGCTGGTTGCCGGTTGTTATCCGGCACTGCGAACGGTTAACGTACCGTTGATAACAATGCTGCGGCCGAAAGGTTCCGGTGGTTATTCCGGCCGACTGCGCGCATTTATGGTGGGAATTCAATTTTTTATTTCAGGAACCCTGATGATTCTGGCTCTGGTAATGTTCGCGCAGAATATCGCCATGACTCAACAACTGGATGGTGATATAGCCGACCCGAAGATCATTGTCAGTACAGCCATAAGCAAGTTCAGTGTTGACCCCGAACTGCTGTTCAATGAACTCAAGTCGCACTCCGGCATCCTGTCGGTGACCCAGGGCGATCAAGTTCCCTGGTCGATCAGTAGCTCTCCAATTAGCCTGGCTCTTACTTCTGACCTCAATGCAGCGACGGTAGAGGTCGGAAATTACAATGTCGGTTACGACTATTTAGAGACCATGGACCTGAACCTGGTCGCGGGCAGGAACTATTCCCGCGACCGAGTCAGTGATCGTTTCCCGAGGCTTACCGACCTGTCTCCAGAGATCGGGCCATTCGCGCTGATTCTCGACAATGATGCTGCGCTGGCGTTGGGGTTCGATAGTGCCCAGGCGGCGATCGGTCAAACCCTCTATCGGCACATGGAACCGCCCGAGGTTGATCGAGATATGGCGATCGAGCTGAACGTGGTTGGTGCCATCGGTGAGCTCAAGTACCAGTTCGTCGACTTCGGCATGTTCGGTATTACCGGTAATGCACTTACCCTGAATCCTGATAGCGCGAATCTACTGGTAATCAAGATATCGAAGCAGAACGTGAACGCGGCGCTAAGTCATATTGACGAGACCTGGAAACGCCTCATGCCTGATATCCCATTGCAGCGTGAGTTTGTTGATAATCTCTTCTACCTCGGCTACAACACTTTCCTGTCAATTAGCATTGCAATAGCCGCCCTGTCTACGATGGGATTTCTTATTGCCAGCATAGGGCTGTTAGGTAATGCGACTTTTATTACCAACATACGCCAGAAAGAAGTTGGCATTCGCAAAGTAATGGGCGCCAGTAGCAGTCGTCTGATGCGTATGCTGCTGTTGGATTTTGCCAAACCCATTCTTATTGCCAATGCCATTGCCTGGCCGGTGGGATACTTTGTCGGCAGCACCTATATCAGTTTGTTTGCCACCGGGGCAGAACTCACCGTGCTGCCTTTTCTTATCAGTCTGTTGTTATCTACACTTATTGCTGTTGCCGCGGTCACTTCCCAGTCCTGGAAGAGTGCTCGAGTGCGACCAGCGATGGTGCTGAGGTACGAGTAGCTACACCATGATTTCTCATTTCACCAGAATGGCTTTCAAAGCCATGTTCAGATTCAAGCTGCACTCAATCATCAGCCTACTGAGCCTGATATTCGGATTTATCTGTTTCATCGCGGCGGTGTTGTTATCTAACTACGCCGCAAGCTTCGATCAACACTTTCCAAACTCCAACAGAATTTATTCAATTGTCTCGAGAACTGTTGGCGACAGTCCGATGCCGGATAATTTTCCAATCATCAATGAGCCGGCTTCACGCTACATGCGCTCCTACTTTCCTGACATTCCCAATATCGTGAGAGCTTCAACTCCCCAGCCAGAAGATGTCTCTTACGAGGGCCGAACCATTGCCCTCGATACCAAGTATGTCGAAGAGAAGTTCTTCGACATCTTCCCTATGGAAACAATCTATGGATTGCCCACCGGAGATGCCTTGCCACCGAACTCAGTCATGATAACTGAAGAAGCCGCCCTGGAAGTCTTCGGCCGCACAGACGTGGTGGGAGAAAGACTGATAATTGCCAACAGAAGTGACGTGGCAATCGCCGGTGTTGCCAAGGCCCTGGAATACCCTTCTCACCTCAATGCCGGTTTTGCACTCTTTAATACCGAACTATTCGTCCCTATAGAGATCCAGGACCAACAATCACGGGAACGCATTATCGCCGCCGGAGGTGATCCGGATGCAGATCGCTGGGGAAACAATTCTGACTATGTCTACCTCGAGATTCCGGAAGGCATGGCGTTTAACGTCGACGATTTCAACCGCCAGCTCGATGAGTTCGTGCAGGCCACGCTACCGGAAGAGCGAAAGGTTTTCATGACCTATGAACTAAGCCCGATTAACCAGCTGGTAACGAACACGCTGGCTTTTGTCACCGGAGGATTCGATATCACCGAGGTATTGGTGGTCGCTGGTGCACTGGTGCTCATGATTGGCTGCCTGAATTATTCAAACCTGGTGATCGCGCAACTGTCGTTACGGAGCCAGGAAATTGGAGTACAAAAAATACTCGGTTCAAAACGCGGCCTGCTGATCATGCAATACTGTTACGAAAGCCTGCTGTTTGTCGGTGTGGCACTTGTTCTGTCGCTACTGGTATTTCTGTTTTTACTCAACAGTATTGCTGGCAGCGGGTTGATCGGGCTCGGCCCTTCCATGCTGATCAATCCTGCGTTGTGGACCGCTATCGGCCTCGTCATGCTGGTAATCGTCGCTATCGCCGGTTTGTACCCTGCCCTGCGTACGGCAATGGTGCCGCTGGTAAACATGATGCGCCCGAAAGGGTCCGCCGGTTACTCCGGGCGGCTGCGGGCGATCATGGTCGGTGTGCAATTTTTTGTATCCGGCACCTTGATGATCCTGGCCATGGTTATGTTTGCGCAAAACAATGCCATGACCCAACAGTTGGATGGTAGCACCATCGATCCCAAAATTCTGGTTTCAACCCCGGTTGATACCTTCACCGTAGACCCGGAATTGCTTGCCAATGAATTGAAGGCGCATCCTGGCATCCTTTCTGTCACCCAGGTATCGATACCTCCCTGGACTATCAGCAGTTCCTCTTCCTCCTATTCCAGATCTGCTGATACCAATGCCGAAGAATTCGAAATAGCCAACTTCAGTGTTGGCTATGAATACAGCGAGACTATGGGGACGCCGTTAATTGCCGGCCGCGACTTTTCGCGGGAACGCAGCAGCGATATGTTCCCTGCATTTTCCGAACTGAACAGCAATAGCGGTCCCTTTGCAGTACTGATCGACAATCAGGCCGCGCAGAGTTTCGGTTGGGAATCTGCCGAAGCAGCCATCGGCGAGTCGATTTTCCGGAATATTGGGCCACCTACATTGGACCAGGAAATCGCGGTAGAACTAACCATTGTCGGCGCCGTGGGCGCACAGAAATACCAGTTCGTCGATTTCAGTAGCTTTGGGGTTGAGGGCAATCTGTACTTATTACGCCCCGCTCAGGCTAACTACCTGGTGATCAGGGCTTCACGAGCCAACCTGAATGAAGCACTGGTGCATATCGATTCAACCTGGAATCGCCTGATGCCAACCATCGGGCTGCAACGCGAATTCTTCGACAATATTTTCTACCAGACCTATAACATCTTTCTGGCGATCAGTTCCGCGATAGCGATTCTTTCTGTCATGGGATTTCTGATAGCCAGCATAGGGCTGTTAGGGAATGCGACTTTTATTACTAACATTCGCCAGAAGGAAGTTGGCATTCGCAAGGTAATGGGAGCCAGCAGTGGAAAACTGCTGCGCATGCTGTTACTGGATTTTGTTAAGCCAATCATTGTCGCCAATGCGATAGCCTGGCCTCTTGGCTACGTCATCGGCACTGCTTATATCAGTATATTTGCCGCAAGAGCGGAGATCACTTTTATGCCGTTCCTTGTCAGCCTGCTGCTGTCAGCACTTACCGCTTGCAGCGCCGTGATCTCACAGTCATGGAAGAGCTCCCGAGTGCGACCGGCGATGGTGCTCAGATACGAATAGTCCTGTCCAGATTTGCCCATTAGGGGGTAACGCTCTCGCTTGACACTTGGAGATGTGTTGCCCCCTGGTTTTTACGACTGTATACCTGTAAGTACTAGCCCGAGTTCGAGTTGACAACACTCCCGTTGGCATGTCTGCCTTGGCATAGTCCTGCGCCTGCTTTCCAACACACACCAAGAGCACCCAAAAAACCCGCTCAGGCTTGCTTTCTCATTCAGCAGGAGTTGCTTTCTTCAAAAAAATCGCAGCTCATCATCCTCTCATTGCACAAATGGATTCAGTTAAGCAGGGCAGTACCAAAATCTAGGTTTCCCCTATTTCTCGCTTATTCGAGAAACGTGGTTCCCTTTAGCGACTTTGCACTGCGGGAAGAAGACCGATTCAGGTGGCTATCACGGAATTGACCCCCCAACATAGGGGAACCCCTCGATTTAGAATACGAGTTCGCGTATTCCCATCTAGGGGGACCCCTCCATTTGCCCCGAGTCAATCGCCTGACTTCAAGACTATCTATTCCATTTCAGCCAGTTGCGGAATAAACTGAGACTCACAGAGAACAAAGGGCGCATGCGTCATATTCAAATGTTATGTTTCTCGCAGGGCTGGAGTCAATCCAAGGTGATCGACAAAGGGAACAAAGTCCTTATCTGAGAATAAGAGGGCCATTTTGTGATCTATGCAGAATGTAGCAATTATCACATCACTCGTTTTTCGTATAGTAATACCCTTCTTTCTCAGCGCTCTATAATTTTTGGCACAATGCTCTACCATTTCTAAACCAAACATCTCGTACTGAGTTAATGTCCCTAGCCTGGTTTTTGCAAGTCTATAGTCTTTATCATTTCTAAATCCCTGTAGAATTTTCAGGAATATCAAATCTCCAATAGCGACCGTTCCTTCAACAAGGCCTGAATCAAGGAAATGGGTCAATTCATCATCAATACCATTGAAGTAATCTATCCAAACGCTGGTATCGGCTATAATCACCTACCGCCTCTCAATTCATCCAAATCACCGTCCCAATGCAGCTTGCCTTTGAGGTCGCGAATCTTTTGCTGCTCCCCTCTGGCGACTAGCAATTTCAAACCTTGTTCCACTGCTTCCTTCTTCGTACTATACCCAGTAACTTTAAGGGCATCGTCCATTAGTTTGTCATCTATAACTATGTTAGTTCTCATGTTGCACCTATGTGTATATATATAGATAGAGTACACACTGTAGCACGAGAAAAGAAACATAACCATCAAATCAAAAAGGAAGCGCTACGCGCTCCTATTATTAAGAGCGGTATGTAGACTAACATTGTGCCGCCCTTGACTGACTGTATCCATCCGGATACACTAGCCGTCTGTATCAACTTAAAGAGACAGATTATTTCGCGAAGTGGCGCTCCAAGATTAAGGATACGAGAGCTTTAGCTCGTATCTTTATTCGCTTGGAAAACGTTCGCCAGGGATATTTTGGCGATTCCAAATCCCTGAAAGGCGGGTTGCACGAACTTCGAATACATATCGGCAAAGGTAATTGACGCGTTACAAAAAAGGGAAATCTGGTAATTCTCCTCCTCAGCGGAGGCACAAAATCGAGTCAGTCTAAAGATATCGAACGAGCTAGAGAAATACTGTCAGAATTGAGGTCTTAAAAATGGTTAAAGTATCTGATTTTGATGTTAGTGAACATCTCGATAACGAAGAGCTTATAGCTGAGTATCTTTCCGCAGCACTAGAAGATGAGAACCCCGATGTATTTCTTGCTGCAGTGGGTCATGTTGCGAAAGCTAGAGGTATGTCGGAAATCGCCAGCAGGTCTGGCTTAGGCCGGGAAAGCCTCTACAAGGCATTTGCTCCTGGAGCAAAGCCTAGGTACGAAACTGTACAAAAGGTTTTAAGCAGTCTTGGCGTAAAAGTGCATGTCTCCGCTACATAACGAATAAGGATAAGTCGCGCGTCAGCCGCGACTTATCCCATTGTTGAACGAACCCGTCCAAATCCTTAGCTGAAAATCGTATTTGACAAATCAGGAAATCGTGTTATTAAGGGGATATATTAGGTTCGCTAAAAGATGAATTAAAACAAAGGGTTAGAATTTTGAAGAAATTGGTCCTATTGAAAATAAACATGACGAATAATTGAGTTCCAATGTGGATATCGACCCACACGTGATAGCAGCTAATTTTCCGATAGTTGCACAGGTGCTTTAAGTTTGCCGCGTAGCGGCTTCGTTCAACAATACGGTGTGTGCAAAAGCGGGTTAGGTTCCAAGAAGAGCGTGTACAGTGAAATGTTGACCTACGAAGTTTACATATTGTTAGCTGCGGTGGTTTTAGGATTAGTCCATCTATCTGCAGCATCGTTTTCTTTTATGGCGCAGGTAGGTAATAAATACTCAGTAGGTGCCCGCGATGAGAACATTCAACCAACCGGTATTGCTGGTCGTCTAAATCGCGCACAGAAGAACTTTATGGAAACATTCCCGTTTTTCGCGGTTCTGGTTGTATTAGGATACGTATCCGGAATTTCAGGCTCTTTCAGCATTTGGGGAAGCACTCTATATATTGTGGGCCGATTATTGTTTCTACCACTATATGCACTAGGCACACCATGGTTGCGCACTTTTAGTTGGAACATAGCAACTTTGGGGTTAGTTCTCCTTCTAGTGCAACTGTTTCAGTAATGTATTCAGGAGCTAGATCAAAATTGAAAGAACAGCACCTAACGAACAAATCAAAAAGGAAGCAGAATGCGAGTCAGGTAAGGATATACGACAGAAGTTGACGATGACGAAATGGTCGGGGTGGCGAGATTTGAACTCGCGGCCCCTGCCTCCCGAAGGCAGTGCTCTACCAGGCTGAGCTACACCCCGAACTGTGACTATCTAGCTTAAATTCAAACAGTCCAAAAACATATAGCAAGTAATCTATCTGCTCAATATGAGAAAGCTCCCCTGACAGTGAGCTGTGGCGAGAATTGATTGCGCTCGTCCTGTGCGCAACCCGGCGGGCGCACTCACTGCGTTCGTACGTCCAAAATCGTTCCTGACGATTTTGTGAACTCTGGCCCTACCTCCCGAAGGCAGTGCTCTACCAGGCTGAGCTAGCCCTATCATCCACTATTCGAACCTGACGTAGCGCTTGACCGAACGCGGTCCAACCTCGGCGCTATAGATAACGCCATCCTTGTCAACGACAACACCTTCACCGCCGCTGCTGGCACTATAGGGTCCGTTGTTCGCATCGAAGGGGTCTGGAATGAAGTAGTCCACTTCGCCGGTTCGAGCGCTGCCGATGCGAATGCCGCGGCGCCATTCTTCAC
Source organism: Pseudomonadota bacterium (assembly GCA_027623555.1). Classification (GTDB taxonomy): domain Bacteria; phylum Pseudomonadota; class Gammaproteobacteria; order Pseudomonadales; family Pseudohongiellaceae; genus UBA9145. The sequence continues at coordinate 202,722 of JAQBSZ010000001.1, read as the reverse complement.
GGCCACGGGAAGCATTGGATTCTGAATCGACACCGTAAAGAATGTCGTTGCTGTCGATAAAGATTCCGCTGAGGCGAGAGAATTGATACCACTGGTCAAGAAAATTACCATCCTGATCGAATATCTGGATGCGGTTATTGCTACGATCGGCGACGAACAATCTCCCCTGAGAGTCCATGGCCAGACCATGGGGCCCATCGAACTGACCCGGGGCGGAGCCTTTACCACCCCACTCCATCAGAAAATTTCCGTTGGCATCGAACTTGACGATGCGGGCGTTGCTGTCGCCGCCGTGGCCATCTGAAACGAAGATGTTTCCATTAGGTGCCACGAGCACATCCGTTGGCATATTGAAATGCGTCTGGTCGTTGCCGGTTACCCCAGGTGTACCCAGGGTCATGAGCCTGTCACCGCTGGGACTGAATTTAACGACGATGTGTCCCTTGCCTTCGATGCCGGGTGGCAGTGTGAACGGTGCATCAGTTACCCACACGTTGCCTTCATGGTCGACGTGGAAGCCATGGGGTACCGCGAAAATTCCTCCGCCAAAACTTCTGACCATCTGGCCATCGGAATTGAACTTCAACACGACTGGCAACTCAGATACAGCGCAACCGCGGTTAGGATAGGCCGGCCTGATGGAATCAGAACCGCAGCGTTCTCCTACCCAGATCGACTTGCCATCGGGATCGACATCGATGGCACCGGTGGCACCCCAGTCGCGTCCAGATGGCATCTTGGCCCAGCCAGTGATGATCTGATAAGGATTTGGAAGGTCGTTGGTCGGTTCCATATCCGCCTGTGCGAAAGCGAAGCTGACCAGCATGGATAGGCTTGTTGCTATGAGTAGCTTGGTAGGAAATCTCATTTGAACTCCTCCTGTTGTTTTTATTGTGTTAGCCAATTGAAGTGCAGGTGAGGCTCCTGCACTTCATTCAGCTTTGAACTTTATTCGAACTTTAAATGAATCTTAATAGAGCCTCGAATACTCCAGTTCGACATCAGCGTTGCGCCACCATGATTCGAACTGTCGCTTAACGATGCTGGCTTCGTGCACCTTGCCCTGGCCTTCGAGTGCCTGATACAGACCGAACGCGGACCAGGGATTCTGCTGATTCCACTCCATGTCCTTGCGATACACCGCTTCGGCTTCGGCAGCACGGCCGGCTTTGAGTAACGCCGCTCCCTGATACAGACGAATCGACTGCGACCAATCGGGTGGCTCGGTGTAGTTCAGGTTTTCCTGGAAATCGATGGCATGACCATAGTGCATGATAGCCGCATCGAGGTTGCCCTTGGCTTCTTCGATCTCGCCCAATAACGCATGCATGGCTAATGACAGTACATGGGATGCCGCGGTTGGACCGACGCCGGAGCTGTCGACACCATCGGCGATGATCTGTGCACGCAGGTTAGCCAGTTCGTTCTCGGCCGGCCCAATGTGTCCCTTGGCAACATGGGCACTGCCCATCACGTAACTCCACATGCCTTTCAGATAAGGGACATCCGATTGACTGTTCGCGGCATTGTCGGCGTGTATCTTGTCCCATTTTCCAAACACCTTGTCTGTGATCCAGGCATGGGCAAGCGTTTTCACGCCACGCATGCCGCCGGTTGGCCCGGTTGAATTACGCACGGCGGCCGCAGAAGACGCCGCATAGTTACCCTGCAACATGTTGGCATAACGTACAAAATCCAGGGCATGGGGTTTGTGAATCTTGTGGGACAATGGGTAGGTCCCAATTAATGGAAAATTGGTATCGCCCCAGATTACGGCGAATTGATCGTCGACGATCTGCGAGCGCTCGTTAATATCGATGGCCTTCTCATACTCACCCACTCGCAGGTAGATGTGTCCCGGCATGTGTACCATGTGTCCGGAAATCGGCACTGTACTTTCCAGTTTCTGCGCCGCCGGCATGGCGAGCTCTGGTTGGGATGAGGCTTCCATCAGATGGATATACAGGTGATTGGCGCCAGGATGGTCGTGTACCGAGGTCATGGCGGCTTCCAGTGCCGCCTGGGCTTCGGCAGTTCCACCGCGCGGTGAACCGTCCGCCTCCCAGTAGTCCCAGCGCGTGGTGTTCATGTAGGACTCGGCGAAGATGGCGCCAATATCGGCGTCATTCGGGTATTTCTCGTGCAGGTCGCGCATGGCATCGAGATAGGCGAAGTCCCTCTCTCGATTGTCGGCAATGGCATCTTTGTTGTAGAGCACGAACATCGCATTGATCAGGTCGCGTTCCGCCATGCTGCCGTTGTTGGCAAGCTCCAGCGCCCGGCGAATGGCGGCCAGGCCAGCGCCTTGCGGATCATCGGGCAATCCCTGGTAACGGCTGTTCGGGTTCGGACCGGCTGCATGAGCCACACCCCAGTAAGGCATGGGGTTATCCGGATCCAGCCGCGAGGCTTCCTGGTAGGAAGCAATCGACTCTGGAAAATAGAAACTCCAGGCCATTCTCAGACCCTGGTCGAAGAAGGCCTGGGCCTCGGCAGAATCAGTGGAGATGGGCCGGCTATAGGTACCTCCGCCCGGAATCATGATTGCCAGAGCATCACCAGACTGGGCGTAAGTTGTTGAAAATGGAGCAATAAATGCTGTCGCTACAGCAATAATGGCGAACAGTTTGCGCATGTAACTCTCCTCGCGGTAGATCTTGTTGAAGTCTATTGTTGGTCTAATGCCGTGGACGACTTGCGTTGCACACAGGCAAAAAATCCGCTCCAAAAAGCAGACCGGCAGTATACCCCAACTTCTGCGAATTCGGACTTGTCCGCGACGATTTGCTAAATTAGCTATGCCGCCCAAATTCAAGGAGCCTTGAGCAAATGAGTGATGTCCAGCTGGAAGTCTTCACCGACTACATCTGACCCTGGTGTTATCTCAGTACCGTGAGTATTGAAAAACTGAAAGCGAGCTATCCAGTACAGATAAAGTGGCTGCATTTTCCCCTGCATCCTGAGACTCCAGCTGCGGGCCAGTCTCTCCAGGAGCTGTTCGCCGGCAGGGATATCGCACCCATGAAGCAGCGCATGAAGGGTCTGATGCAGGAGGCTGGTCTGCCCTACGGCGAGCGTACTCATACCTATAACAGCAGGCTCGCCCAGGAGTTGGGCAAATGGGCAGACACCCAGGCCGGTGGCGAAGTCATTCATGACGTGTTGTACCGGGCTTACTTCGTGGACAACACCAACATCAGCGATATCGAGCAGCTCGTGGCTATTGCCGAAGCAGCAGGGCTCGATGGAAGACAGGCTCGCACCGTGCTTGAGTCCCGAAGTTTTAAAGACGAAGTCGATGCTGACTGGCAACGCTCACGCCAGTACGGTATTACTGGCGTACCTACATTCTTTGCCAATGACCTGGTCGTTGTGGGATGCCAGCCTTACGAGACGCTGGAGAAATTTGTCACGCACCTGATGGAATTGCAGTCGCAAGAGACGAATTAAGAACTCATTCGACGCCTGACATTAACTCCACATTGCCACCGGAACTGGTGATGTCATTGCAAACATGGCACTCAGTCAGATAGGCGATGGGATCGATGAGCTCGGTAATGAAGCGAACGATGACTCCTTGCCTTTCTGCCAGAGCGTTAATGAGTTCACGCGCTGTCTTTTCATCACCACACCAGCTCACACTGGATATTCCTTGCATGGATTTGATCGCATCGATGTCCGGCATGCCAATCTGCCAACGAACCGGCGCACCTAGATTTTCCAGCGCCAGCAATGTTGCCCCAGCCGCCGCATCCAGTTCAGTACAGATAACTGCCGATCCTCCAAAGACAATTGCCTGCAGAGCCTGTTCCAGCGCTGACTCCGGGCCTGGACCCAGGCACAGAGCACAGCCATCGCTGCGTAGTTGATAGATATTTCTCTCACCTGTCGGGCCTGGCATTTGTCGTTGCAAGTGTGGGGCTATCAAATGCTCACAGGCTGCCAGGCCTTTGGAAGCAGGACTCACATTTTGTAGCAAGGCGAGTCGGTCGCGCAGCTTTCTCCAATCAGCAGCCTGAATGACGTGCACAGTCTCCTGCAAACTCTGCGCATCTATCGCTTGCAACGCAATATCCGACGAAGTGTTAGCGCTTGCTGAAAGTCGGTCTGCCGGATTGGTAAACGCCTGCAGATAGTGAGGACCGCCAGCTTTGGGTCCAGTTCCAGAGAGTCCACGCCCACCGAAGGGTTGCGACTCGACCACGGCGCCGATCTGATTACGATTAACATAAAGGTTGCCAAGCTTCAGCCGGTCGATACAACGATCGACGCGCTGAGTCAGGCGTGAATGAATGGAGAACGTCAACCCATAGCCTGCCGCGTTGATCTGATCGATGACACCCTCGAGTTCCAGAGCGTCGAAGCGGGCAACATGCAGCACCGGGCCAAACACTTCCTTTTCAATATCAGCAATACCTGCTACTTCGATCAGCACGGGTGAAACGTAGCAGCCATCTTCTGCTACCTGCACCCGATGCAAGAGCTTCTGACTGTCGATATAGGCCAGTAATGTGGCTTGCGCTTCGGCATCGATTACCGGGCCCACGTCAGTCTGCCACTCCCATGGATCTCCGACACAAAGCAAATTCATCGCACCGATCAGCATTTCGATAAAGCGATCGGCGATCTCTTCCTGCAGATAGACAACACGCAGTGCAGAACAGCGCTGCCCGGCGCTGGAGAAAGCGGAACTTAGAATATCCTTGACAGACTGTTCAGGCAGCGCCGTGCTATCGACGATCATGGCGTTGATGCCCCCAGTCTCGGCAATGAGTGCCGCATCGACGCGTGCGTTGTGTGCCAATGCTTTACGGATTGATCGGGCTACTTCGAGCGAGCCGGTAAAGCTCACACCATCCAGTCTTGAATCGGAACACAGTGCAGCACCCACCCGCGCCCCATCACCAGGGAGGAGTTGCAAGGCTGGTACCGGCACGCCCGCTTCATGCAGTAGCTGTGTCGCCCGGTAGGCAACCAGCGTCGCCTGTTCTGCTGGCTTCGCCAGCACCGTGTTACCAGTAACCAGCGCGGCGGCAATCTGCCCGATAAAAATTGACAGCGGAAAATTCCAGGGCGCAATACAGGCAAACGTTCCCCGCGGAATTCCTGGTGACAGCGAGTTAGTGCTCTGTGCCTGTGTGGCGTAGTAACGCAGGAAATCGATGGCTTCACGCCACTCACCAATCGCATCGGCAAGCGTCTTGCCGGCCTCGCGCGTGAGAATGGCTAACAGTTCACCGAAATTTTCTTCAATTAGACGGGCTGCCCTGAGTAGCATTTCGACACGCGTCTTTAACGGCGTGCGCTGCCATACAGGGGCGAACTCAACGGCAACTGACAAGGCCCGCCGCAGATCCTTCTCACTGGAATCTTCAACACAGCCAACGATCTCATCTGGCCTGGCGGGATTGCACACATCACGCATTGGCAGGGTCTCGGTTTTCTCTGCCAGGAGCGGGTGCGCCTGCCAGGAATGCCCGGACCAGGGATCGCGCCGCGCCGCTATTTCGCCGAGTTGCGCCGCATTAGCGATATCCCATCCTATTGAGTTCTCCCGCCCAGGATAGAGTTTCCGCGGCTCGATTATGCCAGCGCCAGCACCTTCGGCTTCTTCCAAACTGACATATGGATCAGCCGCAATCACATCAACAGCAACTGCTGTGTCGGTCAACTGGTGCACGAATGAACTGTTAGCACCGTTTTCCAGTAAACGCCTGACCAGATAGGCGAGCAAGTCTTCATGCACACCAACTGGCGCGTAAATTCTGTGACTGGTGGCGTATTGACGCCGGGTTCTCTCATGAAGCTCTTCTCCCATACCGTAGAGCCGCTGAAACTCGAACTTTTCGGGCTGCAAGTTGAGTTGTTCCGCCATCACCAGGATGGAAGACACAGTATGGGCATTGTGCGTGGCGAACTGGGGAAAGAGAGCGTCACTGGAAAGTAGTAATTTCCTGGCGGTGGCGATATAGGATATGTCGGTGAAATGCTTGCGGGTGAATACTGGATAGCTCTTTAGTCCCAATACCTGGGCTCGCTTGATCTCCGTGTCCCAGTAAGCGCCCTTTACCAGTCTTACCATAAATTGTCTGTTATGTTTCCGGGCCAGGGATTCCAGCCAGTCGACAATGTGATGGGAATTTCTGGAGTAAGCCTGAACCACAATACCCAGACCTTGCCAGTCAGTAAATTCCGGGTTTTCGGCCAGGGCTTGGAAGATGTCGAGCGTAAACTCCATGCTCGCCGCGTCTTCTCCATCGATATTCAGATTCAACTGGCTGGCCGCCGCTATGCGCGCCAACTCGATCATGCGTGTAAGCAGAGATTCGAAGCTGCGAGATTGCTGCAACAATTCAAAACGCGGATGTAATGCGGAAAGCTTTACCGAAATTCCGGAGTTGCGTTTCACTTCCTCTCCTGCCTGATCGGCAAGCGCTGCGAGAGCCACCTGATAGGAAGTGAAATAGTCCTGGGCATCGGCCTCAGTCAATGCCGCTTCCCCCAGCATGTCGAAAGAGAAACTGTAGCCTTGGTAACGAAGATCATTGCCGGTTCGTTTGAGCGCGGAGTCGATGGTCTCCCCTACTACAAAGTGATTCCCCATCTGCCCCATGACTTGAGACATGACAGTGCGCACAATCGGCTCTCCAAGCCGTCTCAAAAGATCGCGCATGGCATGAACCAGGCCGGCCTGCTGATTCTCCGTTAACAGACGCCCTGTCAACATTAGTCCCCAGGTGGAAGCATTTACCAGGAAGGATGAAGCCTGCCCGGAGTGCGACTGCCAACTGGACCCGGAAATTTTCTCGGCGATCAGTTCATCGAGCGTGGCGGCATCGGGCACACGCAGAAAGGCCTCCGCCATGGACATTAGCGCCACTCCTTCCTCAGTCGACAATCCATACTCAACAAGAAAGGATTGCAGGAAAGTCGTCTTGCCCTCTGATCGCAGTGTCCTGACCAGCCTCGCAGTACGCGCCGATATCTCTGCGCGGGTAGCCGGATCCAGGCCAGATTCCGCCGCCAGGTGGCGAATGAGTTCATCTTCCCCACAGAGGGCTTGGCGACGAATCGCCTCCCTGAGGTTCGCTATTGAGTTTTCGTTTTTCACAGTCACATTGTAAGCTGCAATGATAAGCAGCAGCTCGTTTCAAGTCTGCCAATCGTCAGTAGAGTTCGCTCCTACTCTACTCACAATTGGGATGAACGGGCAATCAAGTTGTAGCACTAATTGAGAATTAGCGGAGCGACCCTGGAAACTAACCATGAAGAAAGCGATATGACAAACAGAACCGCGCTTATTACCTGTGTCGATCGATACATGGGAGCAGCAGTCAGAGATAAATTTGAATCAATTGGCATCCATGTGGTGACTGGGGACTACCCCATGTCCACGCAAGCGGAATGCGAGAAGCTGATCAATGCGGCTGGGGATATTGATATCCTGGTGGCCAACCTGGCAGAGCCACCGATGACGGGTCCGGTGCAAAATATTGAGAATGCGGACTGGTACAAGCTATTCGATTCACTGGTACATCCGTTGATGTACCTGGTGCGGGCAGTCACTCCTCAGATGCTGGTGAAAAATTCAGGCAAGATTATTGCGATAACCAGCGCCGCTCCCTTGAAGGGCATTGCCAACAATGCGGCTTACTGCGCCGCACGAGGTGCACAGAATGGTTTCATCAAGGCAGTGGGCCTGGAACTGGCGCGCAGCAATATTCGGGTTAATGCTATTGCCCAGAATTACATCAACAACAATACCTACTACCCGGATGACATTCTGGATAACCTGAAATTTCTTGACCATGTAAAGCGCAACGTGCCGACCAATCGGATTGGAGCGGCGAATGAGACGGCTGAGCTGGCAGCGTATCTCGCCAGTGAGCAATGCAATCACATGGTGGGGCAGGTCATTCCGTTAGCGGGTGGTTGGGTTACGTGAGCCTGCTTACTCGTGGTCTTTTTGACCTAAGTTTCAGAGCCTATCGAAACTAATGTGTCTGGCTCAGGATTGTCTGAGAGAACGCGCTGACTAGTGGGAATCTGTTATCTCAGCGACTTGCTCCCCTCCGGGGTGCCCTTACTCGGTCGGGAGCCCAAAAACCGGTCTCCCTCGGTCACTCGGCGCGGCGTCTTTATTGCTGAGATAACAGATTCCCACTAGCCAGCGCTTGCAGTTCCCATTGAACTTCGTGCAAATTCAACAGTTCGATTACAGTTGACTGAACGAAAGTATTATTTTACAGAGAGACTCTATCCTCCGCGCCGAGCCTGGCTCGAAGTTGCATGACATTAAGTCCAGCACTTTACTCAGGCGGAGAATGGCACTGTGTTGTAGCGGCGATCAAAGACCAGCGCCGAGCGCAGGAAAAAGACTCGCGTCTTTTGCGAGGCTTCTTTTCGGAGCGAGGGCATCCCGGAGGGACGCGGTCTGCCGCGTAAGCACAATGCCACTCGCCGCTGCTCGAAGCCGTTCAGATCTTCTATTGGGAATAAGTTGTCGAGATATCTCAGTATCAGAGGTAGGGCGTCTTAGTTTCGACCAACATCTCAGACGAGCTCACTGCTGCGCCCCTCCCAGAACGGTTTGCGCAATTCAGTCTTCAGAATCTTGTTGATCGGTGACAGTGGGATGGGCTCATCGCGAAAGGTCACACTCACCGGGCATTTGTAGTGGGCGATCTGGTCTTTACAGAATGAGATGAGTTCCTGTTCAGAACATTGGGCATTATCTTCAAGGACAACGATGGCATGGACTGCTTCTCCCCAGGTCTCATGAGGAATACCAATAACGGCACATTCCCTGATGGCGAAATGCGCTGCCAATACGTTCTCGACTTCGATGGGGTACACGTTCTCACCCCCGCTGACTATCATGTCCTTGACCCGGCCCTCCAGGAACAGAAATCCTTCGTCGTCCAGATAGCCGGCATCGCCAGTGTGATACCAGCCTCCCTTCAATGCTGCGGCGGTCAGTTCCGGCGAGTGCCAATACCCGGTCATGATATTGTCACCGCGCGCCAGAATCTGCCCGGTCTGCCCTGTTGGCAACTCACGATCTTGCTCATCGGCGATAATCAAGTCGACATGCTCGACGGCCCTTCCAACGGACCCCAACTTGGTGGAGTTCGGCCCTTCTAACACGTGATATCTGGAATCCAGGCTGGTTAGGATGGGCGAGGCCTCGGTCATCCCAAAGGTCTGAAATATCTCTGCGTCGGGAAAGGCTCTGATTACACGATTCAATAACGCCACCGACATGGGCGCTGCACCAAAAGCCAGCATTTTCAATGAAGACAAATCGTAATTACCAAACCCGGCATAATCCAGCAGCATCTGAAACATGGTAGGAACGAGCGTTGCCGAATTGATCTGATACTGTTGAATTGTTTGCAGAACATCTTTGACGTCAAACTTTGGCAGGATTACGGCGTGACCACCCAGTGCCGTGCAACTGAATACCCTGGCTCCTGCAGCAAGATGAAACAGCGGACCCAGGATGATGAAGTTCCATCCTTCCTGCATGCGGTATAGCGGAATGGAGCAATCGGTATTGCTTTGACAATTGCGATGGCTGAGCATGACACCCTTGGAACGCCCGGTGGTGCCGCCAGTGTAAAAGATCATCACTGTCTCATCGTCCTGACCGGGTGAAATTTCACACAACGCATCCGCTGCTGTGAATTCCTCTATGGACTCTTCGTATCCAGACATTCCCTGGGGTGGTGTTTGCTCACCACAGGCAATCACTGCTTTCAAATTTTTGCAATGCTGGCGGATCTCTTCGGCTTGCTGAATAAAGTTCGGATCAACCAGCAGTACCCTCGGAGTGCAGTCTTCCACACACTCCACCATCTCCCTGACTGACAATCGATAGTTGATGGGTACAATAATGGCGCCAATCAGTGCAGGAGAAAAGTAACTCTCGAAGCAGGCATTAGAATTAACGCCGAGAAAGGCCACGCGGTCGCCCTTTGCGACTCCGGCGTTTTTGAGCAGTGTGGCTGCCGCGTGACAGCGCTGCAGCGTTTGCTGCCAGGTCCGGGTCTTCCCCTGAAACGTCACTGCCGGTTGATCTGGCCATTGCTTTGCCGCATTGAACAACAGATCACAGATTACAGTCGGGCTGGATTTACTTGAACTCATAACACCTCAGCCAGTGGGTCCGGCGACTATCGTCGCGTCGTGAAGCCGGCCGATCTCGGCGCTATCCATACCCAACAGTTCACTGAGGATCTCATCGGTATGTTCGCCCAATAGCGGGGCTGGTCGTGGAGGTTCGCGATCGAGCCCGGAAAAATTCAGCGCCTGGGAAGGCACCAGGTAGGAGCCTATGCCTGGTTGCTCAATGCGCGTGAACAGGGGGTTCGCTTCTGAGCATTCCGGATCCTTGTGAACCAGCTCTTCGATTGACTGGTAGGGTCCCCAGCACACACCTGCTTCATCCAGCGCTGCCGTGACTGCCTTGAAATCTCTTTCTCCAAACCAGGGCTGGAACTGCGCCTTGAGTCGCTCCCGGGCGCGGAATCGATCACCCTCCAGTTTGAAATCCAGTTTCAGTTCACGCTCCAGTGCAATCACCTGCATTTCGCTGCCGGTTACTGCCACTATAGCCTGCCACTGGTTCGGGCTCACTCCCACGATCATTACCCGGCGCCCATCGCGGCAGGCGAAGTCATGTCCGAAGCTCCCGAAGATGTGGTTACCCACCCTCTGGCGAGCCTCACCATTGATCTCGGCTTCGGCAATAAAACCCAGATGCCCCATGGTTGCCAGCGCCACATCCGTCAGAGCAAGCTTGATGAACTGACCCTGGCCCGTCAGGCGTCGGTGCCGCTCGGCGGCGAGCAAGGCGATGGCAATCTGTTGCCCGGCGAGCACATCCCAGGCAGGAAAGGGATTGTTTACTGGCTCATCATCGGTTCCCGCGCATGTCAGGTAGGGAAGCCCGACCCGGCTGTTGACGGTGTAGTCCAGCGCGTTGCCACCGTGACGATCGCCGGTGAGATTCAGAAAGATCAGATCCTCTCGCTGGGCTCTTAAAGTCTCGTCTGCCAACCAGCCCAGCGCTGGGAAATTGCTGACAAACAACCCGGCATTCTCGCCCGGGGCAGTAATTACGCGGGTGAGCAGTTCCCGTCCTTCCGGTTTCCGAAAATCGACGGCGATTGAGCGCTTACCCTTGTTCAGGCTGTGCCAATACAGACTCTTGCCTTCCCTGGTAATGGGCCAACGCCGGTAGTCGATGCCGCCACCAATCTGATCGAAGCGAATGACATCAGCACCCAATTGCGCCAGGGTCATGCCGCCGGATGGAGCTGCGATGAAGGCGCTGCCTTCAACGATTCGTAATCCATCGAGAATATTCTGCAACGAATGCTCCTTGATTTGCTAGTCGATTAACAGGTAACCGTTGTTAATGACGATCTTGTCCTGCTCCAGCGACTTGCAGCGAAAAGCGATCTCCTTACCTTCTTCTCCCTGATTTCGCCAGATTTCAGTGCGAATGGTTTCGCCGGGATACACGGGAGAAGAAAAACGCAGACGCATCTGCTTGAACCTGGTCGGGTCATAAGCACAGCAGGATCTCATCAAGGCATGGGTCATGACACCGAGGGTGCTGAGTCCGTGCAGGATTGGCGCCTTGAATCCGGCGTTGCGTGCAATTGCTGGAGAGGCGTGCAAGGGATTGAAGTCTCCGGATAGCCGGTAGATCAATGCCTGTTGCGGCACAGTGGGTAGATCACAAGTTTCATCCGGCTCAGTACTCGGCACCACATCGGTCTTCGGTGCCGACCGGCGTTCTTCTCCGAATCCACCATTGCCCCGGGCCAGGATAGTAGTAACCAGGGTACAAAGATCATCACCGGTTTCCACATCACGCACGACGCGATCAGAGACGATTAACGCACCTACTTTTTCTCCCTTGTCGGCGATCTCTGTGATGCGAGTCGTTGCCTCCACTGTTGCGGAAACTGGCAGGGGTTTATGCCAGATGATTTCCTGACCGGCGTGCAGCACTTTAACCCAATCCAGATTGATGTCTTCTTCCTTTGCCCAGAATCCCGGATGCGCCAACACCACCGACTGACTCGGCGAGACTTTCAACCCATCCTCGTAAACAAATGGCAGGCAGTCCTCATCGAGAGGGTCGATTCCCATCCCGACGCCGAGTGCATAGAGCATGCAGTCTTTCGCGTTATAGGTTTGCCGGATGGTAGGAAATTTCCGGTTCAACAAATACTCTGGATCAAACGTCATAGAATTCTTCTTTGTCTACGCTTTCTGAGTTCTGGCGGGAACAGATGGATTACCTTCACTACCTGCCATCCCTGAATAAAAATTTTTGCAACTACACTAGGAATTGTTCTACATCGGATCCCAACTGAACACATCGCCGGACCTTTCCAGCGGGAAGAAGTCAGACTGAAAAGCGGGTATTACTCGTGACAGAACAGAGTCTGGAGTCCAGCCTTCGGCGGTATGGGCAAAGCGTATGGGTCGGCTCTGGTTAAACAGAAAGATCTCGTTGTTGCGCACCCCGAAGATCTGACCGCTCACATCCTGGGCGGCGTCACTGATCAAGGCGACTGCCAAGGGTGCGATCTTATCCGGTGTCATCTGCTGGATCTTGGCCACCCGGGCTTTTTCTTCTTCGGTATTGGTAGGAATGGTACCAATCAGACGGCTCCAGGCGAACGGCGCAATACAGTTGGAGCGCACGCGGAATCGACCCATGTCCAGTGCCATGGATTTCGACAAGCCGACAATGCCAAGTTTTGCTGCGGCATAGTTGGCCTGGCCAAAGTTGCCGATAAGACCGGAGGTGGATGTCATATTGACGAAGCAACCGCTGGTCTGCGCGCGAAAATGCGTGGCCGCCGCGCGACTGACGTTAAAGGTGCCCTTCAAGTGTACGTTGATCACCGCGTCGAAATCATCTTCGGTCATCTTGTGAAAGATGGCATCGCGCAGGTTTCCCGCATTGTTGACCACGGCATCGATGCGGCCGAAGTAGCCTACCGCCGTCTCGACTATGGAATGCGCCGCGTCCCAGTCTGTGACACTGGCATAGGATGCTACGGCATCACCGCCGGCTTTCTTGATCTCACTGACGACTTCGTCTGCCGGACTGGCATCGCTACCAGAACCATCCTCGGCACCTCCAAGGTCATTGACTACTAATTTAGCACCATGGGCTGCCGCCATGAGTGCGATACCCCTGCCGATACCACGACCGGCACCGGTAACGATGACGACTTTATCCTGTAAGAGTGGGGAACTCATACTTAGTCTTCCTTCTTTCAATAGCGTGTAAAAATTCTCGAAAAACTCGTTACGCTTTTTCGATCAGTTCTCTTGCGATTACCTTGAGTGCCAGGACTTCTTCTTAAACTCGTTATGCTCTCTCGATTAGTTCTCTTGCGACTACCTTAAGTGCCAGCACTTCCTCTGCTCCTTCAAATATCGACAGCACGCGGGCATCTACAAAGTATCGACTCGCTGCACTCTCTTCAGCATAACCCATGCCTCCATGAATCTGCATAGCCTCCCGAGTAATCCACTCGGCAGAACGGCAGGCAAACAATTTCACCAGGCTCGCCTCCATCTGTCCTTTGCCTTTATCCATTAAAGCCGCCACCTCATAACTGAGCTGCCTGCAAGCAGTTATCGTTGCCAGCATTCGCGCCAGCTTGATCTGGGTTAATTGATAGTTGGCAATTGGCTTGCCAAACACCTGGCGATCCCTGGCGTAACTCAATGCTGCTTCGAACGCCGCCTGCATGACACCGGTGGCACGCGCTGCAGTCTGCAGGCGACCACCGGAAAATCCGGCCATGGTGTAGTAGAAGCCCTTACCTTCACCCGGCTCTTCTCCCACCAGGTTTTCCGCTGGTACAAAATAGTCCTCGAAAAACAGGTCGTAGGAATGCATGCCGCGATAACCTATCGTGGCTATGGCATTTCCGGTTAGAGAGCCACCCTGCTCCTGTGCATGCTTGAACTTATGGCCGGCATAGGCAGGTTTCTCAACCAGAAACAGGCTAAGGCCCTTATGCCCCAATGACTGAGCAGGATTGGTCCGAGCCAGCACGACGATGAGCTCGGAGCGCCCGGCAAACGTACACCAGGTCTTGCTGCCATTGAGCAGCCACCCGCCTGCGGTTGGGGTCGCCTTCAATGAGACAGCGGCGACATCCGATCCGGTATTTGGCTCGGTAATAGAGATAGCACAAAGCATTTCGCCGGCTGCCAGAGGGGGTAACCATTTCTTCTGCTGTGCCTGACTACCACCGGCTAGTAACGCGCGCGCGGCGATCTCCGGGCGGGTTATCAGGCTCCCGGCCGCACCGAGCGAACCCCGGGACAATTCTTCAGTAACCACGATCATACTGAGGCTGTCTGAATGATCATCCGGTTGCAGGCCTCCGAAGCGTTCCGGGATGCAGGTACCGAAGCATCCGAGTTCGGCTGCTTGCTGGATGATTTCTTCTGGAATATCTTTGTCTTCGCGGTGGATAGCCTCTGCTCGTGGTTTTACTACTTCATTAGCGAAACGCAGAAATGTTTCCCGAACCATTTCCTTCTCTTCATCAAGCGTTGATGGAAGCCGGGTAAGATTCAACTCGCAGATACCTGCGCCCAAAGCAGAAGAATTGGATGCAGATGAGCAGGTCTCTAGCAGTACGATAAGCTCCGCATTGTCATAGAACGAGAGAGCTCTCTTTCTAGCAATACCCATTTCGCTGCCGAATGCAGAAAACTTTTGCAGAATACGCTGGATAGATTCAGCACAGAATAACAACGCAAGCTCAACTCCAAGGTGATCGCCTTGCAGTGTATTCGCATATTTTAAAAGCGTTTTTGCAGCTGCGATCTCGGCCACACAGAGTGCAAGTTCATAACAGACACTCTGATGCTGATCGAAAAGAGCGGAATCGATTTTTCCATCCTGTAGACAACGCAACTTTATAAATGTCCAAGCTTCATCAGAAAGCTGGTGCAGCTGCTCGAATATTGTTGCAGCCAGGTCTGAATGCTCTCGCAAACTTGGCCGTTCCTTTAATTCGAGAGTTGCAGACACAGGAATGGAACTACGTTAGCGGGCCGACGATGGAGATGGAGCAGATATTCTGATGGGGAAAGCCACCAAGATTGTGATTGAGGCCCAGCTTCGGATTGGCGAGTTGTCGGGCACCTGCACGCCCCTGTAGCTGCAGATAGTTCTCATAAATCATGCGCAGCCCCGAGGCGCCAATGGGATGGCCGAAACATTTGAGACCGCCGTCGATCTGGCAGGGATTCTTGCCATCGGCATCGAAGTTTCCATCCAGCACTGCATTCACGCCCTTGCCCTCTTCGGCCAACCCGAGATCTTCCATCGTGACGAGTTCGGTAATTGAGAAACAATCATGCACTTCAGTCATGGTGATTTCTTCCAGGGGCTTCCTTATGCCCGCTTCAGCATAGGCCCGATGTGAAGCTATACGCGTGGTCTTCAAATAGGACCCGTCCCAGCTGTCATGACTGGACTCGGTACCATTGGAAACCGCTAACTGCAGCGCCTTGACAGCCACCAGGTTTTCCTTTCCCAGGCTCCTGGCGATCTCCGGTGTTGTCACGATCGCGCAGGCCGAACCATCGCTCACGCCACAGCAGTCAAACAATCCGATTGGCTCGGCAATAAAGGGTGCGTTGACCACCTGCTCTTCGGTTATCTCGCGCTGCAGGTGGGCCTTGGGATTCTTGGCACCGTTAGCATGGCTCTTCACCGAGACATGGGCCATGGCGCGTTTCAGATCGTCCTTGTTCAGATGATGCTTGGCGCGGTAGCCGGAAGCCAGTTGAGCGAAGGCGCCGGGTGCCGAGAGATTGGGCCAGTACATGTCATTCTCTACGCCGCGGGTACGCTGAGGCAGGCCGCCGTAACCCGTGTCCTTGAGTTTTTCCACACCGAGTGCCAGAGCGATATCACAGGCTCCGGATGCCACGGCATAGACCGCGCCACGAAAGGCTTCGGTGCCAGTGGCGCACATGTTCTCAACCTTGGTTACTGGTATGTAGTTAAGACGCAGTGCTATGGACAGCGGTAGGGCGCTGGATCCGACATTGAAGGCATCGATGCCGGCCCCAAACCAGGCGGCTTCGATTTGATTGCGCTCGATTCCGCAGTCAGCCAGGCACTCCTCGAAGGCTTCCACCATCAAGTCCGCCGGACTGGATTCCCAGCGCTCGCCAAACTTGCTGCACCCCATCCCCAGGATCACGACTTTGTCTTTTATTCCAGTGGCCATCGTTATTTACCTTTGATTGCATTTATCTATTCTTCGATCACAGCCTTCCAGAAATACTTTCTGAATCCGCGCTGACTATCAAACTGCCTTATCCGAAAATGCATCGACACGATCGAGCCGGAATCGATACTGCCTTCTTCCACTTCAGTGAAATCCATCATCAACTTGCCGCCACCTTCGAACTGTACCATGCCGAAATAGGCCGGCGGATTCCAGTCGAAGGTAAGTCGATCGGCAGTCCAGGTCATGACAGTGCCTTTCTTGTCGGCAAAACTGTACGGGTCCTGGCTGTCCAGCGCGTTACATTCTGGGTTTACGCAATAGTTCTCTCGCGGAATCTGCACGGTGCCGCATTCCCGGCACTTGCCGCCAATGAATCCAGTAAGCAGGTCCTTACGCCGGTTATAGCCTGACAGATAGGTCTGCCTGTCAACTTCGCCCCGCTTGCCAATATCCCGTTCTATCAGTCTGTTGAAACTGAGAAACTTGTTGTAATTGGTCTCTTCTCGGCGCGCCAGCAGTGCTGCACTAACTCCTCGTACAGGTTTGAACGAGGCGATGGCGTCGGTGGCTCGTAACAGGATGGCGTCGCAACCCTGTCCGAAGCCGATCAGCAGGATCAGATCACCTGGCTTGGCCGCTTCCAGTGCTTTAGCCAGCAGCAGAATTGACTGCGCCGCGCCGGCCACGCCCACGCTGGCAAGCTGATTGTCCACTACCCCATCACCTTCAATGCCGAGCTTCTGTGCCAATCCCATTGGCGTGCGAGCCTGGTCGGTGGGGAGAATAAAAAAATCGATCTCTTCACTGGTAACGCCACTGTTGTTCAAGAGGGTATCTACCACAAGCGGCACGGACTTCATAAATCCTTCATCGCGAATCCAGCGCTCTTCCCAGTCGTAGTCAAACTCAGCCTCTTCACCCCGATAATGGTCGATGAAATCGTCCGCCAGGGTTTCGATGCCGACTACTTCAGCAATAACATTTTGTGAACCCAGGGCAACGCAGGCAGCCGCATCTCCCCATAACAATTCAGCCCGGGAGCCTGCCTTGCTGCGACGATGTTCTGAGGCTACCAACAGAGTATTGCCCTTATGCTCACTCTCCAGCAGGGCGATCAGGCCGGAGGTCGCTGCCCGTTGCGAGGCGCCGATGTCCATCGTGCGCTGTGTTCTATCCAGGCTCAGCGCTTCGCTCACGATGACAGAGTTTTGCCGGTCGAGAAACGGGAAGGTAGTCGACGCGAGGTACAGGGCATCGATGGCATGATCACCCATACAAGCCAGGCAGGCGCGAGCGGCTTCAACGGCCATGGTGATGGAGTCTTCATCCCAATTGCAGATGCTGCGCTCACCCTTACCCAAAGACAGCAAACTGGCATCGAACCAGGCATTAGCTTCGGCGACAGCCTGCTTACTCAGGCGGGCCCTGGGAATATAGACACCGTAGGCAGTAATACCGGTCATCTAGAGAGTTCTTCCTATTACCAGTTTCATAATCTCGGACGAGCCTCCGTAAATACGCCGCACCCGAGAGTCTACGAACAGGCGCGAGATCGGGTATTCGCTCATATAGCCATAACCACCGAAGAATTGCAGGCAGTCATCGATAATCTTGTTGCCTGTCTCGGTGGTCCACAGCTTTGCCATCGCGCCTTCTTCCGGCGTCAGCTTCCCTGCATTAATTCGGGTCAGGCATTGGTCGAGGTAAGCCCATCCCACGGCGAGACTGGTCTTTATATCCGCCAGCTTGAACTGGGTATTCTGAAATTCCAGGATCTGGTTGCCGAAAGCCTTGCGTTGCTTCACGTACTCGGTGGTCAACTCGAAGGCGCGCTGTGCCTCGGCCAGTGCGCGGCAGGCGATGGTAATGCGCTCCCTGGGTAACTCGTTCATTAACACAGCAAAGCCGCCGCCTTCTTTCCCCAGCAGGTTGGCTACCGGAACCCGCACGTCGGAGAAAAACAACTCGGAGGTGTCCGCCGCTTTCTGGCCGATCTTCTCGAGGTTGCGCCCGCGCTGAAATCCAGCTCTGTCGCTCTCGACGATGATGAGGCTGATACCCCTGGCGCCCTGGGCCGGATCGGTGGAACAGGCCAGCAGCACAAAGTCACAATTCTGCCCGTTGGTAATAAAGGTCTTCTGGCCGTTGATGACATACTCATCGCCGTCCCTGACCGCGGTGGTACGCACGGCTTTCAGGTCGCTGCCACAGCCGGGCTCAGTCATGCCAATGGCAGGAATCGCTTCACCACTCACCATCTTCGGCAACCAGCGCTGCTTCTGCTCTTCGCTGCCGCTATGCAAGATGTAATAGGCGACGATGTCCGAAGAAACGGAGAATCCCACACTGGCACCACCGATGGCATAGCCCACTTCTTCAGACAACACCATGTTATAGAGGAAGTCAGCACCCGGACCGCCGTAGGCTTCGGGAATACCGCAGCAATGAAAGCCATTTGCTCCGGCTTTCAACCAGAACTCCCTGGGCAACGCACCGTCCTTCTCCCACTGAGCGATATTCGGCTCCAATTCTTCCCGAAAAAATCGCCTGGCATTGCTGCGAAACAGTTCGTGGTCGCTGTTAAAGATAGCGCGATCGTGCATTTCCGCGATTCCTCACTGGCTACTTGTAACGCGTCAAAATGGACTGGTGATTCTATGCCAAAAATAGCGGAATTGCGATTTACGACACCGCTCCACGGGTTAAGCAACTTCCGACTAAAGCAGAAGAAAGCGCTAAGCGACAACTAGAAAGCTTGCTGGATCGCGTTCGTAAACTGATAGCTATAACAGCGCCCCACTTCGCTCCAACTCGGAGTAGAATCAATGCATCATCATCGAGTAAGTATTTATGAGTCGAGCAGAAAAGACCGAAAAGCCCCGCAAGGTACGCGTATTTGTGGGCCTCAGATGCTCAATGCACCAGCCGTTCAAACAATTGCTGACAGATCTTGAACAGCTAGCCAACGACAAGCAAAACCAGTTGCGCTTGGCACCACCTCAGAACCTGCATGTCACACTGAAATTTATCGGCTCGGTGCTGGAATCAGAATTGGGATCGATCGATTCCATTCTCAAGCAGTGCTGCGCTCGTCATCAGGCGATGCAGCTACATTGTGAGGGGGTCGGAATCTTCAAGAACTCGATCTGGACGGGAATTCGTGCTGATGAGGCACTTACTGCGATGGCTGTGGATCTGGACACGGCATTCTCTTCACTGGGAATCAGTGAAGAAAATAAACTGTCATACACACCTCACATGACCGTGGCCAGGTTCAGTAATGAGGCAAAAACTAAAATTGGTTCCCTCAAGGAAAAATATGCCGGACAAAAATGGGGTGAGATACAGGCAAAGAAGCTGTATCTCTATCGGTCAGATACTCTGCCAGAAGGTGCCAGGTATGTCATTTTAAGTGCTTACGAGCTAGCCGGCACTGACTAGCAATTCTTGTATTTGTCAAAGAGCCCGGCACCGGCAATGATCATAGGAATGGCCTTTACAAGTCTTGCCGCCCGAGTCTTCTCCTGCTTCGCCGCAGCAATATGATCGGCGTATTCTCTCTGTTTTCCCGGTGTCAAAGACTCAAAGCCTTTCTTCAGCCTGGCATTTTTTTGCATGGCCCTAGCCAATTCATCAGGGATGAGCAGTGATTTTTTGGCTGGCTTGATCTGCTTGCCGGCCTGCTGGTTCTCTATAGCCTCTTTGACATAAGCCTTGACCAGCTTGCTGTCCACCTTGTCGCCGTCCTCGAATCGCCATTGCCGCATACCACGCGTAGTGCCTTGCTGCGCATTCACTAAATGCTTGCCGGAGTCTTTCAGAAACACACCTTGCTGAAACCAGAGGGCACAGTGATTCTTGAAACCGGCCATGCCGACCACGATCTTGCCATCAAGGGTATAGGACGGCGCTCCCCATTTGACGGTTTCGATAAGACCACTGGTCTGCATGACCTTGCGTAGTGCAGCGAATTGACTCTGCCATCGTTCGTGTTTCTTTATATAGGCGTCAACTTTTTCTTTATCTGTCATGGCTGCCTCCATCGATTGGATTAATTAGTGCGTTTAACACATGGTCCTCCCAACGACCATTGATGAGCAAGTATTCCCTGGCGTAGCCCTCTTTCTCAAATCCCAATGCCTGAAGCAGATTCGCCGAACGCTCATTGTCAGGCATATGATTGGCCATTATGCGGTGCAGCTTTATTTCATTGAATGCATAGCCGATAGCATGGGCGACGATTTGCTTCATGTGACCCTGCCCCTGGTAGCGTTCCGCCACTGAGTAACCCATGTGGCAGGCCTTGAACACGCCCCTGACAATATTACTCAGAGAACATCCGCCGATTACATGAGACTCTTCCTCATCGGTGCCGATGAAATGTACGGACAGGCCGTTCTCAAACTCCAGCTCTCTTTCTTCCAGGCGCCGTTTCCAGGAGTCGACCGAGTGATGCCCCTTCGGCACTGCCGGGCTCCACTTCTGCAAGTGGGCTTCGTTTACGGCGAAATAATTGGCCATTATGGTTTCGTGACCCGGCCGCGTTCTAATTATCTTCATCTGGGACGAATGTCCTTTGTTATGCACTTTTGCTGTACTTTCCTTCTGACCTTTCCTTCTGACCTTTCCTTCTGACCTTTCCTTCTGACCTTTCCTTCTGACCTTTCCTTCTTACCTTTCCTTCTTACCTTTCCTTTACGAGAGCTTTCTGATCATCAGGAGTGTCTCTTCGCCTTTCGAATCGAAGCGCTGCAAAGCCTTCCACCCAAGTTTGCTGTATAGGCCACCCTCGAGATCGAGTGTCTGTAAGTACAAGTGGGGGATTTCCAGCTGTTCCGCCAGCTGCACAATCTTCATGCTGAGTGCCGAGGCGATCCCATGCCCCCGGAAGGCTGCATCGACGAACACGCTGCCCAACCAATACTGTTTGTCAGGAAACAGGTCTTCCACTTCATGAGATTTCAGGGCTGCCGTGCCGATGGGTGCGCCATTAGCCATGGCGAGGATACTGATGGGTAGCTCTTTCTTGCTCAGTGTACTGTGTAATTTTTCAATGGAGCGCTTCGGATCAGTACCCATGCGGTCACTCCATATCGTCTGCCACCAAGTGATAACTAATGGCACATAGCTTGGATGATCGGCGAGATATTCGAACTCCAGTTGCATGAACGATTCGCTTTCTAAAATTTCGATACAGACAGATAAGATCAGGCTTCTTTATAGACGCCCGATGAGTAGATTGTCAAAGCTGGATTGGTTTTCCGGGCGCTACTGGGTAAGCTGAATACGTTCCATGTCTTCCATCTGACCGTAGCTGGAGGTAATGACTCGCTCTCCCTGCTGCAGCCCTTCCCGGACTTCGACATAGCGGTTGTTGCGCCTTCCTACCCGGATATCCCGACGCATGGCGAATTCGCCAGTGGCATCGAGTACGAAAACCCAGTTGCCCCCGGTATCCTGGATGAAGCCGCCCAGGGGAAGCAGCAGTGTTTCTATCGGGTTGCCGAGTGTTAACTCCATCTGCAGGGTTTGCCCGCGGCGGATATTGTCGGGAGTCAGACCTTCAAACACGAGGTCTACCTCGAATGTACCCTGGGTAATCTCTGGATAGACTTTAACGACCCGGGCGGCGTATTCCGCGCCGGTCAGCGTGAATGTCGCTGCCTGGTCGGGCACGACACGAGTGACGTAAAACTCATCAATCTGGGCGACGATCTTGTACTGATCGATGACATCGATCTGTCCCAGCCGCTGCCCATTCTGCTTGCTTTCGCCCGGTTCTACCGGAAATGATGTGAGCTGCCCGGCAATCGGTGCTTTTACGAGCAAGCTTTCAAAGCTGGTTTGGGAAATCTCCAGATTCTCAGTCAGCATTACGATCTGAGTGGCTATCTGCTCGAGTCGATCATCGCGTTCCGTGTCCTCTACGAATTGCCGCGCCTTAAGATTTTGCAGCACCTTAGCTTGATAAGCCAGCTCATCATTTATTGCATCGAATTCTTCCTCGGAAATCAGACTGTTATCGATCAGCCTTTCAAAACGACGCTTCTGGCGTTCCAGGGTGATGATGCGATATTCAGTGTCGATAATCTGGCGCGCTGTATTGAGCTTCTGATACTCGAAACCAGTGGTCAAATTGTTAAGGAAATTCAATTGTTCTGTGGTGCCAGCATCGGCTTGCGCCGCACTTAATCTTGTCTGAGTATTGGACAACTGCACAAGGGGTTGCCCTCTCTCGACAAAACTGCCTTCTTCCACGAACACTTCTTCCACTGAACCACCAATAACCGCATCGAGGAAGACGCTCTCAAATGGCTGGATGGTGCCCCGGATTGGAATCAGATCTTCGAAGGCACCAAATTGAACAGTTGATACAATAAGCTGCTCTTCGGGAACCCGGTAGGTGCGAATGGATGCATCGGCGAGCAACTGGTACAAAAACCAACCCCCACCAACCAGAACGACAGCGATCAAGCCCATTTTCCAGGGCGCCATCTTCTGCTTCTCTATCTTCTTGTCCATAGCCATTGCGTGATTATAAATCTACTCTGTTCTTAATGCATCGACCGGATTGGTGACCGCTACACCATAAGCTCGTTGAAACGTAGTGAACAGGGCCATGATAAAGGTAAATAGTCCGGCGAGAAAAAATACCAAGAAATCCATATCGGTACGATAGGCGAAGCTGGTCAGCCAATCATTCATCAACCACCAGGTAGCCGGCCAGGCAATCAGATTGGCGACAATAACTAGTTTGCAGAAATCCCAGGCAAGTAACCCGGCAATGCTCTCAACCGTAGCTCCCAGCACTTTGCGAATACTGATCTCTTTTGTGCGACGTTCCGCCATGAATGAAGCCAGACCGTACAAACCGAGGCAGGCAATCAACACCGCAATCGTGGCAAACCCGGTGAACAGAATAAATGTCCTGTTCTCGCCAGCATAGAATGCAGAATAGCTCTCCCTCAACAAGACTCTGCGTAGCGGAAAATCCGGAACATTCTCCGACCAGACACGGTCAATGTCCGCGAGAGAGTCGCCTGTATCTCCGCCGCCTAGTTTGATGACCATGTAACTGCGGAGACTGTCCAGTGTGTAAGAGACCGGACCAATCTCAGAACGCACTGAACCATAGTGTGCATCATTGACGATGCCAACGACTGTGTAGTTCAACCTGATTGTAGTATCGCCAATACTGAACTCACTAAACAGCTGTTGACCAATTGCATCATCAGAATTATTCCATCCCGCGGCGCGGGCGGCTGCCTCGTTGAATACGACTCCGCCGCTTACTTCCGGATTCTGGGGACTGAAGGTTGGCATCGCATCGGTGGCAAAATCATCACTGAGAGGCCGGCCCGCGACGAATTCCATACCCAGGGCATCGAAATAATCATCGCTTACACTTACGCGCCTGGTGGACAGCACCGGGGCATCGTTATCATCAACCCTGACAAAGGCAGATCCATCCGACAGGCTCTGGGTCGGAATTATCGAACCTGCTGCGACAGTTTCAATATTGGACAGAGATAGCAACTGGCTCTTCATCGATTCATAGGCACCGCGAACCTGCGAATTTTGCAGATTCACTACCACGACTTTTTCCGGATTGAATCCCAGTGATTTGGTCAAGGCGTAATCGATCTGGTTGTTAACAACGGCGCAGGAGATCATCAGACCGATTGAAATCGAGAACTGCAGAACGACCAGACTCGAACGAAAGCGCGCAGAGCTTACCCCTTTTACAATCTCTCCCCGCAGTGCATTTACCGGGGATAATCTTGCGATGATCAGCGCTGGATAGGCACCAGATAGCAAAGCAACTACTATAGCTAACAATAGCAGCAAGAAAAGCGCCAGCGGAGTGAATAGTATCGATGCCGTGAGGGGAACCGCGACTATCGATCCAAAAAGAGGGGCGAATATTTCAGAAATTAGGAGTGCGATGATTAGTGCGATGAATGTAACCAGAACTGTTTCGGTAAGAAACTGAGCCGCCACCTGCTCCCTGTGGGCGCCGATTGTCTTCCTGATACCCACTTCCCTGGTCCGTTTCGATGACTGCACTATCTGCAAGTTCATGAAATTAATCAGGGCAATGCCAAGCGTAAGTACTGCCACAACGGAAAAGACATAGACGTCGCTGCGCTGCCGCAGCGGCTTCACGATACCGCTTATGTCATCCTGTATTGCCATCTCGTTCTGCAGATCAGTGGTGAAGTGAATAGCCCGAAGTGGTTGCAGGGTGATATCTACGGCATCGATGAATTCGTTGCCGAAGCCCGGCACATTGGCAAGAAAGTCAAAAACCTTCAGTTTAACTTCTATCGGATCGGCACCGGACACCAAACGAATATAGGAATACATGACATCTGAACCAAAATTGTCCCAGAAATCCGGCCGTCCCCACACGGTTGGGAGATTTTCAATATTCAGGAAAATATTGGATATCAGATGGCTAGCGGTCGGATTATTTTGCACAACTCCACTGACTCGAAAATCAAACTGGTCTTCGATAGTCAAGATCCTGCCGATTGCGTCTGCACTACCGAACAATTCCAGTGCAGCAGCTTCAGTTAGAATAACATTAGCGCGCCCCTCTACTGAATCGGTCGATCCACTCAGCGCCGGGTAACTAAAAAGCTCGAAGAAATCAGTATCGACGAAGCTGATATTGCGAAATTGGCGCTGATTATTAATGGTAACGAGATGTTGTCGTAGCGCCAGCCGCGAATAGGTTTCGATCTCGGGTAGACCCTCGCTCAAAATTGGAGCCACTGGATTGAAAAATGTGGCGAAGTTGGCGCTGGTGCCGACATTGGTCCAGTTCAATCGATACACACGATCACTGTCAGGGTGGACCCCGTCGAACTCAATCTCATGCTTGATGAAGAGTGAAATCAAGAGAAACACGGAAAGGCCGATTGCCAGGCCAATCGCGCTAATCGCTGTATAAAGCCTTTGCTTGAAGAGGCTGCGAAGCGCCATTTGCAGGTGAGAACCTAGCACAGAATCCCCTCCTTCCAGATCTGGAGCGCTACTGAGCTATTCATGTCTCAACGAAAGCGTGGGATTAATATTGGCGGTTATCGCTGCCAACGTGCCTACCGTAACCGAGGCAATCAGCCAGGCCAGCACTCCTGCAAACAGAAAGATGCCCACTGACATTGGCGTGCGATAGGCAAAGCTTTCCAGCCAGTTGTTCATGAAATACCAGGCGGCAGGCCAGGCGATGAGGTTGGCGATCAACACCAGCTTGGAAAAGTCTTTGGTCAGCAGTGTGACAATATCGGCGACTCCGCTGCCCAGCACCTTGCGCACACCTATCTCCTTGGTGCGCTGCTCGGTTAGATAGGAGGCAAGTCCAAACAAGCCCAGCCCGGCGATCAGGATTGCCATGATTGAGAATGCAGTGAATATCTCGCTCTGTCGCTGCTCCGAGCGATACATCTCTTCAAAACGCTGGTCCATGAATTCCTGCCGGTAAGGGGTGCCGGGGAGAAAGCTGGTCCAGGTGGATTCGATGAAGTTGAGTGTTTCTGTCATGTCATTGCCGGAAAGCTTTAAAGCCATCTGTCCGAAATTCGGAAATTGCCGGCTCGGATTGTCATGCTCCATGACTCGGTAGTAGACAGGCTTGACGGCTTCCCGGATGGAAGAGAAATAGATATTGTTGGCCACTCCAATGACCGGTCCCCGCGCCGTCAGGCTACCACCACCGCCCCTGCCAACTTCAAACCACTTGTTGAGCACCTCATCGGGTGAATAACCCATCTGCCGAGCCGCGATCTCGTTCACAATATACGCAGCACTTGTGTTTGGATTATCAGTCGTAGGTTCGATAAACAGATCGGTGCCCCGCTGCTGGGAAAAACTACGCCCGGTGATGAGTTCAATATCAAACGTCTCAAAAAAATCATAGTCCACGGACAGATAAGGCAGGCCCACGAAATTTTCATCACTGCCTTCATAGCGCACGCCATCGGAGTTGGTATTCTGATCGCCGGGCATCAGGTTCGCCGCCGTGACCGACACAACGGAGGGATGCCGCAACAGTTCCTGTTTCATGGTCTGGTAATTTGAGCCCAGGCCTTCTACGCCATTGCCTCGAATTATCAGAATCTGTTCCTTGGTGAACCCGGGATCCATAGTCATCGCATAACGAAGCTGGGACAGGGCGATACCGGAAGCCACTACCAGGGCGATCGATATGGAAAACTGTGCCACCACCAGGATCTTGCGCAGCTTGGCACCGCCTGAGCCTCGGGTCAGCTCACCCCGCAATATATTCACCGTTGGAAAGGCCGACAGGTAGAAAGCCGGGTAGCTTCCTGCTACTAACCCCACTGCCAGGGCAAGGAGAATCAACAGCGCTGGAATCAGTGGCTCACTCAGGGGGCTGAACTGAAGTTGCAGGTCGATCAAGTTGTTAAACCAGCTCAGCACGAAAACCACCAGCACGCTGGCAATGATTACTGAGATCAGGCTCAGAACCACCGACTCGCCAAGGAACTGCAAGGCAATCTGTCCTCTGTCGGCCCCGAAAGTCTTACGCAGGCCTACCTCTCTGGCTCGGCTGGCGGATCGAGCTGTGGAGAGGTTCATGAAATTGAAACAGGCAATAAGCAGGATCACCACAGCGATGGCGCTGAACGTATACACGGTTACGATATTGCCGTTGGCTCCCAGTTCATTGTCTCGCTGGGAATTGAGATGGATATCGGGTAAGGGCATAACCACAAAATCGGTAAAGGATGTGGCGTTCTCGTTGATGTGACGATTCATGAATGCAGGAATTGAATCCACGAAGGTCTCGATGTTGTAGTTTTCCGGTGTAACCACATAAGTATGAAAATTGTTGCTGCCCCAGTTCTCGAGAAATCCCTCGCCGAACAACGCCACCAGCGTTGAGATCGAGATAAATCCCTGGGCGTTCAGGTGGGTATTGTCAGCCAGATCTTCCATGACAGCGGTGATCTGCACGGGAGCCTGGCCAGCTACTAGTAACGAGTTGCCCACCGCGTTACCGTCGGGAAAATATTTATTCGCCAGGGTCTGGTTAATCACCATTTGCAGCGGCGCTTGCAGGGCACTTTCCCAGGAACCGGCTAGCAGGGGAATATCGAATACTTCGTATACGTCAGGATCAGCAAAGTGCAGGCCGAACTCGAAGAACGCCTGGTTAGTCTCCGGATCATTGATGATGAGCTGTCCGCCATTCATGATCCGGACCACATTTTCAAATTCCGGAAAGTCCTGTCTTAACAAGGGACCGGCCTGGGGAGCATTCGTTGCGAGGTATAAGGCCGGCGAGGTATTACCTGCCAGGAAGGTGCGCATGACCTTGTAAGTACGGTCGGCATTGGCCCAGTGCTTATCGTAACCTGTTTCATGGCGAACGAATAACGCGATAAGAATGACACAGGTCAGACCAATGGCGAGACCCAGGATATTAATCAACGTGAACAGGCGATTGGCCTTCAGGTTTCTGAAGGTGAGCAGCAGGAAGTTTTTTAGCATGGCGGTTATATTCCCAGGACAGAATAAGCGGTTTCAGGCTACTTCAGATTGCGCTCCATTTTCCGAGGAGCTGATAATCTTGCCATCGAGCATCCGCACGATGCGCTTACCGACCGCCGCATCATCAGGTGAGTGAGTAACCATGACGATGGTCGTTCCTTCGGCATTCAGACCTGAGAGAATCTTCATCACTTCCTCGCCGTGTTCACTGTCCAGATTACCCGTAGGTTCGTCGGCGAGAATTAGATTAGGCTGATTAACTATTGCTCGTGCCACCGCTACCCGTTGTTGCTGACCTCCTGAGAGTTGCTGAGGAAAGTGTTTGGCTCGATGTGCCATGTCCATTTTCTCCAGTACCTGATGAACCTTAGCCTTGCGTTCATCGGTCGGTGTCTTGGTATAGATAAGCGGCAATTCCACATTCTCATACACTGTCAGCTCATCGATCAGGTTAAAACTCTGAAACACGAAACCGATATTCTGTTTACGCAGATTGGCCCGTTGGCGTTCCGAGTAGGAGGATACTTCCTCGTCAAGGAACCAATACTTGCCGCCGTCAGGATTGTCGATGAGTCCGAGGATGTGCAACAGGGTCGACTTACCACAACCGGAGGGCCCCATGATGGAGGTGAACTCGCCCGGTTCTACGGTCAGGTTCACCTCATCCAGTGCCGTTGTTTCTACATCTTCTGTTCTAAACAGTTTGGTCAGGCCCTCGGTCTTGATAATCATGTCGCGTTCCTAGTTATTATTAAATATTTCTACGCCCTCATGATCCCGATACCAGGAGTGAAATTCTCTGCATTGGCAGTGAATTTTTCTGAGGCACTAGTCGAGCGCAGATTCTTGAATTTGTCTATCTTAGACGCTGAAATCCGGGCCAGGTTACATTAAGAATTTAGTGCCAGAATTTCAATGACTTGGCAGCATGACAGCCGGTATTGAGCTCGTCCTACGCTAGCGGCGCTCGAGAATCGCTGCATCCACCAGGCGGGAGAAGTTCTCCCGGAAGCCACCGCCGCTGGACGGCGAGACCTGGGCCATGATTACGATGACGGTATTCTGCGCCGGATCGATGAAATAGCGGGTACCTGCAGACCCGTCCCACCAGATGGTGCCAGTCGAGACCGGAAAGTTGTAGGCTGAAGTATCCATCACCAGGTTGAATCCACCCAGCGTCCATCCGGAACCCAGCCAGTATCCTGAAGTACCAATTGGCATTGCCTGGTCCGGTACGGCATTCCCGAACATCAGTTCGACTGTCTCCTGGCGCAGAATGCGCCGGTCGTTGAACATTCCACCGTCCAGAATCATCTGGGAAAAATGCATGAAATCCATAACACTCGAGAGTAGTCCGACTCCACCTTCTATCAGACGCGGGCGAGCCGTGAATGGAAAATTTTCAATCTGGTAGGGGAGCAGGCGACCATCGGTAGGACGATAAACCACAGCCAGTCGCTCGGCATCATCTCCCGCCGCCCAAAACATCGTGCTGTCCATTTGTAATGGGTCCAGCAATTGCTCTTTCAGAAATACTTCGAAGGACTGGCCTGACCAGACCTCGATGAGTTTGCCGATGATCGTGGCATGAATTCCGTACAGAAACTGAGTACCCGGATCGTGAAAAAGTGGCACGCCCGCCGCATTTTTAACCATCTGGTCAAGCGTGATATTGCGGTCTCTGACGTTGTTCTCTCTATACAGCCGCGAACTTCTGCTGCCTAACCCCGAGGTATGAGTTAACAAGTGAGCGACTGTCATGTCGCCTACTCTTTCCCGGGTCTGGCTCAGGTCAGTACTGTCAGGATTGATGAGTACCGGTTGATCGGCAAACTCGGGAAGATACATCTTCACTGGATCATCAAACTGAAACTTGCCTTGCTCATACAACAACAGGGCAGCGGTACTGGTGATCTGTCTTGCCATTGAATAGATGCGAAACAGGGCGTCTTCCCGCATCGGCAGCGCCTGCTCGAGATTCAGCCTGCCCAGTGCTTCGAAGTAGACAAGCTTGCCGTCTCGGGCTACCGCCGCAACGACTCCGGCGATGTCACCTTCATCAATATGTTGTTGCAGCCGTGCGGTCGCGGCTTCGAGTGCGCTGCCAGACATGCCGACACTTTGCGGTGAGGCGATGCCAAGATTCTGGGCAACTAGCGCGTTGCTGCAGAGAAGGTTCAGAACCAATGCAGAGACCGTCAACATTTTTCTTTTCATTTTCTTTTCCTGTGACACGCTGCTACCAACGAGGCTAATGCTGATGAATATTGCCAACGAATAGCGGATGTCTTTGCTAAAACGCTAATCCTTTTAAAAATGGAAGTCCAGCTTCGAAGCCTGAGACCATAGTCCAGGCGATTCCCTAATCCAGTGCAGGAGTCAGCAACGCTTGCCAATCAAAGCCGGTATCTGCCAGGGCAATAAAAAACGGATTCAACAGCTCGGCTTTCTGGTTATAGCGCAAAACATTGAATCCGGTATCGTATACCTCCCCACCGGCTGCAGACAGCACGGCATGGGCCGCCGCGGTATCCCACTCGCTCGTGAGTGCCAACCTGGGATAAATATCTGCCTCGCCTTCGGCCAGCAGACAGATCTTCAGGGAACTGCCCATGCTGACGACTTCGGCCTGGCCCAATTGCTGCTCGATGATCGCGATCAGCCGGTCTACCAGTTCGCCACGATGGCTCCTGCTGGCGACCACTCGCACAGCACTACCTCGCCCAATCATTGCGCACTTTATCGCCTCCAGCTCCCCCGCTGCCGACAGCTTCCAGGCGCCGGAGCCCGGCCTGCCGAGATAAGTTATACCGGAAACGGGCACATGCACGACGCCGATCCGGGCGACGCCCTCTTCAATAAGGGCAATGTTGACAGTGAATTCGCCATTGCGATTGATAAACTCCTTGGTGCCATCGAGCGGATCTACCAACCAGTAGCGTTGCCAGGTGGCGCGCTCACTCCAGTTCTTCAGTTCAGATTCTTCAGACAGGATTGGCAGGTCTGGTGTATGGGAAGCCAGCCGATCGACAATCAGTCGATGAGCACGCTGGTCTGCCTCGGTGAGCGGTGAATTGTCGGCCTTTACTGTGACGTCTATCACCGCCGCCTGGTTATAGACAGCGAGGATTTCATCACCCGCAGCTACCGCGATATCCTTGAGCGTATTGAGTTCCAGATCGTCCTGCATTGATCTTCCTGCCGATAAAGATTCTAATTAGCAACGCCACTTGTGTTACAACCCGCAGCACATACATCTTACCAATCTTAAAAGATGAGGCATG
Source organism: Pseudomonadota bacterium (assembly GCA_027623555.1). Taxonomy (GTDB): domain Bacteria; phylum Pseudomonadota; class Gammaproteobacteria; order Pseudomonadales; family Pseudohongiellaceae; genus UBA9145. The sequence goes on along the minus strand of JAQBSZ010000001.1, from coordinate 171,617 downwards.
TTGCATTACCGCCAGTAAGTTGCCAAGCATAACACGGAGATATCGATGCCCCCCTGGTCAGCCATAGACACGATTATGTTTGACATGGACGGCACCCTACTTGACCTTCATTTCGATAACTATTTCTGGTTAAACCTGGTGCCATCGATTTACAGCCAGGTTCATGGAGTGAGTTCGGACACAGCCCTGGAAATCATCCGCAACAAGTATGCTGAAGTTCATGGCACTCTCGACTGGTACTGCCTGGATTACTGGGAAGATGAGCTGAAACTCAATATCACCGAACTCAAGACAACCATTAAGCACAAGATCTGCATAAGGCCCAATGTCGAAAGACTATTGAAAGAGCTACAGATCTCCGAAAAGCGCATCCTTTTGATTACCAATGCCCACCCTTCCAGCCTGGAATTGAAAATGGCCCATACCGGCATTGCGGACTACTTCCATCAACGTATCAGTTCTCACACATTAAAACTGGCCAAGGAAAATCATGGTTTTTGGGAAAGCCTGCAACAGATTGAGCCTTACGATCCTGAACGAACGTTACTGTTCGATGATTCGCTGCCAGTATTGCGACAAGCCAGGATCGAGGGAATCAAACACCTCTACGCAATCAAACAACCCGACAGCCAGCAACCGTCGCTGGCCGCAGCGGAATTTCCCCAGGTAGAGGACTTCGACCATGTCATGCCATCGCAATTTGACAAGAGCAATTCCTGAACTTGGCTACGGAAAAAAAACTAGCTGACGCCCGAGCCCTGACCAGAGTACGTCTGGACAAATGGTTGTGGGCGGCACGCTTCTACAAGTCCAGGGCTATTGCCAAGCAGGCCATTGAAGGCGGCAAGGTACACTGTGAGGGTGTACGCACCAAGCCCGGCAAGGAACTCGAAGTAGGTATGCAGCTGAAGCTACGACAAGGATTCGATGAGAAGACTATTATCGTCAAGGCACTCGCAGAACAACGTCGGGGAGCACCGGAAGCACAGCGACTCTATGAGGAAACCAGCGAGAGTATCGACCAGCGTGAGACCCTGGCAGAACAGCGCAAGGCGCAACCCAGCCACTGGACAACTGAAGGTAAGCCCAACAAAAAGCAGCGGCGGATGATTCATCGCCTGATAAAGGGCGAATGACTGCCGGAGGTTAGCACTGACCCGGGTTATTTGTCATAATGCGCCAGCGATTCCGGGCCCGGGGCAACAGGCCGCCAGATATCGCGACTATTCAGGAATCTGATTGACCAGGAGTAAGTTTGGCTAAGCAATTCAGTGAGTGCCTGCAGCGTTATCAGTTACCTGAATTTGCTCCCGAATGGGGTGCTGTGCGGCGGGGCATCGAAAAAGAGAGCTTGCGTGTTACACCCGACGGCCATATCTCTACGACAACCCATCCCGGTGTACTGGGCTCCGCGCTAACTAATCCTTATATCACAACGGATTTCTCCGAAGCCTTGCTCGAATTCATTACTCCTGCCTTCGAGGGTATCGATGAGTGCCTGGCAATGCTGGAAAGTATTCATCGCTTCACACTGCAGAATCTCGAGAACAATGAAATGTTATGGGTGAGCAGCATGCCCTGCCCACTCGAGATGTCAGCTGAAATTCCAATCGCCCAATATGGTAGTTCAAATATTGGCCGGCTTAAGACGCTCTATCGTCACGGGCTCAGTCATCGCTATGGTGGCCTGATGCAGGCAATCTCCGGACTGCACTATAATTTTTCCATGCCCGATTCATTCTGGAAACCCTACCAGGCGATCTGCAAGCACGAGGGTGAACTTCAGGATTTTCGCACAGAAAAGTATCTGCACCTGATTCGAAATTTTCATCGCTATTCCTGGTTACTGATCTACCTGTTTGGTGCCTCACCAGCTGCCTGCAAGTGCTTCGTCCAGGGACGCGAACACAATCTGCAGGATTTCGATGAGCACAGCCTGTACCTGCCAGATGCCACGAGCCTGAGAATGGGCAACCTTGGCTATAAGAGTGAGGCACAGAAATCCCTGTTCGTCTGTTACAACGAACTGGATTCCTACGTGAACTGTCTGCGTGAAGCTCTGCATACACCTTATCCTGACTATGAGTCTATCGGCCAATCGAAGGATGGGCAGTACTTGCAGATGAACACAAACCTGCTGCAACTTGAGAACGAGTTCTACAGCACCATTCGACCCAAGCGAATTGGCAAATATGGTGAGCGTCCCCTGGATGCTCTAACGAACAACGGTATCGAATATGTCGAGGTTCGTGCCCTGGATTTGAATCCCTATCTGCCGCTTGGCATCGATGCGGAACAGATAAGATTCCTCGATACTTTTCTTGTGCATTGTCTGTTAGCGGAGAGTCCACAGTGTAACGAAAGCGAATTTTTTGAAGTAGCCAGTAATTTGGCGAAGGTAGTAGAGCAGGGCAGGAACACGAACGTGACACTGAAACTCGAAGCATCACCAAAACAGCTCAAGAGCTGGGCCCATGAGCTGCTTGTTGATCTACAGCATAGCGCCAGCATGCTGGATGAAATTCATGGCGTTGAATCGCATGAGGCCAGCCTCAATCAGCAACTACAGAAACTCGACAACCCGCAACTCACGCCATCCGGCATGATGCTGAGTGAGATGCGCGAGAATCAAATGTCTTTCTTTGAATTCTCGATGCAACAGAATCGAACCCATCGAGACTACCTGCTTAACGGTGGGCTGGATGCTGAAACTCTCGGTCTGCTGAGGGAAACCAGTTCGAATTCGCTAATCCGGCAACAGGAAATAGAAGCTGAAGATAGTGTGAGTTTCGATGATTTTCTTAAGCAGTGGAATCAGGCTTAGGACAACAGGCCATACGCTACTCTTCGCCTATACTCACGAATGCCCGGGCTGGTGTAGAATAGCCGGCCAAAATAGTAGACCCGGCAACAGGAGCAAGCAATGACATTGGCGATTCCAAACAATCGGATTATAAATCTCGGCGTTTTTGTCGCCTGCGTCACTACCATTGGAATCGTGCTCTACATGGAGCATGTCATGCTGTTACAGCCCTGTGGGCTCTGCATTACCCAACGGGTATTTGTGATTCTCTGTGGGCTGGTCTGCCTGGCATCGGCTATTCATAATCCGGGTTCGAAAGGACAGAAGTACTATGCCTTTGGCGCCGCCTCCATGTGCGTGTTTGGTAGCTATTTCTCCGGTCGGCAGATATGGCTGCAACACCTGCCCGAAGACCAGGTACCCGCCTGCGGGCCAGGACTAACCTATATCTATGAGAATTTTCCCTTCATGGAGACTCTTAGCTTCCTGCTCAAAGGCGACGGTAATTGCGCCGAAGTAGTATTTCGCCTGTTCGGCATATTCTCTATCCCTGAAATGGCCCTGATTGCATTCATCGCCCTGTTCAGCATCTGCATCTACATGGCATTTCGCAATCAACCACAGTCAGCCTAATCCCGGCTTCGGACCAGCAGCAGCGTCATCATTTCGTGCTAGCAACATTTATTGCTGGCGGTCGAATCGTGTCTGGCTCCTTTGGTTTCTCGTGCAGGTCGCCTGGTACCTGCAGGCGCACAGAATTTCTCAACCGGTTTGGGAACCGCAGGATTTATGCCAATAAAATCATCTTTTAAGGGTCCTTCGGTCAGGAACTTGAAGGTGCGCTGGCAAACGGCTATCCGCTGGCCCCTCGGGTAGACATGCGCTTCATCGTCGCGAACCTCGCTGTAGGGGCCCTTGTAGATAACTGCCTGGCCGCTATCCAGACATTCCTGTGGCGAGGGTTTCATGGCCATCAGGGTCACCGCGCGAAACTCGATGCCTTCCACAACTTGCCAGGGTTGCTGGTCCCATTTGTCGTAGTTGACCAGTACAAATCCCGCCTCGAGGAATACATCGGCGAACTGCTGTTCCTGGAATGCTCCGGATATACATCCCGTCCAGAGTTCCTCATTGTCTCTGAGGTGCTGTGGCACCACTTCGTCGCTGACAATATCCGCAATCGCCACGCGACCACCGGGTTTCAATACTCGAAAAATTCCTGCAATCATCTGCTTGCGGTCGGATTCAGCCACCAGGTTCAGTACGCAATTTGATACCACCAGGTCGATACTGTTGTCCTCAACCAGAGGACGCTCTCGGCGCTGTTCTGCCTGCCACTGCTCCAGTGCATCCATCGAGATATCGGGATTTTCCGCCTTGAAGCATGCCACTGCCTCAACATCGAGCGCCAGATCCTGGATGTAGCCCTTAAGGAACTTTACGCGATCCTCGCCCAGCTTTTCCGCCATCTGTGCCTGGTAGTTACGTGCCAGAGCAAGCATCTCGTCGGTCATGTCCAGCCCGATTACTCTACCTCCCTCTCCCACCAGCTGAGCCGCCATGTAGCAGATTTTCCCTCCGCCACTGCCGAGATCCAGCACCGTGTCGCCTTTCTGCACATAACGGGACGGGTCTCCGCAGCCATAATCTCTTTCGATGATTTCTCTGGGTAGTATCTCCAGCAGAATGTCATCGTAATCTACCGGACAGCAAAGTGCCTCTTGTCTTTCTTTAGCACCTTCACTATAGCGTTTTGATACTGTCTCTTGAATGTCTAGCTTGGTGTTCAAGTTCTTCTCCTGGCGCGTTTCTTTTCTAGCAACGATTCATTTTTAACAACAATTCATTGCTAACAACGATACATATATAACAACAATTCATTCCCAACAGCAGTGCTTATCGGCATACCTTAAGACCGGCGCTGCCAGCGAAAATATTTCTCCATCAGTGGGAAATATTTTTCCGGAAGCCGTGCACTACGCCAGGCATTCGCCGCAAATTTATTGCCTTCCAGTAGTGTTGGATAGATATGAGTGACAGCGGCAATCTTCTTCAGTCCCATCCCGTGGGTCATCGCGAAGACAAATTCGCCAATCAGCTCCCCAGCATGATATCCCACAATGGTAACGCCAAGAATCCTGTCCTTGCCTGGCACTGTCAGCACCTTGATAAAGCCATGGGCCTCTCCGTCTGTCAGGGAACGATCATGCTGATCCAGTGCATAACGGGTAATCTCAAAAGCAATGCCCTGCGCTTGTGCCTCGGTTTCACTCAGCCCGACCCGGGCCACTTCCGGATCGGTAAACGTGGCCCAGGGCACTGCATTGTACCTGGCACGGGACCGCCACAATCCCCCAAGCAGCGCATTTAACGCGGCGAACCAGGCCTGGAATGATGCCATATGGGTAAACTGGTAAGGTCCCGCCACATCGCCGCAGGCATAGATATTCGGGTAAGCCGTTTGCATGGCATCGTTAATCTGAACGCTGCCTTGCGGTGTCAATGGCATCTGCAATTCTTCCAGACCAAATCCTTCTACGTTTGGCTTGCGGCCAATCGCCAACAAAACCTGATCGAACTCGACTCGTACAGTACTGCCCTGGTGTTCCGCTTCCATGTAGCTGGCGCCACCAGTATTACCAAAACTCACTAGCCTATGGTCGGTAAGCAGGTTTATTCCGTCTTCTCTAAACTTGCTCATCAACAGTTCCGAGACTTCCGGGTCTTCTTTCGGGAGTAAAACCGATGCCATGTCTACCTGGGTCACTACAGATCCCAGGTTATGAAACGCCTGGGCCAGTTCACAGCCAATGGGTCCGCCGCCGACTACCAGCAAGCGAGGCGGAAGTTCGCGGAGTGACCAGATGGTATCGGAAGTCAGATAATCCACCTGATCGAGCCCGGAAATATCCGGCACGAAGGGTCGCGCTCCCGTAGCGAGAATAATCGAGCGGGTAGTAATGCGCCTGCCTTCTACCGTCACTGCATAGGGTGATTCTATGCGAGCATCACCAGACACACACTCCACGCCCAGGGAGGTAAACCTCTCAACCGAGTCATGAGGCTCGATAGTGGCGATGACTTTCTGCACGCGCTCCATGACAGCGACGAAATTTACATCCGCGCTGGCATTGTCGATCCCGAACTCCTCTGCGCGCCTGATATAGGACATTATCTTGCCACTGCGCAGCAAAGATTTACTGGGCACGCAACCGGTGTTCAGACAATCACCACCCATCTTGTGTTTCTCGATGAGTATTACGTTCGCCTTGGCACCGGCGACAATCAGAGAAGCAACCAATCCAGCCGAGCCTGCACCGATTACCACGACATTGGCATCAAATCTTTTGGGCCTGGTAAATCTTTTCATAATCTTGTTTCGCTGTACGGCATTGACCAGAATTTTTCCGATTAGTGGAAACAACCCCAGCAACACGAAGGAGAAAATAACTGATCCACTCACCAGACCTGACAAAGAGGTAATTCGAGAAAGTTCAGAGCCGGCATTGACGTAGACGGCTGTGCCCAACAACATGCCTGCCTGGCTAACCAGGTAGAATGAAATAGTGCGAATCGGTGTTAGCCCCATCAACAGGTTTACCATGAAAAACGGAAACAATGGCACCATACGAATACTGAACAGGTAAAAATTGCCGTCTCTCTCAATTCCCTTATTGATAGGTGCCAGGTATTCTCCGAACCGGGACTGGACCCAGTCTTTCAGCAACAGCCTGGCAACCAGGAAAGCCAGGGTCGCGCCGATACTGCTGGCGAAGGAGACCAGAATCGTTCCCCACAGCAGGCCGAAGATCGCACCACCGAGGAGCGTAATAATCACTGCCCCCGGAATTGACAGAGCAGCGATCGTTACGTACGCGACAAAGTAGACAAACGCCGTCAGCGCAAAATTCTGATCGCGGAAGTTTTGAATTTCTGCCAGTCGGGACTGGGCATAGTCCAGCGTAAGAAACTGTCCAAGGTCGAGCACAAAGTACAGACTTATGGCCAGCACAATGACTCCAAGTATGACGATCCTGGTTCTATTCATAATTCACTTTCTGGGAAAAACGCGGGTTCTGGTGATCCAATCGCGCTCAGACTACCGACATTTTACACTTGATCTCACGATTCGATATGCTATAAACCTCTTGCATTAGAATCTGTGGAAGCCGAATATCGGGCATCCCCGCGAATATAAACGCTTACCTTTCAGAAGTTAAGAGATTACAGGTCTTGTCTAAACTCCAATTCCAACGTGAGTTTCCAGTCACCCGCATGCGGCGCATGCGCAGGGATGATTTTAGCCGGCGCCTGATGCGGGAAACCACATTGACGACAGATGACCTGATTTTTCCAGTTTTTATTGTGGAAGGGTCTGGACAGAGGCAACCCATTCAATCCATGCCTGGGATGTATCGATTCAGCATCGATGAACTCGTTAAGGAAGCCGCTGAATTGGTTGAGCTGGGTATCCCGGCGATTGCACTGTTCCCATCTCCTGACGCCGCAATAAAAACGCTTGATGGACGGGAAGCCTTTAATACCAACGGGTTGGTACAGAATGCAGTGCGCGCGCTGAAGTCGGCACAACCCGAGCTTGGCATTATCACCGACGTCGCACTGGATCCTTACACTACCCATGGTCAGGACGGGATCATCGATGAGAATGGCTACGTGCTAAATGATGAAACGGTAGAGGTGCTTGCCAGGCAGGCACTCTCTCACGCCGAGGCTGGTGCAGACATTGTCGCCCCATCAGATATGATGGACGGACGGGTTGCTGCTATCCGCTCAATGCTGGACGACAATGGTTTGCTCTATACCTGCATTCTGGCCTATTCGGCCAAATATGCATCGAGCTACTACGGTCCCTTCCGCGATGCGGTTGGCTCGAGTGGAAATCTGGGCGGAGGTAACAAGTACAGTTACCAGATGGACGTAGCTAACAGTGATGAAGCATTGCAGGAAGTGGCACTGGATCTTGCCGAAGGTGCGGACATGGTTATGGTCAAGCCCGGATTACCGTATCTGGATATAGTGTATCGGGTTAAACAGCAGTTCGGTGTACCGACGTTGGTCTACCAGGTCAGCGGTGAGTATGCGATGCACATGGCTGCCGCGCAGAATGGGTGGTTGGATGAAGATGCTGTGGCTATCGAGTCGCTGCTTGCGATCAAGCGTGCCGGTGCTGACGCCATACTGACTTATTTCGCCAAGAAAGCGGCCTTGTTACTGCGTAAATTCGGTCATTAATGACTAAGAAGTCAGACACATCGCTTGAATCCTGAAATTTAGGCCTTATCATACGACGAGCTGACACGAGCTTTCTGGTCTTCATTATCATCTGTGTCGATAAGAAATCTCGATATCTATTAATATTAATCCCAAATCAGGAAGGAAAAGACGTATGAGCGACAAAATCGTTCACATCTCCGATGGTAGTTTTGAACAAGATGTACTTAAGGCCGAGGGGCCTGTGCTGGTGGACTTCTGGGCAGAATGGTGCGGTCCCTGCAAGATGATCGCTCCGGTTCTAGAAGAACTCGCCGACGAGTATGATGGCAAGCTGAAGGTGTGCAAGATGGATGTCGACGCCAATACTGAAACGGCGCCAAAATACGGTATTCGCGGAATTCCTACACTGATTGTCTTTAACAACGGAGAGGTCGCGGGCACAAAGGTCGGCGCTTTATCTAAATCCCAGTTGTCGGCTTTTATTGACAGCGTCATCTAAATTGCGTTTAATGTGGTGTCTCGCTTATCTGCGAGGCGCCACAGGATGTGGAAATATCCGTAGAATCCCAGAGCAGATTTCCAGTAAAACCCTTAGTAAAATCCTGACTAAAATTCCTGGATATACCTTAATTATTCTCGGCTCTGGACGATAATTCCCGTTAAGGGTTTACCCGTTTATCCAGACAGGCACAGTAAGGAAACAGAATATAAGCTGTATACTTTTCTGGACACAGTTGTAGAGTAGGTCTATATTGAAATCACCGCTGAAAAATAGAAGAATAAAAAGAGCTCCTAGTGAGCACTCGGCGAAAGACTTTCTTATCACCAAAAAAACAAATCTCCACTCTACTTTTTTACCCTGTATTTTGCCCTTACATAATAGTACCCAGTTTTAAAATCAACTCTTTAGCCAAAAGCAACCCCTAAACCAACTAGCAAATCCCAAGTTATACCTACAAAACGATTACGCCGCTTAGTGCCGGACGCAGTTCAGGCGAGCCGCATGCAATTCACAACACCTTAACTTCCTAATTCCCACTAAAAGACACACACCATGAACCTGACAGAACTCAAACAAAGACCAATCGCCGAACTATTGGCAACAGCCCACGACATGGGTTTGGAAAATGTTTCTCGTACACGCAAGCAAGACATCATCTTTGTCATTCTCAAGAAGCACGCGAAGAATGGCGAAGACATCTACGGCGATGGAGTATTGGAAATTTTACAAGATGGTTTCGGATTCTTGCGATCTGCTGACTCTTCCTATCTGGCAGGGCCTGATGACATCTACGTATCACCCAGCCAGATACGCCGATTTAATCTTCGAACTGGCGATACGGTGGCGGGAAAGATAAGACCACCGAAAGATGGCGAACGCTATTTTGCCCTCTTGAAGATTAGCGAGATTAACTTTAGCAAGCCCGACAACTTCAAAAACAAGATCCTTTTCGAAAACCTCACTCCCCTCTTTCCCAACGAACGCCTGACACTACAAGTTGGTAACGGCAGCACAGAAGACCTCAGCGCCCGGGTAATTGACCTTACCGCGCCAATCGGGAAGGGTCAGCGAGGCCTGATTGTTTCGCCTCCGAAAGCGGGTAAGACATTAATCCTGCAGAACATGGCGCAATCCATTACCAAGAATAATCCGGAGTGTCGTCTGATCGTGCTGCTTATCGATGAACGTCCGGAAGAAGTCACCGAAATGCAGCGATCAGTGCGCGGCGAAGTCGTAGCCAGTACCTTTGACGAACCACCATCGCGTCACGTGCAGGTCGCCGAGATGGTCATCGAAAAAGCCAAGCGCCTGGTAGAGCACAAGGAAGATGTTGTTATCCTGCTTGATTCCATTACCCGTTTAGCGAGAGCCTACAACACGATCATCCCGTCTTCGGGTAAGGTGTTAACCGGTGGTGTCGATGCACATGCTCTGGAGCGGCCCAAGCGATTCTTCGGTGCTGCCCGAAACCTGGAAGAAGGTGGCAGCCTGACGATTATTGCCACTGCGCTGATTGAAACCGGGTCGAAGATGGACGAAGTGATCTACGAAGAATTCAAGGGAACGGGTAACATGGAATTGATTCTGGATAGAAAGATCGCCGAGAAACGCGTTTACCCTGCTATCAATGTCAGGCGGTCCGGAACACGTCGCGAAGACCTGCTTACGACTGAAGAAGAACTGCAGCGCATGTGGATCCTCAGAAAGCTGCTCACTTCAATGGAAGACGTGCAAGCCACCGAATTCATTCTGGACAAATTGAAAACCACCAAGACCAATGAAGAATTCTTTAATGCCATGAAACGAAAATAAGACCAGCCTACTTCATTCCGTCCCCGCCGACTCGAAAACGTCCCATGTCATTCACAGATTTGCGAGACTTTATTGAACTGCTCGAGCGAGAAGGCGAACTAAAACGCATTTCTACCGAGATAGATCCCTACCTGGAAGTTACCGAAATTTCTGACCGGGTCCTGTGCGCAGGCGGACCGGCGCTGCTGTTTGAAAATCTGAAAGGTTCATCTGTACCTCTTTTGGCTAACCTGTTTGGCAACACCCGCCGAATCGCACTGGCCATGGGCCAGCAAGATATCGAAGGCTTGCGCGATGTTGGCAAGCTATTGGCGTTTCTCAAGGAACCCACCCCGCCATCGGGTTGGAAGGATCTCTGGCAGAACCTGCCGAATTACAAAAACGTATTAAACTTCGCTGCCAACGTTAAGAAGTCGGGGGCGTGCCAGGAAGTAGTTATCGATGAAGATGACGTAGACCTGGCGATGTTTCCCATCCAGACCTGCTGGCCTGGTGATGTTGCGCCTTTGGTAACCTGGCCGCTGGTGATTACCCGAGGGCCAGAGAAAGACAGACAGAACCTTGGCATCTACCGCATGCAGTTGCTGGGACCCAACAAACTCATCATGCGCTGGCTGTCGCACCGGGGCGGAGCGCTGGATTTTAAAGACTGGCAAGCACATCATCCTGGCGAAGCGTTTCCCGTCTCCGTCGCCATCGGTGCCGATCCGGCAACCATTCTGGCTACTGTAACACCGGTACCCGATACACTCTCGGAGTATGCCTTTGCAGGACTACTGCGAGGCAGTAAAACCGATGTTGTAAAATCATTGACCAATGATCTGCAGGTGCCGGCGAGTGCCGAGATTGTGCTGGAAGGTGTCATAGAACCTGACGAAGTTGCTGAGGAAGGACCCTATGGAGATCACACGGGTTACTATAACGAGGTAGAACGGTTTCCAGTCTTCACGGTGAAACGCATTACCCATCGAATCGATCCAATCTATCACAGCACCTACACAGGCCGACCACCGGATGAACCGGCCATGTTGGGGGTTGCGCTGAATGAGGTCTTCGTCCCTCTATTGCAGAAGCAGTTTCCGGAAATTGTCGATTTCTACCTACCGCCGGAAGGTTGTTCCTATCGATTGGCCATTGTGAGTATGAAGAAACAGTACCCGGGTCATGCGAAGCGGGTCATGATGGGAATCTGGTCGTTCCTGCGCCAATTCATGTATACGAAATTCGTGGTGGTGGTTGATGACGATATAAACATTCGTCAATGGGAAGATGTCATCTGGGCCATTACGACACGAATGGACCCGAGCAGAGATACTGTCCTGATCGAGAATACGCCTATCGACTACCTGGATTTTGCCTCTCCGGTTTCAGGACTAGGTTCAAAAATGGGGTTAGACGCCACCAACAAGTGGCCAGCTGAGACCAGTAGAAGGTGGGGGACTCAAATAGAGATGAGTGATGATATTAAACGCCGTATCGACGATCTCTGGAAGAATTTGGGGTTGTAACAAATAGAAACCACTGAAATCTGAATCTTCGAGCCAGACATTGAGTTGTTATTTGTGAACAATCAGGGCCGAAGGTCCGTGAACAAATGACAGCTCAGTGTCTGGCGACAAGACTGACCAATATGCCCAATCGCCCGCAGCGACGGGGATATTCCCTACTCGCGGACCTTCGGCCCTGATTGTTCGCAGGAACGCCCCGTCACTGCGTGCTTACTTCAAAGATGAATTCAAAAGGAGGCAATTCCAGTATTGTGAAATATTTCCAGGGATATCTCAGGGCCAGATCTACTTTTTTAAAAGTCCTTTCCTATTAGCTAGAGTAGATTTCAAAAAATAAATCCGCCTCCTTTTTAATGTGAAGGCATTGGCAGTTCCGGTAATTCTGCCCCAATCAAATCGCCATAGTTCTTCAAATAGATTTCACTCGCCTCAGCTTCACCAAGGTGCTTAAGTAATCGACTCAGTTCGCCGTAAGCCTCTGCAGAGGGCGCAATTTTTATACTCGTGCCAAAATATTCCCTGGCCTTTCCCCAGAGCTGGTTGCGCATGCAGATCCTCCCAAGGCTAAGTAACAAATTTGCATTGGCAGGGCGCTCCCGCAACCAGTTTTCTGCCACCAGCAGTTGTTGTGGACTGGTGCCGAAATCCTGCTCCCCATAACGGAGCACCAGCGCATCGCTGAAGTTCCTGGAAATAGCTACTTCAATCGCTTTTGCAGCCGCCGCTTTTTCTTCCAGTTGAATTAACAGATCCGCATAGTGTTTTACGACTTTCTCATTTTCTTTGTATTTGGCAGGCGCTTTCTTCCAGAGTTTGGTGAGATCGGCTAACACTTCCTGCTTGCCGCTGTCCCGTTTCAGCTTGCCAAAACTGGAATAGAGTTCCTCCATGAAGATGCGCATGTTGACTCTGGCCAGTTCTTCTTCATCGATGATTCCGTTCTTCTCGAGCGCCGGGAGAAGATCCTTCAATCGATCCCAGTCTTCCAGTTGAACATATGCTTCTTTCAACAATTGCAGGAGCGAGGCGTCATTCAGAGCGCTCTTCTTAAGTTGTTCCAGTACGGCAACACACTGTTCAAGCTGACCTGATTTGAATAACAGTTGGGCACGCAGGGAATTGATCGTCGAGCGAGCCGCAGGGTATTCCTGTTCGGCCTTATCCAGGCAATGCTGCCAGGAGTTCTTGTCTTTCATGTGATAGGCAGCATAGGCTGCAGCGAGATAGTTGACAACACTGGCATCTTTGTCACCTACACTTTTTGTCAGCAATTTATAGCTGGACTGCCAGTTTCCGCGCGTAAAATACAACAGCCCTTCTATGGTGTTACTTCGCAGACTGGCTTTGCGATTGGCGTTCTTTACTCGACCGAACCGAACGAGTCGATAAGGATTTATCCACTGAACGAACAGGGCCAATAAGCGATAGATCAGATACAAGACTCCCGTCGCTACGATCAGTGCCAACAGACTGGTTTCAAACGTGTAATTGCCAAACGAGACTAACAAATAACCGGAGTCGCTGGGAAATCCCACAAATAGCGCTACCCAAAGTGCCAACACGATTGCGAGCAGACTGAAAATGAATAACCTGATCATAATGAATTTATTGCGCGCCAGCAGCAAGCTGCCGAATGAGACGCAGTGGCTGATTAAGGCCAGGCAGGGCAGGATTTATTGTAATAGCGGCAAGTTCATCGAGTTCGACCAGTATCGTCTGGCCGATAGCGGTGTCTGTTACTGCATAGCGTTGCATCCAGGCCTTGGCATCGGCAAGACTGCTTTGATAGAGAGATTCATCTCGCATCAATAGGGCGAGTCTTGCCTGCTCCAGCATTAATTGCAGGTTCTGCTTAATAAAGGCCTCCTGACCCGGTATCAACATAGCTTCCGGGGTGTCGTCCCAATCTCGCAACACGAACACCGAGCCCAAAAAGTTTAGTGCCGAGTCAATGATCCCACTGGTATTGGAACCGGTCTCCACGAATGTCGATACTGCATTGCGCCTGCTTTCAAAGTTCTCGCGCATGGAACTCAGCAAATTTATATTCGCAGCCCGCGTCGCAAGATTTCCGATTCTCAGATAGGTGCCTTCTCTGTCGAGAGGTTGTATATCGCGTAATTCGGCGAGACTGTTGGATATTGCCTGCCGCGTCGCAAACACGTTGGCATTACCGGATTCTACAAGGGCAGCATCGGCATTCTCAAGTAACTGAATTGCTGAATTGCGATCTCCTTCGAGCTGCAATTTTTGATTCGCCAGGCCCAGAAAATATTCAGCTTCGAGAATTTTCCACCCAAAATCTGGCTCTTGTTCTGGCACCGAAGACGAACTCTGCAATGCTGCGAACTGTTGACGCAGAATAAGTAGCTCTCGATTGACACTGGACTCAAGGGCTTGTACCGAAGAATCGTCAACCAGCACAGGTTGCTGTGGTTCTTCGAGCTGCTGCTGAAATTGTTGTATCTGAGAATCCTGCGCGGCGATTGCCAGCGTGAGCTGTTGGTTCTCATTCTGAAAAATCGCCAGCTGTTCTTGCAACTGGAATTGCTGATAGGCGAGGAAACCTACACCGCCGAGAATCGGCAAGAACAATATTACTACGATAACGAATCGTCGCCGCGCATTTTGCTGTTGGCGAGGGGGTACGCCTTTTCCTTTGGCCGCATTGCTTTTGGCAATGTCGTCCAGAATTCGAGGCGTTCCGGGCAGCTCTTCCAAGTAGTTACCTATTAAAAACCATTAATCGGGTGGATTAGCCTTCATCTCTAGTGTCGGCAACTCCGACTAGATCCTCCAGTGCAGTGAGCAGGGAATGCTCGTCTGCACCATTGGCATTCCTCACGTGTGCGAAACCCTTCTGTTTTGCCAGTTCAGCTATCCGTGCCGAAGGCACTATCAATGGTATCAGACTCAATTGCGCTTTGTTATCGCTGGCAAGCTCGTTCAAGCGTTCCAATGCTTGTGCGGAAGTTACCGTCAGAACATCAATGCCTTCTGAGTCAACTAGTCTCGCCAGTTCATCTGGACCGTACTCAATCGATTGGCGCTGGTACACCTCAAGGTAATCCACATGCGCACCGCGTTCAGTGAGAGTACTTGCAAGCAGTTCACGGCCCCCGACCCCTCGGAAAATTGCTACACGTTTTTCGTTAATGTCCTTCAACTGCGGAAGATTTAAAAGAGCTTCGCTGGTCATTCCTGCTTCTGGGTGGACAACGGAACATTGCAATAATGCCGAAACGGTCCGTGCGGTGCTGGAACCTGCCGCAAGCACCGTTACATCAGCTGGAATCTCTACTTCGCAGCGACTTAACCAGTACGCGCCGAACTGCGCGGCATTACTACTAATGAAGATCAATACCTGGCATTTGTCCAGGGCGTTAAGCTTGCACTTCACGTTCTCGATATCTGTTACCTGATCGAGAGGAACGATTTCAATCAATGGAAAGCTCAATGCACGACCGCCAAGAATCTCAATGGCATCACACAAAGCCTGTTGCTGATGCCAGGGTCGGGTCACCAGCACATTCAAGCCTTGCAAGGTCTGGGCAGTCATTTCGCAAACTTCGCTAAGCCAAGTGCTTCCAGAATTTCGCCTGCACCTTGCGATAGCAAATCTTCCGCCACGGTCATACCTAGCTGTTCGGCATGATGTGAATCACCGGTCAGTTCACTTCTGAGAATAGTACTGCCCTCCGGGTTTCCCACCAGCGCTCGCAGCAACAAACTCTCCCCGTGCAACTCTGCGAATGCTGCAATCGGAACCTGGCAGCCGCCCTGCAAACGGGCATTAACGGCACGTTCGGCAACGATACGGGTTGCCGTATCCTGATGATGGAGACAATCGACGAGTCTTAACGTATCCAGGTCTTCAGTTCGGCATTCGATGCCAACCGCCCCCTGGCCTCCTGCGGGCAGACATTGCTCGTATCCCAGGCGTTGGGTGATTCGTTCACTTAATTCCAGGCGCAGCAATCCAGCCGCCGCCAGAATGATCGCGTCGTATTCTCCTGCATCCAATTTTTCCAGGCGGGTGCCTACATTGCCTCGCAGATCGATAATGGACAAATCGGGGCGCAGTTGTCGAATCTGACAAGAGCGTCTGAGACTCGACGTACCGACTCGGGCATTCTCAGGTAACGCATCGAAACTGGAATAATTGTTGGAAACGAATGCATCGGCAGGATCTTCCCTCTCGCAGATTACCGCCAGGCCAAGCCCGTCGGGAAAATCCATCGGCACATCTTTCATCGAATGCACAGCGATGTCAGCCTGGTCTTCCAACATGGCCCGTTCTAACTCTTTAACAAATAAGCCCTTACCACCAACTTTCGCCAGCGGCGCATCCAGTATTTTGTCACCCCGTGTGGTCATCGGCACCAGTTCCACAGCCAGATCTTCATGAACAGCTTGCAGAGCCTGTTTCACGTAGTTCGCCTGCCATAAGGCCAGGGGACTCTTGCGCGTAGCTATTCTCAGTGCTCGAAATGTCATAGGTGGGGTATTGCCGCTGCAACTCATTAAAACCAGGCATTCTACGGTAATTACCGGAGTTTGTCCGATCACAGACCGGGGTTGAATGGAGCTTATTAAGCCACAGTGATCCTGCTATAATCGCCTCCCCATGAAATAAGCGGCCAGCTACGAGCCGTACCAGCAACGGCGATCAACGGCACAAGCAGTTTATGAGCAGCAAGAAACAAGACAGCAAATCAAACAAACTCTGGGGTGGCAGGTTCGTTGAAGCAACCGATGCTTTCGTAGAACGATTTACCGCCTCTGTAGATTTCGACAAACGCCTCTATCGTTATGATATCGATGGATCGATTGCGCATGCTCGCATGTTGGGCAAGGTTGGAATTCTCGATACGCAAGAGGTAGCAGCTATCGTAGAAGGATTACAGGCAATAAGAGCCGACATCGACGCTGGAAAATTCAGCTGGTCCGTTGCACTTGAAGATGTACACATGAACATCGAGTCAGCACTGATTGAACGCATCGGAGCAGTGGGCAAGAAACTTCATACCGGTCGATCCAGAAACGATCAGGTAGCAACTGATATCCGACTGTACGTGCGAGCAGAGATAGATGAAGTATGCACCCTGCTGACAAAATTGCAGCGAGTCCTTGTGGATATAGCCGACCGAGAAGCCGCGACTATCATGCCAGGATTTACCCATTTACAAATTGCTCAACCAGTGAGTTTCGGGCATCACATGTTAGCCTGGCATGAGATGCTGGAGCGGGATTTCGATAGATTTCAGGATTGTCGTAAAAGAGTAAACTTGTCACCTCTCGGTGCCGCCGCATTAGCAGGAACCAGTTATCCGATTGATCGAGAGTATACAGCCGAGCTGTTGGGGTTCGATCGACCGACGGAAAACTCGCTGGATTCGGTGAGTGATCGGGATTTTGCGATCGAGCTGGCGGCAACATCGAGCATCTTGATGACACACCTCTCCAGGTTTTCAGAGGAGCTGGTGTTATGGGCTTCGGCTCAGTTTGGCTTCATCGATCTACCCGACAGGTTCTGCACTGGATCTTCGATAATGCCCCAGAAGAAAAATCCGGACGTACCCGAACTCGTCCGCGGTAAAGCAGGCAGGGTCAATGGCCATCTGGTTGCCTTGCTGACGGTGATGAAGTCCCAGCCACTGGCTTATAACAAGGACAACCAGGAAGACAAGGAGCCCCTGTTCGACCTGCTGGATACGGTCAAGGACTGTCTGTTTGCCTACTCGGCAATGATGCCCGCGATCGAATGCAACCGGGACGCAATGTATGCGGCCGCCAGGCAAGGCTATGCAACAGCAACCGACCTGGCTGACTACCTGGTAAACAAGGGCCTCCCCTTCCGGGATGCACACGAGGTTGTCGGGAAGGCAGTGGCCAGTGCTATCGAGCAGCAGAAAGACCTGGCCGAGCTATCCATCGCAGAGTTACAAAATTTTTCCAAAGCCATAGCTGACGATGTCTATGACATTCTCAGCCTGGAAGGGTCGGTAAACTCACGAGACCATCTGGGTGGAACAGCGCCCAAGCAGGTGAAGGCTGCCGTTAAGAGAGCGCAGCAAAAACTGAGCAAGCGTTAGCGACTTAGCGGAGCCTGCAACTCGATCTCGTATTCCAAAAACTGATTGTCTCGCCGGGATCTTACCGTCACCACTTCACCGGGCCGGTGTTGTTCCATGATGTTGGCGTAATCGTCTTCGTTCTTCACGGCTTGCCCATCGATTTCGACAATCACATCTCCCAGCTGGATCCTGCCACGTTGGGCCTGGGTCAAACCGCGCATACCGAGTCGTTCCGGATCCGTACCCTCGACAACATTCAGCACAATCACCCCTTCAATACCCCAGAGCTGTCGATAATAATCCGGCTGGGGAATCTGGGTGATACCGAGTATCGGTGTCTGTACCCGGCCATAAGCAATCAATTCAGGAACGATGCGTTTAACCGTATTTACCGGAATAGCGAAGCCAATTCCTGAACTGGCACCGCTAGGGCTGTAAATCGCCGTGTTCACACCGACCAGCTGACCCAGGGAGTTCAGCAGGGGACCACCTGAGTTACCAGGATTGATAGCGGCATCGGTCTGAATCACATCGCGGATGGTGCGGCGGCTCACCGAATCGATCTCCCGGCCCAGGGCGCTGACAACGCCCACCGTCATCGTCGTGTCCAGCCCGAAGGGATTGCCAATGGCGATAACCTTACGCCCCACTTCCAGCAATGAGGAATCGCCAGGAGTTACCGGAACCAGATCCTGATCCGGTGCATCGATCTTCAGCACTGCCAGGTCCTTGTCAGGATCCAGGCCCACAGCGCGGGCATCATAGCTGGTGCCGTCCTGCATGGTCACAGTAACGCGATTTGCCTGCTGGACTACGTGGAAGTTAGTCACTATGTAGCCATCTTCACTCCAGACAAAACCCGTACCACTGCCTTGAGGCACTTCCTGTGGATTGAGCGAATTGAAGGTTCTGACCAGCCTGGAGTTCGTAATATGTACCACCGACGGGCTGGTCTGCTTGAATACTTCGATATTGTTAGCTTCGTCATTGGTCTTGAATTGGCGGTAGTCAGGCTGCTGGGCGAGCCCCAGGGCTGGTATTACGACCACAGCCAGGCCAATGACCATCGCGTGTAGCTTTCTCATGGACTCGAATCCTCACCCTTATCTACGACGAACCAAGTGTACAAGGGAGCCTTTGAACAAGACTATGGCCACTCTGCGGGAGTCTGTCGCGTTTTGCCGCCAGGCGGCGTGCGCAGGCAATGGCAGTCGTCCTTGGCAAGCGCGCCAACGAAGCGGCGGAGAGCGAAATTGGCTGTAAGCCAGAGCGGCCATAGTCTTGTTCAGAGGCTCCCAAGATTAGATAGGTACAATTTTACCAGTTTCAAGTGTCCGGGCATGTCCAGAATTTCTCGCCCTGCTGCCCGATGAGCCGAACCTGACGGTTTAGCTCATCTGACAATCCACGTAGTATTGAAGAATCTCCACGAAATATTGGACCAGAAAAGAGCAATGGCAGGCCATTACGATTCGATAGGCAGAACCTACACCATCACGCGTGCGGCAGATCCGCGTATTACCCAGAAATTACAGGATCTTCTCGCCCTTGGCACCGGTACGCGTCTGATCGACATTGGTGCCGGCACTGGCAATTATAGCCATGCATTGGCGCAGGCTGGATTCCATGTCACTGCCGTGGAACCTTCCAAGACTATGCGCGACCAGGCAAGCCCCCATGACAACCTGCTCTGGTTTGATGCCAAAGCCGAATCTCTGCCCTTCAGCGATGCTGAGTTTGACGGTGCAATAATGACCCTGTGCCTGCACCACTTCGCAGACTGGCAGCAAGGAATTCGGGAGGCACTCAGGGTTAGCGCCGGTGGTCCCCTGGTTGTCTTTGCCTTCGATATCGAGCACAAGGCTGCGTTCTGGCTATTCGACTACTTTCCCGAATTCATTGACATCGACAAGAATTGGGCGCCAACAATGGATGAATTAGCGCGCTTTGTTACCGAAGATCTTGCAGCTTCCTTCGAGAGATTTCCGTTTCCATTGCCAAAGGATCTGGTTGATCATTTTGCTTCAGCCGATTGGGCACATCCGCAGGCCTATCTTCAGGATGAATTTCGACGGGGCATCTCTTCGTTTGCCAAACTCACCGAGCAGCAGATGACCAGGGGTTTGCAAGAATTGCAGGCAGACCTCGACAGCGGCAGCTGGCTGGAAAAATACGGAGAACTGCTGGAACATGACGAGTATGATCGGGGTTACCTGTTTCTTCGCATCTATAAGGAGTAACCGAATCAGCTCTCTGCCAACTCGTGCTGCAAACTGAACCATTGCTCTTCTTTCTGCTGCATCAATGACTTGAGTTGTCCCTGTTTCGCCAGCAGAGCAGTCAGTTTCGATTTCTCGGCATCGTTATACAATGACTCATCAGTCAGCTGATGCTCAATGGTTTTCAGCTCTGTACTTATCGCCGTTACTTCCTGTTCCAGTTGTTGTTCTTGTTTGATCAACGGAGCCAACTGTGCCCGCCTGGCAGCGGATTGCTGGCGTTGTGCCTTCTTGTCCAACTTACTGTCAGCAGAGTTGTCGGGCTTTTTAGTTGCTGATTTATCTGCCCTCGCGTTTGCAAAGAGCCACTTCTCATAGTCGACCAGCGTGCCATTGAACTCTGCAAACACCCCTTCGTGAATCGAATGGAATTCATCCACGGTATTGGCTAGCAGATGGCGATCGTGAGAGACAACAATCATCGCTCCCTGGAATTCCTGTAAGGCCACGGTGAGTGCATGACACATATCCAGGTCGAGGTGATTAGTTGGCTCATCCAGCAGTAACAGGTTTGGTTTCTGCCACGCTACCTTCGCCAGGGCCAGGCGCGCCTTCTCTCCCCCTGAAAAGTTTCGAATTACTTCGTCAGTACGACTGCCTCGAAAATCGAAACCACCAAGAAAATCTCGAATTTCCTGGTCGCCTTTTGCAGGCAGCGCTTTACTGTTATCTCGCGCATCACGCAATAACGCCACTGGAGTGGCATCCAGATTCAATTCATCCACTTGATGTTGGGCAAAATAGCCGATGCGCAATTTCTTGGCTCTGACGATCGAGCCACTCAGAGGTTTCAGCTGTTCAGCCAGAACTTTCAGCAATGTCGACTTGCCACTGCCGTTGAATCCTAATAATCCAATGCGCGTGTCGGCACGAATACCGAGGTTGATATTGCCTGCCAGCGGTGAATCAAAGCCAATACATAGCTTCTCCAGCTGCATCAGAAACGTTGGCAAGTGATCTAGAGCGGGAAACTCAAATCGAAATGGCGAGTCGACGTGTGCTGCCGCAATATCCTGCATTCGGTTCAATTCTTTCAATCGACTCTGCGCTTGTTTGGCTTTCGAAGCCTTTACGCGAAAGCGTCTCACAAAGTTCTCTATTTGTTCGCGGCGTTTCTGTTGTTTCACAAACAGTGCCTGTTGCAGCGCCATCTTTGCTGAGCGCTGCTTTTCGAAGGCACTGTAGTTACCCGTGTAAGTATCCAGAGAGCCATTCTCAAAATGAATAACATGATCGATCATCGAATCCAGAAAAGTACGGTCGTGGGAAATCAGCAACAAGGTACCCTGGTATTTCTTCAGCCACTGCTCTAACCAAACAGTCGCCTCCAGGTCGAGGTGATTAGTCGGCTCATCAAGCATGAGCAGGTCAGATGGGCACATCAGGGCAGCAGCAAGGTTCAACCTGACTCGCCAGCCACCGGAGAAATTTCGCACGGGCAAGGCAAA
This sequence comes from Pseudomonadota bacterium, assembly GCA_027623555.1. Classification (GTDB taxonomy): domain Bacteria; phylum Pseudomonadota; class Gammaproteobacteria; order Pseudomonadales; family Pseudohongiellaceae; genus UBA9145. The sequence continues at coordinate 149,953 of JAQBSZ010000001.1, read as the reverse complement.
TTCTGCAATGGAGAATCCGAGCCCGGACAGCAATTGCTCGGCGTTATTCCTCGTCGCGTAACCGTGGATGGCTTCCAGTTGGGAATGCAGGTTGGCAATGGCTGTATCATCGAAAGCTTTTTCTGCCTGCTCCAGGCTTGCTTCCAGTGCACGATACTCCGAGTGGGCATCGATTACGAAATCCAGCGCTGATCGGTCGCTGCCCGGCGTCTCCTGTGACATGGCTGACCAACGCAGCCCAACTGGAAACCTGATCTCGCCATGCTCCAGGGGTATTTGCTTGCTCAACGCACGAAACAGGCTGGTCTTACCGCAGCCATTGCGGCCAATAACCCCAGTACGCTCACCGCGATGCAGGGTCAGTGTCACGTCCTTTAGCAGCAGCTGAGAGCCCCGCATCAGGCTGATGTCGTCCAGGAGTATCATTACAATGGTTCTAATTCAGACTAGTGTCACCGGCATTCGAGGCGCCACATCATACTATAGAATTGATTTCATCAGATTGAATTCGTACTATTGCCGGATACTGCGTTATTAAGCACTCCTACTCAACCAGGCACGCCTGTATTAATAATGAAGCAGATCCTGATAATTGATGACGATGAGAAACTGGGACAACTATTAACTCAGTATCTTGAACGGTATGACATGAAAGTGTTCGTCGCAATGACGCCCAGCAAGGGATTCGAGCTCATCAAGAAGGTAAAGCCAGATCTGCTGATTCTGGATGTGATGCTGCCAGAAAAAGATGGCTTTGAGGTCTGTCGAGAGATTCGCGCCAAGTCTTCAATCTATGGACAACTCCCAATCCTGATGTTGACCGCACACGCAGAAGTGACCGATCGAATTGTTGGCCTGGAATTAGGCGCCGACGATTACCTGCCAAAACCATTCGAGCCAAGAGAATTGGTGGCACGCATCCACAATATCTTGAGACGTAGTAGCGATGATCTGGGGATGCGCGATATCCGGCCAATCAATGGACTCGAAGTCGATATATCGCGCAGGGAAGTAAAGCTGGATGGAGATGTACTCGACCTCACTACCATGGAGTATGAGTTACTCATTCTGTTTATGCAGTTCCCCAATAAGACCTTTACCCGAGACGAATTAATGAATCGGTTACGCGGCATTGACGCGGAGTTGTTTTCACGGGCTGTAGATACTCTGGTTAGCCGCTTGCGACACAAGCTGAAAGACACATCCAAGACGCCGCGTTTTATAAAGACAGTGTGGGGGCGTGGTTATACCTTTGTCGGCGAGCAGGTTTGATTCAGCTCGTAAAGCCATGACAAATCAGAAGCAACTAAGACAATGGCCATATTTTGTACTGCCAATTGTCGATCACGTTAAGAAATCATTGTTCTTTCGCCTGGTACTTATCTTCAGCATAACGCTGGTGCTTTTCTTCATCATAATTTCTGTTTCTCTACAGGCAATCAATGAAGAAACCAACACTCTCGAAACCATTCCTGACTTTTTCACACGAAACGTCGAATCGATTATTCAAGATATTGGGGCTCCGCCGAACCTGGCGAACGCCATGCGTCTTGCTGCGGAACTGGACTGGACAATCAATATTCGCAATCCGATCATGCGCTGGAGTTCGGACACAGAAGACAGACTCGATGTTGATGTATCAGAATATGTTCGAACGCTCACCAGTGACGCCGAAGTAAGGTCGACAAACAATGAAGACATCATCATGGTAAAACGCGGTGGCTATGATTTCTATCTGTATCCCCGGGCTATCAATGACGACAGCTTCAACTACGTAGTGCTCTATGTCGGGTTGGCTCTGGCCGGCCTCGTGCTGTTTATCAACTACCTGATGGTCAACAAATTACTGGACCCGGTGCGCCTATTGAAACGAGGTGCGGAACGAATCCAGAAGGGTGATCTGAGTTTCAGGGTCAAGAGTAATCGGCAGGATGAGCTGGGCGAGCTCACAGAGAGCATTAATCACATGGCAGACTCTCTGCAATCAATGCTGGAGGCGAAACGTCAACTGCTACTGGCAATAAGTCATGAGCTTCGAACACCGATTACCAAAGCCAAGCTGCGCATGGAGTTCATGCCAGACAGTGAGGAGAAAGAACAGCTCAAAGAAGACATCAATGAAATCGATTTGCTGATCTCCGATCTGATAGAAGCCGAGCGCCTCAACAATGAGCACTCGGTGCTGGTAGAAGAACCGGTGATGCTCGCCGAGTTCGTCAGCTCGGTGGCAGAGCAATTCAAGTCCTATGCCGGCGGTCTGACTATTGAAGCTCAACCTGACGATGAAGAATTTCATCTCGACAAACTCAGAGTAAGACTGCTTATTACTAATCTATTAAATAACGGAATGCGACATGGAGAGGAGAACCCCATTCTTGTCAGAGTCAGTTTCGTTGACGGGCTGGGGATTATAGAAGTGGTGGACCAGGGAGAAGGAATATCGAAAGAACATCTATCCCAAATCAGTGAACCGTTCTATCGGGCTGATAGCGCACGGCAGCGCAATACTGGCGGCTTCGGACTTGGCTTATACTTGTGCCGCCTGATAGCCGAGGCGCATGGAGGCTCTCTGCTGATCGAAAGTGAGGTTGGCGAGGGGACTCATATTACGGTGAGCCTGCCTCGCCACCCACCTCACTCAGAGGCAGATTAAGCCACTCGCCCCAGGGCACTTGCGGTCTTGCGGCGCTGCACTCTCAGGTAATGGGCCAATAACACCAGCAGTGTTAGCAGCACCGGAATCAAGGCAATATTAATGGCCTTCAGATTGGTACCGAGTCGCTCGATATCTTCCGTTAATTGATACTGCACATCCCTCAGTCGTCGACGGGTATCCAGTAATTCCTGATTGAAACGGTCGATCTCTGCCTGGATTTCAGGAGTAATCTGTCCAAGCGGCTGGCCATCCTCGGTCTGGTTAAGTTCGGCAAGCGACGCCTCTGTTTCAGCCAGTCGATCGAGTAATTCCGCTTCCTCGGTGCGTAACCGATCATCGGCCTCCCGCTGCAAATCCAACACCCGCGTAAACGGTCGTGAGTAGCGACCGCGACTTCGAATACTGACAAGATCGGCACTGCCACTGAGATTGTCCAGCGAGTTGATAATCAAGTCGCCGTTATTGGCAAAAGGTTGTGGAATACGGCGGCCGAGAAATTGGGCAACCTGTACCCAAAGCCGGTCACTCAGAAAATCCGTGTCTGCAAACACCACGATGTTTGCAACAGCCTCAGTGCTGGGAATATGTTCAGCGACAGGCTCTGCTTCCGCTGCAGGGTCTTCCGTTTCCTCTACTGTCGGCTCTTCGATCGCCTCATCTGCCGCTTCATCGGTTGCCAATTGTTCGACAGGCTCCACAGGAATCACCGGGCGCCCCTCGGGAAAGGCACTGTCCAGCATACCGCTGACTCGCGCAGCAATCACATAACTTTGATTTGAAGAAACGAACTCATCGAATAACACAGAAGGATCGGTTACGTTCTCAACCAGACTCGCATTCATCAACATGGCATCTGTTGAAGATCGCAGCAGTGGTTCGAAGTTTGTTGTGGCCGCTTCAGCCCGGGCGATTGCGCCGCTGGAGGAAAGATTAATAGTCTCCAGTCTGCGGGTAATGATGTCATCCTGGGCAAGATAATTTCGCTGCACCCCCAACATGCCAAGATGGGGTGCAGGACGCTGATTCTGTCCCATCATCACTCTGAGCGCGAGTTCGTTGTCTGTGAGCACCTTATCGCTCTCATAGTCGACTCCCCATGCTTCCAGGAGTATTGGAAGATCCGAACTCATCCCGGCCGGAATGAGTGAACCCTGGGGAGATCGCGTTACCATGGAGTCGGCGTTCGGATCCAGAAACAGCATGGTAGTGCCTCCGCGCATAACATGCTGGTCGATGGCATACAGCATTTGTTCCGACAGGTCTTGTGGATGCACGATCATGAGAATATCAATCTCTTCATCGATGGCATTCGACGCAGCATCGACACGGCGCACCTCGTACAACTGACGAATATATTCCATGATCATCCAGGGCGGTGTAGCCTGACCCAGGCTTGGATTGAATCCTCCATCAATATCAAGCCCGGTTAATAGCCCAACTACCGGCAGATCCGGGTTGTTCACCGTGTTGATCAGCTTCATGAATTCGTATTCCAGGAACTCTTCCTGGTCCGGGCGAATCAATGGCAAAGTCTCGGAGGCTCTCAACCCGATCGGCACTTCATCATTGTCCTGGGTGACGACCAATCCGAAATAGACTTGCTCGCCTCCCTGGGTAACAGGAACTGCCTGGATGCCGAACTGAGTCGCCAGGTCTTCATCTTCAGAGAAAGGTTCCGGGTCAATCACGCTGAAGCGCAGACCTCCATTACTGGCAATGACAATTTCCCGCAACAGTTCCTGTACACGAGTTCCATAACTTCTAATCTGGGGAATGTCTTCTGTGGCGCTCTCAGAATAAAAGAACATCAGCTCCAACGATTGCTGCAGGTTTGAAACAATGTTGCGCGTCCCGTCAGAAAGTGAGTACAGCCGGTCCTCAGTCAGATCGATACGTAGACTGGGAAGCATGCTGATAACAGCGACGCTGACAACCATCGCCACGGCGATTCCGATCAGGCCTATAGAAGAGAAAACAGATTTCTTGTTCATTTCAACATCGCTCCTCTAGTTAGCCTTTCTAATTTCAATCACAATCGCGCTGGCCAGAAGCCAGGCTGAGATGAATACAGCGAAAAACAGAAAATCTCTGATGTCGAGAACCCCCTTGGCGATCGAATCGAAGTGGGTAAGAAAACCCATGGCAGAGAAGGCGTCCACGAGAACCTGAGGAACCCATTGGGGAAACGCATCCAAGAGGATTGGCGACCCCATGATGACGAACAGGAAACAGATCGCCACAGTCAGGATAAATGCAATCACCGAGTTCTTGGTGCAAGCAGACATGCAGGAACCAATGGCAAGAAAACCACCCGCCATGAACCAGCTGCCTATGTAAGCGGCAAATATTACACCATTATCCGGCTCGCCAAGATAATTCACGGTAATCCAGATCGGGAACGTCAACAGCAAGGCAATGCCAGTAAGGGCCCAGGCAGCCAAATACTTACCTAATACTGCATCGGATAGTCGTATAGGTAGCGTGAGCAGTAATTCTATAGTTCCGGTTTTTCGCTCATCGGCCCAGAGCGTCATAGCGATTGCCGGCACCATGAACAAATAAAGCCAGGGATGGAAACTGAAGAACGGCAATAAGTCAGCCTGGCCTCGTAAGTAAAATCCCCCAAGATCGAATGTAAAGATTCCGTTGGTGATTAAAAAGATGACGACAAATATATAGGCCAGAGGAGTAGCAAAATAACTAAACAACTCACGCTTGAAGATTATTCCGAGATTTCCCATCATGCTTCCCCCTGTGCCTGTTGCGTTATATCTCTAAACACATCTTCTAATTCGCCGCGACTCACATGGAATTCAGTTACTGGCCAATGTTTCACCTGCGCGATCTGTGATACCTGAGTGAATATGGGATTACCGTTACTGGCCAGGATGGTGTAGCGCAACTCTTCCGCAGAATCTTCTTCCACTATACCGATGCCAGCAATTCCTACCAGGTCCGCAGCCAGGTCGTAGCCTTCGGTCAACTTGACACTTACGGCATGGTGATACTTCGATTGCGCTTCCAACTCGGCTGGCGTTCCATCAGCGACGATGCAACCTTCGGCAATGATGATCGCCCGAGTGCAAACTGCGGACACTTCTTCCAGGATATGGGTTGAGATGATGACTATCTTGTCTCGCGCCAGATTCTTGATGAGCTCCCGCACATGATGCTTCTGGTTCGGATCCAGACCGTCGGTGGGCTCATCGAGGATGAGTACTTTTGGATCGTGTATGATTGCCTGAGCCAGCCCGACCCGGCGTTTGAATCCCTTCGACAGGGTCTCTATCGTCTGATGACTGACTGACTGCAGCGCCACTTCCTCAAGCACATGCTGAACCCGTCGGGTTATTTCATCGCCACGGTAGCCACGCACCTGGGCGATGAATTTAAGAAACTCCAGCGTAGTCATGTCTCCGTAGCAAGGTGCGCCTTCAGGAAGATAGCCGATCAGCGCCTTCGCTTCGATAGGGCTCTTGCTGATGTCAAAACCATCGATAGTCACAGTTCCGGCAGAAGGAGAGAGAAAGCCGGTAATGACTTTCATAGTGGTGGACTTGCCGGCGCCATTGGGGCCGAGAAATCCCAGGACTTCTCCTTCCTTTACAGTGAAACTCAGGTCGTCAACAGCGATAAATTGGTCGAATTTCTTCGTCAGATTACTAATTTCAATCATTTACTTTGTGATCCCGATAAATAAAGGGAGACAAGCCACCATGTGCATGCCTCGCAGAAGGTTTTAATTTCAACAGTAAAATTGTGAGCGGCAAATATAGGCGCGTTAACAACATTTTTCAAGATTAGAAGAGATAAGTGACATTTAGAATGAAATCAGCCACCTAGCTACGCTCAATCTGCCGTTGTACGGGGCATAATAGACTGTGTTTATAAGACTCAACAGTTTATAATCGCCGGCTTCCCAAAGCCTTGAATAGTGCTCAAGCCCATGCAGCGAAACACCAGCCTACTGCTTCTAGTTCTGCTTACACTGTCCCTGGCCCACTGTGGTCAGAAAGGTGGATTGACTCGTCCTGAGCAGGCTGCGTTCACCGTCACCTCCAAATAACCTTCCTCAGTCGAGGATAAACAATTAGCAAACCTTTGTTGATCGCCAATGGACCATTTCAACTATCAGGGTAACTCACTCTACGCCGAAGCGATTCCCGTTGCGAATATTGCGCAGGAAATCGGGACTCCCTGTTTCATCTATTCTCGGGCGACGCTGGAACGTCACTATCGAGTTTATGAGGAGGCGTTGGCAGGATGCCCCCACTTGATCTGCTTTGCGGTTAAGGCGAATTCTAATCTGGCGGTACTCAATGTTCTGGCGCGATTGGGTGCGGGCTTCGATATTGTTTCCGGTGGAGAATTGGACAGAGTTATCGCCGCCGGTGGCGATACCAGCAAAGTTATTTTCTCCGGACTGGGTAAGACGGCTGCCGAAATTGAGAAAGCGTTGCTGCTGGGTATTCATTGTTTCAATGTTGAATCAGAAGCCGAACTGGAACGCATAGATGGGATTGCGCAGAATCTTGGGGTCAGCGCTCCGGTATCGATTCGTGTAAACCCAGACGTCGATGCCGGCACTCACCCCTATATCTCCACCGGCCTCAAAGAAAACAAATTCGGTATCGCCAGCGAACAGGCCATCGAGGTGTATCGCCGCGCAGCCGCCATGTCAGGAATCAATGTCGTTGGCATTGATTGCCATATTGGTTCACAGCTCACCACTACCGAACCGTTTCTGGATGCAATTGATAAATTACTCACTGTAGTTGATACACTTGCAGCAGAAGGTATTGGAATGACTCACTTCGACATGGGAGGTGGACTGGGAGTCACTTATGCTAAAGAAGAACCACCGCATCCATCTGAGCTGATTGCGCTGGTGCGAGCGAAGTTCGCCGATCGAGAGTTGACACTCCTGGTAGAACCCGGGCGCAGTATCGCCGCTAATGCAGGAATCTTTGTTACCAAGGTGGAATATCTTAAGGTCAATGAACACAAAAATTTCGCCATCGTCGATGGCGCAATGAATGATCTGTTGCGCCCTGCTCTCTATGGGGCGTGGCAGGAGATCATACCTGTACAGATAAGGGACGGTGTAAAACTGACTTACGATGTGGTTGGCCCGGTTTGCGAGTCAGCGGATTTTCTCGGCAAGGATCGAGACCTCATTGTAACTGCTGGCGATCTGCTTGCCGTGCGATCGGCCGGTGCCTACGGTTTCGTTATGAGCTCAAACTACAATACGCGACCACGGGTTGCCGAGATCATGGTTGATGAAGACAAGAGTTACCTGGTGAGGGCGCGGGAACAGGTTGCCGAGCTCTTTACTCACGAATCCTGTCTTCCGGATTAGTCTGACACTTGGACTTACTCATCACGACGATTATCTGACTATGAAAGTTCCATTCACAAAAATGCACGGTCTGGGAAATGACTTTATGGTATTGGACCTGGTGTCCAATCGTGTGACATTGACTACCGAACAGATTCGTCAACTAGCCGACCGACATTTCGGTATCGGTTTTGATCAATTGCTGCAAGTAGAGCCTCCCAGTGATTCCAGCGTGGATTTTAATTACCGGATATTTAACGCTGACGGTGAAGAGGTAGAGCATTGTGGAAACGGAGCCAGATGTTTGGCCACGTTCGTCGCGCAGAAAGGTCTCAGCACTCAGAATCCACTCTCGGTCAGGACGATGAATCGAGTGCTGTTTCTTCATACTAACGATGATGGCGATGTCACGGTGGACATGGGCCCTCCTGTTTTCGAGCCGGTTGAGATCCCGTTTAATACCCAAGTGCAGGCCAATACCTATACCCGCACTGTCCTAATTGCCGGGCGTGAGACAGAGCTCGAGTTCAGTGCACTGTCTATGGGTAATCCTCACGCCGTCATTATTGTTGAAGACCTGGACAAGACTGCCGTAAAAGATAGAGGAGAAGCCCTGGGAAATCATGCCGATTTTCCAAGTGGAGTTAACGTCGGTTTCATGCAGATTCTTGCCAGAAATGAGATAAGGCTGAGAGTATACGAGCGCGGCTCTGGCGAGACTGAAGCCTGCGGAACAGGCGCTTGTGCGGCCGTGGTAGCCGGTTGCTTGTTGGGAGTATTAGATGATACCGTCAGAGTCAACCTGCGTGGCGGTGCACTGACCATCGTATGGCAACAGCAGGATTCTTCAGTATTGATGACCGGTCCAGTGGAAACTGTTTTTGAGGGGACGATCGAGCTATGAGTAAAGAAGTTTCGGCAGTCGAACAGGTCTCTCAGATGAGCAGTGAAACACATGTTGATTTGTCAGAAGACCAGGTAGTTGAGTATCTACGGGAAAATTCTGATTTCTTTATTCGCCAGGAAGACCTGCTAGCTGACCTTTCCCTTCCTCACGAAAGTGGCAAGGCAATTTCACTGCTCGAGCGTCAGGTGACTATTCTGCGCAACAGGGGCATCGAAGCCAGACAAAAACTCAACAACCTGTTAGAGAACGCGCGCAATAACGACCAGCTGTTCGATACTACCCGCAATCTGGTACTGGCGTTACTGCGGGCGAAGAACATAACTGAGATAGCCGATGTCACTCAGGATCAGCTCTCCAATCAAACCAACATCGACGCCTGCGAAATTATCCTGGTAGCCTATCCCGAAATAAATGTCTCACAGTCTGTCCGGACTGAGTCGCTCGAAAAACTCAAGCGGGACTTCGACGATGTCTTTCGATTAAAGCGGACCCATTGTGGTGCCATGACCGAAAATCAAATTGACTATCTGTTCCCGACTGGTAACCCGAAGATTAGATCGACAGCCCTCTGCCCGGTTATCTGCAATAGTGAAGTACTCGCCCTGCTAGCATTCGGCAACACACAAGAGAACTACTTCAACGTAAATCTTGATACGCTCTTTCTGGACTTTATAGGTCGCGTCGTTGGAGCCGTGCTAGACAAACAGCTCATAGCCTCGAGTAACTAGTCTTGCATTAGTGCTTGACGCAATGTCAATAAACCAGAATCCTTCCTCCCATGGCTACCGAGAAAGCAGCAGAACAAGCGCAACTGGTTTCAATAATCTGTCGCACAGTTGGCCGCCCTGAGCTGGAGAAGGCGCTTCAATCAGTAATTGCCCAGACCTACTCCCCGATCGAATTAGTCCTGGTGAACGCCGCTGCCAGGGATCTGTCCACTTTCGAATCACTATTTGATTCGTTGAACATAGTTCATGTCTGCGAAGACCACACGCTGAGCCGAACCCAATCTGCTAATGCCGGGCTGGATGCGGCCTCCGGGTCATACCTGATGTTTCTGGACGATGATGACTGGATCGGTGATGGTCACGTGAAGGGCCTGATGACATTCCTTACTGCTCAAACCAGGATCAGGGCGGCGTATAGCAGCGTTCAGAAAACCAATGTCAGGGGCAAGCTTTTGACCGATGTATTTGCGCGAGACTACGACCCGATCACCCTGATGCGTGACAACTATATCCCCATTCACGCGATGCTATTCGAACGTTCGTTGCTGGAGAAGCATTGCCGGTTTGACGAGTCGTTCGATATCTACGAAGACTGGGATTTCTGGTTGCAGCTTTCCCAGCACACAGATTTTTATCACCTGGATAAGGTCACGGCTTTCTACCGCCAGGGAGGTGATTCCGATACCGCAGTTGAAGATGTCAAATTGCGGTATCGCCGGGATAATGCATTAGGACAGGCACGTGCTGCAATTTTTACAAAGTGGAAATCACAATGGAGTGGAGAAAGCATAAACCAGTTGTTTGGCGACCTGGATCAATCAGATCACATCAATGACTTGGCCAACCAACTCGACGGTGCACACCGCAGACTTGGCGAAGAGTTTAAGAAAAACCAGGAGTTGGACCAGCTATTGATGCAGAAGCAGGGACAGCTCGAAGCCTCACAACAACAACTCACAAAAGCGGCAGCAAAACTTGCCGAATCCGAGGCGACTCTGGCGGAAAGCCAATGGAAAATGCAAGAGCTGGCCAACACGCAGAAGCATCTCAGGATGCACATCCGTGAGCTCGAATCGGCTATAGCGATGATCTATGGCTCTCTCAGTTGGAGAATTACCCGGCCGCTGCGCGGCATCAAAGCACTATTTACTTCAGGTGCAAGGAGAGCAACTGTTACCAGTAGTAGCCGAGAGCAAGAGCAGGTACAGGAGCATAGCGACGACCAGACAGACTCGCAGCAGATAAAGGCTGAACACGACAACAGGGCAAGAGCGCTGTTGAAGGAATTCCTCGCATCGACAGACAGGCTCGTGTTTCCAGCTTCCGAAGAGCCCGTACTTTCAATAGTGCTTATTTTTTATAATCAGGCCCATCTAAGCCTGCTCTGTCTCAGGTCCTTACTCGATAAGGCTGATGTCGCCTTTCAGTTAGTCATTGTCGATAACAGTTCTACGGATGAGACTGACAGACTGATCAAGAAGATCGAGAATGCAAAGATCATAAGCAACCGGGAAAATCTCGGCTTCGTACGGGCGGTAAATCAAGCGGCTGAACAGGCCGATTCAGACTACCTGCTGTTACTCAACAACGATGCGTTAATCGAACGCGGGACTCTATCCAAGGCAATTGCAACAATAGCCGCAGATGAGACAGTGGGCGCCGTCGGTGCCAAGATCAAGTTACTCGATGGCAGCTTGCAGGAAGCCGGAAGTATTATCTGGTCTGATGGCGCCTGTCTCGGCTACGGAAGGGGGCAGAATCCGGAGCAATACTCGTTCATGTTCCAACGCGATGTTGATTACTGTTCCGGTGCCTTCCTGCTCTTCAGACGCAGTGACTTCAAGGAACTGAATGGCTTCGACGAAGCCTATGCGCCAGCCTATTATGAAGAATCGGATTTCTGCATCCGCTTGCAAAATCGCGGGTTGCGCATTGTCTACAATCCCGAAGTACAAATTACTCATTACGAATTTGCCAGTTCTGGTGGCATCGAAGGTGCATCCAGGTTACAGAAAGATCACCAGAGGATTCTCTGTCGAAAACATCAGGACTTTCTAAAGGGTAAACTTTCACATAGCCAGGCTAATATTCTGCCTGCCCGTACCTGTAACAACTTCCCTAATGTGTTGCTTATCGACGATCGGGTTCCCCACCCAAGCCTCGGATCAGGTTACCCTCGATGCGCACACATCTTGAACAGCCTGAGCCAGTTGCCGCTGAATGTCAGTTTCTATCCTCTGCAATTTCCCTTTGATACCTGGAGCGCTATCTACAATACCCTGGACCAGAAAATCGAGGTAATTCTGGAGAGCGGACGTGAAGGCCTGCTACCCTTTCTTCAGGAAAGGAAGAACTTTTACCAGTTCATGATTGTCAGCCGCGTCCATAACATGGAATTTCTGAATGGCCTGGTCGAACAGGAGCCGGATCTCCTCGCTGGTACGCGGGTAATTTATGATGCGGAAGCCGTGTTCGCACCCCGCGAGATCATGAAGGCAGAACTGCTAGGGGAGACGATTTCCGAGACCAGGAAGCAGCAATGGATCGCAAAAGAACTCGAACAGGCGCGTATGGCTGACACTGTGATTACCGTTTCCAGCAAAGAGGCTGAGCTTTATCGCAATGCCGGTTATGACCAGACCAGGTTGCTGGGCCATGCATTGCGGGCCGAACCTGGTGACAAGCAATTTGCAGAGCGCCACGGGCTGTTGTTTGTGGGTGCGCTGAGAGATGAGGGATCACCAAATGTGGATTCCCTCGTCTGGTTTGCTAATGAAGTATTACCACTAATCACAGAGGAATGTCCTGGCATCGAATTGTTAGTAGTGGGTGATAATTCAGCACCTTCGCTGGCAGAGATCGCACAGAACAGTATCAGGTTTCTCGGGCGATTGGATTCAATTCGAAATACCTATGGGGATTGTCGGATTTTTATTGCGCCGACTCGATTCGCCGCCGGGATTCCTCACAAGGTACATGAAGCGGCTGCACATGGTATTCCCAGTGTGGCCACAGCTCTTCTGGCCGATCAACTTGGGTGGACTGATGGTAGCCAGCTATTGGTTGGCGATACCGCTGAAGAGTTTGCTGAGCAATGCGTTCGGCTCTACCAGGATGCAGAACTCTGGTCACAATTGCGTGATGCAGGATTGGACGCGATTATTCGCGATTGTTCAGATGACAATTTCCAGGCCACTCTGAGAGACCTGTTCAAAATAACCGCCGAATAGATTCAGAGTCGCCGCGCAATTCGAAATAGGATCTTCTGCAGAAGTGCCACTCGGAAGCTCATACACGCTGTCAGCCGCAAGCAGAGATTATTGCGGATTGTCAGTTGCTTGCCGAATTGTTGTCTGAATTCTCTGGCCTGGCGTGCGATATCGATAAGGTGTTGGTTTGGATTGGGATCAAAAACCTTTTGCCAGAATGTACGCCGCAATGGCACAGACTTAACGTATTCTCTGGCGCCGATGGTGTTGTTTTCATGCTGCCTATAGTAAACCAGCGGCATCTCCAGATAGATCAATCTGCCAAATGCTGTAGCAACCAGGGCCAGCCACCAATCATGCATGACCGCCTGCTTTGCAACCGGTACTGATTGACGAGCGAGTGACTCGTTTATGAATGCTGTGCAGCCTGTTACCAGATTACTTACTAACAGGTTTGGAAATCGATTACGTGTAATCTCCAGTCCCTGATAGCGCACAAATGACTCGGAGATTGACACGTTTTGTTCCGACACTACCTGTAGATCGCAGTGAACCAACACCGGGACCGCCCCGGTTTCCGGGCTTGTTCTCTCGGCCTCAAGCATCACAGCGAGCTGTTTTTCAATCTTGTCCTCGAACCAGACATCATCCTGATCACTGAACATCATGTAGGCCTCATCCAGGCCAAGTGCTTGCTGGTTCGCCAGCACGTACTCGATAAGACAGGAGAAGCTGCCGCTGGCGCCTCTGTTGATATCGTCAGCTTCCAATAGTTGAAACTTTTCATCATACCGGTGTGCATAACCCTCTAATAGTGCGACTGTATTATCAGTGGAACCATCGTCTCTGACGACAATCAGAAAATTCTGATAAGACTGGTTCAGAATTGAATCGAGCTGTTCGGCGAGATACTTGCTTCCATTGTAGGTGGCTAACAGTACAGCTATCTTCGGGTTCTCGCTCATAGTAGGGAGCCTCTGAGCACATATGGCCGCTCTGCGGGAGTCTGGCGCGTACAGCGGCTAGGCGTCGTGCGCAGTGAATGGCATCGTCCTTGGCAAGCACGACAACGCCGCGGCTGTACGCGCCAGGCCGCGTCGGTCGGGGGTTGGCAGCGAGTGCGCTCTCTGCGTTGCACTATCTTGACAGGTCGACAGACCGCGATAGTGCGGCTTGATATCGACATCGGCTGTAAGCCAGAGTGGCCATATGTGATCAGAGGCTCCTTAGCTGAGTGACTTGGCATCCCTGATGCCGGAACGAATGTTTTGCCAGTACCGCTTGCGTTCACGGGAGGACAGGAGCAGCCAGCTGGCCTTGAGAAAGAAGCGCAACATGTCTCGCACTTTCCAGCCGAGCGGAGAATAGTCAGCACCGTAGAGGTGTATCCTGTTCCTGCTGGAGTAGTAGGTGCGCGAAGGATTATGCTGAGCCATAATTCCTGCCCGAACCAGCGGATTCAGACTACGCTCACCGATTGCATGATAGAGAACTGCATCATCGGTACCCGCCAGGTCATAGCCCATGGACTTGGCACGAAAGCACCATTCCAGGTCGACGTTATCTATAAAATAGCTTTCCTTCATAAACCCAATTTGTGCAATATGCTCGGCGATCAACAGGGTGCCGGATGTAATTAGAAAATCGGCAACATAGTGTCGATTGGAACTGGCAAAAAAACGATCAGAGCGCAGCATGAGTTTGTTGAATAGTTTGAAAGGAGTCTGGCGCATGGTTTGCGGATTGATTATTCGTGGGCCAACAGCGGCGACGCCCTTCTCGCTGTATTGTTTCACGTCTGAGTAGGCAGTGATCATGCGACTCACAAATAAATCACACAGGTTACTGTCCTGATCAAATAGAAAAACAAAATCATAGCTATTCTCCAACGCCCAACTAATACCGATATTCAGAGCCTTGGCGAGACCTTCGTTGCCATCCAGCCGCACGAGAGATTTACACCGACCATACACAGTAATCGACACAGCGAGCTTCTTGATCTCAGCTGAACCATTGTCGATAACTATAAAGTCTGTTTCCTTGTTTAATGCACCGAGCAGCTTTAACAGTGCCGTAATATCGGGGTGGTAAGTTACAACTACTGCACAACTCCTATACTTATGACCGCTGTTCATAACCCATATATCTCTCTAAAGTTCGCCAGGTACTTCAGCAGAAGTTCGAATGGCTTCAGGCTTAAGCATCGACACGAAGGTAAAATAGACTATGGAGGCGATACCAATGGTAAGCCCTACTACTACGCCTGCATCGAGTATGCCCCGCCATGGTTGTGGCAATATTCTGGCTATCAAAACGAATCCAATAATCATTAGTGTAAGACCAATCGAAATCAGTTTGCGCTTTCTCGTTGAATAAATGTATCCCATGCAAAAAAGCGGTGCGAGCAGAGTATGGAAAATTTGTGGATTGTTGCGCAAGTAATTGGCTCGTTTTACTACGCGCGGTGAAAATCCAAGGTGGAACCCTTTATAACCCTCTGTATAGGCCATAAACAGGATTGAAAATATAAGTGCAGCCCAGTGCACTATATTCATAGGTGAATTTTCCAAAGCCAATGCCATTGGAGCCAGGCGGTAGACGGCGAAAAGTAGTAGTAGTAAAACACCACCGATACCCCAGGCAAATCCCAATGCTTTCACTGTTCTGCTACACCCACTTGGAAAAAGGACTAGTATAAACGCTTTGGAGAATATAAGCGCACTGACGATTATAAGCGCTTTGGGAATGCGTCCGAAAACTGCTATGGATTTCACGGTCTACCAGTGGTGACATCGCTTCCCATGGGAAAGTGAGATATGATTTCCGCCACAAGGGATCGTCCTGTACAGCAGGTTCGAAGTCAGCGATTGGCGCGCCCACCAAGGCAAGAGTATTTCCAGATGAGTATTAAGCTAGGTGTAGTGATGGATCCGATTGAATCCATTACTGTGAAGAAAGATACAACGCTGGCAATGTTGCTGGCCGCCCAGAGTCGCGGCTGGGTAATTCATTACATGTTGCAGTCTGACCTCTACATGAGCCAGGGGACCGCGTTTGCAAAGATGCACACTTTGTCCGTTATGGATGACCAGAAACACTGGTTTGATTTTGGCAGCAAGAGCGATCAGCCATTGAGCGATCTTGATGTAATCCTCATGCGTAAAGATCCACCCTTCGATCTGAACTATATCTATACAACCTACATACTGGAACAGGCACAACGCGACGGAGTCATGATAGTGAATGACCCGCAGAGTCTGAGGGACTGCAATGAGAAGCTCTTTGCAACCCAATTTCCCCATTGTTGCCCGCCATTTCTGGTTGCCAGTTCTGAAGATAAGCTAAAGGCTTTCCACCAGGAGCACGAAGACGTTATATATAAACCACTGGATGGAATGGGTGGAACGTCAATCTTCAGGGTAATAAACAACGATACTAATCTCAGTGTAATAATAGAAACGCTCACCGACGGTGGTTCCCGGCAGATTATGGCGCAGAAATTTATTCCCGAAATAGACAATGGCGATAAGCGCATTCTGCTGATTGATGGCAAACCTGTCGACTATGCCCTCGCCAGAGTTCCGGCTGTAGGTGAATCGCGCGGCAATCTGGCCGCAGGTGGCAGCGGCATCGCTCAGGAACTCAGCGAGAGGGATCGCTGGATTTGCGAACAGGTTAGCCCTGCATTGCAGGAAAGAGGATTACTCTTTGTTGGGCTGGATGTAATAGGTGATTACCTTACAGAGATAAACATAACCAGCCCAACCTGCGTGCGTGAAATCGATCGGGCATTTAATCTGGATATCGCAGGCGATCTGATGGATTGTATTGAGCAAAAACTGACAGCAGCATAGCTGCGTACCTTACACAGACGAGGAGACCAGATGGCAGCCGTTGATGAGGAACTCTCGAGAGAGCGGTTTGGATTCACCGTATTCCTCTCGGTGTGTGCTCACGCGATCATAATTCTCGGCGTGGGTTTTACCTACCTGGAAGAACTCAACAGTGAGGCAGCGTTGGAAATTACCATGGCGCAATATCGTAGCGAACTCGTACCTGAAGATGCGGACTTTCTGGCCCAGGAAAATCAGACAGGCAGCGGCACTCTCGATGCCGCCACGGCACCTAGCACGCCTTTTGAGTCTGACTTCTATGATGATCAGATCCAGGAAGTACTGCCCATCCCGCAAGCGCCAGAAATAGTTAATGACGTCGAATTACAGGACCTAGCGGTCATTTCCAGTTTCGATGATGACGATCATGTCAGTCAACAGCTCGATGAGGTGGATCCGGAGAGGGAAGAAACCCTTTCTGAAGAATCCACCCCAGACGAATTGAGCCTGGCCATTGCCAGTCTACAAGCACAACTCGATTTACGACGCGAGGCTTATGCCAAGCGGCCTCGCAAATACACGATCTCTTCGGCATCGACAAAGAAGAGCCATGACGCACTCTATCTCGATAACTGGCGCAGACGTATAGAGGCCGTTGGAAATATAAATTATCCTGAGCAGGCGAGACGTCAACAACTCTATGGCAGTCTCCGAATGCTGGTGGCGTTGCTTCCTAATGGCGAGGTCGCTAATATTCAGATCCTGCAATCTTCGGGTCATAGCATCCTCGACCAGTCCGCTATCGAAATTGTTAATCTGGCGGCACCCTTCCAACCATTTCCCGAGGCAATGCGCGCAGAAGCTGATATACTGGAAATCATTCGTACCTGGCGATTTCATGAAGGAAATGCTCTGACTAGTTTCTAATGATTTTGGACGTTGGCCTACAATGCCGATTGATGCCCCTACAAACTATCTGGAAAACCAGTTTCTTATTGCGATGCCGCAATTGGTTGACCCCTATTTCGCCCACACGGTGACCTACTTGTGGAAACACAACGAGGAAGGCGCCCTCGGTATAGTTATCAATAAGCCACTGCGGGCTTGTGTTGCCGACATATTCGATGAACTGGATATAGTCTGTTCGGTCGAGGAAGGCCCATTCCAGGAACAGAATGTACTGGCCGGTGGTCCGGTAGAACGGGATAAGGGGTTTATCATTCACGACGCTGGAAAGGCCTGGGAATCTTCGATAGCAGTGACATCAGAAATTGCCATCTGTACATCCAAGACGATCTTGCAGGACATAGCGCAAGGCAAGGGCCCTGACAATTACCTGGTTGCCCTGGGTTGTGCTGGCTGGGATGCCGGTCAACTGGAACGGGAAATAAGCGAGAATGCCTGGCTCACTGCACCGGCGAGTTCTGAACTGATTTTCTCGAAAGATTACGCTTCCAAGGCCGGCGCTGCAGCAGCCCTACTCGGTATCGACCTGCAACAGATTTCTCCAAATGCCGGCCATTCCTGACGTCGCCAGCAAGTTTTAAACCCTTCATGTTGCTGTCTTGATGCCATGACACTCAAATCCCTGCCTGACAATTGCACCAACCCAATTGCGGCGCTAGCCTTTGATTATGGTACGCAGCGCATAGGAGTGGCTTTTGGACAGAGCATTACCGGCACCGCGCGGGCGGTTACTGTGATAAAGGCCAGGGACGGAATTCCTGACTGGGAGCGAGTCCAACAGTTGCTTGACGAATGGAAGCCGGATCTGTGTGTGGTTGGTCTGCCTTTTAACCTCGATGGCAGCGAGAGTGATTTACTCAATCGTGCAATCAAGTTCGCTAACCGTCTGAACGGACGCTTTGAAATTCCCTGCTTTGGCATGGACGAACGACTGTCTTCCAAAGCCGCCATGGAAAGAGTCGTTGAAGATAACAACGCGAAAAAGCACCCCGCTATCGACGACGTCGCCGCACAGATCATCCTTGAAAATTGGTTCGCCGAATTCGCAAGAAAAGCTAACCAACCTGCCTAATCCATCCAAGCCAACGGCCAAGTTTAGAATCACAACCTGATTATCCTTAAATTTTTAAGGAAGATTTTCAGTGACGAAGCCGCGAAGCACGATAACGTACTGCCTTTTAATCAGGAATCCACGGAACTTCTCGAGTAGAAGCCTTGTGAGCAAGCAATGCAAGGCGTCCTGAAGCGCGTGCGCGAGACATACCTTTTTGGTAGGCGAGCGTCAAGTGAGGACACAACGCAGCAGTGCTACTCACAAGGTTTCTAATCAGAAATTATCGGGCATCTTGGCTTTGGAACGAGCATCCTCACGCGAAACCATACCCTTCTGTAGCAGCTCCTTCAAACACTGATCCAGTGTCTTCATCCCTACCGATGCCCCGGTCTGAATCGCCGAGTACATCTGCGCGACCTTATCTTCACGAATAAGGTTTCGAATCGCTGGCGTACCGATCATGATTTCATGTGCGGCAACACGGCCACCACCGGGTTTCTTCAGAAGAGTCTGCGAGATTACTGACTGCAGGGATTCTGAAAGCATGGAGCGAACCATGTCTTTTTCTGCAGCAGGAAATACATCGATTACCCTGTCAATGGTTTTCGCAGCGGAGGTGGTATGCAGTGTGCCAAACACCAGGTGACCTGTCTCGGCAGCGGTTAGAGCCAATCTGATAGTCTCCAGGTCACGCAACTCGCCCACGAGAATGATGTCCGGGTCTTCACGCAGAGCCGAGCGCAACGCTTCATTGAAGCCATGGGTATCCCGATGAACCTCTCGTTGGTTTATCAGACACTTCTTGCTCTGGTGTACAAATTCAATAGGGTCTTCGATCGTCAGAATATGTTCGTACTTGGAGTCATTGATGTAATCAATCATAGCCGCCAGAGTGGTACTTTTGCCGGAACCGGTAGGCCCGGTAACACATACCAGCCCTCGTGGAACATCGGAAATCTGTCTGAAGATATCGCCCATCCCCAGCTGCTCCATTGACAATACTTTCGAAGGAATGGTTCTGAATACTGCCGCAGCACCGCGGTTCTGAATGAAAGCGTTTACACGGAAGCGGGCAAGGTTTGGTATTTCAAATGAAAAGTCAGTTTCAAGGAATTCTTCATAGTCTTTGCGTTGCTTGTCGTTCATGATTTCATAAATCATCGCATGAACTTCTTTATGATCCATCTCAGGGATGTTAATACGGCGAATATCCCCATCTACTCGAATCAGCGGCGGCATACCAGCGGTTACGTGTAAATCGGATGCCCCTTGCTTGACGCTAAACCCCAATAATTCTGTAATATCCATCGGTCTTACCTATAACAGTAGTTATTCGATTGTTCTTTGAATTATTCTTTAACTAATTCTCAAATTAGTTCTTTAACTAATTCTCAAATTAGTTCTTGTCGCTCGCGGCAGCAGGCTGCCGGCGAGCAATCCTGTCGAGTCGGTAAAAACGGCTGGTCACCGACGACACCGTCACCTATAGTACCTGTCCTTCGCCGAATATCCCAGACCAATCCATGGTAAATACACGGTAAAAACGTGACTAGCATAGCAGAAAACATAGCCTCTCTTCGCCAGTGCATACGTGGCTTTGAGCTTAAATATGACCGACCCGAAGGCGCAGTAAAGTTGCTCGCAGTAAGCAAGAGGCACAATCCCGAAAACATACGCCAGGCTGCCGAAGCCGGAATCAAGGATTTCGGAGAAAACTACCTGCAAGAGGCGAATCAGAAAATGGCGCTACTAGCCGACCTTGAGCTGTGCTGGCACTTCATCGGACCGATTCAGGCAAACAAGACCCGGGGCATTGCTGAACATTTCGACTGGGTACACAGTGTGGACCGGGAAAAGATTGCCCAACGTCTGAATGACCAGAGGCCCGACCAATGTCCGCCGCTGAATGTCTGCGCACAAGTCAATCAGTCGGCTGAAGCGAGCAAGTCCGGCACCGATTTCGAAAACATCGAAGCACTGTGTAACACTATCGAAGCCCTGCCCCGGCTCCGCCTGCGTGGACTCATGACAATCCCTGCGCCGCTATCCGATCTGCAATCGCAGCGTGACTGCTTTCGGCAACTTACGGTAGTGTATAGAGAGCTCAGACAACGCTGGCCCTCAATGGACACACTCTCGATGGGAATGAGTAATGATCTTGAAGCGGCCATCGCAGAAGGTTCAACACTGGTTCGACTGGGCACTGCCATATTCGGGCCACGCCCATGAAGTCTTCGCCGTATCAGCGGCTGACATTTTCCCAATTCCGATTATCCAGCCCAGGAGGTTTGAGATAGAATACCCAGCTGGCGTGGCTGCTGTGTGGCCAAGGAGATAGTTTGGACGGTAAGACCATTGGCTTCATTGGTGCAGGCAATATGGCGAATTGCCTGATTCGTGGCTTACTGACCAGGGGAATGAATAGCGCTTCAATTCTTGCGGCGGACGTAGATGCCGACAAGCTCCAGCATCTGTCTACCGACTGCAAGATCACCGCTGCAAGCAATCAACAGATTGCAGACTCTGCCGACGTCATCGTGTTGGCAGTGAAACCCCAGGTAATCGAAGCCGTATGCACCGATCTTCAGCTTGCAGCCACTTCAAGCCCACGCTTGATAGTTTCAATTGCGGCTGGAATCACCATTCAACATCTGCAGGATTGGTTGGGAGACTCCGAAGCAATTGTCCGCTGCATGCCGAACACTCCTGCGTTGATCGGCAAAGGTATCAGTGGGTTATTTGCAAATGCCAATGTCTCTGAGCTGCAGAGACGAGCCTCTGAACAACTCATGGATGCAGTCGGAGTTTGTGTGTGGGTGGATCAGGAGTCCGATATCGATACCGTTACCGCTGTATCTGGAAGCGGGCCGGCTTATTTTTTCCTGTTTATCGAGGCCATGCAGGAAGCGGCCAGAGAGATGGGATTGAGTGAAGAGGTTGCCAAGTCACTGGTTTATCAAACTGCAGTCGGTGCTGCAGAACTGGCAATCAGCAGCGAAGATGCCATTACCGAGCTGAGGCGCAAGGTAACTTCTCCAGGAGGCACAACGGAAAGGGCAATAAATCAATTTGAAGAAGATGGACTCAGAGAGATAGTAAAGCGCGCGCTGACTGCAGCTCGAGATCGATCGATCGAATTGGCCAGTGAAATTGACAAAAAATAAAACAGAAACCAAGAGAAAAGAGAATTTATCATGGGTGTACTAGGAAGCTCTGCCGCTATGCTATTTAATGCTCTCGGCGGCCTCTATCTGCTGGCGATCTTGCTGCGCTTTCTACTGCAAGTAGCGAAGGCAGATTTTTACAATCCAATATCGCAGGGGGTAGTGCGCATCACTGATCCACTGGTCAGGGTGTTTCGCAGTTTCATTCCGGGCTACAAGGGCATCGATTTTTCCACCCTGATACTGGCGTTTCTTGTAGAAGCCGTCGCGATCTGTGTGCTTATCCTGCTTCACGGAGGCAGCCTGCCATCGCCTGGATTCATCGTCACGTGGGCGTTTGTAGGTGTTCTCTATTTCATGATAAACATCTATTATTACGCCATCATCGCTTCGATTATCATGTCATTCGTCATGTTGTTCTCGGGAAGCACGAATCCACATCCGATCCTGAGACTTATCTGGCAGCTAACCGAACCGGTAATGGCGCCAGTGCGAAAAGTAATACCACCAATGGGCGGCCTGGATTTTTCCCCCATATTCATTTTTATTATCATCGGGTTGATTCAAAACTTTCTAATTCAGAGCTTCGGGATTACTGAACAACTGGCTGCAGTAGTAATCGGAATCTAGGAGAGGATCCTTCATTGTTCTTTCGCTGGGAAGGTAAGACGCTGTACCTGGATTGCAGCATCCAGCCAAAGGTCCGGGAAACTTGCATTACGGGAAAGATAGGCGACAGATTAAAAATTCGCTTGACCGCGGCTCCAACCGACGGAAAGGCAAACAAACAGCTTATTAAATTCCTGGCTGATCAATTTCAAGTAAAACAGAGTGCTATTAAAATCATCAGTGGCCACGCTAGCCGATTAAAAAGTGTGTGCATCAATCATCCAAATGCTTTTCCAGATCCCATAAATCTGATCCAGGACCGATAGACAAAGTACTTTGCTAACAAATAAATTATGTCTGATTCAATTCCAATAGATTCCGTTGGCCTGGTTGAGCCCCAGTTACATCACTTCGATGAACCGTTGACACTGCGCAGCGGCAAGGTTTTGGCTGAGTTCGATTTAATGGTTGAGACCTATGGCGAACTGAATGCCGAGAGATCAAATGCTGTGCTGATTTGTCACGCGCTGAGCGGTGATCATCATGCGGCCGGGTATCACAGTGTAGACGATGCCAAACCTGGATGGTGGGATGCATGCATCGGCCCGGGCAAGGCTATAGACACCAATCTGTTTTTCGTGGTGTGTTTGAATAACCTCGGCGGCTGTGCCGGCAGCACCGGTCCGACATCGATTAACCCGGATAGCAATAAATATTATGGGCCGGATTTTCCGGTGGTCACTGTAAGGGATTGGGTACGCAGCCAGGCCATGCTGATGGATCGCCTTGATATTGAAAAATGGGCAGCCGTGATCGGGGGAAGTCTGGGCGGTATGCAGGTTCTGCGCTGGGCAATTAGCTACCCGGAGCGTTTGCGTCATGCCATCTGCATCGCAGCAGCACCCAAGCTCTCGGCACAGAACATAGCATTTAACGAAGTAGCCCGGCATTCCATTACCAGTGACCCCTTTTTCCACGCTGGCCGCTACCTGGAACATGGTACCTATCCGAAGCAGGGACTTATGCTGGCCCGCATGGTTGGTCATATCACTTATCTCTCGGATGGAGCGATGCGCTCCAAGTTTGGCAAGACTGTCACCGACTTTGAACTGGAAGGCGCCAATTTTGGCAGAGATTTGCGAACCGGAACTCTGAGTTTCGGCTTTAACGTGGATTTCCAGGTAGAAAGCTATCTGCATTATCAGGGCGAAAGGTTTTCTGAAAACTTTGACGCCAATACCTATTTGTTGATGACCAAGGCACTGGATTACTTCGACCCGTCCGTAGATTTCGACGGTGATTTAAGCAGGGCCTTTATGAACGGCGATTGCAAGTTCATGTTGATGTCATTCAGTACAGACTGGCGATTTCCTCCCGAGCGATCTAGAGAGCTCGTAAATGACCTGTTGAAGGCAGACAGAGAAGTCACTTACCTGGAGATCGATGCAGACCAGGGTCATGATGCATTCCTGTTAGCAATTCCCAGATACGTCAACGCCTTCTCCGCATACCTGAAGCGGGCACATAGGGAACTGATGAGTAATGATCCTGACCGGGAACCAACGCAGAAGCGCTACCCTGTAACAGAGAACAACAATGCGCCCTGATCTGGAGATCATACAAAGGTGGATTGAACCGGGTAGCCGTGTGCTGGACCTGGGGTGCGGCGATGGCAGTCTGCTTCACTATCTGAAGACTTCCAAGAATGTCACAGAAATCGGATTGGAAATTGATGAGATCAACATCCAGCGCTGCATTGAGAATGGCGTAAATGTAATTGAACAGAACCTGGACCGGGGTCTTTCCAATTTTCAATCCAACAGTTTCGATACGGTGTTGCTGGCCCAGACGCTTCAGGCACTGAGCAATCCGAATGCCCTGATAGATGAGATGCTCAGAATCGGCAAGAAAGGCATCGTGACATTTCCTAACTTTGGCAATTGGAAGAGCCGGGTGTACCTCGCAAGCAGAGGGCGCATGCCGGTTTCAAAGTTTATGCCACACCAGTGGTATAACACGCCAAATATTCACTTCTGTACGGTAAAAGATTTCGATGCCCTGTGCGTCGAGAAGAATATCAAGGTGCTCACCAGGACAGTTGTGGATTCCCAGCACCAGGGCAACTGGGCAATGAAAGCCTGGCCCAATTTTTTGGGTGAGATTGCAATCTATCACATCACCAGGGAGCCGGGTGTTGAGTAACCATAAGGTCATACTGGCCAGCGGAAATGCAGGCAAGTTAAGAGAACTAAGTGCGCTCCTTAACGAGAAAGATGTCGACCTGATTCCGCAATCTGAATTCAAAGTCAGCGATGTGGAAGAGACTGGTCTCAGTTTTGTTGAGAACGCGCTAATAAAGGCTCGCCATGCCTGTGCAGAGACTGGAATGCCAGCGCTAGCCGATGACTCGGGCATTGAAGTTGATGTACTGCATGGAGAGCCTGGAATCTATTCTGCGCGCTATGCTGGCGTGAGCGGAGCAACCGCAGATGCTGCGAATAACGCCAAGCTTTTGGAAGAGCTGGAGCAGATTAGTGAGCTTCAGAGAACGGCGCGATTTCAATGTGTCATTGCCTATCTTCGTCATGATAAGGACCCAATGCCACTTATATGTCAGGGCACCTGGGAGGGCCGAATTCTATTTGCAGAAAGCGGCGACAATGGCTTTGGATATGATCCATTGTTTTATGTTCCCACACATGGATGTTCCTCTGCCGAACTGGATGCGGAAGTGAAAAACTCTCTCAGCCACCGTGGGCAAGCATTACGAGCGTTACTGGCATGCTGGAACTCCCGCCTTTAAGTCTCTACATTCACATCCCCTGGTGTGTTAGAAAATGTCCTTATTGTGATTTCAACTCTCACAAAATTGAGCAGACTCTTCCTGAACAGGAATACATAACAGCACTCTGCGAAGATTTCGATGCTGAGATGAGCCAACGGGAAATTCTGAGTGGCCGGGAAATAGCATCGATCTTCATCGGTGGCGGCACCCCCAGCCTGTTCGATGCATCATCGTTCGAGCGACTTTTTGAGCATCTTAATAGCAATGCAAAACTGGCTAAGGACCTTGAGATTACACTGGAAGCGAACCCGGGCACCGTAGAGGCACGCAAGTTTCGAGAATTTCGCGAGGTTGGCTTCAATCGGCTCTCACTGGGAATACAGAGTTTCAATGATGCGCACCTGAGTTCTCTGGGTCGGATACATGACGGAGCACAGGCAAGCGCCGCTATAGACATCGCCCACAAGGCCGGGTTTGACAATCTGAACCTGGACCTGATGCATGGACTGCCATCGCAAAGTCCGCAGCAGGCACTGGATGACTTGCATGCTGCTATGGCCGTTAATCCTGCGCACCTGTCCTGGTATCAGTTAACCATAGAACCGAACACCGAGTTCTATCGACGTCCGCCTGTGCTTCCCGAAGAACCGCTGCTACTTGAGATGCAGGACCAGGGGTTGCAGCTATTGCAGGAGAATGGCTTCAACCGCTACGAAGTATCGGCCTATGCCCAGCCCGGAAAACAGTGCAGTCACAATCTGAACTACTGGCGATTTGGAGATTACCTGGGCATAGGTGCCGGCGCCCATGGCAAGCTGACAGATATCAATACTGATACAGTCTATCGTTCGCGAAAGCTGAAACAGCCCTCGCACTACATTCATAACACTGTTAATCGGGAAGCAGAGCGGAATGAGATTAAGCT
Organism: Pseudomonadota bacterium; assembly: GCA_027623555.1. Classification (GTDB taxonomy): domain Bacteria; phylum Pseudomonadota; class Gammaproteobacteria; order Pseudomonadales; family Pseudohongiellaceae; genus UBA9145. Next base: position 123,776 of record JAQBSZ010000001.1, on the reverse strand, counting down.
GGAAGATCGGGCGCTGGAATTTTTACTCAATGCCCTGCGCATCAGAAGCGGATTCTCTATAGCGCTTTTCGAAAGCCGTGCTGGCGTCCCTTTTAGCACTATTAGAAAGAAGGTAGAATACCTTGTCTCTAATGATCTTTTGTCGATTACGGGTAGTACGGTTGCAACAACCCAAATTGGCTACAGTTTACTAAACAGTGTGCTGGAGGAGTTTCTCTAAGATGGGAGCCCTGTACGAAAAACATTGCGAAGCTTGCAAGCTTGGCGCACCTGTAGTCACTGAAGAAGAGTCAAATGAACTACTGCTGAGTGTTCCCGCCTGGAAGCGAGAGTTTCATGATGGTGTCGAGAAATTGAGACGAGAGTTCCATTTCGTCGAGTTTAAAGATGCATTCGGTTTCAGTTACAAGATCGCCAACCTGGCCGAACGTGAGAATCATCATCCCTCCATCCTAACCGAATGGGGGAAAGTAACAGTGTACTGGTGGACTCATAAGATTAATGGCTTACACGTCAACGACTTTATCATGGCAGCGAAAACTGACATGATTGCCAAACATTCACCTAAATCCTGATTAAGCCATCAGCAACCAGTAACATCGAATGCCCCACAGCACATCTTTACTACTGGCTCGCCTGGACAAGGTTGTAAACCTTGCCAGCATCAGCTCAGCAAACCCATCCATCGATATGAGCAACAGAGCGGTTATCGATTATCTGGCTAATGAATTTGAGAACCTGGGTTTCAACTGTGAGTTGATTCCCTGCGAGCCAGACTCAGAAAAGGTCAACCTGATTGCAAGTATAGGCACAGGTCCTGGTGGGCTGGTGTTGGCAGGACACACCGACACGGTGCCTCTTGATGAAGATCTCTGGTCTGTCGATCCTTTTCAGCTGACAGAAAAGGATGGCCGATATTACGGGCTCGGCATTACCGACATGAAGGGCTTCTTCCCGATAATTATGGAAGCAGTGACGCCGTTGCTCGAACAAGAGTTCTCCGAACCCCTTATCGTGCTGGCAACCGCCGATGAAGAAACATCGATGCAGGGGGCGCGTACTATTGCCGAAGCAGGTAGACCCAAAGCGCGTTCGGCAGTAATCGGAGAACCCACCGGGTTACTACCGGTTCGCACGCACAAGGGAATTATGATGGACTCTATTCGGCTGCTGGGCCGCAGTGGGCATTCGTCTGACCCTTCTCTGGGTAATAATGCTCTCGATGCCATGTACGCGGTGATTGGCGATCTTATGAAATATCGCGAAGAGATTAGATCACGTTATGCAAACGATCTGTTCCAGATACCTTATCCTACCCTGAACCTGGGTAGCATTCATGGTGGAGACAATCCGAATCGTATCTGTGGACACTGTGAACTGGAGTTTGATGTAAGACTGACTCCTGGTATGCACATCGAATCGGTACGCGCTGAGATAAGGAAGCGGATCGCCGGGATCACTGACCCACTAAATATCCAGTTTGAGATGGTTCCAATTTTCACCGGGGTGCCAGCATTTTTCGCTGAAGAAAACAGCTCACTGTTGAAGATGGCAGAAGAACTCACCGGGCATACGGGAATCAGTGTCGCATTTGGCACCGAGGCTCCGTTCTTGCAACAGCTCGGTATGGACACTATTATCCTGGGCCCCGGTAGTATAGACCAGGCTCACCAGCCCGATGAATTCATGGATATGACGATGGTCAATCCTTGCATTACGCTATTGAGGGAGTTAATTGGCAGACACTGCCTTTAAGAATTAAATAACCATGAGCAATAATAATGAAATGATCGATGGGTTCAGAGCCTCGGCGAGCTACATCAATGCACATCGAAACAAGATCTTTGTCGTGCTGTTAAGCGGCGAAGCTCTCGCAGATGACAATCTGAAGAACATCGTTTGCGACCTGAGCTTGCTGCACAGCCTGGGAGTGAAGCTGGTGCTGGTGCACGGTGCTAGACCACAGATTACCCAGGCTCTGGAGAAACAGGGCCTACAATCCCGGTACCACCGCAATCGCAGGATCACCGAGGCCGAGTGCATCGAAACCATTAAGCAAACGGTGGGAGCTCTTAGCGTGACTCTGGAATCAATGTTCACCAGGGGGCTCAGCGGCACACCGATGCACGACGCAGACATCAGGCTCTGCAGAGGAAACTTTGTCACAGCAAAACCACTTGGCATTCATGACGGAATTGATTTCCAGTATACCGGGCAGGTGCGCAAGATTCAGAATGGCGCTATCGCGCAACTGCTAAGCAATAACAATATCGTACTACTGTCCAATCTCGGCTATTCGCTCACCGGTGAAATATTCAATCTTTCTGCCGAGGAGATTGCGACCAAAGTCGCCATTGCGCTTAATGCTGAGAAATTGATTCTGATGATCCCCAGCGAAGGCGTGATGGACGATGAGGGCAAGTTGATCGCCTCACTCACAGAAGAAGATGCTAAGTTTCACGCGAACAGGCTTGCCGAAAAAGACGATGCAGAATCTAACTGCATTCGGCACGCGCTGCTTGCAGCCCTGCGTGCCTACTCGAACAATGTACATCGTTCACACCTGATCAGTTATCGATCCAACGGTTCCCTGTTGCAGGAATTGTTCACCCGGGAAGGCAATGGCAGCCTGTTGAGTAGCGACAGTTTCGATAAACTGCGCAACGCTGTTATAAATGATGTGACCGGCATCCTCTCACTCATCAAGCCATTGGAAGAGAACGGTACCCTGGTAGAAAGATCCCGCGAACGGCTGGAGACTGAGATCGACAATTTTGTGGTCATCGAGTTGGAAGGCATTACTATTGCCTGCGCTGCCCTCTACCCCATTTCCGTAGAATGCGGTGAGCTTGCCTGCATCGCTATTGATCCCCACTACTTCAACAATGGTTTTGGTGACAGGTTGTTGGCCCATATCGAAAAAATAGCGAAAGAAAAGAGCCTGAACAAGCTGTTTGTGTTAACCACGGTGGCCGCACACTGGTTCCTGGAGCGAGGATTCGTCGAAGTGGATGTTGCCATGCTACCGGAGGAACGGCAGGCGCTCTATAATTTTCAGAGAAAATCCAAGGTATTAAAGAAAGATCTCAACTAGGGAGCCGCTGAACAAATAGTTGGCCATTCTGGCTTAGTGCAGGTCTCTGCGATCTGACTCACCGGTAGCGGCGACCCTTTCCAAGATACAGATACTGTAATCGTAAGGATTAGTCTCACTCTTGAGAAATTCTTGCCTCGACACCTCGCGCCATTCAGTCTCATCGAATTCGGCCAGAGACGTGTCACCTTCGACGTCGGCGTGAACCCGCGTAAGGTGAAATCGTTGTGCCTTTGGCATAGCCGTTTGGTACAAACCAGCGCCTCCGATAATAAAGGCTTCCTCCGATCCATCAATGACAGAGATGCTTTCTGCCAGAGCTAGCGCCTCCTCGAGGGAATGCACTACGCGGGCACCAGCGGCCTGGTACTCAGGATCGGTTGTAATCACGATATTAGTTCGCCCAGGTAACACCCGACCGATCGACTCCCAGGTTTTGCGCCCCATAATGATGCAATTGCCCATCGTGACTCGCTTGAAATATTTCAGATCTTCAGAAAGATGCCAGGGCAAACCATTATTTCGACCGATGACCCGATTTTCAGCCATGGCGCAGATCAGTGCGAGTTTCATTGATACCGGCTCTTCATACTCAAATTATTCAGAGGCTCACTAGACTGAAAATGGGTACACAATCGGTTCGTGGTGCTGATAACCTTCAACTGTGAAGTCTTCGAGGCTTACCCAGGTCTCAATATCTTCAAGTGACTTTATATCTGGATTGATGTGCAATTGAGGGGGATCGAACGGATCCCGCTTGAGTTGAACATTTCTCATCAACTCGAGTTGATCTTCATAGATATGCGCATTGACGATCTTGTGATAGGCGATTCCAGGTGTCTTTCCGGTTATCTGCGCCATCAATGCCAGCAGAGTGAATACCTGGATCTGATTGAAATTAAGCCCCAGGGGAACATCGCATGACCGTTGATAGCTGGTCAAATACAGAACATCTCCCAGCAACGAAAAGGTATGTGTGTGCATACAGGGTCGCAGACAACCCAGCTCAAACTCACCAGGATTATAAAACGTCAGTATCTCACCTCGATCATCGATGCCCTGGTTAAGATTGTGGAAAATCTTTCTGAGTTGATCGAGTGTACTACCGTCGGGTTTCTGCCAGCGCCTGCCCTGCACTCCGTAAACGCGACCCATATCGTCATCGCCCTGGCGCGCCGGATTACTCAGCCAGTCTTCATTCTGATTGGCATTGGCGTCCCAGGATTTGGTGCCGAGCTCACGAAAGTCGGCGGCATTGTCATATCCTCGCAAGTAACCAAGCAATTCTGCTATCGCGGCCTTCCAGAAACTCTTGCGGGTTGTAATGATAGGAAACTGGTTATTGCCCACATCGTAACAAAGATCAGCATTCACGACCGTCAGGCATTTCTTGCCAGTTCTGACATTTTCAATCCATACACCCTGGTCGATGATGCGTTGACAGAGAACGAGGTATTGTTGCATTGCTGAAAATGGTCCTGAAACGAATGGGTATGAAGAAGCTGCTAAAAAATTCGGATTGGCTAGGAGGCGAGCAACTTCGCCGGTTTATTATACGCCAGGAAGAGTAGAATCAGACCGCCAAGAATCATGGGTGTCGACAACAATTGTCCCATCGTAAACCAATCAAACGCAATAAATCCGATCTGGGAATCAGGCTCTCTGAAGAACTCGATGAAGAATCGGAACGAGCCATAACCGAGCGCGAACAAACCAGTCACAGCCATCCGTGGTCTTGGCTTGGAAGAGAACCACCAGACCAGGGCAAAAAGAACTACGCCTTCGAGTGCAAATTCATACAGTTGGGAGGCGTGCCTGGGTAGTTGATCGACATGGGGAAAGACCATGCCCCAGGCAACGTCGGTTGGTCTTCCCCACAGTTCCCCACCGATAAAATTTCCGAGCCTGCCGGCACCCAGACCAAACGGCACAAAAGGCGCGATAAAATCCATCGTTTCCCAAAATCCCTTGCCGATACTCCTGGAAAAAAAGAAAAATGCCACCAACACGCCTATTAAACCGCCATGAAAAGACATGCCCCCTTCCCACACACGAAAGAGCCACACCGGGTCATCCAGTAATCTGTCGAAGTTGTAGAAAAATACCGATCCTATGCGGCCACCGAGGACCGCGCCCAGTGCGCCATAGAACACCAGGTCAGCAACCTGTTCGGCGCTCCATTGGTCAGGGATACCGCGGTGGCGATAGGTCGCCAGCACCCAGGCACCACCAAAGGCGATGATATACATGATCCCGTACCAATGAATGTTAATGGGTCCAATGGAGATCGCAACAGGATCGAACTGGGGAAATGTGAACATGCTTCATAGACTCTTGAGTAACAGGATCCAGATTCTGTGCGGTGAGTATACCAAGTTTGCAGGGGGCAAAGGTCAATAATGATCGGTCCTTCACATTCTTGACAGCCGATCCCTTTGTCTGCGACTCTGCGCCCTGTTTTTTAATTCGCCTGCTAAACCAGTGCTGCATCCCACTGGTCAGAGTTCCCTTTTCACAATGTGTCTGATTATTATTGCTCATCGGGCTACGCCTCGCTTGCCATTGGTCCTGGCAGCCAATCGCGATGAATTTTTCTCACGCAGCACGCAGCAAGCCAGCTTCTGGGAACTGCAACCCGGAGAATCGAAGGAGCAACAGATTATTGCCGGCAAAGATCTGGTCGCCGGTGGCACCTGGCTGGGTATAACTCGCAACGGCCGTTTTGCTGCAGTGACCAATATCCGTGATCCATCGCAACCCGAACAAAAATTGCGTTCCCGTGGCGAGTTAACACTGAACTTCCTCAGCAGTACGGTATCGGCAGAAGCCTATTGTGAATCATTGACTACGCAGTTCGACCAGTACGCCGGATTCAATCTACTCATAGGTGATAGTACTGAACTTTATTATGCAAACAATCTTGAGGATCTTGTCTGGAATTTGAAACCTGGCATCTACGGATTATCCAATGGACTGCTTGACAGTCCCTGGCCCAAGGTTGAGAAGGGGAAACAAAGGCTGAAAGATCTGCTCGAAACCAGGCAGGAATTCGGCACAGACGAACTCATCGAAATGATGGCAGATCGCAGCCAGGCGTCTGATGAGAGCTTGCCAGATACTGGTGTTTCGATGGATCTTGAAAGGATTCTGTCGTCAGCGTTTATTCTGAACTCGGAACGACTCTATGGCACGCTTTGTTCCACAGCTATTATTGCGGATGCGCAAGGCGCGATTCAATTCTGCGAGCAGAACTACGACTCTTCTGGCACAGCACAATTGAGACATGACTACGAGCTCAAGCAATCTTGAGGACATAATCCTGTATACCCCAGAGCATTTTTCTGTCGCCGATCGGTCCCGGATAGTTCAGTTCATTTACGATTACAGTTTTGGTCAGCTAATTTCCGAGATCGAAAGCAGACCCTTCGTTACTCATCGGCCTTTTCTTCTGATCGTAGAGGCAAACTTGCTCCAGAGTCATATCGCCAGGGCTAACCCTCATTGACAAAACCTGGACAATCAACAGGTACTCGTGGTTTTCATGGGACCCGATGGCTCTGTGAGTCCCAGTTGGAACTACCAGGCAGTCCATGTGTATGATAATGCTCGCTGCATCAGCGATCCAGGCCAGCTATCTGAATTAGTGCAGCGCCTGACAGGTCATCTCCAATCCAGGCTTGCAGAACCCTGGCGGGCTGAATTTGAGAGCTCACGGCGGGGGAATTATGGGGATAGAAATCGCTATCGAAGACATTCGTGGCAAATTTAAACTCAGTCAGAATCGCAGCGACCAGGAGCGACTGGATGTAGCTGTCCAGCTTCGCAAACTAGGTAATTCGAGCCTGGCCGAGTCTATGCTTGCCGAATTGCGCCATCTCTCTGACAACTAGCGCCTTGCCCGGTGCGTCAGTCAGCTTAAGGTTTCTTACGCTATATCAAAGATTAAAAATTTCGCTGCTGTAAGCTTTTCTTGGATCAATCGCATGTTTAAGGAGAAGTTTGTAATGCCTGCGAAGTTTAGTATGAGGAAAAAACGGGTGGTTCTGATGACAGTCTGCCTGATAATACTTGGTAGCTGTACCGGTACATCGATGCAGATTGGCACGAATCTCACTCTGTGCTGCCCTGGTAGTTATTCGGAATACAGCGACTACGCAGTTGAGGTTGTGAATATGCCGTTATTCCTGCGCGGTTATGTTGTAGACGAATTCGATGCGGCGTTTCAGGAGAAAGGCGTTACGCGTGACGACAGGATCAACGATCTGAGAGTTGTGCTGCGCTACAATCACATAAACCTTTCTTCTGATCAGCAGGAGATCGATCCCTTCATCAGAGTAGAAGCGATAAATGTAGAGCTTAACTATATCGCTACTATTGAAATTGAAATTTTTGAAACCAGTACAAACCGACAAGTTTGGGGTGGATCGGTAAGTAGAATTCACCAGGTAGTCCCTGGTGAATATATGCATGAAGACCGAGCACGCCCAGCCTTTGAACAAGCTTTCAGAACAGTGCTCGCCAGCTATCCCCCTCTCGTCTCCGACGAATCCTGATATATCTGTTCCGCACCTGGGCACTGAATTACATACAATTCAGTGCCCATCTGCTTTACACTTGTTGCTTCGATAACTTAATGGCTAACTGGAGGAGCTCATGGCAAACGAAGGCTACCATGAACCTGTCGCAGAATTATCAGAAAAGACTCGCGACATGCATCGTGCGATTACCTCCCTTATGGAAGAACTGGAAGCAGTGGATTGGTACAATCAACGCGTGGATGCATGCAAAGATGATGACCTTAAAGCGATTCTCGCTCACAATCGTGATGAAGAGAAAGAACACGCTGCCATGGTACTCGAATGGATACGACGCAAAGACCCAACTTTTGACAAAGAACTGAAAGACATTCTATTCACTGACAAACCAATTGCTCATAAATAGTTCGAGTGCGAAACGATACTCGATTATGCAATCCTACCTCTTGAAACCTGAATTTAGTACCTGCCTGTATGATTAACGCTGACCAAGCACTATTGCGACTTAAAGAAGGCAACGAGAAATTTTACTCCAGTGAAAAAGCAATCATCGAGGTGAGCGCCGCGAGCCGAAGTGAGCAGATGGACGCACAATATCCGTTTGCAATCATACTTGGCTGTTCTGATTCCAGAGTCCCTGTCGAACTGATTTTTGGGCAAGGCCCTGGGGACCTGTTCGTAATTCGCGTGGCCGGCAATGTCGTGGCTCCTTCTCAGATCGGTAGTGTGGAATTCGCCGCAAAAATGTTTGGCACAAAACTTGTCATCGTTCTAGGTCATAGCATGTGTGGTGCCGTGCAGACAACGCTTGATGAGCTAGCTCAACCCACAGAGAGCCGCTCGCCAAACCTGCATTCAATAGTGGATCGAATTCGACCCGGTATCGAGAACCTGATAAGCGCAAACCAATCTCCCCGGGATAATGAATTGCTCGCACGCGCAGTTCGAGCGAACATTGAAGCCTCAGTAGAGGGCTTGCGGCATGGATCTGAAATACTCGAAACCTTGATACAGAATCAGGAACTGAAGATCGTTGGAGCTGAATATTCTCTTGAATCAGGAGTTGTAGAGTTTCTGTAGATTCATATGCAGGCAATACACAGCAGGGAAACTACGAGCGCTCTATGCAGGGTATTAGCCAGTTAAAAACTCAACGACTGCGACTAAGGCAATGGCAAGACAGCGACCTGGAGCCGTTTGCAGACATGAATGCCGACGAAGAAGTCATGAAATTTTTCCCTTTTACCTATGATAGAGAAGAAACCAGACAGGCTATTCAGAAATACAGCGAACCTATCACTGAAAACTGTTGGGGTTTCTGGGCAGCACAGAGATTGGAAGACTGTGCCTTTGTAGGCATCATTGGCCTGCATCGTGTCGATGATCTGCCGATGGTTGATAGCGTAGAAGTTGGTTGGCGACTGGCACGCACCTGCTGGGGATTGGGGTATGCAACTGAAGGCGCGTGCGCCTGGAGAGCGAAATTGGCTGCAAGCCAGAGCGGCCATATACTTGTTCAGAGGCTCCCTAGATACAGGCAAAAATTTCCTGCACTCAAAGGTCCCCGTAGAGTCTGGGCTAAAAGAGCATGTACTCTTCAAGATTGCCAGGCGGCAATTTCTCGACCACCACAAACAGTGAATTGATAAAAATTAGTTAGTGCGGGATGATCTCAGCAGTCTGTCCACACCGGCATTGTAGAGAGCCATGTCTACAGCACTGCGAATCATCTGCGCGTCATCCATTTGCATCACCTGATCCAGTAGATCCTGCGCCGCTTCCAGGCTGACACTGCGGATTACACTCTTTACTTTCAACAGCGTGGCGGCATTCATCGACAAGATATCGAAGCCCATCGCTATTAATAAAACTGCACCACCCGGATCGCCGGCCATCTCACCGCAGATGCTTATCGGCTTGCCCTCTTCCTGGACTGACGATACAACCTGATAGAGCGCGTGGAGTACTGCCGGGTGAAAGGCGCTATAGAGATGGGCAACGCGGGGATTATTACGATCAACGGCCAGTAGATACTGGGTAAGATCGTTGCTGCCGACAGAAATGAAATCCACCAATTTGGCCAGCGCCCTGGCCTGATACACCGCCGCAGGTAACTCGATCATCACACCAATAGGGGGAAACCTGACATCCAGTCCTTCCTGAATCAATTCGTGGTGGGCTTTCTTGATGAGTTGCATAGATGAGTTTACTTCATTGATATTACTCACCATCGGCAACATTATCTGTAGATTCTCCAGACCGATACTCGCGCGCAACATAGATCTAATTTGCGCCATGAATATTTCAGGATGGTCGAGCGTTACACGAATACCACGCCATCCCAGAAAAGGATTCTCCTCTTTTATCGGAAAATAGGACAAAGACTTGTCACCACCAACATCCAGCGTGCGCATGGTTACAATTTTGGGAGCAAAGGCTTGCAGTTGTTCGCGGTAGATCGCCATCTGCTCCTGTTCACTGGGAAACCGTTCGCGCAACAAGAACGGAACTTCAGTTCGAAACAAGCCAATTCCTTCAGCACCCTGATCGAGGGAATGCATCACATCAGACATCAGTCCGGTGTTAACCCACAGATGAACTCGATGATGATCAGCAGTTTCACAGGGCAAATCCTTCAACACTTCCAGATCTGCAATCAACAAATCTTGTTCTTTGATGGTATTCAGGTAACGTTTGCGTACCTGATCGGACGGGTTACTGATGACCTCACCCTTATAGCCGTCGACAATTAATTCTTTGCCGTCCAGTTGGTTATACGGTAGATCCACCGAACCCATAACAGTGGGTATGCCCATGGTGCGGGCAAGAATCGCCACGTGCGAATTACCGGAGCCTTTGACAGAGACCAGACCTTTCAACTTGTCCTTGGGAACTTCTACCAGCATAGCCGGAGTAAGCTCTTCGCTTACCAGGATGGTGTCATCTCTATATTCGGTTACAACAGGGTCTTTGTCCTGTAAATAGAACAGTACTCGACTGCATAAATCCTTGATGTCGACTGCCCGTTCTCGCAGGTACTGGTCATTCATCTCCTCGAAGTTACGAACATGTTCATTGGCGACATAAGCCAGGGCACCCTGTGCCCAATTGCCAGTCTTGATTCTCTGAACTACTTCATTGCCGAGGGCATCATCATCCAACATTCGCACATAGACATCGAATAGTTGGCGTTCTTCTTCGGCCACATGCCCAGCCAGCCTTCTATGCAACTCTCGCATGTCTTCGCGCACGGCGTTCAAACACTCATTGAAAAACTTGATCTCCTTATCGATATCTTTTGCCGGGCGGTCTGGAATCTGACTCAGATCTGCCAATGGAAACACGACAACGGCATGGCCTATCGCTACGCCTGGCGAACCTGATACACCTGTAAACACGGTATCGGATGTCTTGTGTCCAGAAGGGCTTACCCCCGCAATAGCACCGGTAGCTTCCGCGTGCGCAATTACCCCCGCCAACTGAGCGGACAGGGTAATCAGAAACGCTTCCTCCTCTTCATCGAATCGGCGCCGATCTTCATGCTGGACAACGAGCACGCCCAAGACTGATCGGTGATGAATAATGGGGACGCCGAGAAAAGCATGAAAGTTTTCCTCGCCGGTTTCTTTTAGATAAAGATAGCTGGGATGCAGAGAGGCATCTTGCAGGTTGACGGGTTCGGCATGCTTGGCGACCAACCCGATCAACCCTTCTCCGACTTCGAGACTGACATGTCCGATGGCCTCCTGATTGAGACCATCGGAAGCCATTAATACGTGGCTGTTGATATCTTTATCCAGAAGGTAGACAGAACATACTTGCGCGTCGAGTGCTTCGCGAACGCGATGCACAATGATATCCAGCGCCGACCGTAAATCTTTAGCCGCGTTGACTTTCTGAACGATGCTACGCAGTTGTTCCAGCATACATATTTCCGGTCATGTTCCAAGTCAAATCAAAAAACCATACCTGGGAGCCTCTGAACGAGTAAATGGCCGCTCTGGCTTACAGCCAATTTCGCTCTCAAGGCGCACGCAGGACGGCCGACCTTTCAAGTCAGTGCAACGTTGCGAGCGGGATTGGCTGTAAGCCCCTTCGGGCGGGGCTTGTCGCGCTCCGCCGCGGCGTTGACGCGCTTGCCAAGCACGACTGCCATTGCCTACGCACACCGCCTAGCGGCAAAGAGCGACAGACTCCCGCAGAGTGGCCATTTACTTGTTCAGAGGCTCCCTAGTATGCTCTTCCTTAAAGGAAGAGATTTCCTCTCAGAAAGGTCTTACTTGATCGCTGAATATCCTGACCCAATCCCAGGATAGTTTCTTATTGTTGCTTCACGTAGTTATTTAGCGGAGCGATTAACTCTGTTAGTGCCTTGCGATAAACATCTCTCTTGAATTCAATGACCTGGTCTACCGGGTACCAATAACTTACCCAGCGCCAGTCATCAAATTCTGGTTGACCGGATTTTTCCAATTCAACCTTGCTGTCTTCGCTTTCCAGGCTCAGTAAAAACCATTTCTGCTTTTGTCCAATGCAGAGAGGATCTTTGTGGTAACGAATAAAGTTCTTGGGAAGTCGATAATGCAACCAGTCAACGGTCTGATACAAAACCTTTACATCATCTGCTGCCAATCCAACTTCTTCATCAAGTTCGCGATACAGAGCCTGCTCTAATGATTCGCTTTGTCTTATTCCGCCCTGTGGAAACTGCCAGGCACTTTGCCCAATTCGCTTGGCCCACAGTAAATGGCCTAGCTGATTACAGATTACGATTCCCACGTTCGGGCGAAAGCCCTCGGAGTCAATCATACTCATCAGTCCTTAGACAAATATAAACAGCTATTGTTTCATACTCGAACTCGGTGGAGCAATGCCGGACACCTAAGGCAATTCGGATTTTCCTTTTATTTCAGCACGTTGACATCGTAAGATTCAGAATTGAGTTGTTAGGCCGGGCAATATTCCTGCTGCGAGGCGTACGCAGTGGGTATAATGCGGCTTTTGAGCCCTGTTGAACCAATGGCAAGACGCTTAGCACTATTCGATCTGGACAATACCCTGCTTGCTGGAGATAGCGACCATGCCTGGGGCGAGTTTCTGATTCGCAAACAACTGGTAGAAGAATCTACCCATAGAGCCAGAAATGACGAATTCTATCAAGGCTATCTCGAAGGTGAGTTAGATATTCATGCTTATGTAAAGTTTACCTTGTCCCCAATACTGAAGTTCAGTCAGGAACAGCTCAATCTGTTACACACTGAATTCATGCGCGAAGCGATACGTCCCATGATCCTGGTCAAGGGAATGCAACTGGTGGAACGACACCGAAGCGCGGGTGACTATTGCGTCATAATTACGGCGACGAATGCCTTTATTACCGCCCCCATTGCGGCAGAGTTTCGGGTCGATCAGTTGCTGGCCACAGAACTCGAGCTTTTGGGAGCACGTTTTACAGGAAATATTTCGGGGATACCCTGCTACCGGGCTGGCAAGGTAGAAAAACTCGAGCGATGGCTTGCCGAGAACAATAGTCTGCAGCTCAATAATAGTATTTTCTATAGCGACTCAATCAATGACCTGCCTCTGCTGGAAAAAGTGACAGAAGCAGTTGCGGTTGATCCTGATGAACGCCTCGTCATTGAGGCCCGTGAACGGGGCTGGCAAACCTTAAGTTTACGAAGATAAGAGCGAGCAGGCCTATGCTGTCAGCAATATATCGACGATTCTCAGTGCTACCCATATTTGTTGCGACCCTGCTGGTTAACTGTGGTAGTGATGAACCTTCCGATGCGCCTGCATTGAATGAAGGGGTAACGGTTAGCGCGGTTCGCATTGGCAACATCGATCTGCTATTGCAGGAGCCGATTAAGGAAATTGTCCGCGCTTACCTGCAGCAAATAGAAATGGACTACGATGTCATCCTGAATAATCTTGATGAATTGCAGTCGCAGGTGGTTATCTTTCTGGACGACCCTACAACCGCATCCATCAACAATGTACGGAGCGCCTGGCTGATGGCGCATAATGCCTATGAGCTGTCTTCGCTGCACCGATACTTCGCTAACCTGGTACTCAGTGAAGAAGAATCTCTCTTGCTCTTTCAACTGCAGTACCGAATGAATCACTGGCCGATCCTCCCGGGATATATCGATTATGTGGAGGGATTCACCGACAGCGGTATCGTGCAGGACATCACCGTGCCACTGTCAATTCCCTCCCTGCAGGAACAACACGGCGTATTCGATCTTGCAGAAGCGTCGTTGGGTTTTCATGTGATCGAATTCCTGTTGTGGGGAGAAAATCTGGACAAGCGTTCTCCCCGCCCGGTTTCTGACTACCAGGTAGTTACTCAGCTTGGCCCGGTACAGGTCGAGGAGGGGTTGGAGCTGGATCAGCTCAGCAACAATCGACGCCGGCAACTGCTGTTGCTAAACACGCAGTCGCTGGTGGATGATTTCAATACCATGCGCCTGCGGTGGCTTGCGGGCAGCGACAGGTTCTCCAGTTCATTGAATAATCTTGATAGTGGCGAGTTGCTGGCAATGGTTATTGAAGCCATGACCGGGATGCTTACACAAGAGTTGCTGGTTCGCTCTCTCTACCCTTTGCTTAATGGTGAATACGTTGACAGTATTCAATCCCCATTCAGCCATTCGACGCAGAATGCAGTGTCTGCCCAGTTAACCAGTGTAGAGCGCTTGTTGCTCGATAGTAGCTCGGCTCAGGGTACAAGACTGGATTCGATTCTTTCCAGTCTATCATCTGACTTTGAAGAACTGTTTTATCAAAACTTCGATGCCAGTAAGGAATGCCTGGTGTTGTTCTATAGCACACGGGAAAATCCCGTAGACCAGAACACCGCGGCAAGTACTGAGTTTGTAATCGTCGAATGCATCAACCTGCTCACTAACATGATTGACCATCTCGAACAGATCAAGGTGAGCCTGTTTGAACTAATTTAGGGAGCCTGTGATCAAACTTGTGGCCGCTCTGCAGCGGTTAGTGATCATAGGGCTTACAGGCTCCTTAGTTCTATTTCCACAATCAGATCATCGGCCAGACGTTCCAGTTCGCTCTGCAATACCTCCAGATTCAGATCTGCTGGAACCTTTAACAAAGATTTTGCCTTGAACAGAATATCTCCCGACATCGGAGCCGGCACACATTCGGTCACCAGCTGTTCAACGTTTACCGACATGACAGCCAGAGCATGGGAAATCTCTCGAATAATGCCGGGCCTGTCATTACCGACCAGGCTTAGCTCGACAGTCTGTGAAACTTTGAAGACCTCATCGCTCTCTACCCGCTCTATAACCAGCTTGAGCTGACCAGAGAGTCCATTGAGCGCATCAATCAGCTGATCGGCATCCCGATCGCTAACGCTGACACGCAGAATTCCGGCAAATTTCCCGGCCAATTGGGACATGCTACTTTCCAGCCAGTTACCGGAGTTATCAACTATGGCCTGGGAAAGAGATTCAACCAGTCCCGGTTTATCATCACCGATCACTGTAAGCACAAGATACGTCGTCATCGTTTACCTCAATTTTATGCACAGTTCATTCTTTCATTGCCTGCTTTTGCAAGCAATGGTGAACTGTAGATTAGACAAAAAGCCCCATCTGTCTATCCAGGATCTTGGCCATGGAAGAAGATTTAAAAACCAGTATGGCATCGGCAATCGGTGTCAGTTGCTTATCGATGTAGAATTCATAATCGATGGGGGATTGTCGATATAAACGCGGTTCGGGTCCGCATGCAGTCATAAGATATTCGATCCAGCCACCGGATTCATACAGACTGGGCAACCCTCGTTCCTGCCGGATTGCTTCCGCCTTGCGCGCCGCCTGTACATGCGGTGGAACATTCTTAACGTAGTCGTCAAGCTTACGCCGCAACCGTTTGCGCAGTACCAGTTCAGCTTCATACTTTCCATCCAGCAAATTCGTAACAACCTGCTTTATATACCCTTCGAATGGCCGGTCCAGAAATACATCCTTATACAGTACTTTCTGAAACTCCCGTGCCAGCGGTGACCAATCGCTGCGCACGGTTTCCAATCCCTTGAAAAGAATCTTGTCTTCTCCTATGAGTCCTGCATAGCGCTTCTTACTCCCAGCTTCTGAGCCGCGCACGGTAGGCATCAGGAATCTGTTGAAATGGGTTTCAAATTCAATTTCGAGATAGCTCTCAACTCTGTGTTCGGTCAGGAGCTTTTCCCGCCACCAGGTATTGAGTTGATTTGCCAGGCCAGTACCGATCTCGGCAACGCTAGCAGCGTCGATTGTTCCCAATAAAACGAAGACGGAATCAGTATCACCATAGATTACCTGGTAGCCCTGCGCTTCGATGAACTTCTTGCTGGCAATGATGATTTCATGGCCGCGTCTGGTAATCGAACTAACCAGACGAGAGTCGAAGAACCGGCATCCCTGGGTTCCGAGAACGCCGTAAAACGAGTTCATGATGATCTTTATCGCTTGCGACAGTACGGCGTTACCCTTCGCTTTAGCCTCGTCCCTGGCGGCCCATAATCGCTCGATCAAATCCGGAAGTATGAAATGGGTTCTGGAAAACATTCCTCCGTCATAACCTTCGATCGCATCTGTTTCTTCAAGACCCACTACCAACGCCAACGGGTCCACATGAAAGGATCGAATAATGCTCGGGTACAGACTCTTGAAATCCAGCAGGATCACGTTGTCGTGCAGGCCCGGCAGTGACCCCATGACATAGCCACCAGGACTGATATTGGCCGATTCAAGGTGCTCTCTTGCCGGTGCTACGTAGCCGCTTCGATGCAGTCGAGGCAGGTAGAGGAAATCCAGAGCGGCAACCGATCCACCGTAACGATCCAGTTCCAGCCCGGTTAACAGGCTACGTTCGATGGCGAAGCCAAGCAGATTTTCCTGGCAGAAGATGTCCCAGACCAGGCGACAATCCTCCAGGTTGTAACGTGCCAATGCGGGCTTGTCAGCTTCAAACAGTGCAGTTATTTCTGCTCCCCGCTGATCAACATCATCGATCAACTTACCGCGGTGCAATAGCTGCCGCGCAACGTACTCCAGGGAAAAATTCTCAAACTGGTACGTTGCTGACCGCATCAGTTCAATACCATCGAGCGCTACCCGGCCGGGAATTAGCGCATAGTAACGATCATTGCTCTGAATGGCCTTACGCCAGAGGATAACCTCCCCATTGCGCCCCAACTGCAGGGGAATCCCAGCACGATCGGCAAATTCCTGAAGCCGGCGCAGGTCGAAATTGACAACGTTCCAACCCATCAGGACATCCGGATCCAACACCCGAATGTACTCGAGAAAAGCCTGCAGCAAGGCCGCTTCATCCTCGAAGAATCTCAACGACAGCTCGGTTCTATCCAACTCAGGCTTTGCTGCTGCATTCGATCCAATCATTAATACAGTGGAGGTCTTATTGGAATAAAGGGCAATCGAGTAGAGAGTATCAGCCGCATAGTCCGTTTCTATATCGATCGAAACTGCTTCCAGCTGGGGTCGGTATTCCAGTGTCTGGAGCCGGGCATTTTCCATTTCAATAAAGCCCTGTGCTTTCACGATTTGTCCGGAAACACTGGCACCACCGGTGATAAATCTCTCCATTAAGAATCGATCAGTTGGCCTAATGTCAGATTCCGCCAACTGAACGCTGCGAGAAGCAAGCTTCTTTCGGCAATCGAATAAATGTCGTTGACTCCCCAGGTAGAGTGCCGACATTGCTTCCTGTTGGAAGCTCTTTAAGTGAGTTGTGTCGCTTCGCCAGTTAGTCTGTTGCCCCAGGGTATTTTTCACTATCCCCGCCTGTTCAGTCGGGAAAAAGCACACGGCTTCCTGATTTAGTAGATGAACACGAACCGGGCCCAGGCTTGAAGCCAACCAGAATATGAGTTCGAGTCCGTCTCTCGACTCAATCCATTGTCGGGTAAGAATGAAACCGCTAAGAGGGGATGTTTCTGATGACTCTGTGGACACAGCCTTTAAATATTAGTCAGCCTGCGCTTCGGTCTATGACTGCTCTGCCGTGGTGCACACCTGGCGATCTGAATCGGCTGTAGGCCTGAGTGGGGCATAATAGGATTACTCATTAGCTCTCCAGAGGGCTCTCACACTCCACGAACTCTCGCCAGGAATGTAAGAAGCCCCCTGAGGCTCCTCAGATATTGATCTTCCTCGGGAATTGTGCGAAATCTTCCCAGAAGCTGACTTTTTCCGGCACTTGATCCATCGTAATCTGTATATTGCCGTTAACATCAGTGACTCGGGATACGATTGTGTGTTCGCCCGGAGCAGGACTATTCCAGTTATAACTGAACAACTTCCATGAATACTTTGTATTGCGAGGGTTCATCTCCGCACGCTGCCAGGGGCCATCGTCGACTTTTACTTCGACACTCTGCAGGGGCGTTCCGTCATTCAGCACGAATCCCTGTATGCGGTATTGCCCACCCGACTCAACCACCCGAACAATGGCAGACTTGAGGTTCATGGTAGTTACAGAGTTCTCAACCCAACGCTCCGTGCCACCCACGTTCGTCTTCTTGAGTGTGACATAGTCACGACCCATGAATCTTCCCATGTAACGAGTGTTTTGCACATGTATCTGGGTTAACCATTTAACGTTGGCGACGCCGTACCATCCCGGCACGAGAAGCCGAACTGGTTTACCGTGGTAATGAGGCAAGGGTTCACCATTCATCTCGAAGGCAAGCATATTTTCCGGGCGCATGGCATCAGGAATGGAAAGGCTGCGAGCAAATGCTTTCTCGACTTCACGGCCACGAATCTCTTCGTTAGATGTATCGGCGCCGAAGAATACAATTTCCTTGGCACCATCTTGAACTCCTGCTTCTTGCAGAATACTGTTCAGTGCCACCCCTCGCCAGTTAGCATTGCCTATCAGCCCGTGTAACAAGCGCTGACCATTGCCGCCGCATTCGAATCCAACTTGCTGTTCAATATTGTTTCTTCCCATAAGGTCTTGCAGTGAGAACTCAAGCTCGTTGTCGACCATGCCGGTAACTTTCAGGCGCCAGGAAGCATTGTCTACCTCGGGCTGACCGTAGTGCTGCACCAGATAAAACTTTTCATTGTCGGTGAAGTAGCTGTTGATTTCCCTGGTGTCCTGCCAGTGGGTAGTATT
Source organism: Pseudomonadota bacterium (assembly GCA_027623555.1). Lineage (GTDB taxonomy): Bacteria > Pseudomonadota > Gammaproteobacteria > Pseudomonadales > Pseudohongiellaceae > UBA9145. The sequence continues at coordinate 104,990 of JAQBSZ010000001.1, read as the reverse complement.
CGGTTGAATCGGGTTCCACTGAAATGACTGTGATTGGTCGTCGCTAAACGGAACCAGTCTTTCGCCCTGTGCCAGGGCTGGAAAAAGAAAATGGGGTACAGAAGCGGCGCCTGCTGCGAGTATGCCAGTGCCAAGTGCGCCTTTGAGGAGTTTTCGTCGACCGTTGCCTTCAGGATTCATTGTCTTCTCTCTTATTTTAGTGTCGTGCCGCCTTGCCCACGAGCAAGCCGGTTCGGGAGTTAGAGTAGTCTGCTGCTTGCCCAACCATACCACAACAGGTAGCGCTGAACCCAGTAGCTTGGCTCAACTAAGGGAGTCGATTTCCTGCTTCAACTGGAAATCTCTGGTTGTCACGATAGATTCCAGAACCTGAATGCGTTTCTCCAGCTCCATGGTCTTGTTTTTTAGCGCCTGATTCTCGCTGTGCAGCTCTGATTCCAGGTCATCCACGCCATGGCGAAGCCGCTCAGTTCGGTACTTCAGATAAACGCTGAAACTCACAAAAGCGAATACGATCGCAACTATTAACACCGGTGTAATATCATCCATAGCCTTTCTCGTCCGATTTTTACTTGTCTGTGCCGAGATCCTGCCCTGCAGAGAATACTCATCTGGTCATCTGGTCATCTGGTCAGTAAAGAATCCTTATATACACTTGTTTGTACTTGTATACACTTGTAATTGCTTGTACTCACTTGTACCGCTTTTCCCTTTTATAGTCTTATTGAAAAAGCAAGAGGCAAGTTGTGAGCCAAGTATTTTCTATTGGATTATCAGGGCCTTACAATCCTGTAATGAAATAGAGTCAGGATTTAGTACCAACTGATGACCAATATGACTAATCATAGTGCAGTTTGTGATAGGTCTGTAGAGTTGGCAAGTACTGTTTTATAAACCTGTTTATTGAGAGTTGAGGATAAAAGGAGCTTGGTGCGATTATGACGTTTTATCGACCACACAGTCTCGTTGCAAGAATTACTCCTCCGGCAACGCTCTCTCGCTTTCTAGGCCCTGAAGAGAATTTTGCGCCTACAGTGTGGGGGCAACTCGTCGATTTCGAGAGCTGGATAAAATGGATGCCCGGTGTGGACACCATCGAACGGCAGGATGAAGGGTCGCCAGGACGCGGCAGCACCTTTCTTATAAAAGACATAGTAGGCGAACACACATGCGAGATCAGCTACTGGGATCCTGCCAGGCGCCTCGATCTGGTTATGAGCCTGCGCAACAAGCGCTTGGGTTACAGCTTTACGCTACACAATGCCACGGATGATCGGGATACTGAGCTCAGGCTGGGCATGGAATTCGAGTTCCATGGACTCAGTAGCTTGCTGAGTGTGCCGCTCGCTGCTATCGAGAAACGGCGCGCGGCCGTTCTGTTGGAGCGGTTTGTCACACATATGCAATATTATTGCGCTTGAGTTGTGTGTACTACCATATTTTGTGTTGAGTTATCTGTTCAACCCCAACTTATAGTAGTTGGGAGCTTTCGCTTGTTTTTCGCGTAATTTCACTTCAAATGGCTGATTTTTAAGTACATTCTATGTATTGTGTTTTAGGTCACATTTAGCTTAACTATTTCTGGTATCTTCGTTTCAGATTTTAACTGTGAGACGTGGTTCAACTTCTGGTAAGTGAACGCTAAAAGAAAAAAGGCGATAACAAGAACGGAATGAGCGCAGAAGAAGAAGTTCATAACATCTTTGAGATGGTAAAGGAAGAACGATCGATGCAGATTTCGATCGCCACCTTATCCAAAGGTATCGATAACTATCACATCGATGTCAGGCTCAGTAAGAAATTCACTTCAGATGTAAAGAAGCTGGTCGGTTTACTCATTTCTCAGTCCGCCGTTCCAAAACCGAAGAATTGGGACAATTCCAAACTTTTCGACAAATTACGCAGCAGCTATCTGGACCTTATAACTGTCCTGATTCATCGTGTCAAAACGGATCTTAAGGCTGATGAAATCTGCTTTCTACAATTTGCTGCAATAAAACATATACTCCAGTTCGTACGCCAAACTCTCGATGAAGAAGTCAGGCAAGTAAAGTCACGGCTTTCCGAGCATCGCAACAGAGGTTCATCGGAAGCCCTGGCAACTGATCAGCGCTTGTTCTGGCTGAAGAAAAACTATGACGCCATTCTCTATGGTGTAAACAAGCAATTATTCAGTCAGCTGCAACGTGTCGAAGAAAGACAACTTAACATTATTCGCGATCAATTCCTGGGTGATAAGTATGCGTTTTCAATTGATGCATTAATCAATCCCCTTCTCTACACTTCAGAGCTCAGCGCGCTTCCTCTGCTTCTTAACGAGTACAGCATGTGGAGTTGGAATGGCGAAGACGCCGGCTTCATAGAATTGAACGGTAAAGTCGAAACTTTACTGAACAAACGCATCAAAGACCTCAGTATATCTCCTCTCAAGCGTGAAGACAGTCAAGCCGGTGTTATAACCGAAATTCATGATGCACTCGGCGGTCTCTTCCTGACACAGCCATTCCTGGGACAGGCGGAAGACACAAAGACGACTATGGGCGAATCATTTAACTGGTTTGAATGTCCGGATAATGTAGAGCTGCTCTTCAACATTCGAAAGCATACCGAAAAACTATCCGCCTACCGTAAGGAATTCGGATTCAAGAAATGGTGGCAGAAGCGTGGGGAAGTAATGCGACTGGCTCGAACTCTGAAGGCATTCTCCCGCTTGCTTCGTTCTAACAAAGTGTTGGCTCAGCTACTTGCCTCTCAGTATATGCGACGCTCCGTCAACCCAACAATACTGGAGCACGTGGATCTAAAAATAGTTTGTCAGTTTCTTTGCGGAAATATTACTGCCGCTAAACTACAAGACAGTATTTCAGGTGGACAGCATCTCAACAACGAGCAGATCAAGTCGCTAGAGTCACTCAAATTGAAGATCAAAGAACAAACTAGCAAAGCCGATGCGGTTGACTCCTTGAAGCTGCTATTGGACTTCAGCCGCTTTCGACAACAACTCAAGTATTATCGTTTCGCGCATCGTGTATTCAATCGCCTCAGCCTATTAACAGCAGAAGATGAAATCAAGCTATCAAAAGCTGCGGGTACACTCTACTTGCTTCCCACCAGTTCTGAGATCGAAGAAGACGAAGAAAGAATTTGTCATCATTCTATTCTGAAGGCAGACGTCAGGGGATCTACGACAGTTACCGACGAGTTACAGGCTAAAGGTCTTAATCCAGCCTCGTACTTCAGCATGCGCTTTTTCAATCCAATCAACAAGATTTTGGAAACCTATGGTGCCAACAAAGTTTTCATTGAAGGCGATGCAATTATTCTGAGCTTTTTAGAATACGAACATACTCCTCAACAATGGTTCTCGGTGGCGCGTGCCTGTGGCTATGCTAAAGACATGTTGAAAGTCACTGGATCCAATAATCGCTACTCGACTCAAATGGGTTTACCACTTCTGGAATTGGGTGTAGGTATTTGCTACTCCAATGAAGCGCCACGCTATCTCTATGACGGTGACCACCCCATCATGATTTCCGGCGCTATCGGTCTGGCCGATCGAATGTCCGGCTGTTCGTGGAATTTACGGGCTGCAATCCAGAAGAGCCTGTTTAATGTTGATGTATTGCGCATCGGCGAGGGTGAAGCAAGTAAAGGTGAAAAGGGTCAGCACTATTTGAGATACAACGTAAACGGAATTAACATTGACGATGACGCTTTCGCCAAGCTGAAGACTGAGATACCAATGAAGAGTCTTCGTATTAAACTAAATGGCAAGGATTACCTCTTTCATGTCGGGCAATATCCCGATGTGAGCGGCCGCAAAAAGGACCTGGTAATTCGGGAAGGTCAGATTGGAATCTGGCGTGATTCCCAGATTCATGAAGATCCTGACAGTAAAGAAGTTTATTACGAAGTGGTTGTTAATCGTAAAGTGCTGCCACTGGTTCTCGAATCCACTATCGGCAAGCAGTCCGAAACAGTCGAATAAACTCGCTCCTTAATGAGAGTGGCCGCCAGCTCCGTGCACATGACCGTGGGCTAACTCTTCGGAACTGGCGTCTCTTACCGAAACAACCTCTACCTCGTAGAAGAGTGTTCTGCCTGCCAGGGGGTGATTAAAATCGACGTCTGCATGAAATTTGCCCGCTTTCAATACGACTACTGTGCGCATGCCCTGACTGGTTTCAACAGTTGCCAGCATGTCTGACCGGAGCTTTTTCCCACCTCTAATATAACGAATATGCTTGATGGGGATCCTGCGCAGTCCTTCTGGATCACGTGGTCCGTATGCCTCATCGGGGGTAAGCGTGATTTCGATCTGGTCACCGACCGTCTTGCCTTCGAGGGCTTTTTCAAGCCCGACGACAACGTTGTGAAAACCATGCAGATAATAAAGTGGCTTGCTGCCATGAGAATCCTCTTTCCAGTCGCCCTTGTTTCCATCACCGTCTATTTCTGTCAGCCGATAATGGAAGCAGACCACCTTGTTTGCAGCAATACGCTCAGCGCTAGCTACATTCGTGACAGAGTCTGCACTGTCAGTTGGATTGCCAGTTGAATTGTCGGTTTCTGCCATATCTCTTATCTCTTACCCTCGATGCAAGATTCTATCAGAAGCTATCTGCTTGAGATATTCCCCCTGCCCAAATGCAGTGGAATCCGCAGTCCGCAAATGGCAAACTGATTCGACTGATCCTGTCCAAGCCATAATACCTGGTGAACCGACCTGGCAGGCTATTCTTTACTTGAGTGAGAAAGAATCTAACCTCCGCACATCTGTAGAGTCTATTGAGCCGGCACTAAACAACAGCCTGCCAATTCCGGAGGGCAACCCCGAAGGTTATCTGCAGAGGCTCAATCACTACCTGGCACTCTCATTGTCAATTCCGGAGAGAACTGCACGCGCTCTCAGTGCGCTTGTGGGTGGCAGTACCCTCCTGCTGACCAAGACTCTTGTCCCCAGCGCGATCAAGAATTCCATGAGTTATCGATTTACCGTGGGTATGTTTCAGGCATTTCTGATTCAGAATGTTGCGGGAGTTAGAGATTACGACGACATGGAACTGAAAGACCAGTTCGTGCAACGCAAACTCCTGGGCACCAGTTTGGAAGCCGCCGGCCTTCTCACCATGCATCTCTCCCCAGTTTGGGTATTTGCCATTGCTACGGACGCCGCCAAAGGGGGGCAGGTGTTTCTCCGCAGGCTGGTGCATCATCTGCAAGCGAACCAGGTCATTGCGAAAGACAGCAATCCAGAGACTCTGGAGCAGATTCTGGAATTGCTTCAAGAAATGGGCAGACAGAGTGCCACGGCAATCGACACTCCACCGATGTCCGCTGGTGAACTGAGAGAACTTGTCACTGAACTGCGTCGATCGACTGTCTCGGTAACTGAAAAATCTTCCAGTTTGCTACCAAGATTCGAAACACTTTGGAATCAGATTACACGGGTGGCAAAGAAGGAAAACCTGAGCGTTGAGCAGGTTCTGGGTATCTTATCAGTCAGTGCTGCTGCGCTTGCTGAAACTGGAATCGGCACCGCTGATGCAGTCGGTAGGACCGGTTATAACTTGATTGACGATGCTATGCTCAATGACTACAAAGCAACCCTAAGCGATATAAGCGATCAGGGAGTCTAGGGAGCCTCTGATCAATTATATGATCACTCTGCCTTACCACCGATTTCGCTATCAAGGCGCGCTATCGCCGGCATGTGCCGACCTGTCAAGATAGTGCAACGCAGAGAGCGGGATCGGTGGTAAGCCTTTTTGGGCGGGGCCTGGCGCAGAGTGGCCATATAATTGATCAGAGGCTCCCTAGTTTATATGCAGGAAAATATGCGGCCGTTTCTTGAGAACGCCCAATCTCACTTCGATTTTCATCAGGAAACTTCGACCCAGCGCGGATTCACAAATGCAATCGCAAAATTTATCGCCAAATTGCGCTCAGGCAGATAATTTCTATTTTGAAATTTTGAAATACTGTTGACTAACTATTTCAAAAAAAGGCTAAATTCCCACTAATTTGAGGAAATTATTATCATAGGAAATTCATTGTGTTAGCTTATTTTCCAGCAGGCAGAGTGAACTGCCTGCGCAAAAGGCAATTTAAAACTCAACATATTAAAGGGGGCATTTGTCGGACGAACATGTCGCAGTTCGAAACCGACTTGATCGCGCAGAAATTATGGAATATCCACAATACTCAAAATTTTCACCGATAACGGTAACTGTTAAAAAGAATGTAAGGAAACTTCGCTTGAACGCGGGTTACTCAATGAACGAAGGTGCTCGCTTACTCGGCGTGTCCCGTAAGCAGCTGGAAGATATTGAGACAGTTCGGAACTATGGCTGTCACCTCGACCTCGAACTACTGGCAAAAATGAAGGTGATCTATAAAACGTCAATGGATGAGCTTGTAGGACAGCTGCCAGAAGACTATTACTCTGACTACTATGTGCGCCCGCGCAAAAGGATCGGTTCCAGGAGTCGATAAAAACAGCCAATTAGCTAACTGGTTCCTTTCCGGCCTGGTGGCCGATAGTCGAGTGTTAATGCGCATGGCAAAGCCTCATGATCCGGCATGCTGCTGCGCCCCCAATTAGCCTGCACAAGTGGATTCGTGTATACTCATGTCCTTTTGGCGCATTGAGAAATAGTTTTATGGCGAGTAAAGCGAAGAAAGAAACGGCTGTTAGCAACCGCGCCGATCTGGCGGTACATGTTGAAGCCTTCTTGAAGGCGGGCGGAAAGGTCCAACAGATCCCCTCCGGGGTGAGTGGTCAGACCTCAACCAGTGGCCCGAGACAAATCGTACTCAGTCACAAAACCAGTTCATAGCAAATATTTCAAAAAAACAGGGAGATAGCTCGCTATCTCCCTGTTTTTATTGATCGATAGATACCCGAAAATTACCACATCATAGCTGTCTGACCTGATAGCCTCGCGCACGCAATAAAGCGAGAAGCCCGTCCGGTCCAACCAGGTGAGCAGCGCCAACCAGAACGAATTCAGTATCCCGGTCATCCAACATCTGTTCAATCTGAGGAATCCAGTTAAGGTTTCGTTGCCGCAGCAGTGAATCATAAAGATCAGGAGCTTCCGTCTTCATTTCCGTGACGAACAGCCTGGCGAGGCCATCATTATTACCAGCACGCCAGGCAGCGATCATTTCATCCATTATTTCATCGGTCTCTTCAAGGTCATCCAGTGACAGCAGGATGAATTCACTCTCGTTACCTTCACCCATCGAAGCCAGAAATCCTATCTGATCCTGGATGGTTTCCAGTTGCCCGAGATTCTTGCCATCACCTTTTGCCCGCGTGTTGAAATAGGCATCAACGCCTTGTGGAGTAAATCCTATGCGCTGAAACTCCAGCACTTGCAAAGTACTCACTACCATCCCCGGTTTGAACTTTTCCAATATCATCAACGGCATTCCGATCTGCGCTGTGTAGTCTGACAAGGCGTTATATGCTTCTTCGCTCAGCACTGTTTTCAAGCTTCGCTCATCCTGATAGGTTAGTTGCTGCAACATCTGTGCTTGCACTGACAAATCACCCATAGAATTCAGATCGGTCTCCAGATAGATTTCAGTGGCTGCCTGGTATGCCTGTTCGAATTCCTCCGGTAACGGATAGTCGGTGGGTCGCAACAGGTGCACCGTTCCCCCAAGGTAGACAGTGTTAGAATCCGATCTTACTTCCCACACCGATGTATCAGCCCCAAGCGGGCCAATCAGAAACAGTCCGGCACAGAGTAGGAGGGCATTGATTGCAGCCCTATTTTCAGGGGTTGATTTCATCATGTTGTCCTTGCCAATAATCGTGTCAGGATCAGAACACTGACCATACGCACCTGTTTCTGCGAATGTCAGAGAGTAGTAACACAGACCCATTAAGGTAGCATGCCGTTTCGCGGTATTTCAATTATTCAAATTAGATCCTTTTCTAAGGTAGCATGCTTGCTTTACCAATCACTTAAACCCGTACCAATACTAAATTCTTGCAGCGCGATGTCCAGACTACTATTCAAGATGCGTTATGTGCCTGAAGACGAAGCTCAGGAAGTGCGCAATTTACTGAGAGAGAATCAGCTCGAATTCTTTGAAACCTCTGCAGGGAATTGGGGTATTTCGCTACCGGCTCTCTGGTTGAAAGAGGATGGGCAGTATGAAATTGCAAAAAAGATCCTGGATGACTACCAGAGTGAGCGCTCGACCAGAGTAAAACAGGAATACGAACAGAGTAGACAACGAGGGGAAGCTAGAACACTGTGGCACAGCTTTCTCGAAAACCCGATCCGATTTATCTTCTACATTGCACTGGTGGGGTTGGTATTGTATTTATCCCTTAGCGTTTTCCTAATGATTTAGCTGACAGTTAGCCCGAGCTCTTCATCCGGAAGATAACGGCCCTCATCATGAATAGTCATGTCATAGTCATCATCATGAGATGGCGCCCAGTAATCTTCAACGGGTTCCACAAACTTTAGTGCAACTTCACGCTGACGCACGCGTACCACCTGCACAGGCAGAGAAGGCATTGAATCATCCCACACTTCGCCATGAATTCTTACATCGAGCTCCATCATGACAAAAAAATTCATCTCTTCATCGAGGGTTAGTGACACACCACTTATCGACATATCCTGAATATTACCTGTCACTGTACCCATTAAAGGATGCTTGAGGCTCGCCCAAAAATCTACATCTACTCGTTGATGTTGTCTTCGTTCAATCATTGTTTCAATCCTGCGTATTTCAATTAAGCAACTGGTTCTACATTCCTGAGTCTATTCCAATCTCGTGTAATGTCTGTAGGAATATTTCCGTGAATACTGGCCTCTAAGCACTTGATATTGAAGAATACTTCATCGATTTTTCAATAATGTGATCCCCAGCACAATTTTGAATACTCACGCAAAATCCAGGGTTCGGATATACTTCTGAAGTATCACTTATCGGCTTGCGAGAATCTTCCAAGTATCCCTCAAGTATCTTTACTCACTTGACGATGTGTTATATAAATTCGACAGACTTTTGTTAGTGGTTCTTACAGGGGGGACCTCCTAGCAGCCTTTGCTACCCTGGCTTTCCAAGGAGGTGATCCCATCAATAGTCAATCTAATAAGGGAGCCTCCGGTTATCAGGGTCGATAGTAGCTGTACAGTACTAACGATTGATAACTGGAGGGGAATCGTCATACCTGATGACATTCCCTAGCTCCCATACGTAAAACGTCCCGCTGCTTGTAATATAAGCAGCGGGATTTTTCATTTTGGGGGTATTGACTAAGACTACAGGTCGACTTGCAACCCGATGAACTGTCAATGCGCGCTAACGACTTCCCAGATAACTACGAAGTCGGGTAGGAAATTTACGCTTAAGCAATATCTGTTGCACATTCCACTGCTGCTTTTCGTCAACTTCTCGCAGAAAATGCACGTCACCAGAATCGAGTACGGCGATTGGCACGCCTCCCTGGTATAACACTCGATTGTTCAGCAAGCGTGCCAGTTTACGGTTCGGCAGTATCAGATTTAGCAGGTTTAAGGGATCACTCGCCGCAATACAAAACAATGCCGGATTCTCTTTTGGTACTTTTTGCTTCTTGAATTTTCTAAGTTCATCGACAGTCTCCGGGAATGCAAACTGTTCGCCACCAACCCCGGCCACGAACCGGCCTCCTCGTAGAATGCCGCGCAATTCCATCTTACGAAGCGTTGCCAGCAATACTCGCCAGGGAGGTGCAAACGATTCCCGCTCAAGCAAGGATCTGAATAACACACCCCAACGTTGCAGATAGATACTAACAAGTCGTTCTAACTGTTCTTCATCAAGCACTTCCCAATGACGAGGATTGTTTAATGGTTTGAGTGCCGGCTGAAAAGTATCGAGAAGGCTCCAGCGACCAGCATCTTCGACACCGAACATTGCCTTACGCCCGCGCCGACGATGTGAACTGGGTTTCTTATGGCTTGGTGTTAACAATGCCCGCAAACCAGTGAAGCTGTCGCTGCTGATTCTGCCGAAACTTACCAATTCTGCCAGGCCATCTTCCAGCTGCGTTTTCAGTAAACCAGTGCGACCCTGAATCTGATCGAAGAAACTGGCTCCATGTTGCAACAAATCAGCTTCGATACGACTCCCAATACCGCTGTGCTCCAGCAGTGTTTCTTCGTTTAATTGCGACCTGGCGAGACTTTGCCAGATGTCGAGATTTTGTCTTGAGGCCAGAGTAATCGGTGTGCTCTTTACGGGTCCGGTTGATTTCCTCTTACTCGGATTTCTCTGCGAGCTAACCGGCAATGCATAGCGCCCCCATGCCACCTTGCCACTAATACACATGACATCCAGCCAGTTCGGGTCGTAATCGGCTATCCGAGCCGGGTAGAGGTCAGATTCCCAATTGGACGCCGGGGCGGCGATACCGTCTAACAGGTTCAGGGTGCTTTGCAGTCGAGTCTGACCATCAAGAGCAGCAACTTGATCGGGCTCGTGTGCAGAAATTGACAGCAGTTGATGCCGATCGAATAGAAACTCAGAATAAGTCTCCAGCGATACCGGCTTGATTGCCTTTCGATGGGCATCAATTGTGTAGCGATGGATACGCTGAAGCAAGCGGCGTTCGCACCATTCTGTTTGCGCAGTACCATTTGCTATCAAGGCCTGCTTAAGTTCTGGTGAATATTGGCCCTGGAATGCATAGCCCTCAACTTCCAGGGCTATAAGCGCCACATTGACTTTGGCTTCGGCAATATTTAACTCAATGGCAAGGCGTTCTGCCGTTACCGGACCAAGGCCCTCCAACCTACCTCTGAGCATTTCTCTGAGACCCTGTTCGGTCTCCCATTTTCTGTTGCTGAGGAATTCTGGAAGCGGCAGATCTACTTCAATTGCGTCGAACACGGCCTGGAAGCAGGGCAGGTTTTCTGTGGCAATCCACAGCCTGTTACCAGGCGAGGTTTCCACTAACAGAACACGACTTCCCGCTAGAAGCGGTTCCTGCCAGAGAGAGTAATGCTTATTGGCAAATTCCGCCTCTGTCATATAGGTAAGGCTGAGCAGCGCATCGTGAAGTTCTTCTGCATTGTTTACAAATGGCCAGGCTTCTTCGCGAACCCGCTGAATGGCTTCGGCGTCCAGAAGACTGAAATCTTTGGCTTCAGCGGGATCGGCCCAACTACGGTTACGAATGGCGTTCGTGCGCCTCTCTTCAAATGGGGCATCATCAAGAAAGGCGTAGGGTCGCGCATTGATGATTTCCTGGGCAAAGGGAGATGGCTCGCGCAAATCTTTGGCAACCAGGGTCAGTTCAGCATTCTCTATCCTGGCAATGAGTTCTTCCAGCTCGTCAATATTCATTGCCTCGTTCAGACAGTCATCGACTGTCTGGTTAACCAGCGGATGATCCGGGATTTCACGATTGCCGGTAATATTTTCCTGGCAGGCGATCTGATCAGGAAACACATGGGCTACAAGATCCTCGGCATCCATGCGTTGAAACTGGGGAGGGACCCGCTTGCCATTTCGATTGCGTTGTATGGCTAAAGATCGAGTCGCATTCCAGCGCCAACGCACTTCGAACATGGGCGCATCCAGCATGGCCTGAATCAATACCTTGCGCACTGTAGCGCTCTGCAGGTACCTGAATACATCGTCCAGGGGAAAGCTGTGCACAGAACCCAGTGAAATGACTATACTGTCCTCGTTTGCCGCGGCCTGAAGTTCGAAATTGAAAGAGCGACAGAAGCGTTTTCTGAGTGCCAGGCCCCAGGCTCGATTCACCCGGCTACCAAACGGTGAATGTATGACCACGTGCATGTCACCGACTTCGTCAAAGAAGCGTTCCATGACGAGAGACTCCCTGGTAGGCATAACTCCAAGAGCACTCATGCCTGACTGCAAATACTCGACCAGTTGGGTCGCTCCGAAACGGGGTAAGGCGACCTCGTCGACTAGCCACTGAACAGCAGCATTAGCCGAATCAGCTATCAGCAAATCGGCGATTATCTCTCGTAGACGTGAGACAGCCATTGACAGTTCTTGTGTGCGACCTGGCGCTTCACCGAACCAGAATGGAATAGTAGGTTGTATGCCTGCGGCATCTCTTACCCTGACTTTCAGTCCATCGATTCTCAATAGTTGCCAGGCATGTGTGCCCAATGTAAATACATCACCAGGTAGCGCTTCCAGTGCGAAGTCTTCGTTCAGGCTTCCGACCACTATATCTTCCGGGTCCAGCACCACCTGATAGTCGAACATATCCGGTATAGCACCGCCATTAGTCAGGGCAATCAGGTTTGCGCCGCGTCGGCTTCGAACTTTACTATTTATCGCATCCAGATGAAGATGTGCACCCCGGCGACCGCGCCGGGTTGAATAACCATCAGCTAACATGTGAACTATGGTGTCGAACTCCTCCCTGGTTAAATTGCGATAGGGGAAGGCACCTGAAAACAATTCGTGGAGTTTCGTCAGATCCCAACCCTCTGTCATGCCATCCATGCCGACAAGCTGAGAAGAAACTTCCGCCACGATTTGCTGTGCCAGAATGTCCAGTGGTTTCTCAGGCATGACGATGCGATCCAATTCTCCCTGTTTAATCGCATGCAGTAGTGCGGTTGCTTCTGCAAGATCATCACGGGTCAGGGGAAATAGAATACCTTTTGGTGTTCCATGAATGGAGTGGCCACTGCGCCCCACCCTCTGGAGAAACGTGGCAATGCTCTTGGGAGAAGAGAACTGCACTACCAGATCAACTGAGCCTATATCGATACCGAGCTCCATCGAGGCGGTAGCGACCAATACCTTCAGTTCACCTGCTTTAAGTTTCTGCTCAGCATTGTGGCGATGGTCCTTGCTCATACTGCCATGGTGCGAGCTCACCGCGTTCTCACCGAGACGCTCAGATAATGCCAGGGCCAACCGTTCGGACAGGCGCCGCGTATTAACAAAGACCAGGGTAGTGTCGTGGTTATTAATCAACTCAACCAGACGCTCGTAGAGTTCCTCCCATACTTCATTACTCATCAGGGCAGTCAACGGTGAACCTGGCACTTCCAGACCAATATCGATCTTGCGCTGAAACCCGGAATCCACGATTGCACAGTCAGCCTGCTTATCCTTCAATGCGCTGTTTCCTACCAGGTAGTTGGCCACCAACTCGATGGGTTTCTGGGTGGCAGAGAGACCTATACGCTGCAGATATTGACCGGAGTTTTGCAGTACCAGGTGCTGCAGTCGCTCGATTGACAAGGCCAGGTGAGATCCGCGCTTACCCCCCAGCACGGCGTGAATCTCATCGATAATCAGGGTTTCCAGGTTTGCTAGCATGGCGCGCCCACTGGCGCTGGTTAAGAGTAAATACAGGGACTCTGGAGTCGTCACCAGTATATGCGGTGGGTGCTTCGCCATTTTCTGCCGCTCACCGGCGGGTGTATCCCCGGTGCGAACAGCGATTCTGATGTCCACCGGTGGTTCTCCTGCCAGGTGCAGGTGTTCGGCAATCCCATCCAGCGGCAGCTCAAGGTTTCTGTGAATGTCATTACTAAGGGCTTTCAGAGGGGAGACATAGAGAATTTGTACGCCTTCATCAAGCTGCTGCTTGAGCCCGCGCTGCACCAGGCTGTCAATGGCGGCATAGAATGCGGCCAGAGTCTTGCCGCTGCCGGTGGGGGCTGAGATCAGGGTATGCCGACCCATGCGAATTGCCTGCCACGCCTGCGCCTGGGCTGGCGTTGGCGATCCGAACTGGTCAGTGAACCAGTTCCTGCAGGCTGGATGGAAATCGCTCAGTGGCATCGTATTGTTAGTCTTTCAGAGGCTCCCTAGTGCCCAGGGTACTGTACGGACATACAGGTTATTCAAGCTGCTTCAAGAATGCAACCGCCTGGGCAAAGAGCATAGATCCTCTGCTCCGGGGGGTCTATCGGAGGCTCTCCAGTAATCTAAAAATTCCGCCGAAATCGGCGGGAATTTGCTTTTTTGCGATGCACATCAGCGGGAATTCACGTCGTTGACGATTCCTATTAATTGACATGCTGGGGTTACCCCGATAATTTACTGAGGCTGTACACTACGTGTAGTGCCGCAGTCGAGGAATGTATTGCTATGGATATGAAAGACCCAAACCAATTACAGGCGAAGCTGCCCGAGCGTATGCGCGGCTATCTCAGCCTATTCTGGAAAGAAAATCGCCAGTTTTTTATGCTGCTCTGCTGCATTGTTTTCTTCAAGAGCGCGATTGCCGATCTGAGCTCCATTTCCGGGGCCTCCATGCTGCCCACGCTACTGGATGGAGACAAGGTCTGGGTCAACAAGCTTGCCTACGATGTAAAGATACCCTTTACCGAAGTTTCTCTCGCCGAACTGTCCGATCCCGAGCGGGGAGATGTGGTTATTATTGATTCCAAGCGTGCCGACAAGCGCCTGGTCAAGCGCATCGTTGGCGTGCCTGGTGACACGATCTATATGCAGAACAACGCGCTGGTGATCAACGGCATCGCAGCCGACTACGAAGTAGTGTCGCGAGACGGCGACTCCATCATCATCCAGGAAGAACTCCCCGAGCGCACCCATCAGGCCAGGTTATCGAGTGGCTTCTTCAATCGCTCTTCACGCAGCTATGGCCCGTTGGTAGTCCCACATGATCAGTATTTTGTGTTAGGAGATAATCGTGATAACAGCGCGGATAGCAGGGTCTACAGTTTCGTGCCCCGCAGTGAGATCATCGGCCGCTCGAGTTCAGTAGTGTTTTCGTTGGATAGCCATAATAATTATCTCCCACGCGGTGAACGCTGGCTGGCAGAGATCGATTAATCCAGACCAACAAGTGCTACCTGATTTAGTGAAATTGTCGCGTTGTCAGATTTTTCCTGAAAGAAACACGTGGTTTGTCGGGTTTTATAGCTAGCACTGCGTGCCAGACCTGTTTAACTAGATTGAAAAAGAGGAAATACCATGACCCTATACCGCCACGTGCGTTTTGGATTGCTGGGTAAGTCATTGCTTGCCTTGATCCTGGCCAGTGTATTTCAGTTGTCGATTGCCCAGGATTATGACTGGGCCCCTGACTTTCCAGTCGGTGCTACGATTCCTGAAATTTCGGCCCTGGATCAGAATGGAGCCCTGCGCTCGTTCAATGACTTGAAAGGGGAAAAAGGAATGCTCTTCATGTTGAGCCGTTCCTTCGACTGGTGACCCTTCTGTAAGGCTCAGCTCGTGCAGCTGATAGAAATAAGTGACCAGTTCGAAGCAATGGATATCACTGTTGTTGCGATGACCTATGATTCAGTCGAGATGCTGAAGACAGTGGAAGAAGACCAGGGGATCGAGTTTACCCTGCTTCACGATGAAGGCATCACGCATGTCAATGCGCTCGGCATTCTTAACGAGGACTATGAGCCAGATTCACGCGCCTATGGCGTGCCCCATCCCGGCATCTTCCTGCTCAGTCCCGACGGGGTAATCAGGTTCAAATTCGCTGAAGAAAGTTATCGAATCCGACCCGACTTTGCGGACGTACTGGAAGCTGCGGCTCGGTTGTAAGGCGTACCGAATAAGCAGGAAGCAGCGATGCTTCCTGTTTTTTTATGCGTGCAATACGGGGAAACTTTTCATGCTCGGAATCCAGTAATCCTTTGTTATTACTCCAATCCGCGTCTTTCACCAATCCTGGCTTTACCTGGCGACCCTGACCCTTCGTAGCTAACGCCTATTCTGAGGCAATACAAGACCCAGTTCCTGCAAACCTTTCCGAGTTACCATCGTCTCATAAGAAAGAGGCCAGGAATTCAATGGGAACATCCAATGTTTACCAATTCAGCACTACGAAGGAGCCGAATTCCCTGGCTCTGAAGGCTGATCGCGCCCTGGCGAAACTGGCCAGCAGCGGCGACCGGGATGCCTTTCGAACCATTGTTGAGACGAACAAGCAGCGTATGTTTACGGTGGCGCGCAGCGTTATGGGGGATGCAGCGCTGGCCGAAGATATTGTGCAGGAAGCTTTTATCAAGGCGTACAGAGCACTGCCTGAGTTCAAGGGCCAGTCCCGGCTTTCCACCTGGTTACATCGCATCACCTATCTGACAGCTATCGATATGCACAGACAGCGAGCGCGTCTTCTGCGTCTGGCTTCAGAATCCCTTCAGGAAGAGACAGCCGCCGATGAGCACCCGGCGGTTCACAGTGATTCTGACGTAGTAGCGCAGCGGCTAAAGACGCAAATTAATCACGCCATGGCCACATTGACCGATTTCGAGCAGACAGTCTTTACGCTGCGGCACATGCAAAATTTCAAGTTGCGAGAAATCGCCCAGGTCGTGAATCGATCGGAAGGCACAGTAAAGAACATACTATTCAGAGCGATCAGGAAAATGCGTGCTCAACTCGGCACTCCTTCCATAGCTTTGCAGGAGAGAGAACGATGCTGCAGAGAATAAATATTGATACAAGCACCAGGAATGTGCCGGAGGTAGACAAGTGTTGAGTTGCGAATCCTGTCAAGACCTGATGGCTGATGCGCTCTATGAGCAGATCGACGACAGTTTGGAATTGCAAATGCAGCAGCATCTGCACAGCTGTGCTTACTGCCAAGCCATACAGCAGGAACTGCGGGCAGCTCAAGCTCAGCTACAGGAATCGGGGGTGCACGGCCCCGATTTCGATGACATTCCTGAGCGTGTCTCATTGGATGACATCTGGAACAGGATCGAACCGGCACTGGACAGGATCGATGCACAGAGATACAGCGAAATTGCCAGGTTCAGCCTGACTCCCTGGGCAGCGGCAATTACTGCAATCGCTGCCAGTGTCCTGGTGTTTTTCGCCGTTTCTTCCCGACCATTAGACGATACGAGCCCACAGTCCCAATTCCTGTCAACAGAAGGCTTTAGCCCTGAGTTAATGAACTACCTCGACAGAGCTCAGGTCATGTTGATGCAGGTAGCCAATACTGAATCAGCGAATGGTCTGATTATTCCTGTACCTGATGCCTTTGCCAGGAACATGGCGTTCGAAGCAAATCTGTTGAGTGCCACTGGTGAGGGAAGTGTCAATGCAGGACAGCGCAAACTGCTTAAGGATATAGAATTCCTGCTACTCCAGATAGCAAACCTGGATGAATCAAACATGATTGAGGGGGTCGCGCTGCTAAAACAGTTTCTCGAGCAAAACAGTATTTTATTCAGAATCAGATTATTGGAAATGAGAGATCAGGCAATGATTATTTAGTTTCCACAGAGAGGCAACAAGATGAAGCAGTGCAGTCTACAATTACTAACATTCGTTACCTGGATAATGTTTAGTTCCCAGGTAGCATCACAGCAACAGGATAGTATTGACTACAGGGAAGGTTATGGATTGGTGTTGGAACAGCGCTGGAATGAGGCACAGGCGCATTTCATCGAGTTCCAGTCAAACTTTCCCGACAGTGCCTGGACTGACGATGCTGCATTCTGGAATTGCTATGCGGTCGAACAGGCAAGCACCGGGCGAGAGGAGCAATTCAGTTGCTATCAGCAATTCGTGGAAAACTATCCAGACAGTAGTTGGATGGCCGATGCGCGCTCCAAACTGGCGGTGCTCGGTTCCCGGCTGGCCGATCGCGGATTTCCCGAGTATCTGCGCATGATGCTGGACAATGCCGCTGAAGACAGCGATGGTGCGTTTGATTTTAACGCCGAAAGACTGTCAGTGACCATCGAGCAGGCGATGCAGAGAGCCGAGGCAGAGATGCAGCGCATACGGGATGCAGGCATCCAGATTCCGCCCTTACCAGCAATTCCAGATCTATCCAGCCTGGACGGAAACCTTGAGAACCTGAACATCAATGTGGCGGAAATCCGGGAAAATGCCCTCCGCATGCGAGAAGACATGCAGCGCGTCTATGCCGATGCCCAACGACGCGTGCAAAATAGACGCCTTGGCCGGAGCTCGGCCGACGAAGAGCTGCTCACCGTCATGGCCGCACTGAGGCGTAATGCACGAGCGGAAGAAATCCTGTTAGATCGATTGCGTAGTAGTGAAGTTCCCGAAATGCGCAGACGCCTGATCCTGTTGCTGGAAGACTTTGAAGGAGACGCGGTTACCAACACTCTGGCCGACATCATCAACAACGACGAATCCCAGGAGGTCCGCAACAGCGCAATTCTGGTACTGCTGGATAGAGATGATGAAACGAACAGAGAATTGTTGCGAAGTATTGCCAGTAGTTCTGACTACCCGTCTGGCGTGAGAGCAGAGATTCTCGACAACATGGAAGACTGGGATGAAGAGGTAGCCCTGCCAGCGCTTCGCGACATCCTTTCCACAGAAGAAGACCCGGTACTAATCTCTGCTGCTGCAGATTCGCTGGCGGACATCGGCAGCGCAGCTGCTCTGGCTGTTCTATTTGAGAATTATCAGTCCAGACAGGATAGGCCTAAGCGTCAACTCATCCTGGAACAGATTGCCGATGTAGAGTCGCCTGAAGTCATTACCTTCCTGACTGATGTTGCACTGGATAACGATGACGATGAACTGGCGGTCATCGCAATTGAAGGCATCGCCGACCGTGAAGACAATATCGCAGTCGCCGCACTGGATCACATCTACCTCAACAGTACCAGCCAACAGCGGCAGCTCGCTGCATTGAGTGGCATCGGTGATACCGAAACTGCACAGGCAGTAGAAGCACTGCAGCGGGCTCTCAGCGGAGCCACTGATGCACAAGTACTATCAGCAACTATCCGGGCTTTGGGAGATACCGAGCAGGAGAGTGCCGTCGCCATCGTGTTGCAGGCCTATCGCGACTCGAGTGACGAACTGGTACAGAGGTCTGCGATTCGGGCACTGCGCCGACTCGAGAAATATCCTGCTGCTACCGAGGGGATGCTGGAAATACTCGAAGACCAACTGGATAAATCGGCAGCCCGGTAAGGCTTCTGACTGGCATTCGTTAGCAAGGCTCGAGTCGTGCTGCTGTAATGTAACCCGCAGCCGCTCGGCCTTTCCTGCTCCTGCGTAATCAGAGTGCCTGCCTGAAATGGCTATAAATAATTACTACCACTAGGTAGAATGGTGCCCTCTCTAACCATGCCATTGTAGTAGCGAATTCAATTGGGAAAACACACCTCCCTTTATCAAAAACATATCGACGCCGGTGCCAAGATGGTGGACTTTGCCGGCTGGGATATGCCCATCAATTACGGTTCCCAGATCTCCGAACACACCCAGGTACGCACAGCTGCCGGCGTATTCGATGTCTCCCACATGACAGTGGTGGATGTTTCCGGTGATGAAGCAGAAGTCTTTCTGCGCTATCTCCTTGCTAATGATGTTGCCAGGCTGGATGAGCCAGGACGCGCGCTATACAGTGCAATGCTCAACCACGAAGGCGGAGTCATCGATGATCTGATTGTCTATCGCCTGGTCGATGGTTACCGGGTGGTGGTCAATTGCGCGACGCGAGAGAAAGATCTTAACTGGATGGCAGAGAACAGCAAGGAATTCAGTGTGGTCATTAGAGAGCAGCCTGATCTGGCAATCCTGGCGGTACACGGACCAGAATCGATTGAAACGGTTTGCCGTGCATTGCCGGAGCATGCCTCAGCAATTCTGCAACTCGGGAATTTCAGGGGCATCGAACTGGATGGCTGGTTTATCGCCCGCACCGGATACACCGGAGAGAAAGGCCTAGAGCTGATCTTTCCCGCTAGAGAAGCCCCTGCCCTGTGGGACAAGCTTCTGGCTGCTGGTGTGAAACCTGTCGGACTCGGGGCGCGGGACACCTTGCGACTGGAAGCTGGCATGAACCTGTACGGCCACGATATGGATGAAACCGTGTCGCCATTGGCCGCCAACATGGAGCAGACCATCGCCTGGGAATCGACCGCGCGGGATTTTATCGGGAAATCCGCCGTGCAGGCCGCGCAGCAATTACAGGCCGCTGGTGAGCTTCCACGATTGGTTGGACTGGTGCTGGAACAACGCGGCGTGTTACGAGAAGGACAAACTGTACTGAGCGATCAGGGCGAGGGCATCATCACCAGCGGCAGTTTCTCACCCACATTGAAGCATTCCATCGCATTAGCTAGAATTCCGGTTAACAGTAAGTCCTGCCAGGTGGATATGCGCGGCACACTAACACCAGTTAGAATCGTCAAGCCGAATTTTGTCCGCTTCGGGAAAAAGGTTTTCGAGTAGCTCGATAAAACAGGCTCAGAAAAATAAGTAAAGGACCAGGAAGGGGATCATCGAGTGAGAAATATTCCAGACGACTTAAAGTACGCACCAAGCCATGAGTGGATTCGCATCGATCAAGACGGCGTGGCCACGATAGGGATAAGTGACCACGCTCAGGATGCGCTCGGCGATATAGTCTTCGTCGAATTGCCTGAACTGGGAACCAGCGTAATTGCAAAAGATGAAGTGGCCGTAGTCGAATCTGTCAAGGCCGCATCAGACATCTACAGCCCGGTTTCTGGTGAAATTATTGCCGTGAACGAAGTCCTCATCGATGCCCCGGAAACCGTTAACTCGTCGCCCTACGAAAATGGCTGGTTCTACAAATTGGCTCTTGGCGAGGATGTAGAATTAGAGCTGGATGATTTGATGGATGCAGCCGCCTATTACGACCATTGCGAAGATGAATAGGTCCTGCAAACCGATTAGTGCCTGAAGAAACTCGTTAGAATCCAGGATTTGGATCACATTCCAGATCCTGTTTTTGTTTGTTGGTAACTAATTCCGGCAATGAAGCAATCATTGTCAATACGCAGTTAACGAAGGAAGCCCATGCAAGCTGAAAAACAAGCTCCGCTTATGCCAACCAGCACAGCTCAAAACGATGCTGCACCCACCCTGGAAGCGCTGCACTATCACGGTGAATTTGTCGACCGCCATATCGGTCCGACAACATCCGAGATCATCCAGATGCTCGCTGCGCTGGAACTGACTTCTCTGGCACAACTGATTGAAAAAACTGTGCCGGCAGCCATACACCTGAATAAATCCCTGGCACTGGCAGACCCACTTACCGAGCACGCTGCTCTGACGAAACTGAAGTCAATGGCAAGCAAGAATAAAGCGACGCGTTCTTTCATCGGGCTGGGTTACTACGATACCCATACACCCAATGTCATACTGAGAAATGTGCTGGAGAACCCCGGCTGGTACACTGCCTACACGCCCTACCAACCTGAGATTTCCCAGGGACGGCTGGAGTGCCTGCTGAACTTTCAGCAGATGACACTGGATCTAACGGCGATGGATCTGGCCAATGCCTCATTATTGGATGAGGCAACGGCAGCTGCCGAAGCCATGGCCCTGGCAAAGCGCGTCAGCAAGAACCGTGATGCCAACAAGTTCTTCGTCGATGAACATTGTTTCCCTCAGACCATAGACGTCATCAAGACTCGCGCGGAATGCTTTGGCTTCGAACTGGAGATTGGTGATGTTGCAGCCATGCAGGCAGAAGAACTATTCGGTGCAATCTTTCAGTATCCCTCAATGCTTGGTGAAGTGCGGGATCTGACTCCAGATATTGAGAAGCTGCATGAACATAACGCAATCGCAGTGGTGGCTGCCGACCTGATGAGCCTGGCATTGTTGAAACCACCCGGTGAGATGGGCGCGGATGTGGTTACCGGCAGCACTCAGCGCTTCGGTGTACCCATGGGGTACGGTGGACCCCATGCCGCCTATTTTGCCACCAAGGATGAGTATAAGCGCGCGGTGCCTGGACGCATTATCGGCGTGTCGGTGGACGCACGCGAGAAGCAGGCTTTCCGCATGGCGCTGCAAACTCGCGAACAACACATTCGTCGTGAAAAAGCCAACAGCAACATCTGCACGGCACAGGTATTGTTGGCGAATATAGCCGCCCTCTATGCAATGTACCATGGTCCGAAAGGGATTCAGAGGATCGCCGCGCGCATTCATCGACTCACCAGTATCCTGGCAACTGGTTTGCAAAAGGTTGGTATTGAAATAATCAATGGCAGCTACTTCGATACGCTTACCCTATCCACTGCATCTCTAAATCCGCAGCAGACTGCCGCAATACTCGAGCGTGCTGATGGAGCTGGCGTTAACCTGCGAGTAGATCGACAGACCAGTCACAGCACGCTGGGAATCAGCCTCGATGAATGCACGACTGAACATGATGTTGAACAACTGTGGCAAGTCCTGCTGGGCACTGGCAGTGAATCACTGTCGGTAATGACAATTGACGGCCAAATCACCAGCGGTGAACTGGGCAGTGCAATACCTGATAATTTGCTACGCCAAAGTGCCTATCTGCAGCACCCAATTTTCAATAGCTACCACAGCGAAACTGCGATGATGCGTTACCTCAAGCGTCTCGAGAACAAAGACATTTCACTGACTCACGCCATGATCCCGCTTGGTTCCTGCACAATGAAGCTGAATGCTGCTGCCGAGATGATTCCGATCAGCTGGCCGGAGTTCGCCAGGCCTCACCCGTTTACGCCTCTGGACCAGATGACTGGTTACCAGCAGTTGATCACCGAACTGGAAGACATGCTGGCAGAGATAACCGGTTTCGATGCTATCAGCATGCAACCAAATTCCGGCGCTCAGGGCGAATACGCCGGACTGCTGGCGATCAGAAAATACCTGGACAGCAACGGAGGTGGTGAGAGAAATGTCTGCCTGATTCCAAGTTCTGCCCATGGCACGAACCCAGCCAGTGCTCAGATGATTGGCATGAAGGTCGTGCTCGTTGCCTGTGATGACAATGGCAATATCGATGTAGCCGATTTGCAGGCCAAGGCCGAAGCAAACCGGGATCAGCTCGCCGCTTTGATGATTACCTATCCTTCTACTCATGGTGTGTACGAGGAAGCAGTAAAGGACATATGCCAGATAATGCACGACAATGGTGGCCAGGTTTATATGGACGGCGCCAATCTCAATGCCCAAGTTGGAGTTGCCAAACCAGCGGAGATCGGTGCCGATGTGGCCCATGTCAACTTGCATAAAACCTTCTGTATCCCTCACGGGGGAGGTGGTCCGGGCATGGGGCCCATTGGGGTAAAGTCACACCTGGCCCCCTACCTGGCCGATCATCCAGTCATTGCAATCAGCGGTCCACAAGCCGGAAACGGCGCCGTCTCGGCTGCTCCCTGGGGAAGTTGCGGCATCCTGCCAATTTCTTGGATGTATATCGCCATGATGGGCGGTACTGGATTATTGAAGGCAACCCAGGTCGCAATCCTTAATGCCAATTACATGGCAGTGCGGTTAGCGCCGCACTACCCGGTACTGTATACGGGGCGAGAGGGTATGGTGGCTCACGAGTGCATCATCGATATGCGCCCATTAAAACACTCATCGGGTATAACTGAGGAAGACGTGGCCAAGCGACTCATGGATTTTGGATTTCATGCACCTACGATGTCATTCCCTGTTGCGGGCACACTCATGATCGAGCCAACCGAAAGCGAGTCCATGCAAGAACTGGATCGATTCATCGATGCCATGATTCAGATTCGACAAGAGATCGCTCAGGTAGAATCCGGAGATATGGATGCCAAAAATAACCCGCTCAAGCATGCTCCACACACATTGCGAGACATAGTAGATGATGGCTGGGACCGACCTTACTCTAAAATGCAGGCTGCATTTCCACTTGGTGGCAATATGGACAGCAAGTACTGGCCGACGGTAAATCGAATCGACAATGTCTACGGAGACAGAAACTTGTTCTGCGCCTGTCCAGCAATGGAGAATTACGAGTAACCCCTGAAGTCTTTCGAACGACCGAACAAAGGAAAGCTATTAATCCTTGTTCTTGCTATCGATGTGAGAGTCACGCATCGTCCTGAGTTTGTCCATCTGTTCCTGAATGTGAATTAGTTTATCATTCAGTTCTTTCTTGGCGGTGATGATTTCATCGTCATCGGCTTCGTGAAACTCCTTGTACGATGAGTATGCCCGCGCTTTCTGTTGTTTCAGCTGGTCGGACTTATAGCTCTTGTACTGGTTAACCTGTCTTCGCACGGCCAACCCTGGAATCAATACAATTGATATTGCGACCAGGTAGGGCATGGCGAGCCAGACCAGAAATATAGCTCGAACATAGGCCTTGTACATGAACTCCCATTGCACGCCAAACATGTATATCGAAATCAGCACGCCGATCGTGAAAGTGAGCATGGCAAAGAACCAGAGCGAATCACCCAGCTTCTTGATGCCACCGGTTCCATCCGGGTCGCTAGGGTCCAATGTGTGTTGCAGGCTAGGAGCAAACTTCAGATATAAAACGATGATCGCGAAGATTCCCCACAGTCCCATTCCAGCGGAAAACCCTGCCATGATGAATCCGATGTAAATTGAAGTTAAGGCGAATACTGATTCGTGAAACTCTGCTGGCACACCCATCAAATGACCGAAGCTTGTGTTTGCTGCTGCCCAGACCATGCCTGAGAGCAAATAGCATTTATTACTCAGCCAGGTCTCGACGAACTGGTCGCTCATCCTGGCGTCGCCTGCAAATTCATTTATGGTTACCAGACTACGGCGGAACACATCGGTGGCGATATACAGTGCCAAATAGGATGTGCTGATGATTACGCCAAGGATCCAGCAGTACTGCTGGAAAAATACCATCTTATCGGGCAGGGACACATATTGAAGTATTAAGTAGAAAACTCCAAACCCAACAGAAATGCCAATTTTGCTGGGATAGCGGAGGGCACCATCTTCACAGAGGGGGTCGTAAAAAGGATAAAATTGGATTTGCTTGGAACTCATTATTCTACTTATTGCTCATTTATCTGCAGTTGAGCTCTTATTGGTCTATTGGTCAAAAACCTAGAATTCTAAAAGGTACTCATTCTACTACTTTGGTTTTGTTACACTCTGAGCTGCATACCACCGATACACTCCTGGATCACCTGGCAGCACCGCCGATTCAGGGGGTAAAACGCGATTTTCCAGCAAATTCCCTGATCAGAACGGCCATTCTGCCCATTTTTGGGTTATCGGTCAAAAGGTGAATTTACTCAAGGTGTTAAAGTTACCAAATAACGACCCAACAGGAGTCACACGCCTAACCGTCTCTAACAAGCAAGCTATCTTGAAACTGATGCTCAGGGAGCCCGGCGGACTCGGAACGAAACCTGGCACGCAGGAAATCTTCATACACCGCGTCGAATGGTCGTGCTACAAACTCGCGGTAGCTTTGGTAGGGATGGCTGTGAGCTCGCAAAAATTTCTGATAAGCACCATGCGGAGTTAAGAAACTGGACTTGCAGCCGAATGAGTTAGCGCAATAGCTAGACCATTCATAGGCGCCAGGGTGCTCTATTCCGGTGTTGTGAAGAGCTGCCCTCTCAATATACTTCTGGACTTCAAGTGCGAGTTTATTCTTTGCAACAAGGTGGGTTGGCAGCGCTCTGAATACGCTTACTGTCCTTCCAAATCGATCGTTATAATACTCGGAATACGCTCGATTAACGCTACTGATCAGCCGACTCATAGCAGATGGAGTCAGGGGAGTCGCTAGCAACAGGATCTCGTTCTCTAACAGCGAGTAGGCATGTAATCGGACATGAAAATTGCAAAGTGAATTTGAGAACCTTTTCAGATAGAACCGGTAACAAGCTCGATCGAAGAAGCTCGTGCCACAGGATTGCCCTGTCAGCACTACAAAATAGGTCAGCCCGGCCCTATAAACTCGAGTTCTCAATATCTTCCCTCCATGGTTTCTGGCCGCCGAGAGAGCCCATTGCCATCCAGCCAGAATGACTTAATCAATCTTTATTTCCTTGCTCGCTACATCCTGCAGATCCGGGTTATGACTAACCACGATTGCCGTAATTCCAAGGCGGCGAATTCGCCGCAAAATCTGTTTGGCCGGCGCGGTGCCCAGATGTGAGAGCGCTTCATCCAGGACCAATATTTTTGGTAGCCGATAGAGCGCTCTGGCAATGAGCAATCTCTGCACCTGACCAGCAGAAAAACTATTTCCCAATTCACCTACTCGTGTTCTGTATCCCAGAGGCAACTCGCAAACAACTTCGTGAAGTCCGCTTCTGGAACTTGCTGTGATGAGTCTGGATTCGTTGTTCGGCTCTGTCCCCAGGTTAATGTTGTAGGCAATGTCTCCGGCGAGCAGTGCGTCCTCGTGCAGGACTGCTGAGACTTGCTCGCGTAGGGCATTCAATCCCAACATCCGCAGTGACTTGTTATCGAAGAGTATTCGCCCTGAGTCAGGCTGTTTTAATCCAAGGATCAGTTTGAGAAGGGTGGATTTTCCACAACCTGAACTGCCAGTTACCAGTACCAGGTCTCCTGGCTCTACAAGTACACTCAGATTCTTCAATATTGGTGAATGAGTACCCGGATAATTGTAGGAGATGGCGTCCAGTTCCAGCCTGCCCTTTAGAGCTGGAACCAGCAGAGGATTTGACGAGGATCTCTGCTCTACCTTTTCCAGAACAATATCCGCCACTCTATCCAATTCCAGCTTGGCCATTTGCAGGTCGGCGAGCTTGGGGAGTAATGCCGTTACAGAGTTTGAAAAGTGTTGCTTGAGAAATACGAAACCCATGAGTTGACCAAGCGTGATCTCTGATGAGTCAACTAACCTGACACCGAAATAAATGGTAGCTATGTGATCTAATCCAAAGAGTAGGGATTGCAGAGAAACTACTCCCAATTGCAGCTGGCTCAGGCGAAGACTCGAGTTTATGCTCTCGATATAGCAGTTTTGCCATTCTGCACAACGGTCTTGTTCGATCCCGTATAACCTGGTTACCAGGACTGTCTTTATATTCTCGAGAAACTTGGATTGCTGTTTCGCGTCGGAAACGATTGCTACCTGCCTGCGATGTTTCTCAGCTGGAATAGTTACCCAGCGTAAAAGCGCTGACAAAGAGACAAAACAGACGACCAGCAGCGCCAGTAGTGGGCTATAGAGAAACAAGAATACGATCGTGATCAGTGAGAGAATGCCATCGACAACGGCCGAGATCATCTCTTGAGTAAGCAGTTGCTTGATTGCTTCCAGAGATGAAAACCTCGAAACGATATCACCCAACTCTCTTTTCTCGAAGAATTCCAGTGGCAGATGTAACAGATGTCCGAATACTCTGCTAACGAGGTGAAATCCGAATTCATTCGTGAAATCCAGTAGCACGAGTCCACGGCAATAACTTACCAGGGCCTTTGCAAGAGTTACAACTACAAATAACAAGGCGATAAGAAACACGACATCCATATCCCCCTTGCTTAATCCCTGATCAATCACAAACTGTAAATACAAAGGCGTAAGAATTGACAATACCTGGATAAGGAGTGAAAGCAGGAAGATCGTCGCCAGCGATCTAAAATAACTCGGGGTCGGCAAGAACAAATCAGACAATCTTAAGGCAGGTGCTCTCGTTGCCGGCTGAAAAGATTTACTCGGCACGAACTCGAGTGCGATTCCTGAGCAATGTTTTCCCAGTTCAGACATCGCATACTTTCTGATCCCAATTGCAGGATCGTGTATGACTGCCTGACTGTTAGCCTTTGTCAGCTTATTGAGCACAACAAAATGATCGAGATCCCAATGTAAAATTGCCGGAACGGTGACCTGGCTCAGTTCAGCGATTTCAATTTTCAGCGCCCGGCCCTGTAAGCCGAGACCCTCAGCTGCCAGCAGGAGTTGTTTCACCGAAGTCGCTGTTGCAGAGAGTCCAGTACGGCTGCGCAGGGTTCTGATATCCAGCTGCATTCCATGGTAATTGCAAATCATAGTCAGACATGCCAGACCACATTCATTGATTTGAGACTGAAATGTCATTGGCAGTGATTTTCCTGCCATGAGTTGAATGCTCATAGCAGCTTACCCCTGAGCCCATAGAGTGGCTTGAGAATGAATTCAATCAGCGGAAATTCCTCACCGATAAATTCTCCAGTCAACAACAGCCCTGGTTGCAGCGGATAAACATCGGGTCCTTCCACGAATTCCTGCTCAAGAGTAGCGATTACCCTGAATACTGGTTCATTGCCTGCAGGAACAGGCAGCAGGTGTTCCCTTGGATCCAGCGCGGCCCGACTGATCTGGACTATGGTTGCTCTGTACCGGCCGTATTGCCCATGATCGAATGCATCATAGGTCAACAACAAAGACTGGCCCGGCACTATTTTTCCGAAAACCTTCGATGTCACATGCAGAACAGCTTGCACACTATCGTCACCTGAATTGATGTAGACAAGCGGCTGGTGCGCAGTAACAGACTGACCCGGGTCGACAGCCAGCGCTGCTACCACACCATCATCTGAGGCGGCTACTGACACGAATTCCTGTTCTACAAGTTCAGAGATTTGCGCGTCGAGTTTTCCCAGCCGCTGTTTGAGGGCCAGGTTTTCCAAAGCAAAGTCCAGCGTGATGCGCGATCGCTCGGCAGCCTGGGCATCCAATTGGCCGAGTAATTGTAGTTCTCGTTGTTGCAATACCTTTTGTTGGCGCTGCAGTTCCAGGTGAGCAACATACTGAAGGTTGAACTGTGATTGTGAGATACCTGATTGCAGCAATAGTTGTTGCAAAGCAGTCAGGGATGAGTCGCTCAATGTCAACTGGGCAGCAAAGGTTTCTGCTTCCTGCCGCAGCAGTTGCAGACTGTTACCAAGGTTTGTGGTAGTTGCCTCTCTCTGTTGCTGCTTTCTCGCCTTGAGCTGAGCGCGTAGCACAATTTCCTGAGACAGCAGATCACGTTCAG
Source organism: Pseudomonadota bacterium (assembly GCA_027623555.1). Taxonomy (GTDB): domain Bacteria; phylum Pseudomonadota; class Gammaproteobacteria; order Pseudomonadales; family Pseudohongiellaceae; genus UBA9145. The sequence goes on along the minus strand of JAQBSZ010000001.1, from coordinate 76,278 downwards.
ACCGGAGATTCTGTATCCGCACTTGCAGATTTCCCCGGCCGGAAACACCCATTATCGATGTCGAAAGCGCCACCAGTACCTGATTTTTATGGACAGACTGGCCCGGCGTTACATAAACCGCATGCACTCGCGCTGCAACCGGAGAAACAATCTTCTGGACGCCGTTACTCGGTTCGAGCACTCCTCTGGCGGCCTCGGTAACCTTATAGGGCATGAAGAGGAGCGCCGCGACTGCCACCAGCAATAGCGATATCGCACCCCATAGGGTTGCGCCGACCAGTGGCGTCTGCTTTAAAACGACAGCAGTCCTGGCATAGCCTGATCTATGCAGTACAGCTTCTTCACGGAAGAGCGGTTGTCCTGCGCTCACTACCGGCTTCCCTGTCAACTAACCGCTGCGCCGAGGGACACGTTCACAATATCGATCAGATCTGTGATAGTCAGGTGGCTGTGCAAGTCTGATACATCAATTGAGGTGTCAAAATGCTCTTCCAGTTCATAGACTAGATCGAGTACGGCCAGTGAGTCGAGTTGCAGATCGTCGAGTTTAGTGGACAATTCCATGTGCGTGTAATCAAGCTTCAACGAACTATGTAGCGCCAGTTTCTCCAGCACCATTGCCTGAACGTCCATTGTCATACCCAGTTTCCTCCATGGTTCCAAATTTTTGTGCTGTATTGGTCTGACTCGAGTCAGTGGGCGAAATCCTCAACTGAGAAATAGCGAGGCAGCTTGCTCAGATATCTCCACTGCTGTGGATGCTCTGCTATCAGCTCTGCCAGAATATCTACCAGTTGCTGGGTTATTCGCACGCATGCCACATCGAGGTCTTCATCCAATCTCATCGAGGGCTCGATCAGATTGAATATTCTCAGCCTATTCCTCTCCTGTTCATCGCAGGCAATCACCGGAAGCACTGGAGTTCTGGAGGTGATGGCCAGTAGTGCCAGGCCCTTTGGAAAGCGCGCCTTGCGACCCAGGAAATTAACCTTAACAACCTCCCCGGAATCGCCAGGTAGATCACAGAACATTGCCAGGGTGCAATTTCCGCGGCGTAGTTCTCGAAACAGGTCGGTTGCATTTATCTGGTCCTGGGTAAGCTGGCAATCACGCGCCATGGTTCGCCCGTCGAAGGCGCGTTGCATATTGCTCAGGTAGGCGCTCGAATGAGCATGCTGGCTGTAGAGAATTCGATTCCTGCCAGGGCGCTCCAGACACATCAGGTAATTGAGACTGTAGATAAAATCGCCGAAGTGATAACAGGCGACAATTCTCGAACGAGAATCCCCTGCAGTTAACTTGCTGAAATTCTGTTCCTGTGCACAGTCGATTCGCCGCTTGTATTGGCCAAGTTTGTGAACTGATTGCAGGGCATTGCGGCGTTGTTCAACCTGAGCCAGAAACACTGCATTTGCGATGAGGGTTTGTCGGGTGAGTTTTAAGGGTTCACGCAGGAAAAAGGCGATGGCAGTCTGTAGCTTATGGATATTCGTGTTGAACTCTTTGTCCCGTCGGCATCTCAGCCAGAGCATCAACTGATGAACTCTCAGTCCAGTCTTGCACCGGGCCAGCCTTTCTCTGTACAGCGCAAAATACGCGGCCAAAGCATGTATAACCGCGGGAAGGTTCTTGCGTTTTACAATAGGTGGAGCAAGCATTGCCGGTGGTTATCCTTAACATTGCAGCAATGAGGAATCTGATTAGTTATTCACAGGTTCTCAGTCTAGACTGGAATTAATGCGCTCGCCAGCTGAGACAATATTTCACGCCAGGAGTTACTGGGAACCTCTGATCCCTAACGAATCTTCACGGCCGTGCCGCTGGCGCTTACCATCATCATGCCGCCCTTTATACCGATGACTTCGTAATCGATATCGATGCCAACGATTGCATTGGCTCCCAGTGCCCGGGCTTCCTCGTCCATTTCCTGAAAGGCGATATCCCTGGCACGCCCCAGTTCTTCTTCATAAGCGCCAGCGCGGCCACCGACGATATCGCGCACAGCCCCGAAGATATCCTTGAATATATTTGCTCCCAGGATGGCCTCGCCAACGACTATGCCACAGTATTCGACAATCTCTCGGCCTTGCAAAGTGGGTGTGGTAGATCTGATCATGCTAAATCCTCGTTGATATTTGACTTTTCATTAAGCCAGGCCCGGCCCTGTTCTTCATTCAAAAAGAAGCGAATATTGAGGTGCTTTCGGTGTTCCCATGCCAGTTCCTGCAAGGGCTCGCTGTGTTTATTCAGATCGTCAATGATCAGCGCGAGTTTTTGCTTATAGTTACAAAATTTCTGCAACAGTTCACCGGCGAGCCCCGTACTCAAGTCGAAGAAGTTTTCACCAAGATCCGCTTCCTTCAATAGCAAGCCGCCCTGCTCGAAGCTTTCACCCAACAGCGTCATGACCTCGGAGTGCTGATTAAATGACATGCCGAATTACTCGCGAGGAGGCATGCCATGCACCAGGGTCAGACTCTTGAGCGTAGTGCCTGCCCGACGAAACTCAGACAGAGCCTGGTACTCGTCATCGTTGTACCAGTCTCTGGCAGCCTGTTCTGAAGGAAACTTGAAAATAATGACGCGTCCTTCGGTGGGTTCGGTTCCTTCAAGAGTTTCATGATCGTCATCGAAAGTGATGAACTCACCACCGAAGCGTTTGAGAATGGGAAAGAATCCCTTCTCGTACTTTCGATACTCATCGGCATCGCTTACCACCAGGTTCGCCAGCATATACACTGCTACGTCTGTCATCAGTTATTCCTTCATCTGCATTAAGGTTCGAAGCTAATCGATTTAACCGAATCACAATGCGCAATGCAACTGAAGTTACTTCTTAACCCGCTGCTGCCACGATCGAGATCCACATCGCGAGCACACAGAGATTACCAAAACCAAACACAATCAACCGGTGCAGCACATTGTTGTAGCCCAGATGAATGCAGGTATGCACGATACGCGCCGCGACGAATGCCCAGGCTGCCGTGACCGGGAATGAAGTGGTCATATCCAGGGCGATGTAGATCAGACCTGCGACGTAGAACAGTACGGGTACTTCGAACAGATTGCTGAATTGACGACTGGTTTTTGCCACCATCTCGGGTATGTCCGCCCCCTGCATTAAAGAGAAATAGGTAATGGGCACACTGCCGTCTCGCACGGCACCAGTGCGAACGCGTACCGTGACCAATAGAACCACATAGGTGAGCATGACTAGCATGAACATTGGATAAAGCATAAGTTTCCCCTGCCGTATTTTAATTGAAGGGTGCAACCGCAAATGGCAGTATAGTTCCCTGTGCAGGGTTAAAAAAGCGAATCGTCCTTAGCCTGATCGGGATTGGACAAATCGAGACTAGACGTGTAATCGCAAGAAAATAGGAATCACCGATTGGCCAATTCAGAATTCGCAATGCATATCGAAGGTGTCTGCAGAAACTATGCAGAAGGCTTGAAACATCTCCGGTCTAGCGGCAGCGAGATTGATGCTGTGCTGCTGCATAGTGGATCGCAGCAGTTCTACCATGGAGACGATCGTGGGATACCCTTCCAGAGCTATGGCCATTTTCTGCACTGGTTACCGGTAAATCGTCCGGACCAGTTTGTCTTATTCCAACCAGGTGCCAGGCCGATCTATTTCCAGGTGATTCCTGAAGATTTCTGGTATGAACAGACCATTGCAGCGGCCGATTGGTGGGCTAGTGAGTTTGAGATTGTCAGGCTTGCTGCAGTTTCCGAATTAGCAAAGCGACTAACAGCTGCCAGGATCGCTTACCTTGGGGGCCATACCCAGCTGGCCTTGCAACTGAATATCGACAAGGGCGGCATTAATCCCATCGCCCTGCTCAGCTTCCTGGATTTTCAGCGTGCCTATAAATCCAATTACGAGCTCGAACAATTGCGCGAGGCGAACAGACTTGCCATTAATGGGCATTGGGCCGCACGGGACTGTTTCCTCGGTGGTGGTAATGAATACCAGATCCACATGGCTTTCCTGGATGCCTGCAACATACTGGAGGAAGAGAGCCCCTATACCAATATCGTCGCGCTCGATGAGAAGTCCGCCATTCTTCATTATCAACACAAACGCCGGGATCCGGCCGAGAGCCAGGTGTTGCTCATCGATGCGGGTTGTCGTGTACGCGGTTATGGCTCGGATGTAACGCGCACCTGGGCAAAGGACTCGGCGCACCCGGTATTTACTGAACTGTTAGCAGGGATGCAGAACCTGGAGCTCGAAATAGTCAATCTGGTCTGCCCGGGAATAGCATATCCTGAGTTACATAGTGCTGCTTTGCATGGCATTGCCAGCTTACTGAATGAGCTTGGCATCTGCGATGCCAGCGCTGCACAGCTGTGTGAACAAGAAGTACCACAGCTCTTCATGCCTCACGGAGTGGGTCATTTGCTGGGTATCCAGGTACACGATGTAGGGGGGCGCCAGGCGGATATTGCCGGCACTACCTCATTGCCGCCCGCGCACTCACCAGCGCTACGCAATACCCGTACACTGACAGAGAACATGGTGTTCACTATCGAACCGGGTTGTTATTTCATTCCAATGTTGCTCGAGCCACAGCGAAATCAACCGAAGGGTGCATCGATTAACTGGTCACGCGTCGAAGAACTCTATCCCTTTGGTGGGATTCGGATTGAAGACAATGTAAGGGTTACCGCGTCTGGCGTGGAAAACCTGACTCGGCAGTTTGAGTAGCGGCTCCTTGCTTTAGATAGTTGCTGGCGACTCCCTGCCTTCTGTTCTGGAGATAATGTCCAACAGTTTCGGTAGGGCCTGTTGATTGGCCTCCACCAGCGCCTTTCCTGTCGCGCCCATCTGTTGTCGCTTCACCGGTTCTCTAACTAGCTCATTCAGGAAGTCGGCCAGTTCGATCTCATCGCCAACAGTCTTGAGACCTCCGGCATCTTCGAGTTGGGCGCAAATCGTAGCAAAATTGAATTGCGAGGGGCCTGTTACAACAGGGAGACCCAAGGCGGCAGGTTCCAGCACATTTTGGCAACCCGTATCCACAAGACTACCTCCTACGAAGGCGATTCCCGCTACTTGGTAGAAATTGAACATCTCGCCCATGGTATCTCCAAGATAGACTTGAGTCGCCTGTTCCACCGGCTGTTGTTTACTGCGCCGACTTAGGGTTAGTTTTCTCTGTTCACACAGTCTGGCTACGGCGTCAAAGCGTTCCGGGTGACGCGGTACTAATAGAAGCAGCACGGTTGGATCCGCCTCGAGTACTTGTCGAAATGCTTCAAGCACCTTCACCTCTTCCCCTTCTCTGGTACTGGCGGCAACAATAACAGTGCGACTTGACTCTTTTATTGATTCCAGAACTGCATCTGTCTGCCCACTTTCTACTTCCGCACTCACATTGAACTTCAGGCTGCCAGTAACTTCGATCTTCTCGACATCAGCCCCCAACTCGACGAAGCGGTCGGCATCAGCCTGGGCCTGGGCAGCGATAAAGTCGATCTTGCCCAACATGTTTTTTGTCATGCCCATAAAGCGCCGATACCCTCTGGCCGATTTCTCTGAGAGTCGGGCGTTAGCCAGAATCAGCTTTACATTGTGACGCGAACAAACATGGATAAGATTTGGCCAGAGTTCAGTTTCCATCAGAATCAGCAGTGACGGATTCATACGCTGAACGAAACGACTGAGCGCTCCCGGTAGATCGTATGGCAGATAGCAGTGAATGACTCTATCGCCGAACATGGCAGCAACCCGTTCCGACCCGGTAGGGGTCATTGTAGTTACCAGAATCTGTACAGACGATTCACGTAGTTGCAGTTCGCGGATAAGGGGAGCAGCGGCGACTGTTTCGCCTACAGAAACAGCGTGAATCCAGATGGTGTGTTGCGTGGCATCAAACTTCTGTGGTGGTCGAAAATTCGCAAAACGTTCACCAATGCGTTGCCGATAGCCTGGTGCCCTGGCGCCTCTTATATAGAGCCGCAGTAAAATGAAAGGCACACACAAATAGAGAATCAGACTATAAAGTAATCGCATCATGACTAGTTAATCTGTGTAGTGACAGCCTTCTGTTGCTGGTTGGGAAATCAAGTGTGATGTCGATATACTTTAAGGGTTCAAGATACGCGTAAAGGTAACCAATGACATTAAGCTATTCAACTGACATCGTTATATTTGGCGGTGGTGTTGCAGGACTGTGGTTACTGAATAGCTTACGCGATGATGGTTATCGAGTCATTCTGTTCGAGAACCGGTCCCTTGGCGGCGGGCAGACTCTGGCGTCGCAGGGAATTATTCATGGTGGTCTCAAGTACGCGCTGAGCGGCTCGCTGAGCGGTGCCGCCAATGTCATCTCGCAAATGCCGAAGCGCTGGAGACAATGCCTGCAAGGCGCAAGTAAAGGCGACCCAGATCTCTCTGGCGTCAAACTACTCAGCGACCACTATTACATGTGGTCGGACTCCAGTATAACCTCGAAGCTGAAAACCTTTCTAGGCAGCAAGAGTCTGCAAGGCCGGGTTACTACTGTGGCAAGGGGCGACTATCCGGATATCTTCGCGGCCTCCACCATTGCAGGAACGCTCTACCAGCTTCCAGATTTCGTGCTCGATTCAACATCGCTGGTTAAAGTTCTGGCAGCGAAGTATGCAAAAGACATCTACCAGCTACCGCCAGGCAAGCTTGAATTTTGTCGAGAGAGTTCTGGAGCAGTTAGCAGCATCGGTGTAAGCGTAAAAGATGGACAAGTCAGAATTGCTGCTCAGAAAATTCTGTTCTGTGCCGGAGAAGGTAACCAGGCGCTTATTGAGCAGGCCGGCCTTAAGTTTCCAGTTGGCCAGATACGACCGTTGAATATGGTCACCGTAAAGAAACACGGCTTGCCCCCGGTATTCGTTCATTGCATTTCAGACACATTCAGCCTCACACCGAGAATTACCATCACCTCTCATACGGATCAAGCGGGTAATACGGTATGGTATCTAGGCGGCGAACTCGCCGAGTCGGGTGTTGGCAAACCACCAAATGAACAAGTTTCAGCGGCACAATCGTTGATGACATCACTCTTTCCGTGGATCAATTTCAATGATGCCGAATGGTCCTGCTTCGAGATAAATCGCGCAGAGGCAAATATCAGCAACAACTATAGACCCGACGACGCCCACTTAATTGAAGAGGACAACATCTGGATTGCCTGGCCAACAAAACTTACTCTAACTCCGTCATTGGCCGATAAAACAATGGATCGGCTCAGATCGACAAACTTGTTACCCAGCAAGCAGGAATCGACGGAAACATTGAATTCACTCTTTGCGCGAACTCGAGTCGCCTCCTCTCCCTGGGACTAGCTGCTCATGCCTCTTGAAACCCGAGCCCTGGGTCAAACGAATATTGAAGTCTCCTGCCTGGGACTCGGTACTGTGAAGTTCGGGCGCAATAAGGAAGTCAAGTACCCCTGTGGCTTTTCTCTACCGAGTGACCAGGAGATTGCCAAGCTGCTGGACCTGGCAAGCTCGTTGGGAATCAATCTGTTAGACACAGCACCTGCCTATGGCAGTAGCGAACAACGCATCGGTCGCTTGCTTGGCAATCGCCAGGACTGGGTAATCTGTACCAAGGTCGGAGAGGAATTTCTAAACGGCAAGTCATTCTTCGATTTCTCCGCTGCCCATGTTAAATACAGCATCGAGCGCAGCCTGAGAAACCTTCACACCGACTACCTTGATATCGCACTCATTCATTCCAACGGCAACGACTTGCAGGTGCTCGAATCCACCGATGTCCTGGAATCGCTGATGGCACTCAAGCAGGAAGGTTTGATTCGAGCCATAGGCATGTCTACCAAGACGGTAGCGGGTGGAAAAAAGGCGCTCGAACTTACCGATATTGTCATGGTGACCTACAATCCTTCCAGTACGGAGGATGCGGGCGTCATCGACCTGGCGGCAGAATCAAACAAGGGTGTGTTAATCAAGAAGGCATTGAACAGTGGCCATGATTGCGTCGATGCTGACAAGAATGCCGCCAGGAACCTGAAGTTTGCGCTGGACTATCGTGGGGTAAGCAGCGTTATAGTGGGAACGATTAACCCTGCTCATCTGAAAAGTAATGTGTCTGCCGTAGCTTAGCTCACGCTCCAGAAGCGCGAACCAGCCATTCCTTTACTTGCCTACTTCTTTCATTTTTTCCATGATGGCCGATGTCGAACAGTTGTCCAGAAATTCCAGAGCTCTAACTTCGCCGCCGTAGGATTGCACGAAGTCACCGCCTACTACTTGCTCCAGAGTGTAGTCTCCGCCCTTGACCAAAATCTCAGGCTGTAATGCTTTTAACAATTCCTCCGGCGTGTCTTCTGCAAAACTGACTACCCAATCAACTGCTTCCAATCCCGCTAATACTGCCATCCGCCTTTCGACTGGATTAATTGGGCGACCCGGCCCCTTTAGACGACGAACCGAATCGTCATCGTTAATGGCAACAACAAGTCTATCTCCAAGATGCTTGGCTTCGGCCAGGTAACCAACATGCCCGGCATGGATGATATCGAAGCAGCCATTGGTGAATACAATTTTCTCACCATGTGCCTTGGCATCTTGAACTGCAATCTGTAATTGCTCGGCAGTCATTACCCCACGTCCAGAATTCTGTTCCAGCAGAATGGCACGCCGTAATTCGGGGCCGCTTATCGCCGCTGTTCCGAGTTTTCCGACTACCAGTCCAGCAGCCAGATTAGCCAGCGCGGTAGCATCTGCTAACCCGTCACCTGCTGCCAACGCGGCGGCCAATACGGATATCACCGTATCGCCAGCACCAGTGACATCGAATACTTCCTGTGCCCTTGCGGGCAAGTGGAGTTCAGGAGAGTCAGGTCTGATGAGCGTCATCCCGTGTTCACCCCGGGTAATGAGTATCGCTTGCAGGTTTAACTCACTAACCAGTTTCAGACCCTTATTAACGAATTCTCCTTCATTACTGCTGGGTCCTACCACAGATTCGAACTCAGTGAGATTTGGTGTCAGGATCGTGGCACCGCGGTACTTCTGAAAGTCGACTCCCTTGGGATCGACTATTACTGGAATATTTTTGCTGCGACCCAATTCGATGAGTTCAGCTACATTCCGCAGAGCACCCTTTCCATAGTCAGAAAGCACTATCACCTGAGTATCTTCCATCAGAGACCTGGCTTTCTCCTTTAATCCAATGACGTCGGCGTCGTCGAATTCCTGTTCAAAGTCCAGGCGTATTAATTGTTGATGCTGGCTTATCACACGCAATTTCGTAATCGTAGGTTTGTCAGCCGACTGGAGAAAGTCACAGTAAACACCGGCAGCTGTCAGCCGCGAGCGCAGCTCTTCACCGGTTTCGTCAGCGCCAACAATACCAATAAGCCGGGTCGCACTGCCCAATGCCGCGATATTGAGCGCCACGTTACCGGCACCACCCGGGCGGTCTTCACGATTGCCAACCCGCACAACAGGAACCGGTGCTTCGGGCGACACCCGTGATGCCACACCATGCCAATAGCGGTCCAGCATCACATCACCGATTACCAGCAGCCTGGCGTCCTGAAACGGAGGCATCTCCAATTTCATCGTAAATTCTCCAAATGGGCCCAAACGCCCGAATTTCCTGGCGGCTGATCATACCACAGGGTGCCTTGAGAGTAGATTAGCGCACCAGAGTGAAAAATTGATCATTTCACCTAAAAGTGGGAAATGTTGGTCGATATAACCCCCTTTAGCATATACCTATGGGGCAAGAGCCTTCATTTTACCCAAATATGACCCTGGAAGGACCAAACTGAGTTTCCCAGTGGCTTCTGTTACAATTCGCGCCACATCTCCCCTATCTATTGGCTAGTTCCGTGCCTGCAGCTCCCATCCCAACAATACCGCTACGCCAGTTCGCCGCGCCTCGCTACTGGCCTACATGGATAGGTTTAGCGCTGATGTGGATCGTCGCGCATTTGCCCTTTGCCGTACAGATCCAGATTGGCAAATTGCTGGGGATACTAAGTTATCACCTGGCTCGAGAACGTCGTCATATCTGTGAAGTAAACTTGCGACTGTGTTTCCCGGAATTATCAGCGGCCGAGCAACGCGATCTGGTGCGTCAAACATTCATATCCAATGCCATCGGGCTAATCGAAATCGCTATCGCCTGGTATCGGAATCCGGAAGACTTCAGAGATCGGGTCAGCGTATCAGGTCTGGAGAATCTGGATGCCGCGATTAACCGGGGCAAGGGAGTGCTGTTGCTCTGCGCGCACTTCACTACCCTGGAGTTCGGCGGATTCCTTTTCAACCTGTTTCACAAGATGGATGTTACTTACCGTCGTAACAAGAATCCGCTGTTCGAAGCGGCGATGTACAACGGTAGAATCAGGCACTACCCGAATGTCTTTGATCGCAAGGATGTGCGCGGCGCTATGCGCAGTCTGAAACAGGGGCGCATACTCTGGTACGCACCTGATCAGGATTACGGTGCACAGCATTCTGTAATTGTCCCTTTCTTTGGTAATCCCGCGGCGACTATTACTGCCACCAGTCGCTTCGCCAGTGTAAATGATTCTGCCGTGGTGTTTTTCAGCCATTATCGAAATGAAGACAACTCAGGTTATCATCTGGAATTCAGTCCTATGTTGAAAAACTATCCCAGTGGCGATCTAGAAAAAGATGCAAAGTTCATTAACGAAATAGTTGAGGCAGCCATAAGGAAACAACCTGACCAGTACTTGTGGCTACATAAACGATTTAAAACCCAGGCCGCTGGCAAACAGGCGCGGCCTTACTGAAGAACCCGTTTGTGACGAGTTATACTGAGAAGCAAATCGATATTCGAATCTATGCTGTAGGCGTCAGTCTGCTGGCATCGCTTTTCACGATTCTGCTACCGGACACACTGAACGACGATGCTTACACCTACATCAAGACGGCGGAGATCTTCCTCGCTGATGGTGTAGCCCAGGCTTATCAACATTATGCCTGGGCAGGCTATTCAATCCTCATGGCCCTGGTGAGTAAATTCGGCTTTTCTCTGGTTACCTCTGCCTTTGTAATTAATGCACTTTTCTATGCACTGCTGGTGTATTCGTTTATCAGCATCGTTATGCAGATTAACGACTCGCGGCAGGTTCTATTTTTTGCCGCTATCTGTATCCTGCTCTACCCACAGTTGAATGAATATCGGTACCTGATCATACGTGATGTGGGATTCTGGGCGCTGGCTCTATTTGCATTGTGGCAATTCCTGTTATACACCAATGAGCAATCTCTGAAACACGCAATCATCTTCAGCGCCTCATTGGTAATCGCCGCCAGCTTCAGAGCGGAAGCGATTGTTTACCTGCTGTTAATTCCTTTCGCAGTATTGTTCGACTATCGATTTGAGAAAAGTCAGTGCCAGAAAAAATTCCTCGTGTTGGCAGGAATAGTCGTCGCGTCGCTAATTATTGCATTACTGGTGTTGGCGATGGCCGGTATGAGCTTTGCTCACTTGTTAACGGATTTTCTGTTGAGATACGAACCCTTTGTTTACACCGCGTTCAGTCCCAGTGCAGCCGAATCATCGGAACTGGGCAGAGCCTTGTTCGGTGAGCACGCCGCTACTTATTCTCAGGAATATATCTTCCTGTTTCTTGCAGCAGGATTGCTGGTGATATTGGCAGCGAACCTGTTCAACGGTGTCGGCGGACCATTTTTCTGGTTGCTCGTATACGGACTTTATAAGAAGTACGCACGGGTCGACCGCCATATCCTTGTCCCGGTGCTATTCACTCTGGCAATCAGTAGCCTGATTCTATTTGTGTTCCTCTATGTCACACGCTATCTATCCTCTCGTTACGCCATGCTGTTCTGTCTGCTGGTAGCCCTGATTATACCCATTATTGTTTCCAGGATTGTAGACAGTATAAACGCTCGAGCCTGGGGTTCTCTGGGTCAGCGAATCATTATCCTGTTTTTTGGCTACCTGGGATTCGATTCTTTCATCAGTTTCGGTGACAGCAAGGATTTTGTCTTCGAAACCGTAGCCTGGATTGATCTGATGCCCCAATCAGATATCGAAGTGCTAACCAACAATCACGCGATCGCTTACTACTCAGGAAGAGTGAAAGACTACGACTTGATCCAACGATTTCTTACCGAGTCTGAGATCGTTACTGCAAAACCTGATGCTCTGATAGCCGTTGAAATGCATTACGAGATGTCTGAATTGCTATCCAGAGAGACTATTGGCAAGCTCATCGAATTCCAAACAGCCTTTCCCAGTATTGACGATCAGCGAGTCGCGATCTACCGAAGAATTGGCCCTTAGGTAGAGAGGTCTACCAACGTGCAGATTCTTCTCGCTTGGTCACCAGCACGTCTTCCATAATCATGTAGTTCAGATCGGTTCCCATGAACATATTCACTGCGTCTTCAGGCGTACATACCAGTGCCTCGCCTGGACGAGAAAAGGTCGCATTGATCAGGAGGCCATGGCCAGTTTGTTCCTGGAAGCTCTTCAGGAGCCGATAAAAGTCCGGGTTTTCTTCCTCGGTAACAATCTGGGCGCTAGTCGTATCATCTTCGCAGACAACGACAGAGTATTGCTCCTTCCATTTAGCGCTTACAGGTGAACTTATGCACATATAGCGGTCCTGAAAACCCCTGGGCAGTGTCTCCGCCGCCACCGAATCCAGAATGCTTGGAGAGTATGTGCGCCAGTTCTCGCGAAACTTCACCTGCTGGTTGATGACATCGACGATTCCAATCTGGGCGGGGTTGGCGAGAATGCTGCGATTCCCCAATGCTCTGGGACCGAATTCCATGCGCCCTCGAAACCAGGCAACTAACTGCCCATTAGCCAGTAGTTCAGCTGCCCTGGCATATGGATCATCCAACTCTTCCCACTGGGGTCTATCGCTGTGAATCGCGCAGGCCTCAATGCATTGGCTGATGCTGAACGATGGCCCGAGATAGAAATTGTTCACAGGTTCAAGTGGGATGCCTGCCTGTCGCACGGCGTAGGCGGCGGCACCGATAGCAGTGCCAGCATCGCCGCAGGCAGGGTGCACAATCAGTTTCTTGACGTAGGGCAGGGAACTGAGTCTCCGGTTGAGGCGATAATTCATCGATCCTGTACCCGCAATGGCTAACCTGCCGGTTTCATCCAGAATGTCTTTCAAGTAATGCGTCACCATCACAGCAGCAATGTCTTCATAGAGTTTCTGGATTGCTGCGGCATAATGCACATAGGGGTCTTCCAGGAGATTTCCGGCTCGTCTGGGTCCAAGCATCTCCACCAGTTTCTTGCTGAAATAATGTCCACGTGATTTCGCCTTGTAACGGCGCAGCCCGACAGTGCCAATCAGTTTGTTATTCACCTTGAAGTGTCTGCCGTCGAACGCAGCTAACGATGCAATATCGTACCGATCTGGATCACCGTAGGGCGCGATGTTCATTACATGAAACTCTCCATCCAGAATCTCAAAACCAAGATAGTCTGTTAACGCCGCATACATACCGCAAAGAGAATCTGGATTGTAGAATTCCTTGATCTTCTTTATTGAGCCGTTCTCTCCGACACCGAAAAACGTATTGGAGTATTCGCCTTTGGAATCAATACAGAGGATCGCCGTTTTCTCATCCGACTCATTAAGATGGTAGCAACTACTGGCATGAGCTAACTGGTGTTCTACGGTAACAAGTTTCACATTGGACATTGGAATATGGAGTTTCTCCAGCAGACCATTCAATTCCTTGATGTAGCGCCGAAATCTACGATTGCCGTTGAATACACTATCCACGGCACGATCAGGTGCATACCAGTGCCGATAGGCATAGTGCCAGCGTGCCTTGCTGAACAGGGAGGTCGGTGCATAGGGAATGGCAACCTGCGTTACATCTGCAGCCTTCAGGCCGGCCATCTGGATGCATTGTCTGGCTGCCAGGTAGGGAAGCTCACCTTTAGCGTGCTTGCGGCGTACTAATCGTTCTTCCTCGATAGCTGCAACGAGCTTGCCTTCAACGAACAACGACGCGGCCGGGTCGTGCCCTATTGCACCTGCTAATCCGAGAGTAATGGTTGCCATGTTTTTACTCTTCCCGGGATACGTTTCGAAACCTGGATTCGAGAGCACCACCGGCCCAGTTTCTCGCAAATCGAGATAGGTCTTTCGCCCTGGCATTGTCAAATTCAGGGCGTGATCGGTGACGCCGCATGGCGTCGAGATCGAGTACATACAGGGTCTGATTCGAAAATATGAAATTAGTTGCCTTCATGTCGCCATGGCTGATTAGATACTGATTAAATACCTGAAACAATTTCTGAAACGCAGCGGTTATGCTCTCAATATCTGAATTCACTTCGCTACTTGAATCAAGCTGATCCAGCAGATTCTCGCCTCCTACCTTTGCCATCAAGAAGTACGCTCTTCTGCGAAGTATCCACAGCAAGCGCTCTTCCAGCATGAGACAGGGATGGGGAGTCGCAATACCCAGCATCTCCAGTACCCACGCATTGCGCCAGGAATGGTAGGCGCGACTCGGTTGCAGTAGACGGATAATACCATGCCAGAAATTCTTAATATTGTATCGCTTTAGCACATAGTCACGGTTGCCTATCGTTATCTGGGCGACAGTGGAAGTATTCCCGGCTTTGATAATATTGCTTTCAGCTATATAACTGTCCGGGTTCTCAATAAATTGGGTCAGTTCATCGGAATGGATGGCGCGGTCGTAGACGACGAATCGTGAGGATTGTTGTATACAGCGATTGGCCGTTGTGGAGCGAAACAGCTTTTTCTCGAAGTTAGCTAACCGAATCTTCCTGGCCTTGTCCACCCGCTCACCAATACGGCTAGCCTCCAGCATTGGCAGAACCACGCCATGTCGCTGATAGAATTCCAGCCAATGTTGCAGCCTGGAGTCTTCGCTAACCGGGAACTGTGCGAAGAACAGCGCCAGATTTGACAGTGCCGTATCAATATCCAGGGCATCGTCAACCGCTTCTACGGTACCACCATCCAGCAAGAAGACTTGCTCATTGTCGAGCATAAAGTTATCAAGGTGCATGTCGTTCTGCCAGATTCCCAAGCGATGGCATTGCCCAATTGTGCTGAGTGCGCGCTGCATGATCGAGTCTCGTTGCTCCGCATTTGAATGCTCATCTGCAGCTTCAAATAACGAGCCAAGACTGGCACCCTGTTGTAGATAATCGATGATCAGCACAGCACCCCGTTGATCCGAGGTATTTGTCTGATGGAGAATGGCGGGCGTTCGAATATGGCGCTGGCGCAACTGGTTGATGCCGCTGATATCCCGCAGAAGGTGACGTTTCCAGCGCTGGGGTTGGTAAAACAGCTTAACAATGACTGGCGTGCCGCGCCAGGTCGATACCCCGATCAGGCGCCTGCCTGGGACAATGCGCAGAATAGCATCGATATTCAGCGTTTCCTGGCCCAACTCCTCCGCCACCGCAAGATTGAATGGTACTGGTACATGTCGCCCCATTGAAACCAGATTTGCACAAGTCAGAGTGTGCATTAACCGACCGCAGATCCTAATTTTTCATGCATTTGCTGGGCTCTTTTCTCGACTTGTTGCCAAAATTCTCGATCCCTGGACAGACTGAGTCGACAATTCTGTCCACTGTACACGCGGATAAACCTCAACAGGTCTTTTCGAGTCAACCCGATATCCATGGCCGAATAGTACAAGCCGGCAATGTCTTTAACTATCCAGCGTTTTGGAAGCAATTTCTTTACCATGGCACGATGCAGATCGATTAGTGAAAGCCTGGGCGGACTCGGCGGCTGTTGATGGTATAGGAAATGACACAGATAGTAGTCACGATGGCAGATTCCATTGCGATGCAATGTGCGGCTGATATTGGCGATGCGGGTAACTAACTGCCTGCGCAAGTTAGTGTGGGGAGGATGTTGTTGCCAGTCCCTGCAATAGTCTTCCAGGCTAATCGTATTGCTTAACTCTTCGGTGATAATAAACGATTCCCTGGTGGCTGGATTCCAGCCCCGACTACCATAAGCCACGGTATTCAAGGTTGCTATATCGAGCTCCTGAAGTTTCTGAATCGCCTGCCATTCGTTGCTGGCACCGAGCACAGGAAACTTGAGCTGAAACAGATTCTTTAGAATCTCCGCCCAGCCTACTCCTGAATGCAGTTTTACAAAATAGCTCTTGCCATTGAGAGAGAATTGAAAGGTTTTCCTTCCTTTCACCTGTCGATAGATATTGCCCTCCATGGCCTGAAGCATCTTGAAGGGGTCGGCTCCCTGGAAATTTTTAGCGAAATCTTCGTTAAGATAAAGCATAGCGAGCAATCATTCTTTTGCGGTTGCCAATTTTTCAATCAGGTCAACTGCGGCTTCCGGCAATCGGTAGAGTTCGGCATTGTTTCCATAATTCAGACCATTGAATGACCATGCAGCGTTCTCCAGTTTTTCAATCATGCTTAGCAGTCTTGAATTCAGATCGGTCTGATTGAAAGGTGTCTGACATACTTCTCCCGATTGTGCTTGCTCAATATGAAAGGCATATCCGCAACTCGCGGTGGTCAACACCGGCAGCCCTGCTATGGTCGCCTCCAATAATACATAACCGGCACTCTCGACATATGCTGGATGTAGCAGCAGGTCTGCACCGGCCAGAAACCGTGGGATATCGTCTCTTCCTGAGATTATCGCTACCCGGTCTGCGATGTGTAGTTGCTCTGCCAGTCTTTGAAAACTGGCGGGCTTGTCCTGACCCACTAACAGGTAGCGCGTGGACATTCGAACCTCATCGGGTAATGAGGCAATGGCTCTCAGTGATCGGTCAACACCTTTTACCTTGAATCCTGAACCGACTTGCAGAACCAGTTTCTCATCCTCAGCAATAGAAAACTCATGCCTGAACGCCTTACGAACTTCATTATCCCGCCGCTCTACTTTTCTATCGGGAGAAATGCCTGGCGGTAGTTCATGCAGGCGTTCCCCGCAATCCGGGTAGTATTTAACGAATGCTGTGCGTTGTTGAGGCGAAAGAATGAACACCTGCGTGGTGCTGCCCGCACCAAATACCGCTGCTTCATAGTTTCTGAAGTGCCGGTAACGCGCTGTGAACCGATAGTAGGCTGCTCGTTGCGTCTCAGCTTTCTCGGCAAAGCAGGGATCGGCTGCGAAATAGAAATCCAGGTTCGGCATCTTGCTGAATCCGATCACCGGATGTTTGGGTTGCCCGGACAATGCATCATGTACCCACGCTGTAAATCGCTGGTAGAGTTTTACCCGGGTTAGTGCCTTAACCGGCACCTTGATCAGGTTTACCTGCTCAGGATTTTCGCCCTGCCAGCTCAGGGTGTAGACATCGACCTCGTGTCCCCTGTTTATACATTCATTAACAATTCGGAGAAAATCCCGCTGTTGCCCGCCGTAGGGAAAATAGGAGTAAATCAAAAAACTCAGCTTCATCGGCGCCTGTTATTCTTGAATCAGTTTCTCAAATTGATGCCAGACATTCTCCGGTTTATGAGATGAAAAACAAGGTGGGATTACTGCGAAAGGTTGATCGTCAAATTCATCCGTGACACCCGGCCCTGAATAGCCACAGACCTTCTTTACACAAGGTGCACAATTAAGATTGGAGTTGAGGTGTAGCTGCTTGTCGCCAAAAGTTCCAGAGAGCCCTGGATTCGTCGGACCATACAGCGAAACTGTCGGCCTGGATAAGGCAGCTGCCAGATGTCCAAGCCCGGTGTCGACCGCGATAACACCGCTTGAAGCATGGATGTACTGAGCGAGTCCGGAAAGCGTTTGCTTGTCCAGTACCGTCACCATGTCATTGTTTTTGGCAATGAATTCAGCCCGATTCTTTTCTCTAGTATCACCCCAGGGAATGAGAACCTTGTACCCCGATTCAGTTGCAATATGTGCGAGGTGGCGCCAATAGAATTCTGGCCAATGCTTCGTGCTCCAGGTGGTACCATGAAGGAACACAACCTGTTTGGTTTTTGGTTCAGTGGATGTTCCTGCTATACGATTTATATCGATGCCGTAATCTACGATGTCTTTATCGTAGCTATACTGCAATGCTCTAGAGAATAACTGTCGCACTCGATCAACCGCGTGCTCAGTGAAGGGCACAGAATAAACCTTGTTGTAGAACATTGTCGCCAGTGGTTCGCGAATGGTCCTGTTGCTCAGGCCGATGGTAAGCCCTCTTGAGAGCCTGCTGATAATCCCGCTTTTGATTAGTCCTTGTGCATCGATTACCAGATCGTAGTGAACCCCCTGTAAGGCATTTCTGAATGCCCGGAACTCATGATTAAGATAGGTCTTGAGCAGACTTCGCCGCCAGCGTCTGATAGCGACAGGAATAATCTTGTCTACTGCAGGATGCCAACCCGGAACTTCTGCGAAATTCTCTTCCACCACCCAGTCGAACACCAGGTCCTTGTGCGCCATATGCGCGTCGGTGAGAGCGGGCAGCGTGTGAATGATGTCTCCCAGAGAAGAGATTTTGACGATTAGTACGCGCATAGTTCCTTTATAGCAGACTTTCTGTCAGCTGATGTACGGCTTCCACAACCCTTGAGGGATCTAGTTCAGTGAGGCAGCGGCGATGCCCATAGGGGCATTGCCGCTTAAAACAGGGCCGGCACTCGATGTCGGTGGCGAGCAGTTTTACTCTCTCAGTCAAGGGGGGTGTGAAGTCGGGGGACGTGGATCCAAATAATCCAACTATTGGCTTGTTGAGGGCCGCCGCGATATGCATCAATCCTGAGTCGTTTGAGACGACCTTTGAGGCCAGCGACATCAGATCGATTGCCTGTGCCAGACTGGTCTTGCCTGTCAGATTGACGCAGCTGGCAAGGTTCTCATGCTCAATATCTGCCAGGATCGCCTCTGCGACCAGCTGGTCATTGTTCGATCCGAAAATCCAGATCTGCCAACCTTTCCCTATCATGGTATTACTCAATGTGGCGTAATGCTCTGCCGGCCACTGCTTGGATTCTCCAAATTCCGCTCCCGGGCAAATCGCCATAATCTGAGCACTCCCATGCAGACCAAATTCACCGAGAGTTGAGCTGACAACATTGGCATCAATCTGTAACTCTGGATTTGGAATATCGGCCGGAGGATAGTTAGCAGATGGATGTGCAAGTGCGGCGAAGCGTTGCACCATCAAGGGAAAATTACGCTCATTCAGACGTCGGCAGTCCGTCAGCAATGGCGCTCGCCACTCTCCACTCCATCCAACCCGCCGGGGTATGTTGGCGTGGAATGGAATAAGCGCAGACTTGAATGAATTGGGTAACACGATTGCGGTGCTGAAGCCGTGGGATTTCAGGGATCTGCCAATGGCACGGCGGGTTATGAGGTTCAGCTCGCCGTGGCCGAGTTCTGCATCGACGCTCTCATCGACTTCCGGCATTCTCGCCAACAACGGCCTGGTCCAGTCCGGTGCCATTACCGTAATGCGGCAATCCCCTGAGATTTGTTTCAGACTCTTGAACAGGGACTGGGCCATGACCATGTCCCCGACCCAGGAAGGCCCGATTACCAGAATATTTTCTTGCCTCGCTGTTGTCATACCCCGGCACCAGGGCGAGAGCTTGAGCCCTGTGTCATAGTCGGTCCTGCTTAATTCTTGTTTTCAGGAGTAACGCGCAGGATTTCGTTTACTGTGGTAACGCCTGCCGCTACTTTCTGGGCACCGCATAGTCGCAGACTTAACATGCCTTCTTTATACGCCTGTCTTCTGAGATCCGGTAAACTTGACTTGTCATCTGCGAATCTCTGCAGAGATTCCGTGAAAGGCATGACCTCATAAATACCTTCCCGTCCTTTGAATCCGGTTTCCCTGCATTCCAGGCATCCCTCGGCATCGTGCGCGTGCTTGGGCAGTTTAACTTTCCAGGGAGCGGTCAATGATTCCCAGGTATCCGGTTGAATGTCAGTAGGTTTCTTGCAGTCCGGACAAAGCCGCCGAACCAGTCGCTGTGCGACGACACCGACTACAGTGGCTTTTATCAAGTACGGAGGAACGCCTAACTCTAATAAACGAGTGATGGCTGTGGGGGCGTCATTGGTATGCAAAGTTGTAAAGACAAGATGTCCGGTCAATGCTGCCTGGATAGCCATCTCTGCTGTTGGCAGATCTCTAACCTCGCCTATCATGATGATGTCCGGGTCTTGTCTCAGTAACGCTTTGACGCCATCGGCAAAATCCAGATCGATGTTTTCCTGGACTTGCATCTGGTTGAAGCTCTCTTCAATCATTTCGATGGGGTCTTCAATGGTACAGACATTGACTTCTTCAGTTGCCAACATCCTCAGCGTTGAATACAACGTGGTGGTCTTACCGCTTCCTGTCGGGCCAGTAATGATGACGATGCCAGTGTTATTCTTAATGATCTGCTTCCAGCGCTTCAGGTCTTCATTGATCAAACCCAACTCTTCGAACGGTTTTAGCAACACTTCAGGATCGAAGATTCGCATCACCAACTTTTCACCAAACGCAGTTGGAAGCGTCGACAGACGCAGTTCGACTTCATCGCCATTCGGGCTCTTGGTCTTTATCCGGCCATCCTGAGGCTTGCGCTTCTCTGCCACGTTCATGCGGCCAAGAATTTTCAAGCGACTGGTGACAGCTGCTAACGCCTGCATCGGTAGAGCGTAAACCGTATAGAGCACTCCATCGATTCTGAATCGAATATTGCCTTTCTCTCGGCGCGGTTCGATATGAATATCACTGGCTCTCTGTTCAAAGGCATATTGCAACAACCAGTCGACAACGTTGACAATGTGTTGGTCGTTTGCTTCCGGCTCCTTGATATTGCCCAACTCAAGCATCTGCTCAAGATTGCCGATTCCTTTCCTCTGTACGCCACTGGCTGTCGCGCCCTGTATAGACTTGGACAGGCTATAGAATTCGGTTGTGAGCCGTTTTATGTCGACCGGGTTTGCCACTACCCTTCTCAGCACCTTCTGAGAGGTGTGCTCCAGTACTGATTCCCATACATTCAGATAGGGTTCGGCGCTGGCGATGATGACTTCGAAAGGGGTTTCTTCAACGGCCAGAATCTGGTGACGTTGAGAAAATTTATAATCCATTACCTGGGTTACCCTGGCGACATCAATCTTCAGAGGATCTATGCGGTAATAGTTCTGGCCGCACTGCTCACTCAGAGCCATAGTCAGGGTTTCAATATCGAGTTTACGCCCCTCGGTCTTGCGATCACCAAGGTTTAAATCGGCCAGGAACTGCAGGATATGCTTGTCGCGGTGCTGGGAAGCGTGTCGCTCACCAACGGCAAGATCATAGTCCTCTTTATTGATTCGCCCAGTTTTGACCAGGCCATCGAGAAAGTCTTTCAGATCCAGAGGCGCATTCTTTTTTGGCGTTATCTTCTGTTTTGCTTCGACTGCAGTCATTGCTGTAGTAACCAGGTATCAAACGATTTATCGGCATTGCCATGGAAACACCGAGTTTAACCCCGCAGTCAACAAAAACAAACACTTACGAGTGACGAATGCGAAGCAGTTCAAGTTTGCGGTGATACCGGTATAGCGGAGTAATCGAAGATTCAGGCAATTATTCGATTAACTTAACCCATTCACCTTTTTCTGGAGTGCCAATCGGGTAGTAACCGTTGAGAATTCGCAGGGTTTCTTCGGGATAGTTGGCAATTTTGCTGGATCTGGCCACGACGGCAAAATCGAAAAACTCGCTTGCCTGAACGAATTTTATCTTCAGCTCATTGCCAGAGAAGGCTTCGCCACGTTGAATAGCGCGAAATGTTCGAATCGAGGCCAACAACTCTTCATCGATCTCGTCTATGGCGTTGGGATCCGTAATCTCTCCCCGGAAAGTAAACACGCGCGGTCCGAAATAGATCGCAGCAACTCGTTCGGGATTTCCGGTCTTCTCAGAAATAGCGATTCCAGTATGACCAATCAATCGATACTGATTAAGGGCTTCAGACTTTTGTAAATTGCTAATCCCCATCTTGTCTCTAATAAAGACACGTGGCTCTAAATTTTCTTGCAATCGTTGCGCTTCTATTTTTATGGATCCTGCGTTTGGAGAAGATGCGGATACAGTTGTAGTGGTCTCTGTAATTTCCCACTCATCTGGAAAAACTACGGTATAGCCCATCAATTCTTGATAGTAGCGATTGCGGGTTTCAGTCGACTGTGAACCCTGGCTGGCACCGATAATCAATCCGTCCAGATGTTCGCGAAACTTTTCTTCATTGTTGTGTGTAATCGAGCTGTCCTTGAGCTGCCCGACATTGGCAATTGCCTGCTGCAGGCGTGTATCGTTGCGAGGATGAGTTGCAAACAACCCGTGATAACTGGCGCCACCGCCGGAGACCCGGCGATCAAAATCTTCCTGGTTTTTTAGCACCGTAATTACAGCAATCATCGCAGTCGGATCATAACCAGCAGCAACCAGATACTCAGCGCCGAGGCTGTCCGCCTCCAGTTCATGTTCCCGACCGAATCCACTCAGACCGGTCTGCGCCCAGATTGAGGCGACCTGGCTTATCTGGGAACCCACGTAACCGCTTCCTGTAGCAACGGCGGTAACGAAGCCACCGACTGTTGAGGCGGCATTGGCTAGCGCTCCCCTGGCCTGCTGCTGCACCGCATGGCGCGCCGTGATATGGCCTACTTCATGGGCGAGTACCGCTGCAAGATCTGCTTCACTGTTCATGAAGGTAAGCAGGCCGCGATTGACATAGACATAACCGCCAGGCAGTGCAAAGGCGTTGATGTCCGGGCTGTCGATGATATTAAAGGTGTATTCCAGACCCGGTCGATGGCTAACACTGGCAACCCGATTGCCAACCTCTCTCACGTAGGCCAGTAGTTTCTCGTCTTCAAATAGCGGCATGCTGGAGAGTACTTTCTCGTGCTCCTCGAGCCCGATTTCCTTCTCCTTGCTTTCCGTCATCAGAACCAGGTTAGCGCCACCGGTCGCCGGATTAACCGCACAAGAATTGAGTGCCGGCACTATGCTGAGCACCAGAGTGGCAGCAAGCAAATTCTTGATGTTGAACTGGACAGAAAATGAGTAGGCCAAGTTGTAGAAACCCAGTTTAATCATAGTGCCACCTGTCTTTACTCTATGGATAGCGCAAGTGCGCTAGGTACCATTTACGAATTGTTTGAGTTGAGTGGCTAAGCGACTACAGGCGTTAGCTTCGACTCTGGCTATTAGCGGAATTGGTATTACGAGTGCTGGCAGATAGGATTGTCCAGTGGCATCGGTATTGATCGTCCCAACATTCGACATGGATCCGACATCCCATACTCTGGCATCAAAATTTGCATCGTCTTCCCACGTGCCAAACCCGAAACAACCAGCCCCACCAGGACCTATAGTGCAGGATATCGAACCCGAGCGGTCCGTGGTTTCAGTAAACCCATTTAGCCAGACGATATAGCGAATACCAAATTCGCTCATTTTATTGGCGACTACATCCTCCGCCATCAATTGTTCGAGATCACGTGTTCGTAGCGGTGCGGTCCGTGGTTCAAACCAGGGAAACATGGCGTCTATAAATTCCTGCTCCGGTACCACGCTTAGTGCGCCTTCACCGCGCGTCATGCGCTCACCCACGCACTCAACAAATTCGGAACGAGTCTCATAGTCGCTCGCCTGTCGCCGGCCTAATATAACGACGGACTCATCCGTCTCGATCCCTGTTTCGCCCTGACGAAATTCGTCGACTGTGGTACTGGTACATGCAGCGAGCAGCCCTGATATCGCTAGCAGAGAGCCCGCTGATCTAATAATTCTAAATGTAAAATAAGCCTTCATGACAAGCCTCTTTTCGAGCCCCTCGCTCTTAAAGGTTGTTCAGGCGCCCTTTTCGCTATTCGCGCTGCCAGACTAAACTTTGGCATGGCTGATTCACAGGGTTCCCAACCAATCTCGCACTTCCGGGACCTGGGAAAAACTCAATGAGAAACTTGAGGCCAGATCTCGTAAGGCGACAACGGCGGCATCATTAATCGCCGCTTCTGTAGAACGGAATGTCTCGGTTGGAGTCTTTCCGTACGACGTAAGTACCCAATCAGCAATATAGTCGCCCTCGGCGGAGAGCAGTCGCATGTTGTACTTGATCCACACTTCATACACATCCAGCTTGGTCTTTGCTGGAAGTGCTAATTGAAACTCTTCGATGGCTGGCGCAAATACTGCGTCTACTCCCATCGCTTGTGCATCATCCATGTTCTCGATGACAACAACCCGGTCGAACATGGCAGGCAAAATTGCATTAAACAGCTGCACATGCGACAGGCCGCTTTCGATATTGAATTCTTCCTGGCCGGTTTCTGAGTATTCCAGATAGGCGAAGTCGCGCAGCGCATCATCATAATAGACCGCTATCGATATCGGAATCTTGCTGATATTCGGGGTAGGGAAGCTGCCGTCGATTACAACATTATTGACCCCACAGCCAGCCAGGCTCAAGACCATGAGAATCGCTGCCGCTCTTTGCAGACTTCTGCTAGCTGCCATTGTTAACGGTCTCATGTCCACACTCTTCACACCCGTACTACTTCTGGTAGTCAAGTTCCGACCCCCGAATGTATCACCATTTCACTTGGCTGGCTGCATACATTAATAGTCTTCCTAATTCATTAATAGACATGAATAGACATAGATAGTCATTCAGCCCCACAAATGCACCGCCATTTCATGGCATTGACTGCGTTCATTGATAGTCATTCAACCCCACGAACGTACCACCGTTTCGCTGGGTCATCTCACGCATCAGCGTCGAATATCGGTAAACACTCTGCTGGAATCGAGCCGGACCGGCAAAAATAGTAGGGAAGCCGATGCCGTGTATTCGCACCAGGCGATTGCCATTGGCGTCTTCGACATTGATCCGGTCAATAGTCTGCAGTACGTCTTGAATAGACCCGCCAGGTTGAAAATCATCACCGAGAACATAGATACTAATCTTCTTGTCGTTCTCGTAAAACGTGTTAATGGCCCGGGTTACGCCTTCTACAGGGCTACTGTTGCTGTAGGGGTTCCAGCTTCTGAGGGTAGAAATAATCTGGCTGCGACGCCCCGGAGTGTCTGGAATCCATTCTCCGCGGTAGGAATCAAACATGTAGTCACCCATGTCGTTCATCACCTGGATGCCTTTGACTCCCGGATACACGTTCAGGGTGTCCTCGATCACGCCCAACATCTTGTTCCAGCTCGGGTTGTTGAACATGCTTCCCGAAGTATCGATAACAAATATGATGTATTCACTATCGACAGGAATGCCGCCAATGGCGTTATTGGTAGGTGCTACCGTATCTGCCAGGAGCCTTTGCATCTCTTCGGTCAGGGTCTGGCGTGCCAGTGCCAGACGTCCGATCTCGTCAGTTGTCTCGTTCGACAGCTGGCGGGAGGTCTGGTAACGACCCTCAATGTTTTCCAGGTCGCGCCGCAACCGCGCAATCCGTTCGGTGAGCGCCGAGAGTTGTTCATGCTTGGCGTTCAACTCGCGGTTCAGGATAGTTGTCTCGCCTCGAATCGCGAACAACTGCTCCTGCAGCTCAGTAACCGAGCCTTCTGGTGTCACATCGGCGTATTCGATGGTGACCGGCGCCGATGACTTGGTGATCATCAACAAGATAATCATGGCTCCAAAACCACAGGAGGCGACGTCCAGGAAGGACACTGTGAAGGAATCTGTTTCTCGGTTTCTGCGTCTGCTCATGATCGAGTCCTACGGGCCTGCTAGGGCCAATCCTTCGAGGGTGATATAAACGAACCCTTGGAGTACTG
The DNA here is from genome assembly GCA_027623555.1 of Pseudomonadota bacterium. Taxonomy (GTDB): domain Bacteria; phylum Pseudomonadota; class Gammaproteobacteria; order Pseudomonadales; family Pseudohongiellaceae; genus UBA9145. Next base: position 50,505 of record JAQBSZ010000001.1, on the reverse strand, counting down.
TGCGAGCTGCCAGTAGACGGCAGCCGCACTAGGGTCGCCTTCCAGGGGCATTAATACTATGTTCACTGGGACTCTTTCCGGAAGTTCTTCCACCGCCTCTTCAAACAGGTCCATCCGTTCCGAGGGAGTCACCAGTGCCGATGAAGAACCTCTGTCATTAAGCGTTGGCAGGCCATCAGTAATCAGGAATATATTGTCCGGCCTCGGATTCATGTTCGCCACGGCTCTGAATACCTGTTCCATGTTGGTGCCATTCTCAGGCACCACGTCTTGGAGATTAATAATTGCCTGGTTCAGCTGATCCCGATCAGCCACCTCCAGCCAGAGTTCTTCTGTCCCGGGTATGACGCTGGAATAGCCCGTATTGAAATTCCAGATCTGGTATCGACTGGTGATGGGCAACTGGGTGCTGATCCAATCGACCGTCTTGACAACACGTTGCCATTTCGGTGCATTTTTCTTCCGTTCATCCGACATATTGCGGGTTCTGATGATATTAACAATGGTGCTATCCAACATACTCGCCGAGCTGTCCAGCAAAATCAGTATGCGCTGGCCACCCAGAAACAGACCTGACAGATACTGGCGATTGCCGTCCCCGAGGAACTGACGAGCACTGTTGCCATCCTGCTCGAAAGCACTCGCCTGCAAGCGCAGCAACTCTTCTTCCAGCGATTGGATATCGCTGCGCAGCTTCTCGATATCTTCGACAGTGGCGACGCTGGAATTCTCCAGCGAGGCTAGCTCCTGCAGGAAGGTGTCGAGCTGTACCTGTATCTGCCTGGCCATTCCCTGAGCTGTAACCACTTCGAAGTCGACGTCAGAGAGTGTATTACGTATCCGCACCAGGCCAAGCTCGCCCTCCTTCACTTCTTCCTCAAGCAGGTTTATCTCCGCCGTCAGATCCGGGTTTACGGAATTTGGAGAGATAGTGCTGGCGTGATCGAGAATCAGGAAAATGAGAATCACGGCACCAAAGCCACAGAACATGACGTCGAGAAACGACAAGCTGAGGGGGTTGATCTTGCGTCTGTTGGCTCTGGTTTTAGACGACATTGCTTACCTGTATCAGACAAATCTCTTCACTGTCTGCTGTGAATCGAATTCGATCGCCGAGTTTTAGCGGCTGTTGACCGCTCACTTTTTTATCATTCAAAAGCACTTCGTTCTGGCCACTGTCGAGGAATACGCCTTCCGCCCGCTTCTCAATGCGCCCCAGATCTTCCGGCAGGCTATCCAACTCCATCACAATGGTCCTGGCCGCCGCTGCATGGCCATTAAGTTTGGCCTTGTTCTTGATCTCGATAGCGCCTACCGCAAGCGCCCGATTTGAAAACAGCACATGAGTAGGCAGATCGGCAGCGGCGGATTGCTTCGCTGTGGCGTTCGCGATAGTCGCTGATGAAGCACCGGATACCGGCAGGCGGCTGACCAGGTGAATACCTTCATCCGTCCCGGTAATCAAGTCGCGATATTGCAGGCAGGCCGCATTGACCGTGTGGGAATCCAACACCAGAAGATTTGGGTGTTGTTTTAGCGTGGCCGTGTATCCAGGCAAGGCAGACATGCGCGCACTCAGAAACAGTTGTACATCGTGAGCGGTGGCAAGCGCGGATATCTGTTGATTTATCTTCTCGTAATAACCCTTCAGATTACTGATCAGGCTTTCCCTGGGCATCTTGGCGGTATGGACAGTGCTGCCAGTCTTCAACTCCAGTATCAGACTGCTCTGATCTTCATCAGTCTGCCTTAACCAGCGAGGTAACTCATTATAGAGTAACTGCTCCGAAGCAGCATCGTGCTGAGGATTAAACCGGCACTGCTGAATAAATAGTCCGGTGGATAATTGCATCATCAAATCCATGAAATTTTGATTGCCAACACCGGGCACCTGCACAACAGAATCGGTGGTAAGATATTTCTCGACCACTTCCAGTTTAGTCAGCACGACCTGGTGTAGCTGAATATCGGCATAGATGATGACAGCGGATTGTGCGGCGGCAATCGCAGCCGCCAGGGCAGAATCGACCACACCTACTGGAGTAAATGGACTCTGTTTAGCCAGACCAAGCAAGATCGCTAACTGTTGCCGGGTGAAATTTCCCGGTACGGCGAAGATTACTTCTGAATCTATCTGGCCGATCTCGGCAAGATGCAATAACTGGCCGTAGGCTAAATCGGCGTAGTGCCTGATGTTGTTGCCATGGGAAAGCGGTTCCAGGTTGAGTTCATGCCAGTACTTGTTGTAACTGTTGGTCGGTTGCAGACGAGCCTTTTGCTCGGCACTTTCTCCGATTTCCAGTGAGTTTCCGATAGCCAGCGCGAAGCCGGGACTCTGCGCAATGATGCCACTCTCATCACCGACATTGATCCCGCAATCGTTTAACTCGATAACCTTCAGGCTCATACGTGTTCACTCTTTTCAGGCACCTGTAAATGCCTGACCAATTTTTCTTCGCAGTAGTTCTGGCTATCCAGTACCAACCGGTCTTGTAGTAGTTGCAGCTGATGGAGTAAAAACATCAGGAAGATACTCACTACCAGGGCGACAAAGGTTGAATTGAATGCCACACCCAGGCTAACTGTCACACCGACGATATCACCGGCTACTGCCTGGTAAGCCTGCCCCAGGGCAGTACCGATGCCGCGCACTGTGCCAAGGAATCCAATGGAAGGAATCGCCCAGGCGATGTAGCGCACAATAGTAAGTTCTGTTTCCATCCGGTCTGCTTCTGTCTCGCAGGTGTCTCTGATAACAGACGCAACATCCTGGATGTTATGGGTGCTCTGAAATCGATGCAGTCCGGCCAGCAATGCCCGGGGTAAGAGATAATCGCGCTCCTTCTCCGGGAGTGCCTGCACCGGCCTGGCATAGTTGCGTGAATCCTCCGGCAGAATACTCATTCCGTCAGAGACCTGGATCAGGGTGCGATCCAACAAGGACCTCTCGCGCAAAGTACCTTGGGTTTTCATGCCAATAAGGGCGACTGCCCAAAGCATCAGGATGATGCAGGTTTCCTGTTCCCAATCCCTTATGATGATAAACAGCGAGCGCTCTGGTACAAAGTTTTCATCGGTTTGTTGAAGCAGGTTCTGTTGTTCCTGAATCAACTCTGCATTCGGTCGGATTATCGTGACATAAGTTGCATGAACGATAATCACCGCCAGAATGAGTGTGGCAACTTGAAAGAGCGCCTCGTGCAACGAGCCTTGTTTCATAGCATTCCTTACCTTATCCAGACCTTTTCAAGCATCAAATGTCTACTGGAAATGAAACTCCCAGGTCCTGCGAAATCTGTTCACTGGGAATAAATCTAGCCGATTCTCGATTCTCCTCAGCATCCTGTTCATCGGTTTCCGTCTCGCCCAGCACGAGCTCGTCATTTTCCGCCGCCTCTAATTCCTCCGTTGTTAATTCAGTATCCAGCACAGCACCATCCTGTGCGTTCGGCGAGGCATTCTCCGGCGGTTGATTTTCTGCAGCCCAGACAATCGAGACGGCAAGCAGAAAAAAAGTAATCAGCAATCTGCGCATTAGTGCGGTCCTCTTAGTTGTTCTCTCAATTGCCCATTGCTCTCTCAATTGCTCTCTCATTTACACCCTCACCGTGCCATTCTCATTCCAGGTAACGGGCGATTCGAAACCCAACGTCATCGCGGGGCTCGATTCCGAAATCACGAAATGATAGACGCATTTCAGTAATTGAGCCATGCGCCCAACTGGATCCTCGAATTGTATGGAACTGTCCATCCGCAGGGCCGAGTGGGTCGATCTCCACTCCACCAACAGAACCTACTGCTCCGTAAAAATCGTGAACCCATTCGGCAACATTCCCGGCCATGTCCTGAATCTCGTATTGATTCGGAGTGAAAGACCCCACTGGTGCCGTTGCAAAGTAGCCATCATCGTAATTAAACATGATCTCGCCGAGATAGTTCTGCACGGTCACATCGGCGAAGTTGCCGGCATTTTCAGGAGGTGGAAGCTGGATCCCCCAAGGATACTTAAGCTGATTGCCGCTACCATCGGTGCGTGCTATCCATGCCCATTCTGATTCCGAGGGCAGGCGATAGCCTATCGATTCGGCATTAAATCCGCTGATCTCATCCACTTCATTAACTTGATAAAAAGGTGCCAGGGATTCCCGTTCGCTCAGCCAGTTGCAAAACAGTGCCGCCTGGGTCCAGCTTACCCGGACTACGGGCTGCGCTTCATTGTTCAACGTAAGCCCCTGCACGGTACCGGATGAGTGTTCACTGTCGAACATCCTGTATTGTGCGTTGGTTACTTCCTGGTAGGAAATATAAAACGGGCGTTCCAGTTGAATATCCCGCAGATTCTCATTGGGTCTTCTGCCCGCTTCACGGCGGGAAGCACCCATCGTGAAGGCGCCTGGATAGAATAATTTTAATGACTGTCCAGCTGCCGTTATGATGACTGGTTTTATTTGCTCGAGCTTTGCCTGCTCCAGTGACTTCAGAGTCACCCTGATTTCCTGGTCGAGTCCGGGGCGGGACGTGAATTCTGTAGAGTATGGAATATATCCTGCTTTGCGTATCTCAATCTGTTGGCTGGCGGCCATCAACTCGAGAGTCTGATTCGCCAGTCCCCTGAACTCCCCATTGACAAACAGTTCTGCGTCCCGGGGCTCGCTTACCACACTAACGCTTGTAGTTATTGGGTCCAATTCAACGTTGAGTTCCCGCTCCTGATTCGGCAGTGTGCGAATGTTGGTCTTGTTAGAGTGGTAACCGTTTTTGAAGAAAGTTAGTTCGTGATTCTGATCGGGAGCAAGCGCTACTTCCAGGGGCGTCAATCCCTTGAAATCACCACCAATGGTGACACTCGCTGCCGACGGGTTGCTACGAATGAAAACCAGACCATCCGCCGGCTCCAGTTCCACAAGGGGAATCGTGATGTCCTCACCTGCGATCACATCAAAGTCATCCTGCCAGGCTTTATGTCCGGATAGTTTGAGCGTGACATCGCGTCGACCCTGGAGGATTTCTGCATTAATGGGTGTAGTACCAAATACTTCACCGTCTACCAGCACATCGGCGCCGCTGGGAATGGTTGACAGACTCACCGTCGCCCAGGCTGGCTCCAGGTTAGCCTGGTAGTTCTGTGCAACTGAACGGCCTTCGATCGTGATGGCTTCTCCATAATCGAGGTAACGCTCTTTCGAGATCGTGAGCTGGTGATTACCAGGCTCTACAGGCACATCAATTAGTGGTGTTTCACCGAGGTCGACACCATCGATTTTCACTCGTGCATTGTCAATATTCAGCGCGGCTATAGAGACAATTCCGGGCAGCTTGCGCATAACGAAGGGATGAGACTGGGATTGTTCAGTGCTTACCAGCAGTTGGGTAAGCGAGTCGTGATATCCCACATTGCTCAAAGTTAGCCCATAAGAGCCGGTGCGAATCAGGTATCGCTGCCCTAACTTGATGTTGAATCCACCGGTAATCTGGATCTCGGCAGTAATTGGCTCGACTTCGACGAACACCGATCTTGCCGTCAACACGAACCAACCGGCAGTGCCTGATATAAGAACAAACACCGCTACAACGACATGAATCCATTTCAGTTTAAATGTGACTCTTGGCCCTTTGTTATCATTGGGCGAAAAGTCGATGGGAATTATAGGGTCGGGCGATCCATTGGCTGTCTTATTGTAGTCAATGTTTTCCATTTGCTCATCGCCTGTTAGTAGCAACAATGCGCTCTTCACATTGCACGACGACGGTATCGGGTGTGAGTCCGAAACCTACGGTAAATTCCTGCCGCACTTCGCGGTAACCGGCGCGTCGACCGACAGCAACATAGCGGCCCGGTTTTAAAGAGACGAATTGCTGCTCGAACTCTCCAAGATTTCCGACACGCAGCAGTGAAACATCGGTCAGGGCATCAGACACCAGTTGAATTCTTATAGGTATCTGGGAGTTTTCTAATAATCCTTCGAGCTCATCCAGTTGCGCGATGAGGCGTGGTCCGGTTTCATCTTCGCTCAAGGATCGACCTGTGTAATAGACATCCACAGTTTGTTGATACACTGCCTCTTCAGCGAAGCGCTCCGGATTGTCGATCGCATCAACCAATAGGCGATCGAGTCGAGCTCGCTTGTCTGCATAATCCCTGCCATTGATGGCGAACACCAGGTTTGGATCGATTTCCAGCACCTTGTCATATTCATTGACTGCAGTCTGCCACCGCTCCAGCGCTTCTGCTGCAGTGATGGATGCACGCAGTTCATTTATTCGCGCGTTGGCGACTTCAGTTTCAGTCTGCGTGATCGCCGCCAGGGCCTGCTCCTGATGAATTCCCAGGTTGGCGGCGCGTCTGAAGGTAGCAATTGCCTGCTCTGGATCGGCATTCTCCAACAGTGCATAACCGCTGGACATAATCCTGGCAAACTCATTTTCTATGAGCTGAGCCGAAACCTCGGCAACACTTTCTCGCGCCTGTTCATTGTAACTGTCCAGTGCGAGTATCTCCTGATAGATACTGCGCGCTGCTTCCAGTTCTCCGTCTTCGAATAGCTCATCCGCTCGAGCAAACAGGATAGTCACATCATCCAGCGCTCTGGCTCTTGCCAGGCCAATCTGGGCAGTTTCATTGTCTGGCTCAAACAGCAGTGCCAGAGAAAACTTGTCCTGGGCGCTCATTGAATCTGCATCGTCCAGCGCGCGTTGGGCATCTATCAAGGTTTGCACCAGCACAGTTGGTACGGATTCGACTAGTTCAATCAGTGCATCGCGGCCCCTGGAATAAGATTCCGTCGCGAGAATAAAATCCTGGATGCGGTAATACTCATCACCAATACTCGCTTGTTCAAGAGCGGCCTCGTAGCCTGCCTGATCCCAGAGATCGACCTCCAACGCATCCAACTCGCCCTGGGTTTCAAGGAGGGCAGCAAGTACATCCTGGGCTTCCTTGCGCTGCAAAGACCGTTGTGCTTCTTCAAATGGGGAGATAGTAGTAGCCGGATTGACACTTGCAGCAGGTTGGTACTCGGTCAGATCGACGCGCCGTTCCAGTGGGAGTTCATATTCGGTAACCACCGCCGGCAGGACAAAAATGACCAGCAATGCAATCAGTAACAGCGCGCTGAGACCTACCCACATCCATACTGGAGGTTTGTTGGAATTTACCGCGGCGGAGTGACTCGCGAACAACGCACTTTCATTGAGGTTAAAATCTACGGGCTCTATCTTGTCGACATCTGGCTCTGACATAGTTGATTCTACGATTGCAATAATCCACTGAAATGGATTAGATCGATTACAGCTCGCCTATTTCTGCCGCATAAAGATCTGCCAGAATCTCACGCCATTGACCGTATTGTTCTTCGACGGAACCAGTCAGAGTAATTGTGCGGTCCTCCAAGTTAATAACTTGCGGGGCTACTTGATTTTCGAGGGACTGTCCGAGCTCTTCCAGCGCCTCCATGTGAATCCTGGCCTCAGCCCGCTTATCGAAACCACTCTTGATCAGGTAGGCACCCGCACCCACACCCACTGCACCGCCTGCTTGAGTCGCGTAGTTGCCGCCACTGGTGGCAGCCGCCAGACCGCCGACCACTGCAGCGGCGCCAGCAATGAAGCGCCGCCTGGCAGAATCTTCCAATTCGCGGAGAGTGATTGTTTCGTAGTAACTCTGCTCGCGCCAGGAGTCATAGGGTAAGCGCATCTGCCGCACATAGGTGGCATAGTAGTCCTGTACAGTATCGATAAACATAAAGTCTCGTTCGCGAATATCTCGAACGCGTTGTAGTACCGGATCATTCTGTGCAGGCAAGGAGACAATCTGAATATTTCCGCGGCGATCCTCAGTGAGGTAGTTATCAAACGCTTCCGATGAAAACCGCTGGGCGAACAGAATCTCAGAGACGGTGCGAATCTCGGTTATCCGGGATTGAGAAATATTTGCGTTTCTAAAGGCGAGCAGGTCATTCGTGATGTTGTTATAGATAATCTGGAATGGATCGTCCTTCTGCCGCTGTGACGGATCATAGCTGAACTGGCTGATCACCTGATCGTAGGTTTTGGTATACCACTGGCGTCCGGTGGAATCGTTAACGTTGACACGAATTCGCATCGCCTCGCCGTTGGACTGCAAGATAGTGCCAGTGATAATGACATCCATCGGGCTGGCATTGTTCGGCATCAGCCTGACGATGCCCCAGTTTCCCGACCGCTGCAGAGTTTCTGCCAGCAGGTAAGGCGCATAGCGGGATTCTGCCACTCGAATCTCGTGATTGGTAGTCTCTTCCTCGTCCTTGTCGATTTCATCAATGCCGGGATCGAAGATGGCGATGCCCACATCCAGCAAATATTCTTCGGCAACATCCTGGCTATCCTGGATGACTGGCGTATAGGTTGTTGACTTAACGGTGTGCGTTGAACAGGCGCTGATAAAGAAGGCGACCAGGATCAACCCACCCAGATTTCTTAATGCTACTCTCTCAAGTAGCGTTGCTACTGACGCCACTACTGCTCTCATTGCTGCTCACCGATACCTGTATAGTTTCTGTATTCGTCCCAGAGTGCTTCGCGCAACACCGGGTCCGGCTCGGCCATCGCGGCCTCTCTTAATTGTCTGGCTACTACATCATCATCCCGACCAGTGGGAATATCTGCAGGGGGCGGAAAGCTCTGGCTCTGTTCTGGGGGCCGACCCGCCGGTTGCGAGGCGATCACCGCACCAGAAGGTTGGGCACTAGCTTCTTCCAGGGTTTGGGGCTGCGCCTGAGCCCCGCCACCGCCACCACCTGATTCCCCACCGGGTTGTGCACTACCCGCTGCATTACTCTCATTCTGGGCCTGTTCTCGCTCGCTGAGTATGAAGCCATCAAAGGTCTCATAGCCACGGCGCAGTCGCTCATCCAGCACGGCGGCACGCTCGGCGGCGGTCATGACGCCGGTAGACTGACTGGTGCTGTTCCCACTTAATACACCATCTGGCAAGGTATCGAGGCTATAATCCCCACCTGCATTGCCTGATATGCCTCCCGCGGCGCCAGTATTCCCACTATTACCGCCATTCAGGTCACCAGTCGCTGTATCGCGGCCACCGCTGCCCGCTTGCTCACCCTGTCCACGGGATTGGGAACCGGCATCCACTCCTGGAGCAGTGCTGCCGGCGGGCGCACTGGCGGTGCTGCCACCGGCAGAATTCTGTTGGCCTGATTGCTGGCCTGACTGGGATTGTGAGCCTGCTGTTGTCGAGCCCTGGTTTCCTGCCGGAACGGAACCTGATCGACCACTCTGCTGCCCTGCATTGCTGGCCGCTGGTGCGCTCTGGCTACCCGATTGCGAGGCCTGGCCAGTGCTACCCTGTTGCCCCGAGCTGCTGCTTTGCGAGCTTGACGACGAGGAACTGGAAGATGAACTGGACGCAGATGACTGACTGCTGCTCGGGCTTGATGACGGCAGCGATGGAGAACTGCTCGAACTCGAAGAAGCCGATGGCAGAGAAGGCATACTGCTACTGGATTGGCTCTGGCTGGAAGACTGACAGGCCAACAAACTGAAACTGATGCCGCTTAGCATCAACAGCCTGGAAATGGTCTTGGTTTGCTTCTTCATCGCTTGAGTCCTGGTCCGGAATACTTACAGAAATTATGGGAGTTAGCAGATTTTACGGTGCTTTGACTGCGATTTTTTCGAAGATGGCCAATCATTGCCAAATTCAATGCAGCCTTTAATGCTCCCCTAACGGTTCAGTGTATTAGTAATCCAAACCCCCTTAATCACAGCTTAACAATAGAATACTCGAATCTGCGATGCTACCTCTAAGCTCGCAAAATTAGTACCAATACCGATACCTGAACTGGTTATTGGCAGACCTGACCGGGCGTCCATCAACTACCAGCGGTCTGAAGTAAGAGGTCCGCACTTCACGCCGTAACCTTGTCAAGGGCAGGGAGTTTTCCTCATCCGCTTCGCTGAGCATCTGCAAGCGGCGCACGACGCCATTCTCCGTGACATCGAAGGCCAGGTCGGCGTAGCCGTTCCTGAGTCCCTGCGGCTGAGGATCATTAGACGAGGCCTTCTCCAGATTAGTTGGGATTCCAAACGTCGGTATGGGTATAACTTGACCGAATAATTGTTGGATTAGTTCCGCGCCATCATCCATTTCAGCCAACAGCTGATAGGCCTGGTTATAACGATCTGATGCGGCGTTGCGCCTTTCAAAGATTGTGTACCAATCGCCTAAGTTAGCGATCGCTTCGGCCGTAACGTAGACATCATCAGCCTCTTCCTCATAATAGCCGATAATATCCAGAAGCGCCTGCTCGCCAGACCGGAATCCTCTGGGCTGCATGCGCGACTTTTCATTCAAACTCTCGCGTAGCAAATCTTCCAGAGTGCGGTTTTCAGGTCGATCCAGCTCAATCATGTATTCGGGAAAGCGAGATACCAGATAGGCTGATTTGGCAATATTGGTTTTCAGCTCAACCAGGCGTGCATCGGTTTCACCAAAATGCACGCTCACCATGCGTGCGGCTGCATTAAACAAAATCTGCGCCGTGCTCAGGCGCATCCCCAGGGATTCGCCATAGCCCACGTTAAACGCCTGGATATTCCAATTGGCCAGCCTGTCCAGCACCGGAATAATGCGCGGATCATTGGTTCCGTAGGCTTTTTTCTGCACGAAGTACAAGTAATTGTTGTAAAGGTCAGCATTCGCCCAATCGCCTAATGCGACATAACTGTCGATCATGCTCTCGACAACCGGGACCTGTTCGAGAGTGTGCAAGCCCTCATTGATGCGATTGATATGCACTGCCCGATTCAGCGCCTCGACAGCGGCGACATGATCCCCCTGTTGCTGCTGCAAGCTACCCAGAGCGGAAAGTTCTTCTGCCAATGCCCTGTCCCAGGCACCTCCTGATAGTTCAATGTCTCCAACGAGGGCGCTGTATTGGCGAATATTTTCCACCCGCCTCTGAAAATCTGGATCGGCTTCAGGGTCCAGGAGTTGCACCGGCTCTGGGAACACCGGATCCAGGCCATCCTTTATCGCAACTGGAGTATCGATATAAAGCAAGCGATTGCCAGAATTGGTGGATTGCACAGCGTCCACATCCGGGACAGGCTCCTGAGCATACCCTGGCATCGAACACAGCAGTGCAAACACGGCAGCGGGGCAGAAAATGATTTTTTGAAGTTGAGACAGCATCGTTTGCATTTAGTCGATTGTGTGAGACTAATCTTCCGGTGGAGGTGAGAGCTTCCCTGCATCCCGCCAATTAAGGGCATTCAGTTATATCACCGCTGAATTTGACGTGTAAACAACCTCCAACCAAAAATGACTTCCTGGTAAGAATATTTACGAGCAAGCAAGACAGATCATGCCGTGGCCAATCATTCTTTACCATCAATTAAGTCGGGAGAGCTGCAGGTTTCCGTAGCGATCTGACGATGCTGTCCAACCCGGGGCAACATACGTCGTTGCCGAGTACTCAGTTACTATCGCCGGTCCGCTGAGCTTCTGCCCCGGTTCTATCCTGTCCCGGGCCAGCACTGTTGCCGGCACTTCACATCCATAGACCTCGGAGTGGGGCAGATTATTACAAGGCTTTGCAACCGAATTGCTGCCAACCATCTCCGGGAGTTCGAATTGTTCTTCCTGATGTAGCACATTGACACGCAGATTAACGATTTCGGTGGCGACCTTAAGGGAGTAGCCATATCGCGTTTGATGCAAATCTTGAAACGCCTGCTCAGTGGCAGCCAGGTCTTGCCACGGTACATTAAGCGTATAGGATTGGCCAACGTATCGCATATCAACGCTGTTCTTAACCACCAGACTCTTCGCTGCCAGTCCTTCCTGCTGCAATTGTTCCCGGCCGTGACTCGCAAGTGCCTCGAACTCGGGCTGCAGCTGCATTGTGGTGGTCTGCCCGGTTCGCACAGACACAGTACGGGTAAACTGCCTTCCCCGGTCAGCAACCAGCATACCCAGAGCAGACAACACGCCCCCATAGTTTGGCACCACCGCCTGACTCATCTGCATGGCCTCTGCAACGGCGCAGACATGCAGACCTCCTGCCCCACCGAAACTGGCCAGCAGGAATTCCTTCGGGTCGTACCCCCGGTTTACTGAAATCATGCGAATGGCTTCTGCCATGTGTTCATTGGCTATCGCCACTATTCCCAGGGCTGTCTCTTCCACAGACAGATCAATCTGCTTTGCCAGCTCTTTAATGGCGATGATAGCGCGTTGTTTATCCAGTCTCAGGCTATCAGCCAGGGCCACATCCGGAAGCAGGCGGCCAAGCACCAGATTGGCATCAGTCACCGTCGCCTGCTTGCCTCCCTGGCCATAACATGCCGGTCCCGGACTGGCACCCGCCGAACGCGGCCCGACCTGTAGCATCCCGCCGCTGTCGATGGAAGCAATAGAACCACCACCCGCTCCTATGGTATGCATGTCCACCATTGGCACACCGACCGGGAAGCGATCGATAAATCCTTCAGTGGTGTTGCTTATCTCTCGATCGAGTAGCGCGACATCGGTTGAAGTGCCGCCCATGTCGAAACTGATAATCCGCTCTACCCCAATCTGTTTGCCCAGGAATTGAATTGCAGTTAGCCCGCCAGCGGGTCCAGATAACAATAAATGTACAGCCGAAAGTGCTGCCCGTTCAGCAGCAATGGTCTCACCGCTGGATTGCATTATCTGTAACGGGCAATCCGCCAGAGAAGCTTTAAGTCGGGTCAGGTAACCGCTGACAACCGGACCGAGTGCCGCATTGAGCCAGGTGGCAATTCCTCTCTCGTATTCTTTGTATACCGGCAGGACTGCGGATGAGCGGCTGATTAAAATGGGTAGTTCCGCCTCGCGTATGGCGGTCTCAATGGCGCGCTCGAAGCGATCATCGAGAAAAGAAAATAACAGGTTTATCGCCACAGCTTCGGGTTGCAGCGCAACGACGCGGCTGACCAGGGCTTGCAGTTCCTCGTCAGTCAAATCCTCTACTACAGTTCCATCCGCTGCCAGCCTGCCGCCGGTTTCAAGACAGAGTTCGGATGCAACGGGTGGATCGATGGGAGCAAACTCCAGGGCATACAGACTGGGTCGGGTCTGCCGGGCCAGCTGCAACATGTCTGAAAAACCGTAATTGCTGATGAATACGGTTCTGGCCAGGTTCCCTTCCAATGTGGCATTAGTGGCTACCGTGCTGCCATGAACGATCTGCAGTTCATTCTTCTCCACCTGGGGCATCAGTCCGAGCGCACGAATTCCATCCATGATCGCCTGTTCAGGTGCGGCCGGGGTCGAAAGGGCTTTATGAATTTTCAGGGTAACCTTCTGTCCCAGTTCAACGCAGACGAAATCTGTGAAAGTTCCGCCAGCATCAATGCCTAGATACAATCGACTACTCATCAGTGTTTCCGGTTGTTTTGCTATTGCGTAGAGAAAAAGATTATAACGGCTGTGTACACACGCACCTATCAACAAACTGATCAAGCAGGAAGCACATTGCCAGAACTACCCGAAGTCGAAACTACTCGTCGTGGCATCTCCCCGCACATCCAGGGTCAGCAGGTGGCACAGGTGCTGATTCGACAAGCGCGTTTACGCTGGCCCATTACACCTTCTTTAGAAAAAGAGCTTCCAGGTCAAACGATTGATTCCATCGAGCGGCGTGGAAAATATTTATTGCTGGGTACTGCAGCAGGTACCTTGTTAATTCACCTAGGGATGTCAGGAAGCATTCGGATCACAGATTCCAGTCAGACACCGGGTAAACACGATCATGTGGATATACTCTTTAAGGATGGTCGCATTATGCGCTATTCAGATCCACGCCGGTTCGGTTGCATGCTTTGGGAACAGCATTCAATTGCAGCCCATCCGCTGCTGCAATCTCTCGGTCCCGAACCTCTGGGTGAGGAATTCGATGGTGACACACTTTATCGCGCGAGTCGGCAGAGAAAAGTAGCAGTAAAGTCTTTCATTATGGATTCTCATGTAGTGGTCGGCGTGGGAAACATCTATGCCAATGAAGCCCTGTTTCTGGCCGGCATCAATCCGAAAAGAGCCGCAGGCAAGATCGCCAGGGCACGGTACCAACTGCTTGCCGATTGCATCCAGCAAATACTCAGGACAGCAATTGAGCAGGGAGGTACTACACTACGGGATTTTACCAACAGCAATGGGGATCCCGGCTATTTTAAACGATCACTCAAAGTCTATGGTCGGGGGGGAATGGAATGCCATTCCTGTCAGCGACCATTAACGGAATTTCGACTGGGACAGCGCAGCACTGTGTATTGCACGCACTGTCAGAAATAGCATCGACGTAAATGGAGTCTCAGGACTCTGACATCGCCTTGACGACAGCTGGATGTACAAACTTGGAGATATCACCACCGAAAGAGGCGATCTCCCTGACCAAAGTGGAAGAGATATAGGACAGGTGCTCAACCGGCGCCAGAAACACCGTTTCAATGCCTGGGTCCAGAACACGATTCATGCCGACCAGTTGAAACTCATATTCAAAGTCTGCCACCGTTCGCAACCCTCTCAAGATAATTTTGGCGTCCCGTTGTCTTACGAAATCGGTAAGTAATCCATCGAAAGAGACGACTTCGACATTGGCAAGGTGCCCTAACACCTCGGCGGCCAATTTAACTCGCTGCTCAGTTGGCAAGGTCTTGCCTTTCTGCCGGTTGGTTCCAACCGCGACTATTATCTTGTCGAATAACCCCGCCGCTCGCTCAACGAGATCGGTGTGACCATTGGTTATGGGGTTAAACGTGCCGGGATAAACAGCAATTTTCATGAGAGGCTTCCTATGCTGCCCTGCATTCTAGCGAATTGACTCTCTTCCCACAATTACACCGATTGCAGCTACAGAGGCACGAGCATCGGAATCGATTCATCAAGGCTCGATCAACTGGAAATGAATTCGAGGATGCGGCGTTCCAGCCAGTAGTCATTGCGCCCGGCTATAAATCCAACATGCCCGCCCTTTGCGGTGAGCTGAAGGTGAATATTCTCAGACAGCCTTGCTCTTTCGGGAAGGGCAGGCGCAGGAATGAGCGGGTCGTTCTGACTCTGAATCAGCAAGGTGTCCGTTTCGATTGAGTCGATAAACTCGATGCTGCTACAACGATTGTAATAGTCCTGGGCATCATTAAATCCGTGGAGTGGCGCCGTCACCTTATCATCAAATTCCCAGATAGAAGAAATACCTTCCAGCTTTCCCAGAAGTTCAATCTGTTGCAGCTGTTCAGTTTCTCCTGCTTTTTCAAAATGGTTTTTCTTGGCGTTAAAATCGGCCAGTAATCGGCGCACGAAGTATCTTCCATACATCTTGCTCACGCCCTTAAGCATTGCTCTGGAACAATAGGCCAGAGAAAACGGTGTCGAAACAGCAACTGCCTTCTTTATCTTGGGATGCTTAACACTCTCTCCTAACCATTTGAGCAGGACATTTGCGCCAAGAGAGTAACCTACAAACGCGAAGTTTTTGTCCGGATGCAGCCCTGAGAGCTTCGTGAAAACTTCTTCTACGTCTGCAGAAATGCCTGAGTGATAGGCCTGTGCCTTTCTGTTCACTTCGCCGCTGCAACCACGAAAATTCATTGCCACACTTGAAATGCCATTCTCAGAAAGAATGTGTTGCATGGACAGCACATAGGAAGAACCCGAACAACCACATAAGCCATGCAGTATAAACACAACGGTATCACTTGCATTGTCTGCATAGACGACACCACCGGCCCAATCAAGATCGATGAAATCTCCATCGCTCAGTTCGATTCGTTGCCGCACTTGTTTAACGAGCTCGACCGGTGAGAACTTCCGATACAGAGTCTGGCTATGCCCGCCCGGTAACCACCAGGCTGGTTTGAATTCCTTAACTATGGTGCCACTTGTCATTTTTAAAGATCTTACTCTATGCTTCAAACAAGAAGAAATGTACCTGGCCGGCACGCTTCTGCTTAAGTCGCTGCCAATCTCCCGGCATCATTGCATCATCCAGGTTATCGGGCGATTCAATATAGATCTTGCAACCGCGTTTCAGGCATTTGCTCTTATCAAGATTCGCATATATCTGATAATGATTATCCTCGTTGAAGGGCGGATCGAGAAAGACGATATCGAATTGAGTCCCGTTGTCTGCGCCGTCGGTTAACCATTGAGTGGCTTCTGCAGTGATTACTGTCCCTGCTGCTTGTTCTAATTGCTGTAGATTCTTGTTTATGGCCGCGGCCGCAACGGCATTTCTCTCTATAAAGAGCACCTGCTTCGCCCCACGTGATAAGGCTTCAATTCCCAGGGCACCGCTGCCGGCGAAGAGATCGAGACATACACTGGCCCTGATGCAATCCTGCAACCAGTTAAATAGCGTCTCGCGAATTCGGTCCGCTGTGGGCCGCAATCCTTCGCCATCGGGAAAACTAATGTTCCTGCTGCGCAGAACCCCGCCGATGATGCGTATGCTATTGCGTTTGTCAGTTCGCTGATTTTTCATTATCGCCAGGTTCACCCGAACGAAAAGCAGAAATATCTTGCCATTCTCAGGCTGGCAAGACTATCAGGGCTAACCGGGAAATACATTATTGCGGTGACACTAATGATTTGTATTTATGTATCCGCCACTTCGCAAGTGGTAGCATACCGGGTTCGTTGTACACAGTTCAGCGCCCCGCAATCAGAGTGCTCCAATCGATGTTTGGAATTAGTAAGAAACAAAAATCCTCGTCAGCAACCACAAGCAAAGACCTGGTAGAACCGCAGAAAACGAGTGAATCATCGGACTTCTCTGAACCTGGGTTCATTGCAAAGTTAAGAAAAAGTCTCAGCCGAACTCGGGGCAGATTGGGAGAAGGCATCGAGACTCTCGTTCTCGGTGAGAAGACAATTGAAGCAGGACTTCTCGAGGACATCGAAAGTCAGCTGCTCTCTGCCGATGTTGGAATCGAAGCTAGCGATCAGATTATCTCGCACCTGAAACAAGGTCTGGATCGAAAACATCTCTGTGATCCTGGAAAATTCATGCAGGCCTTGCAGAATGAACTGGCGAATATCCTGGCACCTTGTGCCATTCCTCTGGAAATTCCCGACAATGTTAAGCCGTTCGTAATTCTGCTGGTTGGCGTAAATGGCGTTGGCAAGACAACTACCATCGGCAAACTTGCCAAGCGATTGCAATCACAAGGCAAGAGCGTCATGTTGGCTGCCGGGGATACTTTTCGAGCCGCTGCCGTAGAACAGTTACAAGTCTGGGGAGAACGCAACGAAGTTCCTGTCGTGGCACAGGCTACCGGTGCCGATAGCGCCTCGGTAATTTTCGATGCCTACCAATCCGCCAAAGCCAAAGAAATCGACGTTCTTATAGCCGACACTGCCGGTCGCTTGCATACCAAAGATAATTTAATGAATGAGCTCGAGAAGATCGTTCGCGTTCTGAAGAAACAGGATGAACGCTTGCCAGATGAGATTCTGCTGGTTCTGGATGCAACCACAGGACAGAACGCGCTCAGTCAAGCGGCGAGTTTTCATGCCGCCGCAAATCTGACTGGCATTACCCTGACCAAGCTCGATGGGACTGCAAAAGGAGGAGTCGTGTTTGCTATTGCCAAGCAACTTGGTTTGCCGATTCGGTTTATAGGCGTCGGTGAGCAGGTGGATGATCTAAGGCCCTTCGATGCACAGAATTTCGTCTCGGCCCTCTTTGTTTCACCATCGCTTGATCATCCCATTGAACAGTCAGCAGATTGAACCGTTGAATGAAGAGACGATTTAAAAATTAGACAACGTCGAGCGAGCCAAGATGATTTTTTTTGATGCAGTCAGCAAGCGCTACGCCGACGGCCCGGAAGCGCTCTGCGAAATCAGTTTCGAAATCGGCAGGGGTGAAATGGCCTTTGTTACCGGTCATTCAGGAGCAGGTAAAAGTACCCTGTTGAAATTAATCCTCGCCATTGAAAAAAGCAGCACCGGTGAAGTCGTTGTAAACGGCGCGAATATTAACCGCCTCCCCAAGCGCAAGATTCCCTATCATCGCCGACAGATCGGCACAGTATTTCAGGACCATCAGTTACTGGCTGACCGCACTGTTGGCGAGAATGTCGCCCTGCCTCTGCAAATTTGTGGCTTTAATCCCGGTGAAGCGAAACGCAGGGTGCGCGCCGCGCTGGACAAGGTCGGCTTGCTGACCAAGGAACGCCTCTACCCTGCCAGCCTGTCAGGCGGCGAACAGCAACGAGTGGGCATTGCCAGGGCGGTGGTTAATCGGCCGAGTATTATTCTGGCCGACGAACCCACCGGCAACCTGGATCCGGATCTATCCGCGGAAGTCATGCGGGTCTTTGAACAATTCAAGAACGTGGGCGTTTGTCTGCTGGTCGCCAGTCACGAGGTCACACTGATTCGCGACTTTAACTATCGCACCCTGACCCTGGAAAAGGGCAAACTGGTGTCGGATCGAAGGCCAGGGGGCAGGGTTTGAGTACGGAAAGATCGCGAAACGTGCCAACAAAACGCGGTAATTCTCCCGGTAAATTCGCGAAATTGTTACAAACTCACAAAAGTGATGCAAAGGCCTGTCTGCGCCGAATTCTCGCTGCGCCGCTCTCTAGCCTTATGACAGTGTTCGTAATCGCCGTCGCACTGCTCTTGCCTGCACTCCTGGTCGCTCTGAACAGCAACCTGATCACGGTCCTGGAAAGGTTTCAGAGTGAAACCCGCATTACCCTGTTCCTGCTTGATGAGCTCACAGAGGCCGAGGGAAGTCAGGTAAGCGAGGACTTACTTACTGATAATGCCATAGAAGCAGCGGTCTACATTCCAGCAACCCAGGCCCTGGCTGAATTCAGTGCCGCTTCCGGGTTTTCCGATATCGTGGCGGATCTGGAATCCAATCCCTTACCCGCCACAATCGTCGTCACGCCTTTTCAAACTGAACCCGGTGCCGTCGAAGCGCTGGCCTCCCGGCTGCAAGCTCTCTCGCAGGTCGCGCTGGTGCAATTGGATAGCCTGTGGCTGCGCCGCCTTGCGGGCATTTCAGGTGTGCTGGATGTTATGGCCCGCAGCCTCGGTCTACTTGTTATCTTCGGGCTCTGTTTCATCGTTGGCAATACCATTCGGCTGGGGGTTGAGAACCGCAAGGAAGAGATTCGCGTCATCAAGCTGGTTGGCGGCACGAACGGCTTTATCGCCAGGCCGTTCCTGTATGCCGGGCTCTTTTACGGCATCCTCGGAGGCCTTATGGCCTGTGGGTTACAGGCGGTGGTGGTGTTCGGATTCAGCCGCTCGTTGGCGGAACTCGCTGCGCTTTATGACAGCACGTTTCGGCTTACCGGGCTCGGACTCAGTAGCGCAATGGCCCTGATTGTAGTTGGGGCCATTGTCGGTTGGTTTGCTGCCCTGATCGCCAGTCATTGGCACATTGCCGCTATCGACCCCTAAGCGCTCTAAAATTTACCCTAACAATAACGAATCAGTGGCGCCCAGGCGCCGTTGAACCCGGCCGGGCGGGCTTGAAAAAGCCAGGATCGCCCCAAGCTACAGCTTTGCTGTAGATCAATGTTTTTATTTGCCGGTATTGTGATAATCGAAGTAGGAAAAGGAATCTCTAAGGCCCTGCGTATTGGGGCTTTGCGAGCATCCAGAAGATGGCGAAGAAAAGGATTGAATGCTAAACTACGGCGTTTCGGCGGACTACGCTGAAAGCTGAAATTCTGGTAAGCGGATTCACGATTGGGATTACCCGGAGTGCAACCACTAACCAGAGGCCTGAAATTGAGGTTGTACTTAGATTTTTAGTAGGTGGTTAAAACGAGATGAACACTGGAAAGAATTTACAAGTTATCCTTCCTACACTTCCGGGTCGCGATCTAACGGCGTATATCGCGTCCGTTAATAGCATCGCTGTGCTAACGCCCGCACAGGAACGCGAGCTTGCGAATCAATACTATTACGAAGACAACGTTGACGCTGCCCGCCAATTGGTAATGGCGCATCTGCGCTTCGTGGTGCACATGGCCAAGACTTATTCCGGCTATGGCCTTCCCCAGGCTGACCTTATCCAGGAAGGCAATGTTGGTTTAATGAAAGCCGTTAAGCGATTCAATCCGGAACTAGGAGTACGGTTGGTGTCATTCGCCGTTCACTGGATCAAGGCGGAGATGCACGAGTATATTCTGCGCAACTGGAGAATTGTGAAGATAGCAACTACCAAGGCGCAGCGTAAATTGTTCTTCAATCTGCGTAGCTCCAAGAAGCGGCTTGGCTGGTTGAACAACGCGGAAACTCAGGCAGTGGCTGATGATCTGGGAGTAGATGCCAAGGTTGTCCGGCAGATGGAAGGGCGCATGAGTTCCTATGACACTTCCTTCGATGCCGAGCCAGACAGTGATGATGACGCGGTTTATCGCGCGCCGGCTTATTACCTTGAAGACCAGAGTTCCGACATTGCACTCAATGTCGAGGAAACCGAATGGGAAGAAATTACCAACAGCAGCTTGCACCTGGCGCTGGAAGAACTCGACGAGCGCAGCAAAGACATTCTCAGCAGCCGCTGGCTAGGTGACGACAAGGCCACGTTACATGAGCTGGCAGACAAGTATGGCATCTCAGCCGAACGTATTCGCCAGCTGGAAAAAAATGCCATGAACAAAATCAAGGCACAAATGGAAGCCTGATTTTCGAATCAACAGAAAGCCGCGATTGAATCGCGGCTTTTTTTTGCCGGCAATTTACTTACCGGCCGCCAGGCAATCTTGTTCTCCCTTCCATTCCAGCTGAGTCATTGATATTTTGAATCTGCGCTCAGTCCTCATACAATGCCACACCATGTCCAGATCATTAATTGCCATCGCCAGCGCCAATGGATTCCTTGCCGTCACACTCGGCGCCTTTGCTGCACATGGAATGGAGGACATACTCAGTACTGAATCGCTCGCCACGTTCCAGACCGGTGTTGAATATCACATGTACCATGCGCTGGCGCTGTTTGGATCCGCGTTGCTCGCTCTGCATTATCCCCAGGAACAGCTGCCACGCAGGAGCGCATACCTGTTCCTGCTTGGTATACTGTTTTTCTCAGGAAGCCTTTATATATTGTGCTTAAGTGGCATCGGTTGGGTAGGCGCTATAACTCCCATCGGCGGCCTGTTTTTCCTGGCCGGGTGGGCTACCTTGTTCTGGTTCGGCGTGAGCAGCAAACCAAAGCGTTAGAGACTGAAGTATGCATGTCACAGTAAACGGTGAGGGTCTTGACCTCGAGAAAGCAACGAGCCTCCAGCAATTGTTGGCACACTTGAACATTGGTGAAGGGCGCATCGCTGTCGAACTCAATGGTGAGATCGTCGCCAAGAGCCAGATATCCAGGCAAGCGCTGGTTGAGGGAGACAAGATTGAAATTGTCCAGGCGATTGGCGGTGGCTAGTCCCGGTGTGGGTGTTAACCACGCGCCAGCAGGAACAAGACAACAGCAATAAATGCAGGAACATAACTACAGCAATGACTACACGAACATAACCACAATATGAAAGACGTAACAGACCGCCCACTGGTAATTGCAGGTACTACTTACTCCTCGCGACTCATTATTGGCAGTGGCAAGTATCAGAACTTCCAGGAAAACCTGGCAGCATTGGAAATGAGTGGCGCCGAAATCATCACTGTGGCGATCCGTCGCGTAAATCTGGGTCAGAACAGTGACGAACCCAGCCTGTTGGAAGTTATCTCAGCGGAGAAGTACACAATCCTGCCGAATACGGCGGGTTGTTACAGTGCTGACGATGCCGTGCGCACCTGTCGTATGGCGAGGGAGCTTCTGGACGGTCGCAAGTTAGTAAAGCTTGAGGTGCTGGGAGACCAGAAGACACTATATCCCAACGTCACAGAGACCCTGGCAGCGGCTGAAGCGCTGGTTAAGGATGATTTCGATGTCATGGTCTACACCAGTGATGACCCCCTCATCGCCAAGCGCCTGGAAGAAATTGGCTGCGTTGCCGTTATGCCGCTAGGAGCACCCATCGGTTCCGGGCTGGGAATTCGCAATCCCACTAATATTCGACTCATTCTCGACAATGCTACTGTGCCGATAATAGTCGATGCTGGTGTAGGCACCGCTTCAGATGCCAGCATAGCCATGGAGCTCGGTTGCGATGGTGTACTGATGAACACGGCCATCGCTGAAGCCAGCAAGCCGGTGCTGATGGCTTCGGCGATGAAGAAGGCAGTCGAGTCGGGGCGGGAAGCCTATCTGGCGGGTCGCATGCCACGACGACTTTATGCCAGCGCATCGTCGCCCATCGACGGCACTTTCTTCTAGTTTCTGACCTCGGTTGGCAGATTAATCAATTGTGGCAAGTAGTAAATCCGACAATTCCAAAAATCTCGAGAATCCGCCCAAGCCCCGGCCAATCCGCAGCTATGTGATCAGGTCAGGACGTTTCACCGATTCACAGCGCAAGGCAATTGACGATTATTGGGATGACTATGTTGTTGCATATTCGCCGCCGC
This sequence comes from Pseudomonadota bacterium, assembly GCA_027623555.1. Lineage (GTDB taxonomy): Bacteria > Pseudomonadota > Gammaproteobacteria > Pseudomonadales > Pseudohongiellaceae > UBA9145. The sequence continues at coordinate 28,004 of JAQBSZ010000001.1, read as the reverse complement.
CTTTCGCGCTGGGTTCGCTGTTTCCCGCGGGTTCTGAGCTTGTTGTAGAGATAGGCTTCGGGATGGGCGATTCGCTGTTGGAAATGGCCAGGCAAAATCCTGAAGCGAATTTCATCGGTATCGAAGTTCACCGACCCGGAGTGGGTAAGTTACTACACGGCATCAAAGCGCACGAACTAAGCAACCTGCGAGTGGTTTGTCATGACGCCACGGAAGTCATGCAAAACTGTTTCGCGAATGAGTCAATCGATAAGATTTTGATCCTTTTTCCAGATCCATGGCCAAAGAAGCGCCACAACAAGCGCAGGCTCGTTCAGACGGAATTCATCGAGCTGTTGATCTGCAAACTCAAGTGCGGTGGATTATTGCACCTGGCCACCGACTGGGAAGCCTACGCCGAACACATGCTGACAGTCCTGGAGGGCATTGACAGACTGGAAAATCGCAATGGGCCCGGGCATTTCTGGGAGCAAGCGATAAGGCCCACATCGAAGTTCGAGCAGCGGGCAAAACGCCTGGGTCACGGCGTCTGGGATTTATTGTTCGGCAAGAAGTGTCAGTAAAACGAGCCAACAAGAGAGGATAGTGCTGCGGGGTTCCTAGAACCAGAAGCGGTGCTCATGCTCTTTTAGCCAGTCGACGTAATGCGCATAATTGGGGCAAATAGATTCCACGAGATTCCAGTAGCGTTTCGAATGGTCCATGTGGATCAGGTGGCAAATTTCATGGGTAATCATATAGTCGATAATGCTGTAAGGAGCCAGCATGATCAGCCAGTTGTATTGAATCATCCCGGCTGATGTGCAATGCCCCCATTTGGACTTGGTTTTCCTGAGCTTGATTTCCCTGATCTTGCGGTCGACTCCCAGGTAGCGCGCCAATCCTCGAGCACGGGGAATAATGTATTCACTGGCCTTGTCGATCAGGAAATCCTCAACCTGCACCCTGGCTTTGGCCGCATTAAGCTTGTGCCCCTGGATAATGAAGCGATCGCCGTTGATCAGGATACGCTGCTTGCGCCCTTCTCTAAACTCGATAGTGAGCTCCCTGGCCCGGTAGAGTATCCTGGCGCCTTTTTCGATGCGCAGGCTTTCCTGAAAGCGCACTGACTCTTCCTGCAGCCGATTTTGAATCCATTGTTGGTTCGAATTAACGAAATTTTGCACCTCTGCTCGAGAAGCTCGGTGCGGGCAGCGAACCTCTACTTGTTTGTGGGAAATATAAAGCGCAAGCGTCTTGCGGCTGCTCCTGAGCACTTCGCAGGTGAAAGATTGCGGTGATTGAGTAGTCAAGTTTCCAGAATTCAGTGGAACAATCTTCGGCTTGCTCATGGGTTTCTCATCATCCTGTTATTTACCCTGTCAGGGTTTCCTTGCGATCAGGCTTGCCTTGGCACACCTGTTCTGCGCTCCCGGCGAAAGCATTTCGCCCTCAAAATAGTACAGCCGTTCCCAGCCCTTAAAGCAGTCCAGCAATTCGCCAGGCCGCAGTAGATAATCTGGGTTTGTTGGTTTACCAAACTGGATCTGGTCCATAGTAAACGTATCATAAAACAGCACTCCACCTGGCCTGATGACCTGCTTTATAGCTGGCATCAGGGGTCGATGAAGATAATTAAAAACCAGCACCGCGTCGAAACATTTATCTGCCAAAGGTTCGCTATTCGCTACTTCCAGATCGACGCGCCAGCACTGCCCCTGAAGTCCTTTTGCATGCAGTTCATTTTCTACATGCGATAGATTGGTTTCATCATAGTCGGCAAATGTAACCTTTAGTTTATGCTCCGCCAGGTGTAAACCATTTCTACCTTCGCCACAGGCCAGGTCCAACACGCCATATTCAATACTCAGGTTTTCCAATAGCGAGAAGTTTTCGACCAATAGCTGTGCAGCGCTGGCGTTTGAATGTGGCATGGATTACCGGATAATACATCGAGGGATTGCTATCCTCTGAACCCTCTAATGAATGTGTAAACTATGTGAAACTACTTCGCTTCACAATAACTTTGGGGAAATTTTTCAGCATTAATGACAAGCTGAATTTCCGACACAGCTAAACCGAGCCAATCTACGATTTTTATGAGCAACGACACCCCACAAAAAGATTCGCAAAAGGGCCAACGAAGAGATCAGTTGTTTGCGCAGAAGCAGCTGCCTGGAGACTTTGTCTTCGATGAAAACGTTGCCGAAGTTTTCGAGGACATGATCAATCGTTCAGTGCCTGGCTACAGCACGATCATAGCCATGATTGGTGTGCTGGCTGAGCGGCATTACCAGCAAGATTCGGTCTTGTATGACCTGGGCTGTAGCCTTGGAGGGGCGACCTTTGCCATGGCTCATGCGCTGTCTAACGCCAATTGTTCGATAGTAGCCGTTGATAATTCCACGGCCATGATAGAAACAATGCAGCGAAAAAAAGCATCTCTGGACTTTATTCGGATACCAATTGAGTGCCGCTGCGAAGATGTGTTGGACGTTAATATTGTCAATGCCTCGGTTGTGGTACTGAATTTTACCCTGCAATTTGTAACCCTGACCGAGCGACAGGGCTTGATCGAGAGGATCTATAAAGGCATGAATCCTGGCGGCATCCTGATCATCTCGGAGAAAATCGTTTTCCCCGATGAGAAGCTGAATGACCTGTTTATCGATATGTATCACAGCTTTAAAGAAAACATGGGCTACAGCAAACTGGAGATTAGTCAGAAACGCGCGGCCCTTGAGAACGTCTTGTTGCCAGAGACCATCGATGCACATCGCAATAGATTGAACCAGGCAGGCTTTGGCTCGTTCGATGTCTGGTTTCAGTGCTTCAATTTTGCCTCAATGGTTACCTTCAAATAGGCCCTGCCAGTGAATTTCGCCCCACTACTGCACTACCTTGAAGATTACGGACTTATGGCGCTGGCACCACTGGTCGAGGAGTCTTCTCTTGAACAGATCAAGCATGGTGACTTCAAGAAATGGCGCGAGCATCTCTCAGGGCTGCCCGCAATTTCCGCTTCAACCGTGAGTTACTCAGATACGATTCGAATAGGATTGGATACTGATTGCGATGCCGCGACCCGCGCACAACTGGTCCAGCAACTGCGTGAATTCATTCCGTGGCGCAAGGGACCCTTCAATGTTTTTGGCATTGAGGTGGATAGCGAATGGCAGTGCAATCTCAAATGGGATCGATTGCAGAAACGGATTGGCTCTCTCAAAGGACAGGCGGTTCTGGACGTTGGCTGCGGCAACGGCTACTTCGGTTTCCGCATACTCGAGGCAGGTGCTGAGCTGGTTATCGGTATCGATCCACACATCCACTATGTTGCACAGTTCTGGGCACTGAAACACTTTCTTCCCGACCCTCCCATCTTTGTCTTGCCTGTCGCGCTGGAGGGCCTCCCACTGCCGTTGGAGAAATTCGATACGGTGTTCTCAATGGGGGTGCTCTATCACCGCAGCTCACCGATTGATCACCTGATGCAACTGAAACAGTGCCTTAAACCAGGTGGGCAACTCGTTCTTGAAACTCTTTATGTCGATGGCCTGGAAGGTTACAGTCTGACGCCCGCGGCCAGGTACGCTCGAATGCCCAATGTCTGGTTCGTACCGAGCATTGCCACTGCTTTGCAGTGGTTACAACGCTGCAACTTTGTGGAAGCTGAGGTTATTGATCAATCCAGGACTACTCTTCACGAGCAGCGACAAACGCCGTGGATGCCTTTCGAGTCACTAGGGGATGCATTGGACTCATCTGACCAGGAGAAAACTATTGAAGGTTTGCCCGCACCCAGCAGGGTAGTAATAGTCGCGCGTCGCCCATAATACTTCTTTACTATCGAAAAGGGGTCAAGCCTCGCTTTAAAGTGCAATTGCCGTGACACATATTTGCCGTGACACATAATTGCTGTGACACATAATTGCAGTGACACAACGATGCGTTTCATCCCCTGTTTTAAAGCTCGAAGCAAATTGCCCGACTTCGCTCCTAATTGTGTTGACGCGCCAGACTAATTTCGATATCTATACGCCTTGATCCACATAGGGTCAGCTCTAATTCTATCTATAAACAATAACAGAGAATAAAAGATGGCCAGACCTCTTCGAATAGAATATCCAGACGCGACATACCATGTCTCTAATTACGGACTGGATAGTCAACGAGTGTTTCCTTCGGCGAAGTATTTCGAAGCCTTTCTAGATGGGTTAGGTGAAACCTGTGCAAGATTGAATGTCGAAGTTCATGCTTACTGTCTGCTCAGAGACCAGTACCACCTTGTGGTGAAAACACCTGAGGCTAACCTGAGTCGTTTTATGCGCCAGATAGACGGACTCTATACTCAACAGCATCAAAGGCTGAAGAGGATAGATGGCTCCTTGTTCCGGGGTCGCTACAAGGCAGTCCTGGTGCAGGCTGACAAATACCTGTTACCGCTATCGCGCTTTATTCACTCCAAGGTCAAGGCAGCGGAATTGAATAGCTATCCTTATAGTAGCTATACCTATTTCACACGAAAAGCCAAACCACCAGTGTGGTTTAACCGCGACGATATCCTGAAACAGCTTCGCACCACTGCGGCGAAACGAGCGGCAGCGTACAAGAAATATGTGGCGCAGGGTGTCGATGAAGAAATGGCGCATTTCTATGGAAAGAAGAACCTGTCATCGGTAATGGGCGATGCCAAGTTTCGCAACGGGGCGCAGAAAAAGCGTTCCGCCACCACGGTCCGGGGAGTCTCTCGCGGTGCGAATGCCAAGTGGCGCCCTTCCTGCAAACAGATCATCACTGCCGTTGCCAGGCAGTTCAAAGTTTCTGAAGTGAGTATCTATAAAGCAGCGCGCGGTCCTGGATCCAAGAATGTACCGCGTTGGGTTGCCATGTACTTGTGCCAGGAGTTATCTGCGGTAACCCTGCAGTCGATTGCCAAGCTATTCAGGCTCAAGCGGTATGGAACGGTTTCAACGACGGTTGGCAAACTGAAATTGGAATTTACCGAGAATCCTAAAGTTCTGGCAACTACGGAAAGGCTGGCAACGCAGCTGAGCCGGGGAAAATAAGCCAGAAACTCTCAATTTCCTTCCATAAAAAAGCCGGCAGCCTGGTGAAAGATTGCCGGCTTTTTTATTGTGAGACTGGTTTGCGCGAACGTGACTGAATCTCTACTTGATCTTGGATTCTTTATAGATGACGTGCTTGCGGACAACCGGATCGTATTTCTTGATTTCCATCTTGTCCGGCATGTTGCGCTTATTCTTGTCGGTCGTGTAGTAGTGACCCGTACCAGCGCTTGATACTAATTTGATCTTGTCTCTCATTGTTGGCTACCCGTGTTAATTAGTCCGCTTAAACTTGCGCGCCATTGGCTCGAATATCGGCTAAAACCGTATCAATACCGTTCTTGTCGATGATACGCATTCCTTTTGTAGATACGCGGAGTTTCACGAAGCGCTTTTCAGACTCGACCCAGAATCGATGCGTATGAATATTTGGTGAGAATCGGCGCTTAGTCTTGTTTTGCGCGTGTGATACGTTGTTTCCTGAAACAGGTTTTTTACCCGTTACCATACAAACCCTGGACATCTTGCGGCCTCTTAAGTCCTGCTCAGTAAAAAAACTGAATTTCTGAAGTGTATTCCCCGGATCAGGTCTCGATCTTCCACGAAACAAACTGGGGGTAAAAAAGAGCTGCGTTTTATACCAGAACAGTCTGCCAATAGCAAGGTAAACTCCCGTGGAGGGCCCCTGTTTCCTTGCTTCCAGGCCAGTCAGCCAAGCGTAACAATCTGGGGAGCCTCTGAACAAGTAGTTGTTCAGAGGCTCCTAAAGTAGATCTCGCTCAGCTAACGAAACAACGCAGCTATCCCCAATCACCAGGTGGTCCAGTACCCTGACATCGATAGTCTGCAGTGCCGCCATGAGTTTACGGGTTATGGCGATATCGGCCTGGCTTGGCTCCGCCACCCCTGACGGATGATTATGAGCGAAGATCACCGCCGCCGCATTGAAATGAAGACAGCGTTTCACAACCTCCCGGGGATACACCGCGGCGCCATCGATCGTGCCCTGGAACAGTTCTTCGAGCTTCATGACCCGGTGCTGATTATCCAGGAACAGGCAACTGAAGATTTCATTCTGACAATTTCGGAACTTGGCCCGTAGATAGTTGCGTGTCTCTGCCGAGCTAGTAAGTACTCGCTTACTTCGTATGCTTTCCAACATCTGCCTTTGCACGATTTCCTGGATTGCTTCAAAGCAGGCGAACGTAGCCTTTCCAACTCCTGGTTGCGCACAAAGCTCGACCTGGCGTGCGCTGAGTATTCCATTCAGACCGCCATGCCGGATCAGCAGCTGGCGGGCTACGTCCACAGCAGTGAGGCCTCGGGTGCCATTCTGGAGTATGACTGCCAGCAACTCAGCATCTGAAAGTTGCTTGGCACCCCCATTGAGAAGCCTTTCCCGTGGCCGTTCATGCAATGGCCAGGATGTGAGTGTCATAGGGCTGAATTCCTGTCTTTTCAGTTGAAACCAGCAGTAAAGCTTAGCCCTGAATTCCCCAAATTTCGTAACTTATGCGCAAATTGCGTCAGGAGAAATGACCTGCTAGTCTAGCTCTCCCCTATTTCTTGATGCCAGGTTTTTCAACGGTTTCCATGTTAAGCCTCACTAACAAACGCATCCTTCTTGGTATCACCGGTGGAATCGCTGCTTATAAATGTGCCGAGCTGACTCGCCTGTTTAGCAAGGCCGGAGCCGACGTGCGGATTGCCATGACCCGATCCGCCACCGAGTTCATTACGCCGCTGACAATGCAGGCGCTTTCAGGTAATCGTGTGCACCTGGAGTTACTGGATACCGAAGCCGAAGCGGCAATGGGTCATATCGAATTGGCGCGCTGGGCAGATCTGGTGCTTATTGCGCCAGCAACGGCTGACTTTATTGCGCGCATAGTCCATGGCCAGGCGAATGACATTCTGAGTACCCTGGTGCTAGCCACTTCTGCACCTATAGCGGTAGCGCCGGCAATGAATCAGGCAATGTGGTCTGATCCGGGTACCCAGTCCAACCTACAATTATTGCGAGACAGGTCATACCACATATTCGGACCTGCCGAAGGAGAACAGGCCTGTGGCGATGTCGGCCTTGGGCGCATGCTGGAACCGGCGGAACTGATCGAGGAGTGCGCGAGCCTTTTCAAAAGCGATTACCTGGCGGGTCGAAAAATTGTCATTACCGGTGGGCCAACTCGAGAAGCGCTGGATCCAGTCAGGTTTATCAGTAATCACAGTTCGGGAAAAATGGCATATGCGCTGGCCGCTGAAGCTGTCTTTGCTGGAGCCAAAGTAATTCTGATAAGCGGACCAGTGCAACTACAGACACCCGATAGAGTTACCCGCATCGATGTAGAAAGCGCAGATCAGATGCTCGAGGCGACACTTGCGCAGATAGAAGCGGCCGATGTGTTCATTGGCGTGGCAGCCGTGGCTGACTATCGCCCGAAAAATGCGGCTCAGGAAAAAATCAAAAAGAGTACTGGGGAAATTCAACTCACGCTGGTGAAGAATCCAGACATCATCAGTGAAGTTGCACGGCTGGATCCTCGGCCAGTTGTGGTGGGTTTCGCAGCGGAGACCAATGACATTCTCGAGAATGGTCGCAAAAAACTGCAGAAGAAAAATCTGGACCTTTTATTTGCCAATAATGCGACCGAGACTTTCAATAGTGAAACTATTTCAGTTACGGCAATTTCTCCAACCGGTGAAAAGGAGATTCCCACTGCAAACAAAAATGTGGTTGCCCGAAACATATTGCAACTCATCGCTGAAACCCTGACTCAAAAAAGCTGACTCGACTTATTGATTTAAAGTACAAGAAACTCATGGCGCTCTCAGAAGAACAAATAGCAGAACAAGCGGTAAACAAATCTATCGCTTCTCTACAGATTCCTGATTCAATCTTTCGGGCGTATGACATTCGCGGCATCGTTGATGAAGAGCTCACCGTTGAAAGCGTAAGGCTTATAAGCCAGGGAATCGGTAGTGAAGCACTGGATAACTCAATTGACACATTGTTCGTGGGTTTCGATGGCAGGCTCTCCAGCCCAACACTTTCCAACGCCGTTATCGAAGGAATTCTTGCCAGTGGATGCAACGTTGTCAGTCTGGGGCTAATCCCTACTCCGCTGTTGTATTTTGCAACGCATACAAGTAACTGCGCATCAGGTGTCATGCTCACAGCGAGTCACAATCCTGCTAATTACAACGGTCTCAAGATTGTCTTCAATCAAACTTGCCTGGCAGACAACCAGATTCAAAAACTAAGAACACGCATAGCCGAGAACCGGCTGCACTCAGGCAATGGCGCGCGTTCGGAACTCGATATTAAACCTGCTTATCTGGAAGATGTTTGTGCACGAATTTCACTGCAGCGCCCGCTGCGCCTCGTAATAGACTGCGGCAATGCGGTACCCTCAGCCATTGCACCCAGCCTATTCGAACGGCTGGGTTGTGAGGTAATCCCTCTCTATTGTGAGATTGATGGCAGTTTTCCTAACCATCATCCTGACCCCACGGTTCCGGAAAATTTGCGAGCATTGGCCGAATGCGTCGTTGCCAACAAGGCTGATCTGGGTATCGCGTTCGATGGTGATGGTGACCGCCTGGGTATCGTTACCGAAAGCGGTAATTTTATCGATGCGGATCGAATGCTGATGCTGTTGGTAGAGGATATAGCACCCCGCTATCCTGGTGCTCCAATTATTTTTGATGTGAAATGCAGTATCCATCTGGCTCGACTGATCTCACAAGCCGGTGCCACACCTGTTATGCACCGCAGTGGTCACTCCTTTATGAAGCAGAAAATGCAGGAAACCAATGCACCACTGGGTGGCGAGTATGCCGCACATATCTTTATAAAGGATGATTGGTTCGGCCATGATGACGGTCTGTACGCCGCTGCCAGAATTATTGAAATTATAAGCCGACAGGGCCTGCCAGCCAGCGAGTTGTTCAACCGCTACGCAGCCACTGAAAGTACCGGAGAAATCCAGGTTGCTGTGAATGATGATGAGAAGTTTCATGCCATCGATCGAATTCTAGAACTGGCGGATTTCCCAGGTGCGCATCTGATAACCCTGGATGGATTGCGAGTTGAATATAGCGACGGCTGGGGATTGGTGCGTGCATCAAATACTTCTCCGGCGCTACTGCTCCGGTTTGAGGCAGATTCAGCTGAACGACTTCAAAAAATCCAGCAAGAATTTAAAGCTTTAATTTCTCGAGCAGATAAATCCTTAGATGTGAGTGCACTGGAAACCTTCTGATTAGCATGTCATTAACTATTAACAATGCCAAAAATATTGCCAAGGTTCTGACTGAGGCTCTGCCCTATATTCAGAAATTTACCGGACGCACTATGGTCGTTAAATACGGCGGCAGCGCCATGGCCGATGAAAAACTGAAGCAGAGCTTTGCCAGAGACATCGTCTTGATGAAGCTGGTGGGGATAAATCCGATAGTAGTACACGGTGGCGGCCCACAGATTGCAAACGTCCTCGCCCAGCTCAACATCGAGTCCAGTTTTGTCGACGGGCTACGTGTAACCGACAGCCGAACCATGGCAGTGGTGGAGATGGTTCTGGGCGGCCTGGTCAACAAAGAGATTGTGTCCCTGCTGAATAAGAACCAGGGCAAGGCGATAGGTGTAACGGGTAAAGATGGCAATCTGATCAAAGCCAGGAAGCTGCAACTAAAGCGCAAGAATTCTGAGTCTGACGCTCAGGCATTGGACATCGGGCAGGTTGGAGAAGTCGTCCACATCAATACCGAAATCCTGGAAGTAATGAAAGACAGCGACTTTATCCCGGTTATAGCACCAATTGGAACCGATGAAGAAGGTGCAAGCTATAACATCAATGCTGACTCCGTGGCGGGTAAAATTGCCGATGTGCTCAATGCGGAAAAACTGATCCTGCTTACCAACGTCGCCGGAGTGCAGGACCTGCAAGGCAATGTGCTGACCGGCCTCAGCACCAAGCAAGTTGACAAGCTAATTGCCGATAAAATCATACAAGGGGGAATGCTGCCCAAAGTAGAGTGTGCGCTTGATGCTGTGAAGGGAGGCGTACACAGTGCCCATATCATCGATGGGCGGGTAGAACATGCTGTACTTCTGGAGATTTTTACCGATGAAGGTGTGGGCACCCTGATTACCAAGAATGGCCTCAACAAGGACTAACCCGTTCACCTTCGCCGCCGGAATGCTTCCTTACGCAACGAGGCCCAATAAAGAACTAACAGAATGGCTATGGATACCAACCACAAGCTGTCGCGAAAAGACCAGATTCTGCAATCCCTGGCGCGCATGTTGGAAACCGCTCCTGGAGAACGAATTACCACAGCCGCGCTGGCCAAAGAAGTAGGCGTTTCCGAAGCGGCACTCTATCGACACTTTCCCAGCAAGGCGCGCATGTTCGAAGGGCTTATCCAGTTTATTGAAGAAACCCTGTTCCTGCGTATTTCACGAATTCTGAACGAAGAAGCCAGTACTGAAGCGCGCTGCCATAAGATTCTGACCTTACTGCTGACTTTCTCGGATAAGAACCCCGGTATGACACGCCTCTTAACAGGCGATGCGCTTGCTGGCGAAACCGAGCGCTTGCGTGAGCGTATCGCGCAATTCTTCAGCCGACTGGAATCTCAACTAAAACAAGTCTTGCGAGAAGCACAGATCCGAGAAAATTTAAAGCCCACGGTCTCGCCCGCGGCGCTCGCTAACCTGTTGCTGGCAAGCTGTGAAGGCAGGTTGGTTCAATTCGTGCGCAGTGAGTTCAAACATTCCCCATTGGAGAACTGGGATACTCAGTGGGAATTTCTCAGTCGAAACCTGCTGGCTCCCTACACAACCGCAACGGCTGCATCAGTCGGCTAGTCAGACTCCATACTCCGTTCGATAAGCTATAACTGCTTCGAGGTGTTGTTGTAGCACTTTGGCAGATGTCTCCTCAAGAAAGTCGACTATATCCTGTAGATTGATAATACTAACAATCTTTATCTGGTAGTTCTGTTCAATTTCCTGAATTGCCGAGAGTGATCCTGTGCCACGCTCCTGCCTGTCCATTGCTACGGCGATCCCTGCCAGCACTGCGCCATTGTTCGCCAGTATGTCAGCAGCTTCCCGGACAGCCGTTCCAGCGGTAATGACATCATCGATGATCATGACGTTACCGGTAAGCTCTGCTCCTACAATCACACCACCTTCACCATGTTCTTTGGTTTCCTTTCGGTTAAAACAGAATGGTTTGTTGATGTCATGATTGCTTGCCAGCGCCATCGCTGTTGCAGAGACCAGAGGAATTCCCTTGTAGGCCGGCCCGAACAATACATCGAATTGCTGACCTGAGTGTACGATGGCTGCCGCATAGCACCGGGCCAGGAAGGACAGTTTCTCGCCAGTATTGAATAAACCTGCATTGAAAAAGTACGGGCTGATCCGGCCTGACTTTAAAGTAAACTCGCCAAACCGAAGAATGTCATTATCGATGACAAATTTTAAAAAATCAGTTTGAAACGAATGCATTGCGAATCTGCCTCACTGTGTCCAGTTAAGCCAACGCCTCCTGTTGCGCTTTAACCAATTGCCTAATGCCATTTTCAGCCAGTGCAATCATCTCGAATAACTGAGCGTGACTAAAATCTCCGTCTTCACCAGTGCCTTGCACTTCAATGAAGCCACCGGACTCGGTCATAACTACATTCATATCGGTTTCCGCGCTCGAGTCTTCCGCATAATCCAGGTCTAATATGGCGAGGCCCTTGTAGATACCAACAGAAACAGAGCCAATCAATTGCTTGAGCGGACTGGTCTTTAACATCTTGTTCGCCAGCATGTAGTTAATTGCGTCAACCAGCGCTACACAACCTCCAGTAATCGAGGCAGTACGTGTGCCCCCATCGGCCTGTATCACGTCACAGTCCACCTTGATGGTGTGTTCACCTAGCTGGCTCAAATCGACGGCCGAGCGCAGAGAGCGACCGATCAGACGTTGAATCTCCAGAGATCTTCCGGATTGTTTACCCCTGGCTGCTTCACGGTCCATACGGCTACCGGTAGATCGCGGCAACATCCCGTATTCTGCAGTTACCCAGCCTCTGCCACTGCCTTTCAGAAACCGGGGAACTGAATCTTCCACAGTCGCATTGCAAAGCACCCTGGTGTCGCCAAATTCAACCAGCACTGATCCCTCGGCATGCATGGTGTAATGCCTGCTCAATCGAATAGTACGTAGTTGATCGGCCTGTCGGTTGCTGGGTCTGGTTACTGCTGTCATGGAATTTCCAATGTGGGAGGACGATAACTCAATGGGTTTAAAACTGTGTTGCGGATTATCCTTGAAAATCATGCCCAGTGCGAGCGAAGGGATCGGTAAAGGGGTGAATGACCACTGTGATTCATCGCGTATTACGCTAAAATGGTGAATCTTCACCGTAGAGTTCACTGTTATGATGTTGAGTATGACTGCCTTCTCAAGGCAGCAGTTGGATCAGGACTGGGGTTCCCTCACCTGGGAGATTCGCTCCGTTAATCACAGGTACCTGGAAACCAGTGTTCGGCTTCCTGATGTTTTCCGCGGGCTGGAAAATAACATTCGTGAGACAGCAAGAAAGCGATTGGCCCGCGGTAAAGTCGAATGCCAGTTGCGCTTTCAACCTGCAGAAGCAGGCCAGATTGAGCTGCAATTAGACGAGGATCTGATTCAGAGGCTGGTGGAGGCCAATAATCAGATCCAGACCCTCACTGGAAGTTCTTCGCCGCTTAGTAGCATGGAGATCTTGCGCTGGCCCGGCGTAGTTTCCGATCAACAGTCAGACAATAGCGTCCTGGAAACGGAAGCTCTGCAATTATTTGAAAGGACGCTCGATGATTTACTAGCTAGCAGAGAACGTGAGGGTGAAGCGATAAAGGGATTTCTGATTCAGCGCATCACAGCGATTCGCGAAATAGTGGCTGCCTTAAGAGAAAAGATGCCGACCATCCTCGAGAAGCAGCGACAATCTTTAGCGGATAAACTGGAAGAGCTAAAGGTTGAACTTGAGCCCACGCGGTTAGAACAGGAGATTGCACTACTTGCACAGAAAGCCGATGTCGATGAAGAGTTGGATCGTCTTGATTCCCACCTTAACGAAGTAGATAGGGTTATCACAACCAAGGGACAAAAAGGCAGGCGGCTGGACTTTCTCATGCAGGAATTAAACAGGGAGGCGAACACTCTTTCATCAAAGGCCATAGTAGTCGAGTCGACCATGGGTGCAGTAGAGCTCAAAGTTATGATCGAACAGATGCGTGAACAAATACAAAACGTCGAGTGAGAGGAACCTAAACTGAGATGCTAAAGGGCAAGTTAATCATCATCACTGCTCCTTCCGGGACAGGCAAGACAACGCTGGTAAATGCTCTCGTGCACCATGATGATGGATTGCGAGTGTCAGTATCACACACAACACGGCCAGGCCGCCCCGGCGAAGAGAATGGAGTCAATTATCATTTTGTCAGCGACAAGGAATTTATGGCCATGTTGTCAGCCGCTGACTTTCTGGAGAGCGCCGAGGTATACGGACATCACTACGGAACCTCAGAGCGTTGGGTGAACCAGCAACTCGATGCAGGCTTTGACGTGATTCTGGAAATTGATTGGCAAGGTGCCGCGCAGGTTCGCAAACTGCGGCCAGACGCCTGCTTCATATTTATCCTGCCACCCTCTCTAAAAGCACTCACCCTGCGCCTCACCGAACGGGCTCAGGATGACGAAGATACGATAGAGAGACGGATGCAGCAGGCACGCAGTGTTATCCAGCATGTAGCGGAGGCTGACTTTGTGGTGGTCAACGATGATTTTGAATTCGCGCTCGCCGATATACGGGCAATTATTCGATCACGCCGTCTGACCGTGCAGGCACAGCAGGAATCCCTGGCAAACCTTTTGGAGAACCTGACACGAGACTGAAACCCTCTGGCGCGTTGAAAAATCACCTCTTCAAGTCCAGATTGGCATGAATTGCCTGGTAAAAAATATGCAATTTGGACTGAAATTCAGTAGAATCCCCGGTCCTCTTACTTAGGGAGCCTCTAATAATGCATCTATTAATGCGTCTATTGCGAACAGGCTAGAAATCCCGTCCCACAAGGTCTTAAGAGATTCTGAACGATAACTGCGAAATGATTAAGGTATAGGCATGGCACGAATTACTGTAGAAGATTGTTTGGACAAGGTAGATAACCGTTTCCAATTGGTGATGGTGTCCAGCAAAAGAGCGCGGCAATTACAGACCGGAGGCAAGGATCCAATGGTCTCGGTAGATAACGACAAGCCCACGGTACTCGCTTTACGTGAAATCGCCGAAGGCTTCATCACTGCCTCAATCCTGGTCGAAAAGCCAAGTGCTGAGCTGGAAGAAGAAGCGGTGGAACAACTGGAAGCCGCCGCCGCAACTGCCATGGCTGCACATGACGAACAGGTCCGAAAAGAAGACAGTCTCTCTGCTGAAGAGTAAAACTTAAGGAGTCGGGTCTTGCAAGTCATAGCGTTGGACACAATCGACTCACTCGCTGACGATCTTTCCGACTACCTTGGAAAAGATCAGGTCAATAGCGTAAAGCGCGCCTTCTACTATGCCGAACAGGCACACGAGGGGCAGTTTCGACGCAGCGGCGATGCCTACGTAACACATCCTCTGGCGGTCGCCTCCATTCTGAGCAAAATGCACATGGACCATCAATCACTGATGGCCGCCATGCTGCATGATGTCATCGAAGATACTGGCATCACCAAGACAGCCATCAAATCACAGTTCGGTAATACGGTCGCCGATCTAGTGGATGGTGTCAGTAAGCTCAACAAGATTACCTTTAGCAGCCGCGCCGAGGCACAGGCTGAAAACTTTCAGAAAATGGCTATGGCCATGGCGAAAGACCTGCGAGTAATCCTGGTGAAGATCGCAGATCGCCTTCATAACATGCGTACTCTGGACGTACTAACCCCTGATAAACGCAGGCGTATTGCGAGAGAGACGCTCGACATATACGCGCCTATTGCTAATCGGCTGGGTATGAACAACGTAAGAGTCGAATTTGAAGAGCTTGGCTTTGCCGCACTCCACCCGATGCGTTCGCGCCGCATTGCTACTGCAATTAAACGCGTTCGCGGTAATCGCAGGGAAATCGTGTCAAAAATCCAGACCGCCTTGGAAACCTGCCTCGAACGTGAGGATCTGCCGGGTCGCACCATCGGACGTGAGAAGCACCTGTTTTCAATTTACGAGAAGATGCGTAGCAAACGTAAATCTTTTTCTGAAATTATGGATGTGTATGCGTTTCGGATCATTGTCGATCGTGTCGACACCTGCTATCGCGTGTTAGGCGCCGTGCACAGTCTCTACAAACCCGTACCCGGCCGCTTCAAGGACTATATCGCAATTCCAAAAACTAACGGTTACCAGTCACTGCATACGACTTTGTTTGGTATGCACGGCGTTCCTATCGAGATTCAAATTCGAACTGAAGAAATGGAAGCGATGGCAAACAACGGTATTGCATCGCACTGGCTCTACAAATCCAGTGATGACTTGCCAAGCAATGCTCATATTCGTGCTCGCGAATGGGTAAACGGCTTGCTGGAACTACAGAAGCACGCTGGAAACTCGCTGGAGTTCATCGAAAACGTTAAGATCGATCTATTCCCTGATGAGATTTATGTGTTCACACCAAAGGGAACAATTTTTGAATTGCCTGCTGGGTCTACCGCGGTGGATTTCGCCTATGCGATTCATACCGATGTTGGAAATTCCTGTGTAGCCTGCCGTATCAGTCGCCGCCTGGCACCGCTGAGCGAGCCATTACAAAGCGGGCAGACTGTGGAGATCATTACTGCGCCTGGCACCCAACCTAACCCTGCCTGGTTGAGTTTTGTTGTCACCGGTAAGGCTCGCAGCAATATTCGCCATTACCTGAAGAACCAGAAACATTCTGAATCTGTTGCTCTGGGGCGCCGCTTACTAAACAAGGCATTAGCCAGTTTCGGCAGCGACCTCGATTCGGTTACGGCGGAAAACATCAATGCAGTGCTCAGCCAGACAAAGCTGAAATCCCTCGATCACTTGCTGGAAGAGATTGGTCTGGGTAATCGTATGTCTTACATGGTTGCCCAACGTCTTGCCGCGCACAGTAAAGTCACGGCTCTGGACGGTGGCCTTGCTCCTGATGAACAGGGGTCCCTGGCAATTCGCGGCTCCGAAGGAATGGTGATGAACTACGCCAAATGCTGTCATCCAATTCCTGGCGATCCCATTGTTGGTCATATCAGCTCAGGGCGCGGCATGGTAATTCACACCGATGACTGCAATAACATCGCGGAAATTCATGACAACCCCGAAAAATGTATCGCGGTCAGTTGGGATCCGGATGTCGAGGGAGAGTTCTCTGTCGAGCTGCGCGTCGAACTGGAAAACCTGCGAGGAATTATCGCCACACTTGCCACCACCATTACCGGCGCCGAGGCGAATATAGAAAAAATAAGTACAGTGGAACGAGATGCCCGCGTCAGTATCGTAAACCTGTCTCTGAATGTTCGGAATCGTGTGCATCTGGCTCGAGTCATGAAGCGAGTCCGTCTAATCAAACCAGTAACGAGGGTTACGCGAGTCAAGAGCCGCCGGGTGCGCAAGATGATAAGAAGCACTATCGGTATTCACTGAGGAATCCAGTCATGCCAGATCGAGAAGCGATTAAAACCGATGCCGCACCTGCGGCACTCGGTCCCTACTCCCAGGCTATAAAATCGGGTGAACTGATTTTCCTCTCCGGGCAGATTCCTCTGGATCCTGAAACCATGGAACTGGTGGAAGGGGGTATCGAGGAACAGACCCGGCAAGTGTTCAAGAATTTGAGAAGTGTTGCCGAGGCCGCAGGAAGTGGCTTACAAAATGCGGTTAAGTTGACAATCTATCTGATTGACCTTAGTGATTTCGCCATGGTTAACAGCATCATGGCGGAAAACTTCAACGAGCCCTATCCGGCACGGGCGACCATCCAGGTCAGTGCACTGCCGAAACATTCAATCGTGGAAATAGACGCGATCATCACCGGTTAGCAATCCTTTAGGAATCGCCTATACTTTTACCGTTCGGCAACGGTATCCTGCAGTGAAGATTTCCCGGACACGGCGCAGCGCTTGTCTGTGGAAAATAAATCGATCGCAGAATGACTCTCACAACTAATGCGCATCATCAGGTAATGAGCAGCCAGCAACTCGACCAGATTCAGTTAACCCGGCTGAAAGGCGTTGGGCCCGCACTGGAGAAAAAGTTTCATCAACTCGGTATTTATAACGTACAGGATTTGTTATTTCATCTTCCGCTGCGTTATGAGGATCGTACCCGCATCGATTCTATTGGTCGAGTCTCTGTCGGAGAGCATGTTCAGCTGCAGGGTGAAATCGTCAGCAGTAATATTCAGTTTGGCAGACGCCGCAGCTTGCATTGTGTCTTGCGCGACAATAGCGGTGTAATCAGTCTGCGTTTTTTTCATTTCAGCGCAGCGCAGAAAAAATCGCTGGAGCCAGGCAATCAGCTACGCTGCTATGGCGAGGTAAGGCGCGGCAGGTCTGGCATGGAAATGTATCATCCGGAATACCGGGTAATTCGGGACCTTGAAAACGAACCGGTGCCAGAAACACTGACACCAATCTATCCCTCCACCGATGGCTTGCAGCAGGGAAGATTGCGCAACGTGGCCAGGCAAGCGCTCGACATTCTGGAGCGCTCCAACCAGGTGCGTGATTATCTGCCTGCAGAACTGGTTAACAAGCTCGGGCTGCATGGGCTCACTGAAGCAATCAAGCTGATTCATCAACCACCTGCCGATGCGCCGCTGGGCTGGATGAGCGAAGAGATGAATCCTGGGCACAAACGCCTCGCATTCGAGGAATTGCTAGCCCATCGCCTCTGTATGCGGCGTTTCAAGAATGACTCAAGCAAGCAGACAGCACCAAAGATGGATGCAGACAATGAATTGATAACGCGCTATCTCAGGCAGCTCCCATTCACTTTAACTAATGCGCAGCAATCGGCCTACCAGGAGATCGCCCGGGATCTGAACAGTGTCTGTCCCATGTTGAGACTGTTACAAGGCGATGTGGGCTCCGGCAAGACTGTGGTTGCAGCTCTCTCGGCGCTGCATGCGCTTGGATGTGGCTACCAGGTTGCCATTATGGCGCCCACCGAAATACTGGCCGAGCAGCACCTGTACAATTTCAGGGAATGGTTTGAGCCATTGGGTATATTCGTAGGCTGGCTAAGTGGCAAGACCAAGGCGGCGGAACGCAAACAGCTGTTGGAGTCGCTGGCTAGTGGAGAGACCCAGTTGTTGATCGGTACCCATGCCTTGTTCCAGGAAGGCGTAGTCTACGGCAAGCTCGGCCTGATTATTATTGATGAACAACATCGCTTCGGTGTGCATCAGCGCCTGGCACTGCGCGACAAGGCAGCCAGTGACAATTTGAATCCTCATCAACTGGTGATGACAGCGACGCCGATTCCCAGAACACTTGCTATGAGTGCCTATGCGGACCTGGACAGTTCGATAATCGATGAGCTGCCACCGGGCAGGACAGCGGTGAATACTGCGATCATCTCAAGTGAACGTCGCGATGAAGTGATTCAGCGAATCGACAAGGCATGCTCAGAAGGAAATCAGGCTTACTGGGTGTGTACACTTATCGAAGAGTCCGAAGCGCTGCAATGCCAGGCTGCCGAAGCAACCGCAGATTATCTGACCAGATTGTTACCACATCTTGCAATTGGATTGATTCATGGACGTATGAAACCGAAGCAGAAGATGCAGGTGATGGAACAATTCAAGCAAGGCTTCTTGAAATTGCTGGTAGCCACTACCGTTATTGAAGTCGGTGTCGATGTGCCCAATGCCAGCTTGATGGTTATCGAGAATCCGGAACGCCTGGGTCTCGCCCAGCTGCATCAGCTGCGTGGAAGAATCGGACGCGGCAGCGTACACAGCCACTGCCTGTTGCTCTACCAGACACCTTTATCAGAGAACAGTAAACAGCGTCTGACTGTAATACGGGAGTCTAGCGACGGTTTCTATATCGCTGAGAAGGACCTTGAATTGCGCGGCCCGGGACAAGTGCTCGGTACCCAGCAGACCGGGCTCATGACGTTTCGTGTGGCAGACATTGGCAGAGACGCCACCCTGCTGGATGCTGTCCGTGACGCGTCGGAAGTAGTCCTGAAGCAATACCCGGAGATCGTCGACCCCCTGATACGCCGATGGTTGGGAGACCGGGTAAACTATGTCTACGTCTGAGTGCCCTGCCGCGGTTCCAGCACCAGGTAATTCGCTTCCAGCCAATCAGATGCCGTAGCATTGTTACTCATGGTAAAAATCTTTTATGCTACGTGCTTCTATCGAGAATGCTGGTTGTATAGCGCTTGAAAACCCTTAACTCCCTTCATCCATACACCTCTGCAGTTCTCAGCAGGTTCAGGGGACGATTTCCCGAACTGTATGAGAAGTTGCCCGCACTGGTTGAGCTCACTCGACTGAACCGGCCAATCGGCATCTATCTGCTGCTGTGGCCGACAATCAGCGCCCTGTGGATAGCAGCGGAAGGTGTGCCGGACCTGTCACTGTTATTTATTTTCCTGCTGGGAACGGCGATTATGCGCTCAGCCGGCTGTTGTGTGAATGATTTTGCTGACTACAAGATCGACAGCAGGGTCAACCGCACCCAACAACGACCGCTCGCACGCGGTGCATTAAGGCGCCAGGACGCCTTTTATTGTTTCGGCGCTCTCTCAAGTATTAGCTTTATTCTGGTACTGTTTACAAATCGGGAAACTATTCTATTGTCATTCGGAGCCATTGCATTGGTGGCGATCTACCCCTTCATGAAGCGCTACACCAATCTGCCGCAGCTGGTACTCGGCGTAGCCTTCTCTTGGGGCATACTGATGGCTTTCACAGCCCAGGCAGGCGCTATTCCGCAGGCTGCTTACCTGCTATTCATCGGTAACGTGTTGTGGACTGTTGCCTACGATACGCAGTACGCGATGGTTGACAGAGAATTTGATATTGAAATAGGGGTCAAGTCTACCGCTATATTGTTCGGCGATATGGATAAAACTATCGTTGCTACGCTGCAGGTGATGTTCGTCATCTCCCTGTGGCTGGCGGGCCGACAACTCGGGATGGGTACTGCATATTACCTGTCGCTGCTTGTGGCCAGTGGATTGCTTGGTTATCAGCAGTTTCTGATTCGCAATCGCCTGCCGGGGCCCTGCTTCAGAGCCTTCCTAAACAACAACTGGGTCGGCGCGGTAATTTTTACCGGCGTGATACTTAATTACTTCTGAGAGTGAACGGCTGTCCCTGGCGGCGCTATCCTTCGTTGGAAGTACTCTCCAAAGTCGTCACGGACCAAATTCGCAGGAATCATTCTTAACTATTTTTGAGTGTGAACGGCTGTCCCTGGTGGCACTATTCTTCGTTGGAAGCGCTCTCCAAAGTCGTCACGTACTAGTTGTACGATCCTCATTTGGGGAGCACTCCCGCCTCGACTAGCACTCACCAGGGCCACCCTCAAGATTGTGTCCCTTCGATAAAGATCCTGGAATGGAAAAATCACATCTCAGGGTAAAGACTATCTAGATTAGTTAGCCGGCACTGAAAATTTCGAATTCATGCGGTCATAAAAGAAGATTGATAAATTAGTATATTGAACCAGAGCCACTGCCAAGAATTTTTTGTGCTTCAGCGTGTTAGCGGTTTCCATTGGAATACTGAAAAGTGCCAGGCGAGGTGAAATGAGTTTTTTGGGAGGATTTATAAATAGTAACTTATGAAAGACTTTGCGTCTTTCACTTTCCGGGCAGCGCGAGCGGCGTGCAAATTTGTTCCTGACAAATTTGTGATGACTCGAAAATTCTTTTCAACGCAGCAAAGTGCCTTCAGGATTTCACGTTTATGTGAAAGCCTGGATGCCGGTCTGGGCCCGCCCCATTATCAGGGCGTGGATGTCCTGGGTGCCTTCATAGGTATTAACCACTTCCAGATTCTGCGCATGCCGCATGACCGGAAACTCATCTGAGATACCGTTTCCGCCCAGCATATCCCGCGCTTCGCGCGCCGCATCCAGCGCCTTCAAACAGGAGTTGCGTTTCAGCAGTGATATTAGTGGCGGTGCCAGCTTGCCCTGGTCTTTCAGGCGACAGGCTTGCAGGCAGCCTAGTAGTCCCAGGGAGATATCGGTTTGCATCTGCGCCAGCTTCTTCTGGATGAGCTGGTTCGCCGCCAGCGGGCGACCGAACTGTTTGCGGTCGAGAGTGTACTGCAGCGCAGTATGCCAACAGGTCTCCGCTGCACCCAGCGCACCCCAGGCGATGCCCAGGCGTGCCGAATTAAGACAGCTGAACGGTCCGTTAAGTCCTTCGGCACCCGGTAGTTTGTTCTCCTCGGGGACGAACACCTCGTCCATGACGATCTCACCGGTAATGGAAGCGCGCAGGGCTAACTTGCCCTCAATCTTCGGCGCACTCAGGCCTTTCATGCCCTTGTCGAGAATGAAGCCGCGGATAACGCCTGCGTCGTCCTTTGCCCACACGACAAACACATCAGATATCGGTGAGTTGCTGATCCAGTTCTTGGCGCCACTGAGGCTATAGCCACCGTCTACGGATCTGGCGCGCGTGTTCATGCCTCCCGGATCCGAGCCGTGATCTGGTTCGGTCAGTCCGAAGCAGCCAATATATTCACCACTGGCGAGTTTCGGCAGGTACTTCGCTTTCTGCTCTTCGGTACCGAAGGTATTGATTGGATGCATCACCAGGCTGGACTGCACAGACATCATGGAACGATAGCCGGAATCCACCGCCTCTACTTCGCGGGCGATTAATCCGTAACAGACATAATTCATGCCGGCACAACCATGGCCCTCGATCATCGAACCCAGCAGGCCCAGCGCACCCATTTCCCGAAATATCTCCGGATCGGTCTGTTCATTGCGATAAGCTTCGCGCACCCGGGGAAGTAGCTTGTCCTGTGCGTACTGTCTGGCCGTTTTTCGCACCATACGCTCTTCTTCGGAAAGCTGTTCTTCCATAAGGAAGGGGTCCTGCCAATTAAATGGCACGTTGTCCGATCTGGCAGACATAGGGTTCTCCTGAAAATTAGTCCTGAATTCTGATCCTGGCGTTGATTGCTGAGCCTCGGTGCGAGGGGGCGCTATTCTAGCAAATTCCTGATTCATTCACTAAACACAGAGTACCGTGCTGCACTGGTACGCATTCATTCCCGGGGTAAGAAAATCAATCCCCGATTAGCTATTAGGCCTTATCGCGCTTACTTTTTGCTAGAATATCGCGCCATGGATGTCTCCCACATACTCGAATCCCTCAATGAGCAACAGCGCGCTGCCGTCGCCAGTCCGGTGGATCACCTGTTGGTATTGGCCGGTGCCGGCAGCGGCAAGACGCGAGTGCTGGTACATCGCGTTGCCTGGTTGCTGCAAGCGGAGCAGGTTACTCCTTTTGCTATCCTCGCGGTTACCTTTACCAATAAGGCGGCCAGGGAAATGCGCGGGCGCATCGAAGCTTTGCTGGGCCAGTCGTTCAACGGCATGTGGGTGGGTACCTTCCATGGTCTAGCACATCGGCTACTGAGGTCTCACTGGTTGGAAGCGGGCCTGCCGCAGGATTTCCAGATACTTGATGCCGAAGACCAGCTCCGCCTGATCAAGCGTCTTAATCGTTCCCTGCATATCGATGAAGAAAAATGGCCGGCGCGGCAATGTCAGTGGTACATCAATTCACAGAAAGATGAGGGGCTGCGTGCGGCGAACATTGATCACTTTGAAGATGACTATACCAAGACAATGTTGCAAGTCTACGCGGCCTACGAGGAGGCGTGTAATCGCGGAGGCATGATCGATTTTGGTGAGATCCTGCTGCGCGCCCATGAACTATGGTTAAAGAACCCCCAGGTGCTGGAACATTATCGGAAGCGTTTTCGGCATATCCTGGTCGACGAGTTTCAGGATACCAACTCAATTCAATACGCCTGGTTACGTGTACTCGCAGGCGATTCTAATCAACTCATGGTTGTGGGTGACGACGATCAGTCCATCTATGGCTGGCGCGGCGCGAAGATCGAAAACATTCAGCAATTTAACGTGGATTTTCCGGATGCAGAAGTTGTCCGCCTGGAACAAAACTACCGTTCCACTTCCACTATCCTGAAAGCCGCCAATGAACTCATTGCCCACAACCAGGGACGCCTCGGCAAGAACCTGTGGACTGAGGGCAGCGACGGAGAGCCGATTAGCCTTTATGAGGCATTCAATGAGCAGGATGAGGCGCGCTTCATTGTCGATCGGCTGCAAGACTGGTTTAACAATGGCAATCGTCGCCGCGATGCAGCCATTCTGTATCGGTCGAATGCCCAGTCGCGCGAGCTGGAAGATGCGCTGCTGCGCATGGGAATGCCCTATCGTATTTACGGGGGCCAACGCTTCTACGAACGGCTGGAAGTCAAAAACGCCCTGGCTTACTTACGACTCCTGGTTAATCGCAATGACGATACTTCAGTAGAGCGCGTTATCAATATCCCGACTCGCGGGATCGGTGGCCGCACCATGGACACCATCCGCGCGCTTGCCAGGCAGGAGAACTGTTCCCTGTGGCAGGCCTGTGTCAAATGCATCAACGAAGGCCTGTTGAGCTCTCGCGCTGCCAATGCGGTGTTGGCCTTTCTCGAATTGATCGACAGTATGCAGGAGGCCTGCAACGAGTTGGAACTGCACGCGAAAGCTGAACACATCATTACCAGCAGTGGATTGATACAACATCACGAGAAGGAAGGCGGCGAGAAAGCGTTGACGCGAAAAGAGAACCTGGAAGAACTCGTTAACGCGGCCAGTAATTTCGATGACGCTGACCTGGACGATGAGTTTGATCTGAAATCGACTACTTTCCTGGCCGCGTTTCTTGACCAGGCGTCACTCGATGCAGGCGATGCCCAGGCTGACGAGTCTGACGATGCCGTGCAACTCATGACCCTGCACTCTGCCAAGGGTCTCGAATTCCCGCTGGTATTCCTGGCGGGGCTGGAAGAAGGCCTGTTTCCTCACAGGATGTCTATGGACAATATCAATGGCCTCGAGGAAGAGCGCAGGCTCTGTTATGTCGGTATCACCCGGGCGATGAACAAACTCTACCTCAGCCATGCCGAATCACGCAGATTACATGGCGACGTAAATCTTTGTCGACCCTCCCGCTTCATCAAAGAGATTCCGCAACAGTTGATCGACGAAATTCGACTGAAGACTACCATCAGCCGGGTAGGCAGCATGCGCGGCTACAATGGTATTGGCAAGGCGTTGAATCGAGGAGCGGAAGTCCCACAGACTGGAATCTCGCTCGGACAACGCGTCGCCCACGGCAAATTTGGGGAAGGCATAGTACTGAACTATGAAGGCCAGGGCAGCAATGCCAGGGTACAAGTAAACTTCGATGCCGTTGGCAGCAAATGGCTGGTACTATCCTATGCCAAGCTCGAAGTACTGGGCTGAGCATCGAAAAGACTGAGAACACTAATGCATCTCTACAGAATACCCCGCAGACTCACCTGGCTTTTCTTCTGCACTGCAATTGCCGGTGTATTGACAGCTTGTAGTGGCGAGCAACAAGGCGCCGTCACTCAATCTGTTATTGCAAGCGATCAGAGAGTATACCAATGGAAAATGATCACCTCGTGGCCGAAG
Source organism: Pseudomonadota bacterium (assembly GCA_027623555.1). GTDB lineage: Bacteria > Pseudomonadota > Gammaproteobacteria > Pseudomonadales > Pseudohongiellaceae > UBA9145. Next base: position 3,193 of record JAQBSZ010000001.1, on the reverse strand, counting down.
AATCTTCCTGCGCTGGGTACTTCGCCGGAGTACTTTGCCGGCATCGTTGAGAAGATGAGCAATGGCCGAATGCGCATACGGGTCTATGGTGCGAATGAACTGGTAGGCGGTCTCGAGGTTTTCGATGCAGTCTCGCAGGGTGTTGCCGAGATTGGCCACACCGGTGCCTACTACTGGCAAGGAAAGATACCTGGCACCCCGTTCTTCTCTTCGATTCCTTTTGGCATGACCAGCTATGAACAAAATGCCTGGTTACGTTTCGGTGGCGGCAATGAACTATGGCGAGAAATCTACGCGCCTTTCAACCTGATTCCCGTAAGAGGCGGGAACTCCGGAGTGCAGATGTTCGGCTGGTTTAACCGGGAGATTAATTCATTGCGAGACTTACAGGGACTCAAGATGCGCATCCCCAGTCTCGGCGGTGAAGTCTTCAGGCGAGCCGGCGGTGTACCTGTCACCATGCAGGTGAGCGAAGTATTCACGGCCCTGCAGACAGGAGCGCTGGATGCCACTGAATTTGTCAGTCCCTATAACGACCTGGCGGCCGGCTATCACACAGTTGCCGACTACTATTATTACCCTGGCTGGCATGAGCCCGGTTCCACACTTGAGACGATCTTCAACAAGTCTGCATTCGAAGCACTGCCGGAGGATTTGCAGGCAATCCTGATGGCCGGCACTGAAGTGATGAACCAGTTGCTGCTGGATGAATTGACAGCGAAAAACAACGAAGCGCTCAGAGTCCTGGTGGATGATTATGACGTGCAGCTGCGCAAGCTGCCTGATGATGTGTTGCTGGAATTGCGCAGACTATCGGATGAGGTTGTACTGGAGCTGGCGCAGAGCGATGAGACGACTGCGCGCATCTACCAGTCCTGGAAGCGCTTCAAGGACGGGGTGATGAACTACAATCGCATCGCCGAGGAAGCCTTTATCGAAGCGAGAAATCTGCCAGCTAAGTAGCCCTCATTGTGTCCGCTTCGTCCTGAAGCGGACACCGCAGTTTACTCTTTGTTCAACTAGTCCCAACGGTTTGTTCAACTAGTCCCAACGGTTTGTTCATCTAGTCCCAATGGTTTATTCAACTAGTCCCAACGGTCTATTCAATTAGCCTATTTTTTTAGCCCCAACTGCTATTTCTCATTACCTAGTCGAGATGCGTCTTGAAGAACTGACTGATCTCGGCAAAAGTGCTCATCGATTCAGGTGCCGTGGGATCAAAAAGATAGCCGGCATGAGACAGACCCTCGAAGACATGCAACTCGGCAACCACGCCGGCATCGCGAAGTTTACGATGTGCACGAACGGTATCGCTTAACAGCAAATCTCGCGTTCCTGAAACCAATATCGTCGGTGGAAGGCCACTGAAGTCTCCATACAGTGGTGATATCAATGGGTGTTTAAGGTTTTCGCCACCGGCGTACAACTCTGCTGCGCCTTTTAATAGGCCATCGTACGTAACCAGTACACGATCTATGCCTTCATTAGTAAAGAGTGTATCGCTGGTCTTGGAAAGATCGGCCCACGGCGTACCCGCGAAGATTGCAGCAGGCAAGGGGAGTCCGAGCGCCTTCATCTGCAAAACTGTAGCGAATGACAAACCGCCACCGGTAGACGTGCCACCAATGGCAATATTGCCCGGTGCGAAGCTTTTCAATACTTCCCTGTAAACTGCGATAGTGTCATCTACAGCGGCAGGAAAAGGCGATTCAGGCGGCATACGATAGTCGACAGATATTGCACGGATTCCAGAAGAGGAGGCGACTTGCACAGCCTCGGCGACGGCTCCATCGCCCCCACCCAGGACATAGGCGCCACCGTGTATGTGAAAAAATAAGTCATCCCTGTGTTCAGGCGCAATCTGGTTCGGGACGACACGATAGACAGTAACGCCCGCTACGACATCCTTCTCAATTGAGACATTCGCCGTCTGTTCAAGAGTTACAAGCGGAACATCACGCGCCGCACTCGCTCCGTTCACAAATGCCACCCACTGCTCTGGTGTCTGTGGAGAGAAGCTACTCGTGGCAACGTTTGGCTGTGGAATACTGGCGATTGCACTGCTGAGCGCATCGCTGGCGGCAGCCGGAGCTGGCAAGTTGCGGCTCTGAATAGTCCACTCTTCAGCAGCATGAGCACTGATCTGGAAGAGCAGGAGAGCAAGAATCGGCAAGAAAAGCTTAGCGCGGTAAAAAGATGACATTGTGTGCTCCTTGTTTTTTACTAATTGGAGTGATCTTGCATCTGTTTGCCGAGTTACCAGCGGTAAGCAGGAAGATAACTAGGTGATTATATACCGACTTTCTAATATTGAAAGACGAACAAAAGCCACTGTCCAGACCAATCAAAAATCTGCATCACCCTGCAGTAGAGCGCATGTGGGGCCAAGTAGAAACTAAAGAAATACAATCAACCAGGCACAGTAATTCCAAATTTCGCGCATAATCCAATCAACGTTGGCGCAGTTTGTCGGGGCTCCAATAATTCAATGAGATATTTCAAGAAGTTACGAAAACTACGCTCACTTTAAAGTGAGCCAACTCTCTTGCCCAAGTGAGAACGCACGGAATATCGAATGTCTGGATAGACTATCCCTAGGAATAATTGTTCCATTTCAGAGAGTTAATGAATAAACTCAGAAAGCCCCTCAGGCAGATTCTGAGGGGGTCATAGAATACAAATGTTATGTGCACTGAGAGAAATCCTGCATGAATGAAGCAGAAGCTATTTCAGCTTTGACCGGATTCATTTCTGAAATCAACAGTACTTACATCGACTATATAAGCGTGATCTCTGCTTTTCTGATTATGAGCTATTTCGCCGCTCATAAACTTAACGCCAAATTAATGTATGTTGTAGTTGTTTTGTTCACTATTGTTGCCGGGAATATCATATTTTCGTTGTTCTTGCTTAATAATGATTTAGACCATCTTTATGCTTACATAATTGAACAGAAGTTGGCCGGAACTTATGATTTGCCTTGGTTTGGGATGAACCCAGAATGGGCTTCTCCAACTCTTACCGCGTTGCAGGTTTTCTCTACTATTGGTGGTTACCTCGGTTGTATCTTCTTTTTCTTCTACCAAAGAACGCATGGGCAGGATGAGAACGGCACATAACAATACGCTCTGAGTCCTTCGTCAACTGAATTTCCTTCTATTTGCCTACATTTGGATAGCCTTTCGCTTCTTCA
>JAQBSZ010000006.1 GCA_027623555.1 Pseudomonadota bacterium | reverse complement strand
CTTCTTCAGCTGTGTAGATCTCGTCGGCCACGCCATCTGGTCGCTGTAACGGCGTACGGGTCGCATTCGTCCAAAATCCCTCGAAATCTGGTTGCCCGTCCGCTGTGCGCGGTAAAGTGTAGCCAGTAACCGGGTCTGGCGCCTGCGCTGCAACCGGAATCGCCGTCAGCAACGAAATTGTAATCACAGTGGCCGCAATGCAGTTTGAATTAAGAAATCGATGAATCATCTGTACTCTCCTGTGCTGTGGTTCACTGCGTTCCGTTATCCAACTGCTTGCGGAGGTGACCGTAGATCAGATCTTCTACAAACTCCACGCATTCGAATTCTAAAATTTCTGCGTTCGCTTCAACGCGCCGATAAAGGGGCATGCTCATGGTCCAGGGTCGAGTGAACACGTTCGGATCTTCGATCGTGACTTCATACATCATGGTTTCTGCACTGCGCGGCGTGATGCGTTCGATCACATGCAGAGCATCGCTATGAAAGTTTCCGGCCCGATCGAACCAGGTCTGACCATTGAATCCTTGTGTATCGATAACCAATGTTTCTCCATCCCAACTCCCGTTCGACCAACCCATCCAGGTAGGGGCAGGCCAGGGCGTGTGATTTTCCATATAGATGGTTCGGACTGCACCCGCATACTCATGCACGATCATGATGTGCTGCTCGCTCTGGATGATCTGAAACGGAAAGGGCATATAGGTAGCGCGCGGCACGCCGGGTAGATAGCACTTGATTTCAGGATCCAGTTCCAGGCGGTTGGCGAAGTTCTCGTCCCGTTGCAGCAGTGCTTCAGGTCGATACGGAATCGTTCCGCCGTCGACGACGCCATGACCCGCCGGTACCGCGACGCTAGCGCCGAGTTCTCGAACTATACCGGGGCCCGCCGCATGGGGCTCGATGTTCCAGTGCGCAGAATTAATGGTCTGCCAGATACCGTTCAGATCAGGAAGTCCGGCGGCTGTCCGCGGCGCTCGGTAGTCGGTCGACTGAGCAGTGGCAGATGACACTTCGAGCGACAAAGCAACTGCGATGACGGCCAGCATTGTGGCCCATCTTCCAAACCGGTCTCTCATTCGCGTTATCTCCTTTGGAAACGTGGGGTATAGTTCTGAAAATAATTTCTGCAAACGCGGGCGATGTCAAGGCATTGAGTGCACGTGTATATAAACAATGATGAAGATCGTCTTACCAAATACACGGCATAATAACCTTGTATTCATTATGCATAAGTATTCAATTTATACAATTGAATACTGGTTTGCAACATTAATTCTGAAGCATGCCGAATAAGGGCACTGTCAGGTTGTTTTCCAGAAGACACTCAGAGGCATTAGGAGTTCGCCGCTACGTTGTCAAAGTTTCCGAGTATTCGTCCCAATCGGGGTAAGCACCTGATCCGGCTTGTCAGTATGAAAGGGTTAAAAGGGCTGAAAGCGCCTAGAGAGGGGGGCGTAATAGGCGATCTATAGAATTAAAGTTATACCAATGTATAATAAATCCTAGTGCCCTTTTTTATGAACTACAACATTCTGATCCGAACCGGGGAAAGCAGCATGAAACTTATTTCATCCATTTTCATCATTTCGCTCGTTGGCTCTATGTCGGTCGGGGCGGCAGCTCAGCCCCCATGCGAACCGGACAAGGTCGCGCAGAAATATCCAACCTATGCGGATACGGTCGTCCAGATAGGGGCGCAGCCATCCTACCCGCCATTTACTTATAGTGACCCGGATGACCTGAACAATTTGGCTGGTATGGAGGTCGAGATTATCGAGAGCGTTATGCAATGCGCTGGCCTCAAGTTCAGATATATCAAGGGGGTGCAGAGCGGTCTGTATCCAGCCCTTTTTTCTGGAAACCTTGACGTCATGATTGGCAATATATTCTTCCAAGCCAGTCGCGCCGAGCGGGCCAGCTTCGTGCTCTATATGATCAATACTAAAAGCCTCGTGGTCAGAAAAGGTAATCCGAAAGGGATCATGTCAGAGGAGGACATGTGCGGCCATGTGGCATCGGGATCGTTTACCGGCTCTTCGGCGGCGGCCGTTGTCGACATCAGCAACGCGTGTATCAAAGCTGGCAAGGAAGAGGTCACGTGGATACCGGCGGCCGACCAGGAGCCCGCCAACCGATCGTTAATAAACGGCCGCATCGATATGGTCTTAGACGGGTCCGCTACCTCCGCGCTGCGGGTGAACTCAGCATTTGGCAGAGAGAACTTGGAGATTGCCTTTACCCGTGAGAGCGACATCATGTCAGGTGTAATGATTCCAAAGGGCAACGAAGAGATGCTAGCGGTTGTCAGTGATGGACTGAGGAACCTCCAGGCGAGCGGGGAACTTGCTGAGTTCATGAAGAAATACGGAATTGAGTCAGACATGATTCCGGTCGAGGTCCGCCCGTGACGGCGTAACCCTAGGCAAAAACTGAGCATCTGTGTAGCCGTGTTCAATTTGCGCCCGAGATTGCGGCGCTCCTTAGATGTACCGCTAGTAAAATAAAATCGACTTTTCTTAATAAAACTGAGAGCAAGATGTCAGCTTCAACTTCGTCGCCTCCACCGCTGGATGAATACCTGCACGCCTTCGCGGTTCCTGGCCGCTTGTCGACCCTTTTTAACCCGCAAAGCCTTGCGATTGTCGGTGGTTCGGAGAAATCCTTCTGGGCACAGAACTTTTTTCGCAACTTGGAGCGTCAAGGTTTCACTGGAACGGTTGTGCCGGTGCATCCGAGCCGGACATCGGTGTTCGGTAGGACTTGCTATGCCTCCCTACGAGACCTGCCGAACCCGGTAGATCTCGCCTATGTCCTTGCGCCAACGGAGGCCGTGCCGCAGGTGCTGAGTGATGCGGAGGCGGGCAGTGTGGGGAATGTTGTAGTCGTCGCTGCCGGGTTCAGCGAAATTGGCGAGCACGGAGCAAACCTGCAAGCGGGTATTGTCGAGCAGGCCTGTCGTGGCGGAATCGCCATGCTCGGCCCCAACTGCCCTGGCTTTCTTAATATTCCTGGCAGCGTGTCCGCATACGGTCAAGAGATCCCTGAGGGTTTGAAGGCAGGTGGGGTGGCGGTGCTACTGCAAAGCGGTGCTCTCACATCCGGCGTTCTGAAGTTTTCACTTGCCCACGGCATCGGACTGTCGACCGTCGTCTGCATGGGGAACGAAGCCGTGGTGCGCTCGGCGGATGTGCTGGCGCATTTGGTCGCTGATCCCAGTACGCGCGCGATCGCGATGTTCCTCGAAGAAATCCGTGACGGTAGAAGTTTTCTGCGGCTGGCGGAACAAGCAATCGCTGCAGGCAAGGCCGTTATCGTGCTGAAGGTGGGCCGCACGCTGGCCGGTCAACGCTCAGCCCTTGCACATACAGGTGCCTTAGCTGGCGATGCGGCCGTCACGGAGGCGGCCCTGCGCCAGGTCGGCGTCGTGATGGTGCGGTCGCTCGAGGAAATGCTGTTGACCGCGGCGCTGCTTGCAAGCGGACCACGTCTGACGGGGCGTCGCATGGGGGTCGTGACGTCCTCGGGAGGAAGCTGCGACATCATCGCTGACCGGGCGTCCGACGAGGGGCTCGAACTGCCGCCGCTCTCGGAAGAGACTGCAACGAAAATCAGGGACTATCTGCCATCCTTTGCCACGGTCCAGAACCCGCTGGACACGGCCGCCGTGGACACGATGCAGACTACCGGGACGGCCGCCAGTCCGATGGATGTGGTGGCAGAAATCGTTTCGCAGGACCCGAACTTCGACTTCATTCTCTACATGGGCTTCAACATGGTGCCGTTTTCCGAGCCTTCGGCCAGCGAAGCGGCAACGGTCGCCGCGCGGATTGACCTGTTCGGCGAGACCATCAAGAAGTCTCCCGTTCCCATCCTTGGAATGAGCCAGACTTGTATGGACGCAGGGCCGTTCGCCAGACAACTCTACGATTCCAACGACATCCTGCTGCTGGGAGGCATGGAGTTCGGCCTGGCGGCAATTGGCCACGCCGTGCGCTGGGACCAGGCCCGGACCGAGCTGTTGTCGACCTCGCCGGGTCCCGAGACCCCCGGGGTATCCGTCGCATCGATCGGTGCCCAGGAGTTGACTTGCGGCATCTTGTCGGAGGCCGCAGGGCGCCAGCTTCTCGAACACGCGGGGGTACCCATGGTTCCCGCCGAACTAGTCCAGAGCGCTGATGACGCCGTAACTGCCGCCGAATGGTTAGGGTATCCGGCGGTGCTGAAGATATGCTCCGCGCAGCTTCCGCACAAATCGGATGTGGGCGGTGTCGCTCTCAATCTGCGCGACGCGGGCGAAGTGCGAGCCGTGTTCGAGCGCATGCAAACGATCTCGCAGAAGGTGCCCGAGGCGGTGATCGACGGCGTTCTGGTTAGCCCCATGAGACCTAGCGGGACCGAGCTTTTCGTCGGCCTATCAAGGGACGCGAGTTTCGGCCCGACACTGGCGCTCGGGCTTGGTGGAGTCTGGATCGAGGCGCTCAAGGATGTCGCGATTCGGGTTCTGCCGGTGGATCGCAACCAAATCGTCGCGATGCTGCGCTCGCTGAAAGGGCGCACGGTGCTGGAGGGCGGGCGCGGTGGCGATCCGGTGGACCTGGAGGCGGTGGCCGATGTCGTATGGCGGATTGCCACGGTTGGCGCTTCGCTCGGCTCACGTTTGGAATCGCTCGAGGTCAATCCACTCTGGTGCCAGGGTGCGACGGTCGAGGCGATGGATGTGCTGGTCGAGATAAATCCGATAAGCAACTGACCTGGCGTGTCGGCATGATAGGGCGGCAAGTGGGTGGCGAAAGGGGCGTAAAATACGATTTAGTGTACTTTAGTTATACTGATGTATAAAATAACACTGTTCTTCTTTATAGGATCTACAGCATTGTGATCGGAACCGGGAAAACCAGCAGAAAACTTATTTCGTTCACTTTCATCATTTCGCTCATCGGCTCTGTGTCAGTTGGGGCAGCAGCCCAGTCCTAAATCTATCTAGCTCAGGGCTCGGTTAACAGCAAAAGGTAGCTAGAGTCATTGAAATCAATAGCAGGAGTTTAGTATGAGGCCTTTCGAGGGAATCCGGATAATCGATATAACACATGTGCTCGCCGGCCCATTCGCTGCCTACCAGTTAGGGGTTCTTGGGGCCGACGTCATCAAGCTCGAAAGTCCGAACGATCCTGACCAGGCGCGACACTTGGGCACCGACGCCGATTTGAATCTTGCAGGCATGGGAACGGGGTACCTCACCCAGGCATCAAACAAGCGTTCTATAACGGTCGACCTGAAGACTGAAGAGGGGCGTGAGATCCTCCGCGGTCTCGTCGCGACTGCCGATGTCCTGGTCGAGAACTACAGGCCCGGCGCTTTTGAAGATCTCGGTATTGGCTATGAGGCACTCGTTAAGCTCAACCCTAAGCTTATTTATGCAAGCCTGTCGGCATTTGGTCATGGCGGTCCGCGCGGGACGCAAACCGGATATGACCACCAAATACAGGCCACCTCTGGCATCATGGCGAACACCGGGACCGAGGAAGTAAATCCTCTTAAACTCGGTACCATGGCAATAGATTATGCGACCGGTACGATGGGCGCATTCGCGTTGGCTTCGGCACTGTTTCAACGGGAGCGCACCGGGCGGGGCCAGCACATTGATATGGCGATGCTGGATGTCTCAATGGTTCTGATGGCGATGCATGTCACCGGTTACCTGCGCAACGGCCAGCATCCGAAGCCGAAAGGAAATCGTAGCAACTCTGCAACCAATGGCGCCTACGAAACGAAGGACGGGATGGTAGTGTTGGGTGCGTCGACAATTGCACATCAGCGCCGGTTGTGGACCCTCTTTGAACGGCCGGACCTCATCAAACGCAACAATCCCGAACGCGAAGCTGATTTTGAGCGCGAAGAGAATACGTTGATCGACATCATGCTGACCCGCACCGCCGATGAGTGGGAAGAGTATCTTCAAGCCAACCATATTCCCGCCGCTCGCGTCCGCACCATGGGTGAGGCTCTGGCCGATCCGCATCTCGAAAGCCGCGGCTTGCTTCACCGCCACCAAGGCGCAACGGGGGTGGATGGCGAGTTCACAGTCCCTCTCGCCGCATTCAAGTTCGCCCATGGCGGACCGGAGATCAACACCCCACCCCCTGAGTTTGGCGAACACACCGATTCAGTGATGGCGGAGTTGGGTTACACACCGGATGATATAACCCGATTGCGCGCGGCAGGAATTATCTAACAGTCACTCTGCTACAGATACTGTCTAGCAGCAAGCTGGCAGATTGTAGTCTGCACAGTCGCCGGTTTCATGGTTCTACGCGCAGTCGATTTCGGTCGACCTATTTATAAGTAGGAAGTGTTAGATGGAAATAGTGGAGTACTTCTCGAGCTCATACCTTTTGACCGGGCTTTGGATCGCGATACAGATTACTGCTGTGGCGATGGTGGCGGGGTTGGCCCTTGGTCTTGTCCTTGCCATGATGCGACTTTCATCTATCCGGGCTATCAGTGGAATCGCTTGGGTGTACATCTGGATCATGCGCGGTACGCCAATCCTGCTGCAGTTGATCTTTATCTATGACGCTTTACCCCGCTTCGGCATCCGTCTGGACCCGATTCCAACCGCCATGATCGGCTTCGCCCTGAACGAGGCCGCCTTTGCGGCAGAATTCATCCGGGGCGGTATTTTATCGGTCAATCGAAACCAGACTGTTGCGGCTGCTGCGCTTGGAATGGGGCAATTTGTCACGCAGATCCGCATTGTCTTGCCGCAGGCTCTGCGAGCCATCGCGCCACAGATCGGCAATGGCACAATTTCGATGCTCAAGGGCACGTCGCTAGCCTCTGTCGTTTTTGTCAACGAACTGACATTCCGCGCGCAGCAGATCGTCGCCACCAATTTTGACTTCTTTACAGTTTTCATCGCCGCGGCAGCACTTTATCTTTGCGCGACGACGCTGATTTCAATTGGTCAACTGTCCGTGGAACGCAAGCTGGACCCGGAATTGCGGACGCTTCGTCGAGGACCATCGATGTGGGCGCGCTGGGTTACTGGAGTGCGCACACCGACGCCGACGGCCGTAGCGCCCGCTCCCGCCGATGGTGAAGCTGTAACGGGGGAAGTCGGAAACGATAACAAACCCGACGATCACATTATCATCAGGGCGCTCGCCTCCACAGGCTTGAGCCAGGTCCATGAATCGCCCGATACGCCGTTTGTAGTTTGCAAAAACGTCCGCAAATCCTACGCATTGCGTGGGCGGGGTCCGCTCGAGGTGTTGAAGGGGGTGGATTTTGAGGTGCAGCGCGGCGAAGTGGTTGCCATCCTTGGTGTCAGCGGATCCGGCAAAAGTACGCTCTTGCGCCTGATCAACCACTTGGAAGAATTGAATGGCGGCGAAATTACTGTCGATTCAAAGCATGTCGGATACGAGATGCGCAAGGGCAAGTTGGTGCCATCCAAACGCTTGTCAAAGGCGCGGGCCGATGCGCGTATCGGCATGGTGTTCCAGAGTTTCGATTTGTTCGACCATAAGACCGCTCTGGAAAACATTATCGAAGCACCAATCCATGTCTATGGCATGTCACGCGAGGCAGCGACCAAGCGCGGCATGCAACTGCTGGAAGGTGTGGGCCTGGCCGCACATGCAGAACACTTGCCAATGCGACTCTCCGGCGGTGAGCAGCAGCGTGTTGCTATTGCACGCGCGCTGGCCACGGAGCCTAAGCTGATGCTGTTTGATGAGCCGACATCAGCGCTTGACCCCGAACTCGTGGGTGAAGTTCTAGCTGTGATGCGCACGCTGGCCGAGGCGGGTATGACGATGATCGTCGTCACTCACGAAATCAGATTTGCCCGCGAAGTTGCAGATCGAGTCGTTTTTATGGACCAGGGTGTGATTGTGGAACAGGGTTCACCAGAGCAGGTTTTGGAAAACCCGCGCGAATTGCGAACCCAGCAGTTCCTGCGCATGGTAGAGGAGCATTGACGACGAGCGGTTCAACAAATACAGGATCGACCGGGAGCAATTGATCCCGATCGAGATACTGAAACGAATGCAGGTTCGCCAGCATTGGGGCCGCTGGCGCGCCATTTCCTTGTCATATCCCCTTGAATACCGGCGTGCGCTTCTCCCGGAATGCAAGCCGTCCCTCCCACGCATCAACAGTCTTATCGAGCCGTACATTCCCATCCCGCTCTAGCAACATCGCTTGATCCAGCGGCATTTCCATCCCATTATCAACCTGCCTCTTGAGTTCGCGGATAGCCAACGGCGCGCCCTTGGCGAGTTCCATAGCCATGTCCCGCGCGACTGAATAGGCGGACCCCGTCGGAACGAGGCGATTTATCAGGCCCCAGGCATGCGCCGTCGCGGCATCAATCTGGTTGCCGAAGAACAACATTTCTTTCGCTCGACCGGTCCCGATGCGCCTTGGAAGCCGTTGTGTACCACCGCCGCCGGGAATGAAGCCCCGCTTTACTTCGGCGAGGCTGAACCTGGACGTCTCGCTTCCAATTAGAAAATCGCAGGCAAGTGCTACCTCAAGGCCGCCAGCGATGCAGTAACCCTCGATGGCGGCGAAAACAGGGATTTGTACAGCGGCGATAGCGGCGATGGCGTCAATGGGGCGGGGCCGCCGCGATTCTGGCGGGCGGTCTTCCTTTAGGTCGGCGCCGGCAGAGAATGCTTTGTCGTTGCCGGTGACGATCAGCGCGCGACAATTGTCGATCCTGCGGGTGGCTTCAATTACCGCCTCTGAGACTTCGCTGTTCATCGCGTTCATTGCTTGTGGACGGTTGAAGCGGATGGTTGCTATTTGGTCTTCTATGGTCAGGATTTCTGTCATGCTTGTCTCTTTTGTGCGGCGAGTTTATGTCAGCACGTTTGCGCTAGTGAATAGTATTTTTGTTATACCGATGTATATTGTATTCTAGTGTCCTTCTTTTCTAAACCACAGCATGCTACCTGGAAGCAGGAAACCAATGGAGTTCGGATTAAGGAACGGTATGATGCACTTCAAGAACGCTATTCTGGGCATAGGGGCCGTGGCTCTTGTGATTGCAGCTGCTCAATCTCACGCAGCATGCGCGCCCGACAAGGTATCCCAGAAGTATCCGGGGTATGCGGGAAGGGCTGTGGTTGTGGCGGTTACGCCGATGACTCCCCCTTTTGCTTTCACCAATCCTGACAATCTCGGGGAAGTCACCGGGTTGGAGGTCGAACTCATGGAAGGAGTTATGGCTTGCGCAGGGTTGGAAATTGAATGGCTGATAGGAAAGTGGACCGGTATCTTACCAACAGTGTTCTCTGGTGCCTCCGATCTAATGATCGGCAATGTCGTCTACAGTGAAGATCGGGCGAAACAGGGCGATTTTGTCGTGTTCATTCGAAATAGTCAGACTGTCGTTGTCAGGAAAGGCAATCCGCGCCGCATTGTGGGGCTCGACTCGCTGTGCGGGTTGCAGGCAGCCCAGACAATTGGCGCAGCAAGTGCGTTGGCAATGCAGGATTACAGCGACAAGTGCGTAGCGGCAGGCAAACCTGCGATTGATATTCTGATGGCTGAAAATCAGGAATCAGCCTTCAGGCAGCTGTCCGCCAATCGCGTGGACATGGTAATGGAAGGCGCCGAAGGAGCAACGCGGCGCATAAAATCGCCGTCCGGGCAGAACAATTTAGAGGCGGCCTTTAGTGTCACCGCTGACGCTATGGCTGGCGCGATCACCCGAAACGACAATGACGAGATGCTGCAAATTCTCGCAGACGGGATGACGGCCATGAAAGAAGACGGCAGGATTGACGAGCTGTTCGATAAATACCAAATCTCCCGAGAGCAATTCTCCCCTATCCGGATTCTAAAGAAATGATTGAAGGCAGGCCAAATAATTGGCTAATTAAGTGCGTTTGCAGTGCTGTCGATTTCCATATGATTACTGATATGAAATCGGTCCCCAAGATGCTCGTTGTAGGTGGCGTGGATGATCTGAGCTCCGAAGACGGGCAGAAAATTGCAAACGGTCGGTACTATTGGCTCCGTAACGAAGGTGATACATGAGTGGGCTACGCGACGCGACCGTTGTCGGTGTCGCGGAATCTGACAAGATTGGCGTTGTGCCGGATAAGTCCTCGCTTCAGCTTCAGGGCGAGGCGACGTTGAACGCGCTGGCTGATGCAGGACTAAAACTCTCTGATGTTGAAGGGGTGTTCAGTGCCGGCTTTCGCCCAACCGAAGTAGCAGAATATCTTGGGATCCAACCACGTTATTTTGATGGTACCCATGTTGGCGGATCGTCCTTTGTTGTGCACCTTGGCCATGCGGCGGAGGCCATCGCCTCGGGGCGGATTGATGTGGCGCTGATTGTCGGTGGTGAAAGCGGGCGCTCGCGGGTCGGACTGCCGGCTGGATTTTCGGGCTCGCACAGCAGCGCGCAAAGTATGGAGGGGCAGTTTGAAAACCCCTATGGCTTGCCCGGTGCTATTGGCGGCTATGCCATGGCATGTGCCCGCCATATGCACCTATACGGAACTACGTCTGAACAGCTAGCTGAAATTGCAGTGGCGGCACGCCAATGGGCCGGGCTCAACCCTCGCGCCTATAAACGCGAACCACTGACGGTGGGAGAGGTCCTGGCTTCGCCGATTATCAGCTGGCCGTTCCGTAAGTTTGATTGCTGCCTTGTCACGGATGCCGCGGGAGCGGTGGTGCTGACCAGTTTGGATCGCGCTCGCGATCTGAAGAAAAAGCCCGTGCGGGTGATAGGCTGGGGCGAAGGAAGTGACCATCAGCTCATCAGCCAGATTCCCGACCTGACGTCTGGTCCCGGTCGCATCTCTGGGCCGGATGCTTTCGCGATGGCGGGAGTGCGCCACGAAGATATCGATGTGGCGCAAGTCTATGACAGCTTCACCTATACCGTCCTCACCTCGTTAGAGGATCTCGGCTTTTGCAAGAAGGGCGAAGGTGGCGATTTCGTGTCTGGCGGGCGCATTGCGCCGGGGGGTGATTTTCCGTTGAATACTAGCGGCGGCGGGTTGTCCTATACCCATCCGGGCATGTTCGGCATTTTTACTATCATCGAAAACGTACGTCAGTTGCGTGGCGATTTCGTCAATCAGAGCCTGCGTCAGGTGGCCGGGGCCAAGCTCGGCCTTGTCCACGGCACCGGAGGCAAACTTTCAGCAACGGGCACCGTCATTCTGGCGGCGGATTGAAAATGACAGATTATCTCAAGCCCCTTCCGAAATCCGATCCGGTCACTGCCCCGTTCTGGGAAAGCCTGCATCGAGGCAAGGTTCAGGTGCAATGCTGTGGCGATTGCAAAATCTTCGTGTTCTACCCGCGCGCCCTTTGCCCCGCCTGCGGATCACGCAAACTTGCCTGGACTCCAGTGTCAGGCAAGGGGCATATCTATTCGCTGACCATCGTTGCGCCCGGCCGCGGCCCCGACATTTTTAAAAACGACAGCCCCTATGTCGTTACACTGGTGGAACTTGACGAGGGCTGTCGCATGATGAGCAATATCGTCGATGTCGATGCCGAGGACGTGAAGATCGGGATGGCAGTGGAAATCGTCTATGATTGTGTAACCGAAGACGTCACTCTACCTAAATTCAGGCCAGTCATCCCATCTAAGACGTCACCCCATCTGTGACAAGTGACACAAATGTCGGAACCATCAACAAAGTCTGAGGTATCACGTCATGGCTTTGCCATGGTGATCATGGTGCTGGGTTCTGTCGCCATCAGCTTCGCCGGTCTTGTGGTACGCAGTATTGAAGGCGCTGATTCCTGGCAGATTAATTTCTATCGCGCCCTGTCCCATATCATGGCGATCATGCTCATTCTTATCCTGCAATATCGCGGCAAAACCCTATCGCGTATGCGGGGCGTGGGCAGGCCCGGAATATTGGGCGGCTTCATGCTTGCAGTGGCCGGGATTGCCTATCTGCAGTCCATCACCAATACAACCGTGGCAAACACCTTGTTCATGCTCGGTGCTATCCCATTCTTTACCGCCTTATTCGCCTGGTTGATCATGCACGAACGCCTCCTGCGCGAAACGCTCATCACCATGCTGGTGGCGGCCGTCGGGGTAGTGATGATACTGGCCGACGGGTTTGGTATTGGGTCAGCCTATGGCAATCTCATGGGTTTACTGGCGGCGTTGTGTTTCTCCGGCTTTGCGGTGATCGTACGCAAATACCGAGATGTGGATATGCTGCCCTCAGTGGTTGTTTCCAGCGTGATTATTTTGCTCGTCTCGCTCGCTGCTCGCTACAATGATCTGATTATTTCACCCAAGGACATAGTGTTGTGTTTCATCTGGGGCGCGATCTTGGCGGGTTTTGCCAACTGGGTGTTCATCATTGCCTCGCGCTATCTGATCGCGGCCGAGGTCACGCTGTTCATGATGCTGGAGTTTTCGTTAGGACCAATATGGGTGTGGATGTTCGTAGGCGAAATTCCCACTGACATGACCGTCATCGGCGGCGCCATGGTCATCGGCGCTGTCGCGTGCCGCTCAGTGCTTCAATTGCTATTGGCCAGAAAACCCCAGGTACCGGTTGATCCCGCGCCACCTGTGTAAGTCGTCAAAGCATAGGGGACCACTAGAGCCAATTTCTAAGAGACTCTTCTGCTCATTCACTCGGGCGAAGGAAATGAGGCTGGGCTGAGCAAAGCCAAGGTAAGAATCATCATCGGCTACTTAGGGAGGGCGGGATACTAGTCGCTTAAAAAATGATAGACGCTGTACCGCAGTATCTCCATATCGTCGGGGCGGTTGGAATTCAGGTTAGGGTAGGGGTATTCAATGTCTTGTCCTGTTTTTGCGCGCAGTTTTTCCGCTTGCACATGACTCCTTAGTTAAATTAACGGAGAAACATGTACATTTTCACTTCATCATTATACGATTGAATAAAATGTAATATCTATCTCGAAAATACGTCTAATTGGTAATGTTCATCAAATACGAGACAACGCTATGAAAACCAATGTGAGCCGAATTCCGCATTGCATACTCGGTATTTTTACACTCGTCGTCGGCAGTGCCACGTGTGCTCAATCTGGCTATCAAGTGCCACTAACTAGCGACGGACAGCCCGATTTCCAGGGTGTGTGGGGTAACAACACCATCACTCCTGTGGAGCGACTCGAACTGTTTGAAGGCCGGGAATTTCTCACCGCGGAAGAAATGCAGCTTTTGGCGCAGACGGCCGGCGATATTCAAGCTGAAGGGGAGGACGCCCTATTTGGCGACAGAGTGTTTGCATCGGCCGTGTCGGGAGAACTTCAATCCTCCAATGATCCCACCACGGGTAACTACGACCAATTCTGGCTGGCAGAGCGCATTGTGCACAACCGCACTTCTCAGATTATTGACCCGCCCAATGGCAAATATCCACCGCTTAGCGAGGAGGGCATCGCTAGATCGGCTAGGATGGCCTTAGTGAGAAATCAAAATCCCGCCAATGGAGAGCGGTTTGAGACCCTTGACTCCCACCTCGATCTTTCCGTGGATGATCGTTGCATCAGCAACGGAGCACCCTATCTGGATTCCGGCTACAACAGCTACTGGCAAATCATACAGTCCAGGGACTACGTCGTGATCCTGCAGGAGATGTTTCATGACGCCCGAGTCATTCCCCTCACCGACATGCCCCCTGTTTCGGCGGCTATCGAGCTTTGGCATGGCGATTCCCGCGGCTACTGGGACGGTGACACCCTGGTGGTGGAAACGCGCAATTATTCGGATAAGAGTGATTATAGCCACAACCGCGCCGAGCTAAATGTCGAACGCTTTACTCGCCTCGGTGACAGACAGTTGCGTTATCAGTTAACTTCACACCAGTCCGATACGTACTCTGCCCCTTTTACTCGGGAAATTATCTTCGATTATTCAGATGGAGATATTTACGAGTTTGCCTGTCACGAGGGCAATTATGCGCTGCCGAATATGTTGCGAGGTGCGCGGGAAGAGGAGCGACGGGAACAGGAACGTCTGACGTCCCGCAACGGGAATTGAATCAAAGTACTCTGACCCTTTTGATTCCAAGTAGAGGTAAATATGGGTGAGACACTAAAGGGAAGAACGGCTGTAATTACCGGGTCCACCAGTGGCATTGGCGCCGCCTATGCAAAGGCGTTGGCGGCCGAAGGCGCGGCAATCATGTTGAATGGGTTCGGTAACCTGGCAGACATCGAATCTCTGCGCGCAGCCATCGCCGACGAACACGCCGTATCGGTGTTTTACAATGCCGCAGACATGACAAATCACGATGAAATCCGGAATATGGTTGCGGATGCAACAGAGCGTCTGGGCAAGGTCGATATCCTGATCAATAACGCCGGATTACAACACCGCAGCCTGGTGGACGACTTTCCTATAGATAAGTGGAACGCCTTGTTCGCCGTCAACGTCACTGCGCCCTTCGTCGCCACTCAGGCTGTATTGCCGCAAATGCGCTCGCGCGACTGGGGTCGCATCATCAACACAGCGTCGGTCAACGCGTTCATTACGTCACCGGGCACGTCGGCCTATACCTCAACAAAACACGCGATCATGGGGTTCACAAAATCAGTCTCATTGGAAACTATTGATACTGGGATCACTTGCAACGCAATCTGTCCGGGCACAGTCCGTACCAATATGAGCGAACACCGACTCGATGCTTTCGCGGCTGAGCGCGGTGTGTCAAAAGAAGAAGCGCTGGACGCCTATATCGACCAAAAATTACCGTTCCACCAACCCATGCGACGGTTCATTACGGTCGAGGAAATCGCCGCGGCGGCAGTGTACCTATGTAGTGATGCGGGTGCGGCCATGCGCGGCGCGGCGTTCACCATCGATGGCGGCTGGCTCGCCCAGTAGGATCAAAGGGGTCAGAGTACTTTGATTGTTTGATGTGGTATCGCACGATCAGAGTACATTCGAATCAAAGTACTCTGACCCCTTTGATTGCTGGTGACGAGGCCACACGATATGTTGAAAGAACAATTTTACCGTCCTCTGGGAAGGAGCGGGCTAAAGGTCTCTCCCATATGCCTGGGGGGTGATAATTTCGTTAATCCGACCCCAGAAAAAGAATCCATAGAAATCCTTAGTTGTGCCGTCAGCAACGGCATCAATCTTATTGATACCGCAAATAGTTATGCCGATGGTCGCAGTGAAGAAATAATAGGTAAGTTTATGCAGGAGAGCGACTGTCGCGATGACGTCATTCTCACTACTAAATTTTATTATGCTACCGGCAACAAAGGCATCAATGATAAGGGAACCTCTAGAAAACACATTATCAAAGCCTGTGAAGATTCCCTAAAGCGCCTTAAAACGGATTATATTGATATTTATCAGATACATCGCGTGAGCGTGAACACTCCTTTGGAGGAGACTTTGGGAGCCTTAACTGACTTGCAGCGCCAGGGGAAAATTCGCTATGCCGGATCAACGACTACTCCTTCCTGGAAGATCACCGAAGCATCAATGCTGGCAGACTATAAAGGTTTGATTCGCATGGTGTCGGAGCAACTGCCTTATAATCTTCTTGATCGCAGGGTGGAGAACGAAATCCTGCCTGCCGCCAATGCAGCAGGTCTGGCCGTTATAGCTTGGGCAGCTTTGGCGATGGGGTTATTGACCGGTCGTTATGATTCTGCTAATCCAGATTCCTTCAATACGCCCCGTTTCAATCGCGGCGGAATCTATGCCGAACGAATCACCCACAAAGCGGCTGATGCAGGACAGGCTTTTGTCGCTATCGCCCGCACTTATGGGCTTGAACCAGCTCACTTAGCCCTGCTATGGGTTAAAGATCAGCCGCATGTCACAGCGTCACTTTGCGGTCCACGGACTTTAGCTCAACTGCAAGATGTCCTCCCCGTTATGGAGATGTCCTTGACAGGCGAGATGCGACAGTCATGTGATGGCCTGATACCACCGGGAAGTGCCATTACTAACTTTCTCAACTCAGCACCCTGGATGAAGGGGAAATTGTTATGAAAGGAGCTTAGTAATTAGGCGATTTCGAAACGGCTCGTCAAAGATTCCAAAAGAAGAAAAATAAGAACCTTCATTCAACTCGATCTGTGGTAACGCCCTTCCTGGTAAAGGCTGGCGAGGAGTACCCTCCTACCTGACCCGTATGTACTTCTGGAGGTTCCGCGAAACGGGCTCTCCTCCGTATATGTTCCCGTCGCGATCTACTGCGACAAATTCTGCCCCGTTCCAGCCCTGAGATGGTGGTGTCAATCTTGGGTCTCCCCACGGGTACATAACGAAGTCTGTCACCCAACCTGTCTCGGCATCGCCGATCCGGATTCCCATTTCCCAGCCTGGATTTCTGACGGTACCCGACTCCGAGTCGGTGACAAAGATCTGCCCGTTCGCGTCGAACGCGATGCCGCTCGGCCGACCGAACTGCGTCCAAATGGCCAGGTGCGTCCCTTCTTGATCGAAGACCTGGACGCGGTTGTTGTCCCGGTCCGCGACGAAGACCCGTCCCCTGGAGTCCATGGCGATGCCGTGCAATGCACGGAATTCACCAGGCGCGTATCCCCATTGGCCCCACGACATAATGAACTGACCGTCGCTGGTGAATTTCATGACGCGATTGTTGCCGTTGGCGTTATGGCCGTCCGCGATGAAGACGTCGCCGTTGGTTGCCGCAACCACGTCGGAGGGGGAGTTGAAGCTATTCCGACTGCTGCCGGCCATGCCCGGTGTGCCGAGGCGCAGCAGCACCTCACCCGTGGGGCTGAACTTGTAGACCAGGTGCCCTCGAAGGTCACCGTCCGGGATATTCCGCGCGGCCACAGCGTCTGTTACCCAAACGTTGCCGTCAGGGTCGACATCAATGCCGTGTGGCCAGATGAACAACCCGCCGCCGAAGCTCTCCACGACATTCCCGTCGAGGTCGAACTTGATCACCGGATCCAGATCAGAATCCACGCACTCGTTGCCGAAGCGGCTCGGTGTTTCATCGAACCCGCGGGCATCACAGCGTATCACCGCCCACAGGTGCTCTTGATCCGGGTCCATAGTGACCTTGCCCACTGCACCCATCGGTCTTCCATCCGGCATCTGCGCCCAGTTGTCCACTAGGCGGTACGGGTTAGAGCCCGACTGTGCCAGGAGTCCCGCGCCCGGAGTGAGTAACACAATACCAAGAAGCGCTCCGATCCACACAATTGGGCTCGCCTTCAGGTTACAGATTGACATGATTACACCTCAAATTTTTCTACCGTTATTGTTCTTGATAAATATCTGACTAATAGTCTCAGAGTGTTTTCTTTTAAGTTGGCCGCAATTCCTGATGAATAGAAACTACTGCCACTCTTTCACCATGTTGAGCAACTATTTGATCGAACAACTCTGGTATTGGAGTTCCAAGAAATGGCTTATCAGAGACTCCACTGGCATATCTAACAGTAGAGGACATAGGAGTTTCCTTGTTATTGGGTTTTTCTGACCTTGATAACCCTAATTTAGACACAGAATTATAGAATTGATATACTCTGATCTTAATTATACATATGAATAAAATATGATTCTATTACTAGCAATCTGAGCGATCAAGGAAAATCACTATCAAAGGAAACCAGAGGTTCAGATAGAAAAATAGAACAAGAGAAGAAGATATGCGGAGTGTGATAGTTTAACTGAGGGGTTGAAGAGACGTGGCCTCAGTAAATTTCAATCTACGGTTTCGGTTATTTAAGGCAGGATAATATAGATGAGTACAATAAGTAGGATTCCCGGGTTGGCTCTTTTGGGTCTGATAGGGACGTTTCTCTTGGGTCTGACGGCGTGCAGCCCTGCGATAGAAGCAGATTCTTCTGCGCTGGCCGGTAAGGTCACCTCGCAAGAGGAAGGTGCAATGGAAGGTGTGATCGTCAGCGCGAAGCGGCAAGGCTCGACGATTACGGTCTCGGTCGTCAGCGATGCCCAAGGGCAGTACAGCTTCCCCAGGGACAGACTGGAACCCGGCACCTATGCGATTAGCATGCGGGCAGTGGGATACGATCTGACCAGCCCTGGGCCGGTGGAGTTGACGGAAGAACTCACCAATTTGGACTTGAATCTAACCAGGACCCGCACGCTGTCTGCGCAGCTTACAAATACCGAATGGATGATTAGTGCACCTGGAACTTTCGAGGAAAAGCAGTACCTCGATGATTGCACTATGTGCCACACGCTGCAGATTCCATTGAATTCCCGTCATGACATGGACGAGATGACAAGAGTCGTTCAGCGCATGAGCTCACATACGCTTAACTCCACATTTCAGCATCCTCATTTTAAAACGGCTATGCCTGAAATGATTAGTCAGCCGCCATCGGCAGAGCAGATCGACAAGGGGAGGTACATCAGCAGCATCAATTTGAGTTCGGCTGACACCTGGCAATTCCCGCTGCAGACTTTGCCCCGTCCCACGGGCAAAGCAACCCAGGTAATAATCACCACCTATGAATTACCGCGAGTGGATGCCGCGCCCCACGATGCTGTGCTGGGTCCCGATGGTTATGTCTGGTACAACGATTTCGTTTCTCCTTATATAGGGAAATTGGACCCTAAGACGGGCGCAACGACTGAGTACGATCTTCCGATTCAAAAGCCCGGGTATGCGATTGGCAGTCACGCCCTCGACTTTGACGACGACGGAATGATCTACGCCAGTGGAATGCACCAGGGGTATGTGGCGAGATTGAACCCGAACACAGAGGAAATGGAGACGTTTCTTTTCCCGCACTGGGACGTTGATGGTGCTACCAATGATGCCCGGGTGACAGTGCTCGACCCGAGAGGCAATTCGGTCAATGGCCTCATTTGGGTCAATGGCTACAAAGGCGGAGAATTGGGGGTGGCATATCAGGTGGACCTTGAGACCAACCAGTGGACAGAGGTTACTCACCCGCCCGGCAGTCCGCCCCATAATGCCTACGATGTCATTGCCGACTCGCAGAACAACATGTACGGCATCAACATGGACAAAGAACACGTTTGGAAGACGGATGCCAAGACCCTTGAGACCACTTTCTACCAGATACCGACGCCCGGTGCGGGTGGTCGGCGCGGCAATGTGGACTCCAAAGATCGTCTGTGGTGGGCACAGTATCGGGGTAACGGTATCGGCATGTTCGATCCAGAGACGGAAGAGATCACGGAGTGGCAGATGCCCACGCCATGGACGAGTCCATACGATGCGGAGTTCGATGACGAGACCTATGTCTGGACAGCTGGTATGAACAACGATCTCGCTGTGCGACTGAATGTCGAGACCGGGGAGTTCACAGAGTATCTGCTGCCGCTTGAAACCAATATTCGTCATGTCGACGTGCAGAAGTCAGCCAATCCAAACAATCTCTCTAGTTTCTGGGTTGTAGGTCAGCTTAATGGCCGTATCACGCATGTCGAGCCGCTGGTGCCATGATGTTGGCGGCAGAAGAGAGATATCTAGGAGATGAAATTGTACAATTCTCAACCGAAACTGCGCTGCTCAGCACTGGCATTTTCGAATCAGGGAAAAGGTAAGGAGAGAATCATGACAAGAGCAAGGTTAATTTGGGTCTTTGCTGTGTTTTCGTTGTTGCCTGTGCTGGCAGTTGCAGCTGAGGAAGAGATCACCTATGCAAACCAGGTCTCGAGAATCATGCAAGACAACTGCCAAATTTGCCACCAGCCAGGTGGAATCGGTCCGATGTCCTTCACCAGCTATGATGAAGTTCGACCCTGGGCTCCGCTTATTCGCCTGAAGGTCTCCGAGCGAGAAATGCCGCCCTATCAGTACGACCACGATATCGGAATTCAAGAGTTGAAAAATGACTGGCGGATGTCTAATGAAGACATTAATACCATCGTTGCATGGGTTGATGCGGGGTCTCCCATTGGTAACCCCGAAGAATTGCCGCCTGCGAAGGAATTCCCGGTCCCTGGTGAATTTCAGTTTGCAAAAGAGTTGGGCCCTCCTGACCACACCATCAAGTCCGAGAAGTGGGACGTTCCAGCGAGAGGTCAGGATTACTGGTGGGAGCCTAGGGTACCTACTGGAATTACCGAAAACCGCTGCATTAAAGCAGTTGAGACAATACCGTCGGCAGCCGCGAGCGGATCAACACACCATGGCGTCACCACGCTCTTAACTCTAGACGAAAATGGTGAATGGGAATGGAATAGTCTCCTATCCGAATTTGCTATGGGCAAACTTGGTGAAAAGATTCCAAAAGGAGCTTGTAGAGTGGCACCCGCGAATTCGATGGTTGAATGGAGTATCCATTACTATCCCGATGGAAACGCAGTAGCCGACGATCAAGTAACAGTTGGTATCTGGTACTACGATGAAGAGGATGACTTCGACGAAGAAACAGCCTATTTTCAAGATGTTGATAACTATTATCTTAGCAAGAACGGTGAGTCCGACGATTACCTCATTCCCCCTCACGGCAAGTTGATGACTCAAGGATTTCATTCCTTTGATCATCCGGTTCGTCTTGACAGCTGGCAGCCTCACATGCACCTGCGCGGTGTGGCCATGTCTATGGAAATTTTCTATCCTGATACAGGGCGTACCGAACTAGTCAGTAAGGTGTCCAACTGGAGTGCTGGCTGGAATCACAGCCATACCTATGAAGAGGGATATCAACCACTCGTTCCAGCAAGTGCCGTCATTATCTTGACTGGTTGGCACGACAACACAGCCGATAATCCCTGGAATCCTGATCCGGACCAGTGGGTTACGTCCGGTCAGCGCACAGGTGATGAAATGTCGCACGCCTGGATCGCTGTTACTCATCTGGACAATGAGGGTTACGAAAAACTGCTGGACGAGCGAAAAGAACGCGAAAACAGAACTGGTACTGCGTTAGGAGAGGCGGAATTCGATGAATAAGATCAAGCGCCTTGCAGTAAGGACACAAGCGCTTTTTCTGATGGGATTGGTTGTTACACCTCTCTTTGCTCAGCTACCTTCGCATTTGCGTGAATACCCGTTGGCTGACCGAAAGGCCAGTGGTGATCTGGTTGCTCCTATATTCAACGGTTGGACTCCCAACGATAACGGTTCAGTGACGATGTTGTTCGGCTTTGCTAACAGAAATCGGGAAGAGGTAGTCGATATTCCCCTGGGCCCGAACAACTTTATCGAACCAGCACAGTTCGACGGCGTGCAGCCCACGCACTTCCCTGTTTACAATCGCGGTGGTTTTGTTGGAATAAATGAAAGAGGCGCATTCGCAGTCACAGTACCAGCTGATATGGCAGGTACTGAAGTTGTGTGGACCTTAAAGCATGCTGGGTATGAGTACTCCGTTCCCGGTAGGGCTACTTCGACAACCTACGAAATGAGTGACGGGGAGAGAGCTCTTGGCTCGCTTGCACCAGCCATTCGATTCGATATAGATGGAGCCGAGTCTACGACACGCGAAGGGATTATGGCTGCTAGAGTCGCCGCATCAGTTGGAATTCCTGTGAATTTGTCTGCCTATGTGCAGGATCGTGGCAACCGCGCTGACTATCCCGAACAAAGTAAATTGCTCTTCTACCCTCTGGGCACGGAATGGGTACTACATCAAGGGCCTTCTGTTCCAGAGTTAGAACCAGCCTTAATTACTGGCAGTGACAGAGCAGAAGCAGGCTTTAGCCAAAGTAGCGCCGAAGACTGGACCCATGTTCAGACCAACGCGACGTTCTGGGAGCCTGGTGAGTATATTATTCGGCTGCGAGCTGACAATTTTTTAGCACCCGACACCAGGTTCGATAACATGTGCTGCTGGTCAAATGTTTATGTACCGGTAACAGTTACGCCTTGAGTTTTACAGGTGTGTCTAGCTATTTGAGGCAGACACCGTGCTGAGAAATTACACAAACAGGGTCAAAGATTAATAATGGCAAATCCTTTTAAAAGGATGGTTGGTTATATCTCTTTTTTATTATGGGACCTCTCGTGAAAATGCTAAAAACACTGGCGATTTCCAGTGCATCAATTATCGTTGGTTGTTCATTGTTGTCTCTTGGTTTTGCAACTGAGGATTACCTGGCTCCTCGCACAGAGTGGGGGCAACCAGATCTGCAAGGAGTATGGAATTTTTCATCCAATACTCCCATGGAAAGACCCTCACAATTTGGTGAGCGCGAGTTTCTAACCGAAGAAGAAATAGCTGCCGCTTTGGCACCAACGGCTGAAACAGATGTCACAACAGTTGAGAATCCCCCTCCAGCTGGTGAAGTGGGGAGGACTTATGATGACTTCTGGCTGGAGCAAGCTGGTATTGGTGGCAACGTACGAACTTCACATATAGTCTATCCAAAGAATGGTCGCGTTCCCGATCTACAGGAAGGAGTGCAGTTACAGTTTGGAACCCGCGGTTCTGAAAAAACAGCAGAAAGACCTGCCAGACATCTTGCTCGCGGTATTGGTACAGACGGTCCAGAAGATCGTGGCCTTTCTGAAAGATGCCTGGTCGGCTTTAACTCAGGGCCTCCTTTTACCCCAAGCGTTTACAATAATAATATACAGATCTTTCAAAACAGAGACACCGCAGTGATTTTGACTGAAATGATTCACGATGCTCGCATTGTCCCTCTCTATGATTCCTCAAAAGACATCGAATCACTTCATGATGATATTCGTTTCTGGACCGGTGATTCCCGTGGTTATTGGGATGGTGATTCATTGGTTGTTGTGACCAGAAACTTTAACAGCCTTACTGCAAGTTTTGCTGGTCTAGCTGCCGATTCGGGGCTACCCGGAAGCTCCTATGACAAGGTACTAACAGAAAAATTCACCAGGGTAGGGCCTTCTACCGTTGATTATGAATTTACAGTTGATGATCCAACTACCTACACTGACAAGTTTACCGCCATTGTATCCATGACTAAAGTTGATGGATTGCTTTACGAATACGCTTGTCACGAAGGTAACTATGGCATGACCAATATGTTGCGTGGCGCGCGCGTGCAGGAAGAAATGGAAATTTCTGAGCAGTAATCTAATGAGTGGGTAGTCTCGATATGCTCAAACTCATCTCAATGTGTATAGCAGTACAGGATTTTCAAAATTAACAATATAAACACAGCTTAGTGTTATTCAAGTGAGGTAAGAACATGTTCAAAGCAAGCAATTCGAAGTTTATTCAAGGGCTATTGGCAATCATATTGCTGGCAATGGGTATGCAAGCTTTTTCTCAAGGGTTGCCGAACCCCTATCGTACTGTTCCTGGGTGGGCAAAATTTCCAGATGGACGGGAAATGGGTGCGGTTGGCGATGTGGCTGTTGACCCGGATGGCAAGCACATCTGGGCAGTTGTTAGATGCGATGCCCCTCGAGAGAATTTTGGCTACGAATGTGTAGATTCTGATTTGGATCCGATTCTCAAATTTGACCCCGACGGAAACCTGGTCGCGAGTTTTGGCGCTGGCTTGTTTATCTGGCCGCATGGGCTTGATGTCGATTCTGATGGTAATGTCTGGGTAACTGAAGCAGTACGAAGAGACAGGCTCCCTGCAGGTGACTCCCGAGCTCATCAAGTCATCAAATTTAGCCCAGCCGGAGAGGTTCTAATGGTATTGGGTACCCCAGGGGAAGAAGGCAGTAGTAACAATCATTTTACATCCCCTTCTGATGTGGTAATTGGAGACAATGGCGATATCTTTGTCGCTGATGGGCACAATAATGACGGTAATAATCGTGTGATGAAATTTGCCAGTGATGGTTCTTTTATTAAGTCCTGGGGATCAACCGGCTACGCTCCCGGCGAATTTAGAGCATTGCACACTATCGCAATTGATAATGATGGAAAACTTTATGTAGGTGATCGCTCTAACAGCCGAACTCAACTTTTTGACCAGGACGGTGAGTTTTTAGCTGTTTGGACGCAATTTGGTAGACCCAGTGGAATATCTTTTGATGACCACGGCAATATTTTTGTGGCTGATTCAGAGTCTGACAATGTAGAGAATCCGGGCTGGGAGATGGGAATAAGAATAGGTGAGGTTAAATCGGGTTGGGTGAATTATTTTGTCTTAACTCCCTTTGCGAATCCGCATGTGCTTGGCGGAGTGGGAGCAGAGTTTGTTGCCGTAGATGCGGAAGGTAATATGTACGGCGGCGAACCGATGGGTCGAACTATACAAAAATACATACGAGTTCGCCCTTAGGACAGAAAATGGTTTTCCGGTCATATAAGGGCTCATGGAAAATTCAGTGTAAAAATTGTTGCCAGTGTTTATCCGCATAAAGACGGTTTTATCGAATTCACGCTTTTACACACCATGCAGTCTATGACCGCTTAAGAAATTGAGATCGCAAGTTAAGCTAGAAGAACCCATTCAGGTTAATTGATGATAGAAACTAGAAGAATAGGTTTGAACCTCATTGTTGCCGCAAGCTATTTTGCCTGCGCCTCCTTTGCTTTTGGTCAAACCGGCACCAGCGTAGATGACGGGGATTGGCCTAATATTCACGGTAGCGAATCTGCCAATCGTTATTCGCCGCTAGATCAGGTCAACGCAGAAAACGTAGCTGATCTTGAGATTGCCTGGCGATTCTCGACGGCAAATTTCGGGCCCAATACAGACTATACAAACCCTTCTACACCATTGGAAATAGAAGGGGTGTTATACGCAAATATCGGTAGCACACGAAATGTTGTGGCTCTTGATGCCACAAGTGGCCAGGTACTGTGGATGTTCCGCTATCAGGAAGGCGATCGATACGACGAGGCTCCGCGCAAGGGTTCCGGCCGTGGTGTTGCCTATTGGAGTGATGGGAATAATGCTCGAGTAATCGATGTTTCCCCGGGTTATCTGATGGTATCGCTGGATGCCGAAACTGGTATTCCTGATTCGAATTTTGGTGATAATGGCATCGTTGACCTGTTTGTAGGTGTCCGTAACGGCGATGATCCCCGCTATGCCTACCCCGAAATCGGTCTGTCAGCGCCGCCGTTTGTGATGAATGATGTCATTGTTGTGGGGTCAGCACACAGAGGCGGTGGCCGACCGCGTTCCAAATTAAATACAAAGGGAGATGTACGCGGCTTTGATGTGCACACAGGTGAGCTATTGTGGACTTTCCATACCATTCCCGAGCGTGGAGAAGTTGGTTTTGAATCCTGGATTACTGGAAACGAGATAACAGGTAACACCGGCGTCTGGGCAGCGATCTCAGGAGATCCAGAATTAGGTCATGTCTATCTTCCGACAGAAGCTGCCACCAGTGATGCCTTTGGCGGCGAGCGTCATGGTGATAACTTATTTTCTAGCTCCCTGGTAGCTTTAGATATAAAAACCGGCGAGCGTCAGTGGCACTTTCAGTTGGTTCACCATGACATCTGGGATTACGACGTTCCATCGCCGCCAATTTTCGCTGATTTGCCCAATGGCAGAAAGGTGGTTATGTCCGTAACCAAGCAGTCATTTGTTTACGCTTTTGACAGACTGAATGGCGAGCCCATCTGGCCTATTGTGGAGCGTCCGGTTCCCGCAGGCGATGTGCCCGGAGAATGGTATTCCCCCACTCAACCCATTCCTACTCGTCCAGCGCCATTTGATCGCCAGGGATTTACCGAAAGTGACCTGATAGATTTTACGCCTGAAGTTAGGGAGCTGGCTTTGGAGGCCATCCAGGACTATCGCCTCAGCCCATCGATCTATACACCTCCGTCTTTGACAGAGGCCTCAGACGGTACACGCGGCACGCTTTCATTGCCCAATGCAACTGGCGGATCCAACTGGGAAAGCTCCGCGCTTGACCCAGAGACTGGGATTCTCTACGTGCCTTCGAGAACACAATTGGGGGTAATGTCGCTAGCAAAATATGCGGGTTCAGACTTGGATCTCAGTCAAGGTTTTGGCGTTCGTATACCCCGCGTTCAAGGTCTCGAGCTCGTCAAACCACCCTATGGTCGAGTTACTGCCATCGATATGAATTCGGGCGATCATTTGTGGATGATCGCGAATGCCGACACACCAGATCGCATTACTAATCACCCGTTATTGGAAGGTATTAATCTTCCGCGTACCGGTGTGCCGACGCGGGCAGGAGTCTTGCTGACTAAAACTTTACTATTCGTCGCGGAGGGTACCGGTGTTGCGGGTGCGAAGCCGAAAATGCGGGCGGTAAACAAGCAAACCGGCGACATTCTTGCCGTAATTGACTTGCCGGCTAATCAAACTGGCTTGCCTTTCACTTACGAGCATCAGGGCAAGCAGTATATTGCCTTATTTGTCGGGGGTGGAAGCACAGCGGCTGAGCTTATTGCCTTGGCATTACCCTGACATGAAATAGATGGGATCGGGCATAGCTGGGCACCCGGACATATGTACATTCTGTGTTTGAATGTCTTCACTTTAGTACTAATCTTTCAAGGCAAACTGTTTGCACTTCGCATGATTAAATAGTAAATTATACAAATGAATAAAAACACATAAGTCAAGATTGAACACTAGGATCCATTAATGTTGCAAGGCCGCGAAATAATCTTACTAATGCATAAAAAGTTACATCGAGAAGGCAATCTGGAGAGCAAAATCATGCAACATTTGCGTAAAACACTCGGTATTCTCACCTTGATGCTGCTAGCATTGGGCAGTATTTCAGTTCAGGCACAGCAGCCCCGATTCCTCAGCCTGATACCTCCAGAAGGATTGCCAATTATTCCAATAATGGAGGGCTGGATAGTAAACCCCAATGGTTCCAGAAGCTTTTCATACGGCTACCTCAATAGAAATCAGGACGCGGTTGATATTCCACTGGGTGAAGCCAACTTCATGGACCCCACCGAATTTAGCGGTATGCAACCAACCCATTTTATTCCCGGCCGCCATACCGGTGTATTTGCAGTCACAGTACCCCAGGACCAGGCAGACATCGATGTTTGGTGGAATTTAAAAACCGGCGATCAGGAAGTACTTAAAGTCCCAGGCCGAGCAGGCCGAGCTGCTTACGAACTTGACTTCATTCTCCCACGTCCACAGGGCTCTCTGCAGCCGATTGCTGGTTTTGGTGAAAGCAACGGTATTTCTGCGGGCCTGTTCGCTTCAGTTCGTGATTATCCCGTGTCTGTGAAGGCCGGATCTGAAGTTCTGTTAACAGTACAAGTGGAAGATCCATCTGTGCGTGATTCCGATGACCCACGATTTACGGAAGTAGTGCCGATAGGTGTTACATTTAATAAGTATCAGGGCGCTGGTGCGATAACTTTTACTTCTCACCCAGACCATGCGAGCACTGTCGAGGTTGAAGAGCAACCAAAAGAACCTTCGGTCCTGTGCCAAGGCTGCACATTAGTAGCCAATCAAAGCGGGCCTAATGTAGTTTCAGTCCCTGGAGGCGAAGGCCTGGCCCGAGTCTATGCCAGTTTTATAGAACCCGGTGACTATATCATTCATGCCAAGGTGGACAATTTTGGTGCGCCTGATAGCTCTAATACCAACCAGTGTTGTTGGACAAACGTCTACCAGAGAATCACTGTAACTCCATGATTAATCCTCATGACAAAATACTTGTAGTCATTCTAGATAACACTTAGATCATTTAATTGAACAATCTGTATGTTAAGGAGAGCAATATGAAGATTGCAAAAGGCTGGTTTACCATAGCGGCGTTTGCATTAATCGGCTTTCAGGGTCAGGCAATGGCTCAAGCCGATTCCGATGATTCAGTTACTTACACCGGAGACGTTGGTCGAATTCTTAACGAAAATTGCGTGGTTTGCCATCGTGAAGGTGGTATTGGCCCTATGCAGTTGACCAGTTATGAGCAGGTACGCCCTTGGGCTCCATTGGTCCAAATGAAAGTAGCCGATAGAACCATGCCGCCCTACGCATACGATCACGGCATTGGCATCCAGGACCTTGAAGGTGACTGGCGCCTAGAGCAAGACGAAATTGACACGATCATCGCGTGGGTGAACCAAGGCTCACCTCTGGGTGACGCTGATATCGTTCCAGAGATGCCCGAACTACCCGATTTAAATGAATGGAATTTTACAACTGAGCTTGGTCAACCAGATTTAGTCGTTGCTTCCCAACCTATGGATATTCCTGCTAGTGGAAGCGATCTGTGGAGCAAGCATTTCGTGGATATTGGATTATCGGAAGATCGGTGCATCAAGGCAGTGCAAGTGAAACCCCGCGGCGATGCACAAGCCGTAGTGCACCATGCCAATTCTGACATTTATGCGCCTAACGAAGATGGCGAATTTGAAACTTATGGTCAATTAACCGAGTATGCTATGGGTAAATGGGGTGAACTTATTCCCGAGGGTGTCTGCCGTACAGTCCCGGCCGGTTCACAGGTTCGCTGGAGTATTCACATGTTCCCGGGCGGTCTAGGTGCCACCGCTCAAGGTGAGATGATTAGAGACAATGTTGTTGAAGTAGCTCTGTGGTTACATCCTGAAGGTTATGAAGAGCAAGCTAAATACCAACAAGATCTGAAACAATATCAAATCGGCAAAGAGGGAGATCTGGTAATACCTCCAAATGGATATACGATGATGGAGGGATTCCAATCATTTGACCATCCTGTACGAATCGACAGCTTTCAGCCCCACGGTCATCTTCGTATGAATGCAGCATCGCTGGAAGTCTTCTATCCTGCGACAGGTCGCACAGAACCAATCAGCCAGGTATCAAATTGGAGTGCCACGTGGCACCATAGCCACATCTACAATCCAGACGTTGCACCATTACTGCCTACAGGTGCTGTTCTTGTACTGAAGCAATGGTATGACAATACTGCGGATAACCCGAATGTCACCGACCCTGATCAATTCGTTGTGTGGGGTAGCCGCACTGGAGACGAAATGAATCATGCCTGGATTGCGGTTACTCATTTGGATGATGAAGGCTATGAGAGCTTGTTAGCAGAACGAAGCGAGAATGAACAGCGTTAGATTGTGGTTGTTGAGTAAGTTTCTCTGCTAATCTCAACGCGTTATAATTTGAATAGACCGACTAGTGAATCTCAGTCGGTCTATTTTTTTTTGCACTTTGCACTTTGCACATCTAATTAGTCGAACACGGTAGCCAAGGATCCTCAACCTTCCATGCGTCACTCTTTTTTCGTATCGTGAACATCAGTTCAAATATCTGGAAGCTTTATGTCATTAAGGCATCCAAATGGATGGCGCTTTTCATGCCTGTCATCTGGTTATTTTATGAAGAAAATGGGCTGACAATCACCGATCTATTTGTGATTCAAGCAATCTATTCTGTAACCATAGCACTTATTGAAATTCCTTCTGGTTACGTTGCGGATGTATTGGGGAGGAAAAACTCTCTAGTCATAGGAACATTTTTCGGATTCTTAGGCATTCTAACTTATTCTCTTTCTTATGGCTTTGACGGATTTTTATTGGCAGCACTTTGTTTAGGTATTGGTCAAAGTTTTATTTCAGGGTCGGATACGGCTTTGATGTACGACTCTTTAGTCGAGTTAAATCGGCGTAATGACTTTATTAAACTCGAAGGAAGAACAATCTCAATGGGAAACTTTGCTGAGGCAATTGCCTTCGTCATTGGAGGTTTTTTAGCAGAAATTAGTTTAAGAACTCCTTTCTATTACCAACTTGGTATTGCCCTAGTTGGTTTTATAACTGCACTGGCGTTGATTGAGCCCGAAATACACCGTTTAGAAGATGGTAAAAGTAAACCTTGGAAGAATATTAAGAATATCATTCACTTTTCAATGATAGAAAACAAAATCTTGAGGGCGTATATTTTCTATTCTGCAATTGTTGGGGCAGCAACATTAACAATGGCCTGGTTTGCCCAACCTTACTTTGAAGCGCTTGACATCGAGGTGGTTTATTTTGGATTGATAGGCGCTGGGCTCAATTTGGCTGTTGCTATTCCTGCCTTCTTTGCTCACGAAATTGAAAGGAAAATTAACACTAAAACACTGCTCAGCCTAATTCTGCTGTTAATAGGAGCCTGTTATTTGACAGTTGCTTATATCAACTCGTTATGGGGTTTATTGATTCTACTATTGTTTTACCTTACTCGAGGAGTGGCGACACCAGTCCTTCGTGATTATATGAACAGACATATACCTTCTAATATGCGAGCAACGGTAATGTCTATCAGAAGCTTTATAATTCGTATTTTTTTCGCGTCGACCTCTCCATTTTTAGGCTATGTGGCAGATTTGTACAGCCTTCAATATGCCCTTTACCTATCAGGTGCGCTATTTCTTTTCTTCGGGTTCATCATCTTGACTTATCTACTTAGTCAGGTAGAAATATAGATTTTTAAGCGGATTGAAATTAAATAGTTTGGATTTGATGTTGTATATGAAACATCAACATATTGACTCATAATTACTTTAGTGAATGTGACGAACCAGAAGCCCAATCCGAATTGAACCTTTATCCAGGCGGTGCTGCTATTTTGGAAGAATTCGTTTGGGATGAAGATTCTAATAGTGAAGAGAGCATAATCTATGATGGTGAGTGGCGTGAAGCAGATTCCTTGGTAATTTTGGAATTATTTGATCGCGAAGAAACGCGATTTAGCATCAATCCTAAAGAGGGTGAAAATAACATTGGAGCCTATGCAGGTGTTGAATTGCATCCAATTTTGACCCAGAATTTGCAGTAATAACTGACCCGGCCAGACTCAGCCTATTCGGAGCTTAGAGACATTTTGCATGGGTCAAAGTTCAATGCAATTATGATGGCTTAATGGGTCAAATTTGAGTGCAAATCAACACTTTGGTTTTCAAACCTAATCCAGACAAAGCGCATCGGCCCCCTCGAGCTGCCAAGTAATGCCTTTAAATTCCAGTTTGAAAGGACATATTCTGGTTTAAAATGACGGCTGTATTGGTACTATAAGTACCTATGTGAGATGGAATATAAACTAATTGCTTGAAATGGTTTGAAATAAAGCCTATGTTAGTACTATGAGTACCTATACAAGAAGTAAAATAAACCAGTTGATGTCAACATACCCCCATGGTGTTGTGCTGCTTTCTGCGTGGTTAAGCAGACAGGGTTATAGCCTGGACTTGCTCAAAAGATACAAGAAAAGTAATTGGCTGGAATCCATAGGCTTTGGGGCCGTGAAGCGCTATGGGGATAGTGTCGGCTATGAAGGCGCGATATACGCTTTACAAGAGCAGGCAGGTTTAAAAATACATCCCGGAGGTAAGACAGCCTTATCTTTGTTAGGTAAATCTCAATACCTTGAGCTATCCACCCAAAAGGTCACTTTGTTTGGTGCGAAAAATGAAAAACTACCGGCTTGGTTTAAAAACTACGACTGGGGAGTAAAAGTTGAATTCTATGCCCTCAAGTTTCTTCCTACGGAGGTAGGGCTTGTAGAGCATGACCATAATTCGTTCAGTATAAATATCTCTGGTGCTGCGAGGGCACTCATGGAGTGTTTGTATCTTGCTCCAAAAAAGCAGGAACTGCTGGAATGTTATGAGCTAATGGAAGGGCTCAATAATCTGAGACCCGACCATGTTCAAAATTTACTTGAACAATGCAGCTCGGTAAAAGTAAAAAGGTTATTTCTGTATCTGGCAGAGAAAGCTGGGCATAGCTGGCTGGAATATTTAAATCTGGATAAAGTGGATCTTGGTTCCGGCAAGCGTAGTATTGTAATGAACGGTGTCTATGATAGTAAATACCAAATAACGATACCAAAAGAGTTAGAAAAGCATGGACGGTCAGCAATATAAAAAACAGGCAGCATTACTACTCAGTGTCATTCCGGAAGTTGCCAAAGAGGACTGCTTTGCGCTACACGGCGGTACGGCCATCAACTTATTTGTCCGAGACATGCCACGCCTCTCGGTAGATATAGATTTAACCTATGTTCCAATCGAAGATAGGCCAACATCATTAGAAAATATTTCCTCGGCATTGATGCGTATAAAACAGCGGATCGAAACCATCATCCCTGATGTTCAAGTTGAGCATAAAACGGATAAATTAAAACTCCTAATTTCTGCTAAAGGCGTAAGTATAAAGCTTGAAGTCAATCAGATTGGGCGTGGTACGATTGAGGCACCATCCAATATGACGCTTTGTGATAAAGCCCAAAGCGAGTTTGATGTTTTCTGTGTCGCGCCAGTCGTTCCTTTGGGCCAACTCTATGGAGGGAAAATATGTGCGGCACTGGACAGGCAGCATCCCAGGGATTTATTTGATGTTAAATATCTTCTTGAAGCTGAAGGGTTTTCTGATGAGATCAGGGCCGGTTTCCTTTTATGTCTTATAAGCCATGATAGACCCATTAGCGAAGTGATTAGACCTAATTTTCTGGATCAGCGCCAGACAATGATTAATCACTTCGAGGGAATGAGTAATGAGCCTTTCAGCTATGAGGAATTTGAAGCTATAAGAAAGCAGCTTATCAGAACTATTCATGCAAACCTGACTGAAAAGGACAGGGAATTTTTGCTCAGTGTAAAAAATGCTGAGCCTGATTGGGGGATTTATGATTTTAGAAGATTTCCGGCCGTGCAGTGGAAATTGCAAAACTTAAGGAAGCTGAAAAATAAAAACCCTGAAAAGCATCTCAGCCTGTATGAGGTTTTGAAGGAAAAGCTAAGCGTGTAGATCGGGCTAATGAAAGCTAAAATTGAACAAATTCTTCATGGAAGAAAGCGATTGTTGATTTGTGTGCTCGATTGACCCACTTTTTTGCAATTTTTGTAATGAATCTTTGACCCACTATATACGCGAGTTGGATACCTATCTGGCGGGTCAAAGTTCAATGCAATTACTGGGTCAGTTTTCGCTGAAAATCAACAATCTTAGTAACGTAACTCTGTTTTAGTAATCGCTTAAAGTGGTAATTTATAGCTATTTCTTTTGTCTCTTTCTAGCATCCCAGCGTTATGCAATTTTTTGAGCAGGTTACGGGTAATATCAATTTCAATTCCATACTTGGCAGCTTGGATTTTACGCAATACTGGGGGCATTTCCCCGGTCATGATATCGGTCACCAAATTGACCACTGATAGATGCGCCTCTCTGTTTAACATGACTGAATTAAAGTCATCGGATGTCGGTTGTATCAAAGATTTGAGTTTCTCATTTTTGAGGACTTGAGACAGGCTAATCATCCCAAGCGTACTTAGCTCCAATAAAAGACTTAATACACCGTAACCAGTGAGTCTAATCGTATTAGTGTCTAAATGTAAGCTCTCCCCTAATTGCTGAAAGAACCGAGTAGATGCTACTGCATTGGCAGCAGTTTGTTGTCCCACAGTTGAACTCGATTCTAACAAGGTTGCTAAGGTTTCTCGCAAACCAGCAATAGTGGCAGCTGTATCTTGACCTGCTTCCCATTGGCTGTGATAAGTGCTCTCTAGGCGATTACTCAATAGCTTCTCTTGTGATGCGATATCAAGTGTAAGATTGCTGATTCTTTGCTCTAAGGCAACGTATTCACTTGTTTTTAATTGCGCTAAGTCCACGAGCTTTGATTCTGACGTCATTAGGAAAGCGCAACTAGCTACCCACGAAAAAACCATCAAGATAATACTGAGGCTAATAAAATATTGACTTTGATTCCTAAACATCCAAAATAAATATTTTCCGACATCAATACAGCTGCCAATTAAAATAAAAATGCAGGCCAGTAGTAATGTTGCTGTATTTTCACCTGGCTTAGTTAGAGAATCCAGGCTAACGCCAGACAGTGAGAGGGCAAATAAGCTGGTCAACGTCATACTGACCAAACAAAATATAGTTTGGGTAACCAGAGATATTCGTAACATATTGATCCACAAAAGCATTCATATTTGCGAGTGCATATGCTGGATAAAATATCTGAAATCAACGAGCGTAAACTTTTCCAAAATGCTGAAAAGTTGTTTGAATGGTTTGATATTACCTAGAATATTCCTTGGGTATTAAATAATCCTTCCCACGCACTAAAAATAAATATGTAGCAATAACTGTGTAAATCCTGTGATTTCTACTAACCTATAGGAGTAATGAATCATGGTATCAATTATCGTAGACAATAAATTGCTGTTCATGGCTAACAAGGTGGCCGGAGAGTTCAATTCTGAAAAAGGATTTTGAAGAATTTGCCAAAGCATTAACAAAGCAGTTCTGGGCGTCTACTGTCGAAGGAGAACTGGATGATCACCTGGGTTACGCAAAGCATGAAACGCGTGGCAATGGCAGTAGTCGTAACGGCAAGACCTGTAAACGCCTCCACAGCGAACACAGTGAACTTGAAATAAAACCCCGCGAGATCTTCCAATTCATGGCATTTTCCTATCAATAAAAGTTTCCTTGCGCAAACGAAACTTTCTTTAGGACAATCAAATCCAGCCATAATATCTTGTTGAGCATCTGCCTAAAAGCTTGTAAACAACATTAAATAATGCGCAATAGGGATATACGATGACGAAGTTTGAAGAAAAGGTGTGTCGAGCTGCCATAAAAAATATTCTGGGTTCCTTAAGCAAATGTCATTCTGAAGATTTCACTGATTTTGCCATCCCCGATAGACTCATTGATAAGCTGTCTGAATTAAGCTTTACCCAACAAGGAATGTTTTTAGATCGAGCACAGACCTATTTTTCCTTTGCGATCAATGTCCCAGAAATGGACAAACAACTTGAAATCATTGATCAATTACGACAAGAAAAAGAAATTGAAGATATATACTTGGTACAAGGTGCGCCACTAAAGTTGATGCGTCGCTTGTTTGGTATGCATGCCTCTGAGTTTTCAAGACGTAGGGATGCCATGTGTTTAAAACACTCCGGCAGTGGGCGACCAATTCGCTGTGATGAAAAAACCGATCATTACTTATGGCACTTATGGGCTTCCCACGCCAAGCTGTGCGAGAGTGAACGATTTTTAAAAGTGGCCGAAGAAAGTAGTCTTAATCTACACAATATCTGGAACTCGTTACGCGAATACATCGAAGCGAACGACAGCAAGGCAAAACAGACAATTAAATAATGACGTGATCTAGCAGGGCAGTTCATTCTATACCCCTCAATTGCCCTCCTTCTTTTTCTATAACGGCATAGACTGTATCCGTCATAGAAAATGAAGGCGACATATAAGGATAGATCAAATGCGAATCACTCAATTAACCAAAACAGTCTGTTTATCTGGATTCCTGCTTTTCGGCGCCACTACGTTTGCGGCGCCCTCCTGGGAATATTTCACCAAGACATTTCCAATTACTGGCGATGACCAGGCAATGACGAATGCGTTAAATACTCTGGGCAAGGATCAATGGGAATTGGTCGACTGCTCACAAAGCCGAAGTCGACTTGTTTGCATTTTTAAACGTACACTGCAAGAGGAGTAATCCAATGAGCAACCTTAAATTTATCTCCCATGCAATTCTATGGGCTCTTACGGGTTCATTGAAACTGTGCTGGTCTTTACTGGTTTTATTTATCGATATCGTAGACGGCGGGGATGCCGATTATTCTTCGACCGATTATGTTAATTATGATCATCGTACAGGTGATCTTGATCCAATCGAGCGTTGTGATAGTTTGTACGATAATCAGTGGTAAAAAAAACGCCTATAGAATAACTCCTATAGGCGTTACAGCAATACAACTTCATACTGTATTTTAAACAAGACCTCGTTCAGCCATCGATGTCACCACGTTTTCACCCACAATCAGATGATCCAGTACCCTAATATCAACCAGTTCCAATGCAGACTTCAACCGTCTGGTGATGCTAATATCAGCCTGACTTGGTTCTGCTATTCCTGATGGATGATTATGTGAGAATATCATTGCAGCGGCATTTACTTTTAACGCCGCTTTTAATACCTCACGTGGATGTACCATAGATCCATCAATAGTGCCTTCAAATAGCACCTGAGTGTCAATTACACGGTGTTGATTATCCAGAAACAGACAAAAAAATGCTTCACGTTCTCTTCTACCGAGTTCTAACATCACATAATCGCGTGTCATAGTCGACGAAGAAAGTTGCACTTTATTTGTCCTTAACCGTTTAAACAAAATCGCCTTTGCTTCATTTATCAGTTCTTCTTCTCGTTCAAATGTTTCTTCTGTTGAATATTTTTCATTTAAAAGTGAAAGCTTTTTCATGTTGTGCTCCAGTATTGTGATAGAGGAACACGACAAGCCCCTATGGGAACAAACTGTGTTCCCGAAAGGGTTTAAAATGCAACAGCGCTGATTACTCGGCGCTGTTGCTTTAGGACTAAAAATTAAAAAGGAATATCATCGTCAAGTGATGATTCGCTTTCAGTTTGGTTTTGTGCAGTTGAATGTTTAAAGGTTCGCTTGTCTTCAAAGACCAACTCCCCATCGACTTTCATAGTAAGGATTCTGGTTAAGATTCCTCCGATGCATGTGCCTAACTCTCCAGCATCTTCGCCTGAGCGTTTGATGAATTTCTCTACTCGTGGATTGACCATTTTAAAGCGGATCAATACCTTTACTCCTTTTGCTTGAATAGCCTCTCGTTGCTTCATTATGGCGTCATATGGGTATTCCGAAACGACCAACAGACGATGATATTCATAATGAACATTATTTTCCGGGCCCTGGATAACTGACATATGAAGGTGATTCCGTGTTTTACCTGCGTCAACAAATTCTGAAATACTGTTGACATAGGCTAACCCCGAACCAAACTCATTGAAGTACCGAGTTTCTTCTGCTGCTGCAGAAGATCGTTCTGAAGGTGCAGAACCGTTGCCTACTGATGAGTTCGGCTTTGCTGCTGTTGCAGATCTATTTGCCGCAAACCCAGTAGTTTTATTACTGACATTTTCTTTAGTTGATGTACTCATTGCATTGCTCCTGTTTCAAGTTTAATTTCAACAAAGGCGCAGCAGACCCAATGGGGGCTAATGCTCCCCAGTTGGGTGAGATCACTAAATAATCATTCAGGGTTTTAGTTAAAACCACTGCACACCACGCAAGTGGGTTGATTACGGTGTGTTGTTGCCTTAAACCCGGCAAGGTTGCTATTAAGTCAGTAATAGCCACTGTAGATTTGATTATTGGGTTGTTGATTTTCATTTCTTGCCTGCTTTTTTCATGGCCGCAAGCTTGCCACCCAAGCCTCCTACACTTGCTTTAACACGACCTGCACCTCCAGCGCCTCGGGTTATCGCTTGAGTCGCGCCATCTAATTGCGTGGCTGCTCTTATGCCCGCTAACCCTAAATACACTGACATTAACAGTGGTAAAACGAGGTATAGACTTCCCGTCAGAAAATTAAGGATGATGCGCTTTAAGGTTAAATCTGTACTGAATAAGGTGGTGATACTACCGGGATCTGGATACAGGGCATGAATCAGGTTTTGATCCATCCACCAGGCAAAGAACCATAAGACTGTCCAAAGCTTTACTGAAAACAAAATCAATGCGCCCAAAATCAACGTGGAGAATTTATAACGGCTAATGAGAATAAAAAAAGGCAACAAGGCATACAATCCCATTAATATTAGTGCTTGAAACATTGGCGCGCTTTCTAAAAACACTCTCAAGTAAGCGGCGAACGACACACTGGCTTTGCTTAGCCCGTAAGTTGCTAAGATTTGTTGAGAACCATTTTGGACAGACTCGATCAGCCCATTGCCATTGGATGTAAAATTACCGTAAGCAAAGTCATAGCCTCTTGTTGTCCAGCGCGGTGGCGTATTAAGCA
The DNA here is from genome assembly GCA_027623555.1 of Pseudomonadota bacterium. GTDB lineage: Bacteria > Pseudomonadota > Gammaproteobacteria > Pseudomonadales > Pseudohongiellaceae > UBA9145. The sequence goes on along the minus strand of JAQBSZ010000006.1, from coordinate 106,682 downwards.
ATGCAACTTTAATAATCGCGTCTTGGCGAGGAGTTGGATCCCAGCCAGGTTCTGCCGCTGCAGACAACAAATCCAGATCATTTAATTCTGTCAGTACATCTTGGTGAATCCCCTGCCACCATTCGGTGCAATAAGGTTTTCCATAGACAGGATGATTATTGATATCCCATTCGATATCGCGCAATGCTGACCATGAATACCCTTCACGCACAGTGTCAGCACGCAGCACATCATAAAACCCTGGGATTTGTTGGTAGAGGTGAGACCCTATCCATTCTGGGTCGGCCTCTCCATACTGGGTTAAAATAGCTGTAATCGCTCCACTGGTAGGACGCTGTGACAGATACTTGGATCTGGCCTCAATAAAGCAATCTCTGAAAAAGTCATTGATCTCATGCTGCAATTTCAGGTCTTCAATTTTGGCAACATGCAATTCTTCGATATAACTACGAAGGTTTAGCGTGGGAGGAACATTTTCCATGACAGCTCTATTGAAACCCGAACTAAAACTCATCACCGCAAACCAGAACACCGGAACATCGACAGAAACCGGTGACAGATTAAATGAGCTATTACCGCCATAAGTGGTTTGGGAATTGTTGACTGTTGCCACGGGCTGCCCCGCCGTGCCGATCATTGCTCGTGGCGTAAACGACAGATCAACAGCATTTAGTGGCGTGGCCGGGACTGCTGCAATCAAAATCACAAAAAAGGCGACAAAAAATTCCACTTCAATCAACCGTAAGGTGGTATTACCCGCTTCTTCACCTTCCTCTTTGGCATAGGCGCTAATTATGCTGTCTATCAATATGCCTAAAAATGGCAGAAATACCATGCCGGTGGCGACCAAGACGCCCCATATACTGTTGTAAAATAGCCAACCGAACAAAGTAGTAAATAATTCCAGTGTGCTATCTACGGCCACGGCTTACCTCCACCAATGCATCAGTGCTGCTAATGGATTAAGTACCACCAAAGTTTCATACAACAGCACAAGAATGATGACTGGGCGACGTGACACCTGAATCCCATGAGTTTTTGCCACTGCCTTGATCAGCCACGGCCAGAGAATTATCAGCAGGGTATAAAACAAACCACGCCACCATGGCCATGGCAGCGTGTTAATGCGCTCACTTTTGGTGATTAATTCATCGGTACCCACCAAAAGACAAAGCAAAAAAACGAACACCATTGATAGCCCGACCCCAATCGACGTCCAGCGAAAACGAAAAGGTTTTGCAGGAATTTCCCTCATTGGGTAACACCACCATTTTCAAACGGGCGTGGATCAATCGGAACCGCCGCAGGCGTATTGATTGATGCCTGGCGTGTCGCGTTATCTCGTAGCAGTAATTCAACAACGGTATTGGTGACAAATTTATTGCGAGTGTCTTTTTCAAAAATCACATTGGAGATTTCACTTTCCAATTCGTCTAATGCAACGGCAATTTCTTCTTGAGCAACACTGTTTGAAGACACATTGCCTTCCTTGCGCCCTGCTAGCAATAAACGACGAATAATCATGGCGTCATCCATGACTCTCGCCTCGGCTACTTCTTGCGCAAATTTATTGATGAATAAACCTTGCTCTCGACTCGGAAGATTACGAATTGCTAAAATCACTTGCAGGGTTATCGCTATGCCAGGGGCTTCAATCTCATCTAAATTATCGCGAGTAGAGGGTGTATTGCCTGAGACTAAATCGACGATTAACACGATAAGGTCATCAGTGGTTTCCTCGATCATTGGCATCAAGCCTTTGCCCGGTCTGCCGCCAGCACCACATTCATCACAAATTCCCACCACAATGTCACCCAAGACATTGTTGATCCACACATCCACTGCATTTGGACCGGTGAAATGCTCATACAAAGCAGCAGTACTGGGTAAGTCTGAGGTGGTTTCGGGAGGGCGCTGAGATAAAATGTTCAAGCCAGCGGTTGCCACATCCGACAACACATAAATAGGTGCTTGGTTAGCGCCGCCTCTATAAGTCCCCCCTATCCACCGCAACCCATCTTCGGGTGCGTTTTCTGCCTCCTCTTGGGCATCATGAATGTTGGCGCCTCCAATACCCACTGATCGCTGCCAAGAATCGCCCCAACTGATCGTCGCCCATTGTGCATAGGGGTTTATATTTTGTGAAATTTCACTTTGGATGCGTTCGCAATTTTTGGTAGCGAGTGAAAATGATTCATTCGCTCTTAACAGTGCATTTTGAAAAAGGTCATACAGACCCGGATTGGCTTTTTGTAAAATGTATCCAGGTAAATTCGCAATCGCCGCCGTCGCCGCCAACTCAATGGCATTAATCGCGTTGTCTACGCCATTTTTAATATTGTCCAAAGAACTTTCAATCGCCACCATGGGATCAAAACCACTGCAACTTAAGGCAGAGGCTTGAGCCTTTAAGGCAAAATCAATCGTGTTGATATTCATGCGAGGCGGGATGGTAATGTCACGCCCACCGCCGATTTCATAATAGAATAAACTGTCCTCATCAGGCGCGTCAGCGGACTGCACTAATGGACTCGCAAATTGTATGACAGCAGCAAGCAAAAAGACTTTCACAATACTGGCTCTATTGCCTTTCATGCTTTTTAAGTGACTCATACACAAACTCTCACGGAAACGGTAAATAAATAAATGCCTTTGTCTTCACAACACTCATATGGCCGCCACAGGGCAAAGGCATATCGGTTGTCTTGTGCTTGTCGGTTGGTTGACCATGATTGGCGATACACATCGTTTTCGCCGAAGGCGTAGCACACTTCATCCGTCTTCGGAGCCAGCATTTGCCACACACCAGTACTGGGATCATTTTCAATCAATTCGCCCGGCAAAATGGTGCGGCTATAACCATTGCCATTGAGGGCGGTATACACATGAGGTTGCCCGGTTTGGGTGACAATATTGCCTGCTCGTTGTGCCACTACAGCCGCCGCTTTGACGTCGTCTTTTTGATTAATAAATCCCGTGCGCGGCCACACCGCGCCCCATTGCTGGAGTACCCCAGAACCCACTAAACGTCGCCCTGGAATCAAATTACTCAGGTACAACATCTCAGGTAGCCCTAGACGCCAGGACAGTGAATCAATCGCTGAGGAAAAATAAGGCGTAAAGGGGTCAGCCTCTGAAGGACAATACAAACTGGTATTGCTCAGCAAGGAATCAAACAATGAAAAAGGATGCCCAACGGCGGTGACTTCTTTGAAGCGTAAGCTTTGATCGGTATTAGTATTGCCTCCTTCGGTGCGGTGGCCTCCACCGCCTTGAGCATCATGGAACAAACTGATTAAACTATCGCTGGCCTGTTTTTCTAAATTCCCAAAAATGGCTTCCACTTTTGTCCAGGGGTTTTCTCCTGGCTCATCAAACACACTCACAACCAAATCAGGGTTGTAGTGCGCTACCTGGATGCTGGTTTCAACTTCACAGCCAATAATCGTACAAAACAACCACACACAAACACCCGTGATGCAGTAATTCAGACAGGTAGGATCAAGACTCACCGAGCTAATAATTTCAGTAGTGGTAAGGGTGGTGGCCTGTGCCTCACCAGCCTCAATAGGCGTGCTTGCCAATTGAAACAAGAGAAAAAAAACAATGATTAGTTTATTCATTATTATCGTCCTCATATTCTTCGGCTAACCAATCTTGATAAATCTCGGTGGCAACCCAGATATCCGTTATGCCATAAATCACGACCTCCCCATCAAAAATCATGGCCGGGTAACGATCCAGGTCATAGGACATTGCCGTTGTCAGCGCTTGATACGCCTTGACTAAATCAGCCTCTAAGCGTGCTTTGCCTATTTGCTCAATGCGCTGTTGCATCACTACCAAGGCTTGCTCTTCATCGCCCGGTAATCTCTCGCTCATTTTTGCTTCCACCGCTGCCACTGCATCCAAACTGTAAATATCAATCTGCGGCGAATCACCAAAGACCAGAGGCAACCCTGAGATCGCCAGCTCATCGGAGGTGATGACTATGATGGTGTGTGGATAAGGGGAAAATTGTGCCTGCGTAGGCAACACCCATCCCACTAATAAAATAACAATCAAACTCTTCATGAAAATGGGCACTGCTTTACTCCTAAAATAATGTGAATAACAATAATTAAGAAATGATCCGTTCAAAAACATCAATAATTTTCCGTGTCATCAAGAAAGTATTTTCCAATCCTTCAAAGTTCAAATTATTTGTGTTTATTCTTACTTTCGATTAAGTCGGACACCATAAAGGCTGCTTCCAATTCAGAGCAGTGGTGTTCTTTCATCAGTGCCGCCCGTTGTTGTTTTTCATGCTTCTCAGTCATCGCTAAGGCTAAGGCCAATGCAGGGGGTACATTTCTAAACAGACATTGCAGTTTGTCCGCCAGTACAACGCCCTCCGTGAATTTACCGGTTTCTTTTCTAGCGGCTCGAAGCATAGACTTTTGCTCGTCGGATAATTCTTTAAAACGCGAAATTTCCTCAATTTCATCTTTGGGACACACCATAGCGACCCACCACTCGAACATATTCAACAGCTTCTTAGAGGCATCTGGAAAGTCCTGCAGGTTTTGTGTGGCTAACCATAACCATGTGCCAAGTTTGCGCCACATCTTGACAATTTTGACCAGAAAAATTGCCAGCAAAGGATTGGTGGTAAACAAATGCGCTTCATCGGCCAACACAAAAGTGGGACGTTCCTTGTATTGATCACGCTCGACTACGCCATTGATTTGATTCATCAAGCCCATAAATCCAAGGGCTAACTGATCCTCGTAGCCTTCATTGGCTAACATGCCCATTTCCAAAATAGTCACATCAGTTTCCGGCCAGGATTGCCCAGGACGATTAAAGAAATGTCCGGCTGTGCCAGAGCAGTAAAGCGCCATGGCATCCGCCATATCTTGGGCCCGCTCACGCCTTTTGGGCGTACTGGATGTATTTTGAGCGAAGTTTTTTAATGCCTTTACGACGTCCTGTGTCAACACAATTTCATCCACGTGAGCGCTTTGCTTTTCAATGGCCGCATTGATGATGGCATCCCGGATTGTCAGCCTGTCCGCTCGGGTCATGGCCGCTTCCTCCTTGGGGTCTCCCCCCGTGATCATAGTCCGTGCTTTCAATTCCATCTCGCCTAGCAAATCACGTTGGTCGTTGTCATCGCTGTTATCTGATGCCTCTAAGGACTTATTGCGATCGAAGCCGTGGCATTTCTTTTCACGCGTTAACATTTCATACGCATCTGAAAAGGGCGGCAGGCTGACATCTTCATTAGCATTGAGCGTGACCTGATTGACACTTAGCCCAAAATATTTGCAGTAATCACCAAACAGTTTGTAGGAGCCGCCTTTTTCGATAATATAAATACGCGCCCCGTAGACAGACACCACTTGTAACAGCAGATACACCATCAAGGCTGACTTGCCTGAACCTGGCGGTCCAAGCATTAGACCAAAGGCATTTTTCACCCGATCCTCGACGTTAAGTGGATCAAAACAAAGCGGTTCACCGCCACGGTTGTAAAACACCAAGCCAGGATTTCCCGTGCCGCGACTTCGACCATAAAACGGTAATAAATTAGCCAGATCACTGGAAAAAATCAGCCTGCTTTTTTTGGTTAACTTATCCCGCTTAGGTTCGTAATTCATCGGTAGCTGATGAATATAAGTATCCACAGGGAGCAGCTCATCTTTCTCACGCACCGGGTGTAAACCATTGGCTAACAACAAGGCATTGGCTTCATTGGATTTGGTTTGTAAATCCGACAGATCATTGCCTCTGACGAATAAAGTCATCACCGTAGGTAATAAATAATCACCATGGGACATCCAATGAAGCGCTTCTTTGGCATCTTGTTCTGCCGCTATAGCCTCAGCCGTTTCACCTTTAGCTGAATTGAGAATTTGCACCACATGGTTTTCCACAATGTCTTGAGGCTGGATGGTGATTGCAATAGAAAGAATGCAGCCTTCAGGTAGCTTATCGAATAAGGCATACAGGTTATCGCCGACTTGACGCTCACCAGTGAAATGCCCAGGCATCGGTTTTCGTCGAATTGCATCAATAGTGATCGCTCGATGAGGCACGTCATCAAACAGCCACACGCCGTTTTCCTGGTCTGATACGCACTGAGATAGAAACGCTAATTCAGTCAAATCATGACTGAACGCCTTGTCTTGCTTTTTGGGTAAAGGCAACATGGCAATGAGGGCATCAAGATCACCATTACTGACTTGTGCCTGCGGATTAAACCATCGCAGTAACCAGGCATATAAATCTTGATCGTCACAACGTCGGATACCAATGCCTGTAGCTAGCATTTGTGTGACGAAACGCGCCGCCACTTGATTGATTTCCTCTACCGGATCAAGTAACTCAATGTCGTTTTGATTGCGGCGGCGATATAAAAACACTCGTACACGCCTGACTTTTCCACGCCAACTGCCACCTGTCACTGCTGTGTCTTCAAACACACCATCAGGATTAGTCACCCGTTTAAAATGACGCTGCATACGCGCTAAAAAGCTTTTAGAAAACGCCTGATGTTCAGGGGTGTCTCGACAGTTTCGGGTATAGTAATTATTAATCTGGTTTGATAGCGACGACAAAGAATCTTCATCATTCACAAAACATTGTATTACAAAGGGGTTATCTAAGGCAGGAATTGTGTGGTTAATACAGGTTTGAATATTGGTCTGAACTTCTGACAAAAAACGTTGAGAACGCGCTTCGGTTGAAACCCCGGTAATTTCGAACATTATGGCGGCGCTGAACCCATCTTCTAACGTGAAGGTTTGTGAGTCTTCTTCATAGTCCGTCCACGGCAACCAGTCTGTGATTGACTTGGGGCGTTGATACAATTTGTTCACGTCTTTTTCCGTGATTGGCCGCTGTTCTTGTTTTTTTGATTTGAACAACATGGCTATTCCCACCCATTCATTTCACCAGGCATGGAAAGATGCTCAGTGGTATAAAAACGAAAAATGGTGGTATAGCCCGGTACGGGCTGACCCGCCTGCGTTAAGTGCCGTGTCACATACATTCTCATGACAGGATTGGGTAACCATTGAAAATTCGGTTCAAGTAGGGGTGATTCATCATCAACTTCACGCACCGGAAAATCCATTTCATCTGTCGTCACTTGATTAAATTTCTCGTTGTGAATCTCAACCATGCTCGGCATATCATTGCCAAACACTTGGTCTTTTGAACTCACACACCCACCAAGTATCAGGGCACTAATCAAGCAAATTAGTAGAATCTGAATAGGATTGTGCATAACGTATTCTCCTTGCAGTTGAAATTCGGTCTAAAGGAAGGCTTTGTTCAAGATGGATTGAGACGCCCACACCAGGGTTCACGACAACCGCGTCAAAACTTTGTCGTTGTCTGGCTAACAGCCACTGACTCACTTCTTCGGTCGCCGATTGCACCGCATCCCCGGATGCCAATTTATTGATATCACCTATGACAGTACTGGTTGTTGAACCTGTGAGGAGGGAGGTGGAGCGTTCTTGCTGAGCATCGGCATACGCCGAGCCTGCAGCCCCTAAGCCTGCCAAGCCCACTCTTTGTGCTAAAAACATGGGTGCATTGGTGACAAAGCGACCGGCTACACACGGAATGCCACTAGGATCTGAAATATACCCAAGACTCTGGCCTTGGCTGGTATGATTAACGATTGAACCATCTTCAAAAATGAACGTCGCGGAAGTTAAACGCGCACTCACACAGGAAAGATTCCAATCGCCAAACCCTAACCCGCTAAAAATCATGCCTTCAATTTCTGGCAGGTCATGTCCATTGGCAAGTAAGTTTTCCTTGCCAATGTATATTTTGACAGGATAAGGATCGGGTGTTTGCCCCTCAACGGGAATGCGGCCAATTAACGCCGTCAATGCCACACCATCGGTCAGTGTGGCATCTTTGGGAATGGTATAGATTGGCTCAATGGTAATCTCAGGCAAAGACGAATCATTCTCTGTGGCATTACTTGTGTTGGGGTTACGATCAGGACGGGACAATAAACCGCTAAAACGATTACCCTCACCATCTTCCTCACTCACCCGATCGATGGGATCATACCACTCCCCTTGATTTGGATTAGAAACAACTGCAATCTCATCATCAAAACCAAAGCCCAAAGGCAGCCCCTCTTGATTGACTCCCCCAACATTAACCGGCACGTTAATTTGGTCCTGATCTGTGCGTAGCTCAGACAGTTCACGTTGAAGAATCAACAAACGCTGCGCCATTGCATCCATTGAGACATTTGTTTCTTGCAAGTTTTGCTGCGTTTGAGAATTGTCTTGCGCGAGCCTTGAAACGCCTTGCTGATTTTCCAACACTAGCGTCATGTTTTGCTGCGTGGAATCTAAAAGCGAATCGGCTTTTTCAACCGCTTCACGAGCATAGGCTTGCAATGCCTTGATGGTATCGGTTTGAGTATCCCCATCTTCTCTGCGTAGTTCCGGATCAAAACCCGGTAATTGTTCTACTGGTTCATAGCGCGTTTGCTTTTCGTCATACATCACCAGTGACAAACATACAAAACCGGTAATTACGCCGCCGATGACTAAAGGATTGATTCTTTTTTCAGCCACCGTTGTTCTCCACGCTTAATGCCGTGTCTGGCAGTGGAAAACCAAGGCTTTCAATAAGGGGAGACTGCGATACCAAATATAAAGTGGTTGTGTCTTTACTGTCATTAATTTGACCTAAAGAGGCATGCTGCACCGTAATCGTCAGCCAGTTTCCTCGAATCATTCGGCTCAGATCAATGGCCTGATTGTCATTGGACGATTCGAAGGTTAGCGACAAAGTGTGTCGTTGAAGGTTACGCAACTTAACTGCCGTTACTGTCAGTCCACCACCGCGCCATGAGGCAATTGGCGTGGCTTCAATAACGCCAGTACGCACTAAAGGAATTGGTTGAGTGATGTCCAAGGGCACACGGCGGATAGCATTGTCCCCCACCAATAATCGTTCTGGCGCATAAAGTGCTTGCGCGGCATAACGGGTTAATCGTACGCGCCAATCCTGGGTTTGAGATTCAGCAGCCAAATTATTAGTCAGATTAACGACACTATCTTCAGTCATGACTATCAATTCCTCATTGACACTGGCAACATCATTAGCCACCACATCCAACAGAAAAATCTGTTGGTCATTAAGCCCCTGCACTCGCATTCTAGACTTAGGAAAAGTCTCCAATGCCCGGATATACAACACGCCATTGGCCGCAATGACACTTACTTTTGATCGCAAGGAATCCGGCAACCAAAACCTAATTTCATCAGGGAAATGCACAATTCTTTCGTGGTAACGTTGCACATGAACAGGAATAGGGCGTGAGTTCCATATCACTCGTTCTGGCGCACTTGGTTGTGCCAACACCAAAGGGACTGTCCCTATTGTCATGACACCAATCAAAATTAAAATAGTTGTTTTCACAATGCCCTCTCAGGTCTCACAAAAGGTTGTTCGATAAGGACATCAGATAGCAGTTGTGGACGCATGGCGTTGTCACAGGCAATCGCTAATCCCCAGGGGTTAATTTCTCTGTCCACATCAAAACGCACCACACGCAAGGGATAACGCAGCAGTACATTTTTCACTTCATGACCACCGATTGACTCCACCACATTGACATCCAGCCAGATCATCCAGGAGCTGGTGCTTTCAATTTTTACCCGTTGGCGTGAATACGCCTGGCCTAGAATTTCTTGCATAGTGCGTACACGCTGACGTAATTCTCCCAAGCGTTGCTTTTGATTCATGTCCTGCTCCAGTGCCGCCCGACAGCCGGGCGTTAAAAATCCTTGTAAGGTAAATATCTGTTGGGGATAGTCTTTTTCACCGTCACTTTTCCAGCGGTTTAACTGCTGAAAAATGTAAAGGCCAAAGGTGTAAATGGTCGGTGCTGGCACTGTGTCAAAATCGGTCACCAACCCTTGCGTCATATCCGGGGGTATATAAAGACGACGGGTTTCCTGCAATATTCCAGATCGCCACCAAAGTGCTATCACCATGACAGCCAAACCTATGATGACCAGACGTAAACTGCGGATATGGTCACTGGCAGCCAGGAGCCGCTGCCGTGCCTGATTATTTTTGCCCAGTGCGTTCATCGACAAATCCTCCTGCCAATGTCCCATACCTGGCTTTCGCGAATGTAGGGAGAACGAACGAGATGCAAATTATCAAACCACAGTCTTAATCTGAGCTGGTAAAAGCCCAGCGGCCTGCCGCGTTTGATTCGTTGCATTACGTTCGCCCCTATCACCACACAAGCAATGACTAGCAATAATCCAATGCCAACGCCCATCATCAAGTAACCCATTAATCCGCACACAATAATGCTGCTAGGCACTAAAACAGCGCCGCCTATCATGACCAGCATCATCAACTCAGAAACGCTGCAACCTCGAAAAATCGCCGGCTCTGCATTCAGTCGTAACGGGAGTAATTCATTGGATTCTTGATTGAAGTTCATGGCTAGATAATCCCCGTAGCTTCATTCAAGAAGAATGAGACAATGGCCAACAACACGCCCGCAATCACGGCGGTTAATCCCACAGATCCCCAATCGGGATCATTTGAGACGCGCGCTTCATTGAACTTGGAGAGTAAAATCCAGCCTATCCAGAGAAATCCGGCACCGGAAATTGCCAGCGCAATGTAGTCCACCGCATCACCAGTCCAGCCTTCCATGAAGGCAAGGTAGTTGCCGTTGGGTGCTCCACTGGTCGGATTGACGGGTTGTGGCAATTGCGCCTGTGCCGCCATTGAGAGTAAACCAAGACAGAGTGTTTGATACACTCTACTGAGTCCGAGTCCTCGTTTTTTTCGTACTGCTACTAACGTTAAGGTCTTCATTTTTCATCCTTACAAAATAATGGAAAAATGTCGATCGTTGCCTTAACCTGTTGGTAGCGGATAACGAGGGGTAAAACTGATCGAGCGATGCACTCGAATTATTTGTTATTTAATGTCCTAGCTAATTTTCTCTTTTGAGTTAAATAAGAATAAAACCCAGAAACAAAGTTAAAAAAACCGAGCGTACCGAGCGCATTAAAAAATCATAAAAATTGATCTTGCCCTGTGTCCAGGCTTTCCATTGCGTCACAATTACCCAGCACACCCACAAATATAAAATCGAAAAAAAGAGGATTAAAATCGTGTTACTAAAACTGCTCATCGGCACACCAATGGTTGCCGAGGTAAACGCCGCTTCTTGAGACGCTGAAACTGTCATTATTGGTAGTCTCCGCTGATTGGCGGTAACGCACGGGGTTCACGTCTGACGTCGTTAATCACATCCAACAGTCCCTGCTTGATTTTTTCTAGATCATTCTTAATTTCCTGGTATTGGACTGGTTTTGTGTCTTCATCATTCTTTGCCTGCTCGGCTTCTTCCACTATCGCTTCAACCATTAATATCTCTGCCGATGCACGCAGTAGTGCAGCCCTTTCTTCATCCGTGATAGCAAACACAGGCGCTGTTCCTAGTAACAATATCAATAGGACGGTTAATGTTTTTTTCATCATGTTTCCCTCTTAACGCAATGATCTGATACTTTTATCTCAGACTTGACCAAAAACTTTCCCCTGTGTCAGGTAAGTTTATTTTTAAAAATATTTCTTTAATCGTTCAAACGTAATACGCATGGATAAGCCCACCAATACGGCAAAGGGTAAAATAATTACTACCGGGTCTAGGCTCACAGGCAGACTGATGTAAATGACGCAGGCCAATACAAAAATCGGAGTAATGGCATTTTTGGCAAGGGAAAAGACATTGGAGCTTTCTCTACCGCCGCCCCATCGACGTAAATCCCGTTCAATTAATCCGTCCATTGCCCCCACCCACATTGCCACTACAAATATAGGTAATGAAAAAGCAATCAGCCCCAAACGAGTCACAAATGTCTGGCTGACATATTCTCCGGCCTGAAGTTTATCTTTGTGTTGAATGCGTAAGTCATTTGCCCACTCAGTCAAATTGGTGAGAACGCCATTAGAATAATCTTCAGTGTGATTCCCATTCGGTTTTAACCAATCCAGATTACCGATCCAGTCAACTCCCATGGCTGTCCATTGGATAACCCAGGCTTTAATAGGCATAGTTTTATCCACTAACTGTTGGTTCAGGTAGGCTTGATCGGCTACCAATACACCCTTGGCATGATTCGATCCCTGTTCTGTCCAGTAAAATGTCATCCCAATCCACTCAATGCCAATCGACACAATCAAACTGATTACCAGCCAGGTGATAAATTGCACCAACACAGAAAAACTGTTGCCAATAAACCCTGGCTCTTTTCTCTTTGGTGCCTGATAGTCTTGCTTGCTCGTCATAACCGTTACCGCCGATGATAGGATTGCCAATCAATAACCGAGCTATAATTCTTGCGCATTGCATTGAGCATCGCGCCAAGGTCATCGGGTAAAGCTTCATCATCAGTTTTTGACGGCAAAGGGATGCGGATTTTCCATAACTCACTGCCTTTGAGCAGGACAAAGGCCTGCCCTTTAGGTAATGCAATCACATCAGCCGGTGCAATCATTGGCACTCGACTAATACTGATACGATCTTGATTGTTTGAGGTAAAGCCAAAACTGCCATCACTGGCAGGCGTATCGGTGACTCCTGATACCGCCATAATCTCGCTAACTGATACTTCAGGTAATTGCTTGGTGAACATTTCACAGGTGGATATTTCTTTAACCCCCATAATGATCATCGTACCGATGTTGCCTGCAATCTGACCGGCCTTGGCTTCACTGCCCAGTTCGGCAATGGGATCACTCCAGGTTTGCGTGTATAAGTTCAACTCATACCCGGCCCCCCCACTTTTATTGATTAAGGTTTTAAACTGTGGCCCGATCAAATCAGAGAATTCATCCCCATGAATAATGATGGCTGGTTGACGCTTAGTTCTGTGGGTTGATTGTTGTCCTGGCTTTTCAATCCCGTACTTGTAAATATGTCCGGCTAAACTAGTCAGGTCGCTAAACATTGACGCGCCAACGGCGCTGGCAACTTCAGGATTAGTTAACGCATCCAAGCCCACGTACACCACCGCTTCATCACGTATAGCGTCTCCCCATTCAAGGCGATTATTAGAATTTTCATGATCAACAGGATTGGGCGATAAAATCGACGCTATATTGCCCGTGGTCAGTTTTTCTAAAAAGGGCTTCACTGCAATGGTTATTTTTTGGAAATACTCTCTCTCATAACGAAAGACCGATACCAAACCTTCCAAGACTTGATCCAATTCCCCCTGGGTTTTGAGGTATCTCACCAGTGCAATGGCATCAGGGTGTTTACCCTGTTCACCCCTAGGCACCGTTTTAATATGCACCTCGCTTCGTACTTTTTTAAGCTCTTCTTGCCAATCTTCATTACCGTTTTCCTCAAGCCAATGGTGCCCATAGGCGATGAGCAAAGGGTCGATATCAGACATATAGCGCCTGATCTTTTGAAAGTCAGGGGTTTCATTTAAACCGGCAATGGCCACCGCAATAATATTGACAAACAGCCAGACAAATTCTCTAAACGCCGCCGCATCCCCTTCGCCAGAGAGTTGACTGGCAATACGACTGGCCACTTCAGTAATGCTGGAAAAAGACCCAATCGCATTATACGAAGCGCTCAATTGTGGATAGCCCAAATGAAACACAATGAGCTTTCTCCCAGCCCGTTTAGTTTCAATAAAAATGCGTTTTAGATATTCAGCATCCCCTTTTGGATCAAGCACGATCACACAGTTATTCCCCCGGTGAATATCTTGTGTGGTGAGAATTTCTGCCAGCCGAGTCTTGCCATGGCGCGTTCTTGCAACTACCACTAAATGTCCCACGCGATCCACTAAAGGCATGGTCGCGTTGGTTTCCGCCCCAAACCCCACTCCATGGATGACCGGATCACCGCCTACAGGAGGCGCGGGGCGCACGGGGTTCAAGACGGAATCAATTGCCGTGAAACGAAAAATTATTCTAATGAAAGGCGTGTTTTCACACATCACTTCCATGCGTCGAATCCATTGAGTAAGTCGATTAATTCGCAGGTATTGTGCTGAGTGTTTATCACGGGCTGCGTAGAGTCGTTCGGTGTGAGTTTGATTCCAACGAAACCCCCTGCCTAAAAACAAGACTCGTTGACTCACTGGAATGTTCTTCGATGACATGGCATAACGTGGACTGCTTTTAAGGTGACGTTGATAACGCAGAATTTTCCATCCTTGACGACCTCGCCAGCAACCCAGTACTACCAGGGCACTGCCACTGATTAACGCTACAGAAGGGGTCATCATTAAGATTTCAGGGGCTTTAAAGACTATGCCTGCGGCACAAAATGACACCGCAGCAGATGCCAGTTCCACCGGTGGCCTTAGTAAGACTTCAATTTCATATTTATCGCTCATTGTTCCCAGCCGTCTTTAGAAAGCAAAATCGGGTAATAGGTCAACCCCAACTTTTCGGCAAACCCTTGAGCTGAAGCGGGGACTAAGCGTAAGTCACCGGCAATTGACAACATCGTTTCAACATCGACCATGTCGTTGGCTTCGATCAATAATCCCACCGCATTGATCTCTATGAGTGCTTGTTTTTTGTCTTCTAGCCACGTTTGCGAAACCGGACCACTGCCCACCAAAAAAAGCGGCTGTTGTAAATACCTAAGAGACATAGGAGTTAACGTTACTCTGCCAGGGCGCATGGAAGGGGTTTCAATAGGTAATTGGAATGCAGCAGAATTCTGATTTGGGGCGACTCTCACCACCTCACTGTCAACCCGACCCGGTACATAGGGGGCAATGGAATAGGTATTGCCCGAATCATAAATAATGGTTACTGCTTCACTGGTGTTAACAGTTAACACTGCCATCAATGAAAATAACACAGTGAATTTTTTCATTTATAGTCGCTCCCAATGTTGCTTAACTTTATGGCGGTAAAATTCGGCTTGAATGAGTGATTGCTGATCTTTACCTGGGTCGTGATAAGCGCCCACCGCCTGCCACCAATTCCCATTGAGCTCAAATTGTTCGCGTAAAATGACCGCGCCTACATTGAGATTATTAAGAGGAACAAGTGCCTCACTCACATGCTGAAATCGTTGGTGATGCCAATGCCAGGATACTTGCATAAGGCCAAGATCAATTGACTGATCTAAGTCGATGGCATCAAGTGCTTTTTGCAAAGCCTCTTGCTGCGTGGCGCAATATATGCCTTGCCCTGCTATGTTTAATGCCCACGGCCAAGGGTGTTGGGATTGCTGATACCGGCTACCACTTTCTGCCATAGCAACGGCATAAAGAATATCTGCCGGGACGTTCCTGGCACGTCCAACCCTTTGATAGGCTGAGGGAATGCCTGCCCAAGCTGCATTGCCTTTCAGCGATGCCATCCCCACTAGCCATTGCGTAAAGTGGCGACGGTTCATAAGCCTAAATTTCTGGGATCTAACTGCAAATACTGATCGCTGCGTTTGAGGAAGATAGGCAAGACAATTCTATTAATTTCAGTGGTTTGACTGACAAGACCGCGATACAAACCTTCATCACGATTTAAGGTAAGTTCTCCTTCTTCGACCCACTGTGATTGAATATTATTCTCTAATGCCCACCGTGCCACGGCGTCATCATCAATTGCCTCACGAATATAGACATCCACACCGGACTCGGTGACCTGTGCCAGTAGTCCCATCAAATGGCTGATCGACGACAGACATCTGCCACAATCAAGCGGCACAAAAATTAATAATCTGTCATTGGCTAAAAATATCTGCTGCGCTTGACGCGCGGCTTCCTGAGATTGCGTTTGTAATAATTCATTCTCGAAATAGGGGGCAAGTAAACGTTGATCTAACATCCCAACAAAAGGGTATAAACGATCAAAGGCTGCTCGGTACGCTTGTTGAAAATCGAGCACTCGTTCAGTCAATTCAAATTCCTGTTGAGCATATAGCTCGGCATAACGTCTGACATCCTGCGGATTTTGAGGAAACATCCCCAATGCCATTAACGGATCAAGATTATCGTTCCACTTACCCAATGGCCCTGCCATCAACTCAAGATAGCGCTCATATTCACTGATATCTAAACGCCATAAGGCCGCTTGGGTTTCCACCACTTGCGTACGAGTAATGGGGGTTTCGCGGATAGACGTTTGGCTGGCAGTATTCACCTCGTCACCGGTAGCGCCAACAGCACTTACACTCAACAGACATAAACACAAGCCACTAATAAACATTACACCTTCTTTCACTGTCCAACCCTCCCTTCGCTCCACTGACTATATTGATCCCTCACAAACTGAGCAGCTTCGGCAGGGGTCATCGAAGCGGTTGTCTGAACAGGTATTGCAAGCTGTGAGCCAATGACTAAAGCATTCATGTTGCCGCCACTAAAGGCATGGGGGTTTTCCTGAAATATCTGAATCATTCTTTGTGCCAGGCTCATGCCATTTAAGCCAAGGGATTCAGTGATACTGCCTAGACTCTCCCCGGATAAAATTGGTCCGTAAATATAAGAAGAACCTAATGGAGAGTCTGGGAGTGTTTCAAAGTCCACCGTTTCAATCTGACGATTTCGTTCGCTCCAATTCAATGCAGCCTGTTCTATATCCGATTCAGTTATATAGTGTTGATAAGATTCTTTTAATTCATAATGCACTGTGCGAGTCACAGGATTAATGACTGGCTTAAAACTTTCGCCGCCCAATACAGTCAAGGCGTCAACCACAGTCATTAACGCTAAATGACGATGGGGTTCAGGCAAAACCTGCATCAGTAAAATGGATTGTTCGGATGGTCTTTGTTCGTCGGTATTAATGGCAAAACCATACGGGGCGAGTAAATATGAAATGCCTTCGCCCACGATGTTGATGGAAGGAGGAATATCAATATCCACCACATTTTGAAGTAATGACGATTGTTCTAGGGTGATTCCAATTTCAACCGCGGTATAACGACTGATCGGCACGCTCTGTGCATTGTCTTGCGCCATTCCAATGGAAAATACACACAAGCAAAGGATAAATATCAGCAAAGGATTTTTAAATTTCATCATCTGTTTTCCATTTTGTTGAATCAAGGCAATAGACTATAGAAAGACTGCCTACACCAATGACCTTAATGTTTCCTTCATGCTAGGAAACTTTAATAAAAAAAATGGCAAAGGCTTACCTGTAAGGGAAAGCCTTTGCCATGGATTACTGCATGAGCGCAGTTTGTGTCGTCTTAACAAGTGCTGTTTGGGTAGGTAATGAGAGTATTGATAACATGACATAAAACTCCCATCGAACACTAAACATCTTAAATGATGAGCCAATCGCAAACTGATCTTGCAGGTCTAAAAATAGCGCTTTAATCGAATTGCTCTCTGCAATTTCACCGTCGGCGTGAATGCTAAGAACGTCACCTTTGAGGCTGACCTCAATAAAGCCAAAAATAGCACTTTCAATATTGGATAACGCTTTCAATACTGAATTTACTTTGACTTGATCAAAATCCGCTTTCAATTTTACTTGTCCCGCTATTTCCAAATATTCCATTGTGATTCTCCGAATCTTTCAAGATAAAAAAGAGAAAAACATCCCCCAAGGGAATCTTTCTCCCAAAGGGCTGGTATAAAAACTTTCACGCTTTCATTGCGGTGTTAATCGTGAATGGCTTATACCCGTTCAGTGCTATTGAGACTGCAATAGCAACAGTAAATGCTTATCTATCGAGTCAAGGAGCAGCGCAGGCAACGCCGTTTGAAAGATGGTTTTTCAAACCTTTACGTACCTAGATACACCGCTGTTATAGATTTGCGTTCGTGCCCCAATTCTTGGGAGATCGCTAATCGTGCAAGGCAATCCTGTTTACGTTCTTCAGAATTGAGGTTTTGAGATTTTGGCCCGCCACAGGCTGGTGAAGCCCATCCCGTCAAAGCAAGATAGCGTTCTTGTGCATAGCGGTGGCGTAAGCCATGCATTTTTGAAAGCCCTGCCTTGTGCGTTTCACTTTCATAAATCCGCATTTGTTGGACATACTGCATATGATCGGGAATCAACGATCCTCTTCCCGCCAGTACATGCGCCCTAGCTAATACATCTCGTTGCTCATCCGTCTTAATTGGAATCTCTCTTGCTTTACCCCCTTTACACCAGGACGACTTAAGCCGAATGTGATTTCCCTGATCGGCAAAATCCGGCGTAAACTTCATGGCTTCTTCGCGTCTGAGACCAAATACCTTTTGTAACTCCAAACTCATTTTGATGGTCTCACTGTCAATTCTTGCTAATAGCGCCTTATCTAACTCACAGGCTTTGGAGGAGTTAGTCACAAAAATTCGGTCGGCAATGCCATAAAAGGCATTGTCATTACAAATGACATTGGACTTGTTGATCTTTTCAGCCCACCACCGCAGCACTGACATGCGGTTTTTAATTGTTCCAGGTGTTAAACCTTCTTGATGGTAATGGGCTACCAAGGCTTCAATGTGTTTTGGCTTTAAGGAATTGGCCTCCATACGCCGATATCCTAATGCCAGTAATTGATTAGCGATGCCCTGCAATATTTGATGACGCTCTGAGCGCGTTCCATGACTGCCATCGTGGTTACGTTCACATAAATTTTTTAATTGATAATTAAGTTTATTCATCATCGACCTCCAAAGTGATGGCACGAAGATGAGGTAATCGATCAAAGAAAGAGACGGTAAACTTTCCCAGGACTCAGGAATGTTTATGGATAACAAGACTGCCTTTAGCGAAAGGAATTTCGATTGTTTATGGATGTTATAACGAGTTGGAAAATTGCTCGATAGATAATTGACAGACACACTCAATAATCCTCAGACAAAGAACTATTACAGAGCAACATTTTGAATATTTTGATTCGGCCCTAATCAGTAGGGCCGATTTTCCACAGTTAAGTCTACGTTAATAAATTGACGCAACGACGACGAATACAATGTCTTTCAAAGGTGTCTTTGTATGCAAAAAAGCAGGTTTTATTTTATGTTCAATTTGTCCGTTTTAAACGGTTAGACGTCCGTTTAAACGGTTGCCTCTGTATACTGCGTCCGTTAAAACAGACTGTTGAGTCACTGAACATATTGGTGTGATACGTTTGGTAAGTGTTGATGACTGTCTATTAGTGGTAGCTAATAGAGAATAACCGTACTGCTGGTTATAAATGTCACAGGACACCACTCCCTTAAAACCTGATTAGCTAAGAAGCCATTAGATCAGTGATCCCAGTAGGGGCTGATGTTAATAGTTTTTTTGCATCAGACGGGTACTGCATTTTACTTATAGGCAATCCTCCTTTAGTGAGTCAATAAACGCTCTTCCTTGCGCATGAGCACGAATGACGGCTCTTTTGAACCGCTGCTATTGAGTATGCAATAGCCACATTGGTTGACCAAAAGTATGAAGATCAGGTGATTGAAATACGCTCATAATGTTTCCGTCATGTCAGAAAAGTTAATGGAGGCCACGTGTGGCCTGCTCTCTACCTCCGCGTCACTACAGATATGTAGTGACGCGGTTTAATGGCGAAGGACCCAAAACAGCCTAAACACGGATTTTTCTTAACCGTTTAATGCCCCACTGTTTTTATAGGGTTTAGAACCTAATTCTCTTAGATAGCAAGCGAATCTATGGTGAATTGATTTGTCCTGTTTGAATCGGTACGATTAGGGCACAGTTTGCAGGGCATGCGGAAATTCGGGCTTATCGGAAGAGCGTCATCTTAGATTGAAAAAGAGTGTTTTTAGAATATTGACTGCTGACTAGATAAGATTGTCGCCATGACCAAAGAAGAAAAAATTCAGATTGTTGTAAACTACATTTCACTACATGTTCAAAACAAAGTGGAGAAATGGGTGCCTGAAAACAAACCTGCCAGTACGACACTGCTGAGTGTGTATGACGATATAATGAATGGTATCTATGGGGATCTTGTTCCAATAGAAGGCGGCTACCAACTTGAAATTGACGGCTCTGAACGCGAAGACGGAAAGCCTTATATCTATAGTTTTCAAACTGACGATTAAACTCAAGCCTGCCAACCTAGCCCTACTTAAATTCCCCTTTGTTTCGTTTTTTAGGCTAGCTCTTCCGATTTCTCTTTCCTTGCTGATCCGATATCAAGTTGATAACAAATCATGTGATGTGGTGGTTCTCAATTTTTACAATTAGTAAATACTGTAACTTTCCTATTCCTTAGGAAAGTAGATTCTGTCTAACAAAAACCAAGCCGCTCAAATTAGAGGGTCTTAACACCAGCGTTTTGCTGGCGGTTAAGGCGCATTTAATTGGAGCGGTAAGCATGTATGATTATTCTATGGTGGAACACTATCGGCTTTCCTCCACGATTAGCACCCATGAAATTAAGAGGGGATTACGGCGAGTCGATAGTGTCGAACGGATGGTCTCTGATGATTGTTTATTGCTGGTAGGCCATGCCCGTCATTTTTACATTGATTTATATGATACTGCCAGTTCTGGTGAATCCCTACGGGATCAACTGGACTTTGGCAGTGCCATTGCTCCCTTTATTGATCTTTATTAGGAAGAAGATTTAGGTTGCTCCAATCGAGCTAGCTACTTAGAGGACATTGATTGTCATTTATACGACCCAGCAATATTGGAACAACTTGCAATGGTCAAGATTTCAGCTTACGGGTATTACGAATTAGTGGAATATTAATTCATACACCAGAAATGGTATGCCTGAGTTAAAAAGTACTCTTAAGATTGGCTCTTGTTTCCTATGCAATTAGGGAAATTGTTGAATTGCAGTGAAAATTGACCCAATAATTGCATTCAATTTTGCTCCCTTTAACAAGCTTCAACCCCGCGTGAACAGTAGCAAGTTGTGGTTCAATTATTCAATGCAAATATGGCGCAAAGTGGGTCAATTTTCACTGCAAATCAACAATTTGCCTCTCCTGAGCACTTTGATGGTTGGATCAGCTTTAACTTTCGTCATGTTTTCTCCTTTGGGTTGAGGTTTGAATTTATCGCTCGAAGGGGGTCATCAACTTGCCAATATCGTGGGATGAAGGTAACTTGTCGGGATTGAGTGAAACTCCGTCAAGGGGAATCAGTTCCTCGTTCGCGAATGCGGCCAACAGGGATTTCCAGGGTAGGGGTTCGGGGACGGAACAGTTCTGGAACAGCTCTCGATATTGGTTCAAAGTATTCCAATGGAATAAACGTGGCTCGGTCCAATTCTGGTTATCTTGTGCAACCAATATGGAGCCAAGGCAGTGCAAGGAATTGGCCGTGAAAGTTGTAATGGCGAAGCTGCCGTCGAAGCCGACTCGATAGCTGGTCGAGATGGTGCGAAGGGGGAAGTTCAGAGTTACGCGGCAGTGCGGGTCGTCGTCGGGATCTTCGAGGAGATCGCGGCAGAGAAGGGTCGTGATGGTTCTCGGGGAGCGATGCATTGGGGAGGTTCCTTATATGATTGGATGAATTGCTCTTCATATAAGATGGGAGACCTGGCGCGTTAAGATTTACAACCTTCCGACAGGAGTCTTAGGATACTTAGTAAGGAGGTGACTTTTGGTGGCTGCGGAGAGCTACCGATATTTTCGAGTGCATGACTCTTCGTTTTGACAAAAGACAGCGGTGATATAGGATTAGCTTATGGTGCATTATTCTGAGTTTGAGTATGGGCTAGCGCTAGTTGCGTTAACCAATTGAACCCACAGCCAATAGCGGTCGTTTCGCTTACATTTCATACCGTAATAGATTCCGCCATTTCTAAATATCTACAAAAGGCATTGACGAGCTGCATTTGGCGAGGCATTTTACATTCAGCTTCAAACACTTGAGGCGAAGCCACCAGTATGGCCAAGCATTGAGCACGGGAAATTGCAACATTTAATCTATTGCCACTGTACAAAAACTCCATCCCTCTTGGCGCATCTTTATAAGACGATGTCGCCATAGAATATATTGCAATCGGTGCCTCTTGTCCTTGAAATTTGTCAACAGTTCCAACACGAGCATCTTGGATACGCTGCTGTATTTCGAACACCTGAGCATTGTAAGGAGCAATAATCAAAATATCGTCCAAGGAGACAGGGCGCACAATGCCGTCTCGGTCAGTCCACGTTGTATTGGATGCCAAAATTGCTTGTACAATTTTCTGAACAACCTCTGCTTCTTCGATGGATGAACTGGTGTTACCTGAATGATCTACAGGACAATATCGCAATCCAGCGCCTACAAAAGTACTTTCAGATAGAATTATCTGCTTATCGCATCCGGCTACGGAAGACAGTTTTGAATCATAAAATAGCTCGGAATTAAATGCGCAAATATCAGGACTAAGTCTCCAAGTGTCTTTCAAGAATAACCCTTGCTCTGGGCTGATTGTCTGGGCACCCCCGAGAATGTGATCTAAAGATGAAACTCCTGTCCCGTCTGGGTGAGATCCCTGTGTCGGTTGATCTAGCTGTTGAGGATCACCTAATAAAATAACCGACGTTGCTGCCGGACAAACTGCTAGAACATTTGCCAATGACATCTGTGCAGCTTCATCAATAAAAAGAACATCTAGCGTACTCGCTGCTTCCGCTCTACTCCAAAGAAAATGTGTGCCTCCAGCAACTTGTGCCGTGCCAGAAGAAAGAGCGGTAAAAACCTCCTCATTAGTTTTTGCAAACACCAGACTATTTTGATCTGGCACCTTATCTTTCGGCTTTTGAATTATATTGATGTTGGTGCCATCTTCGATTGCAGCCTCAATCACTTTATCTATAAGGTTTCTGATCACTTTGTGACTATTTGCCGTGATGCCAACTTTTTTCCCTTGCTTTACAAGAGCGCAGATCATTCTTGCGCCCGTATAAGACTTCCCTGTACCTGGCGGCCCTTGCATTGGCAATACACCAGAGCTAATATTTTTAGCAACCCTTAAGGCGGATTGTAGAATAGTTTCACCTTCCTCGTTCATGGAATTATCAGATATCTCGGGAAGTTTTCTCAGCAGTAATTCACGCGCTGAAATATAATCTCCCGAGCCTTCAATTCCAGTTTCAGCAACATATCCAGCAATACGCATTATTGAATTTGCTTGCTCGTTAGTACGAATAAACAGATGCGAATAAACCGCTTCAGGATGCATGCCTTTTGTTTTCTTAGATTTTTTGATGTCAATCGTACGACTATCTTTGCAAATAGCTTCAGCAGTACCAAAGGTATCTCCGCCATTTTGAATGAGTTTGTCGCCTTCCTTGACGTCGGTGTCTTGCTGCTCGAATGCGTATCTGTCTATTGGAATACCTGACTTTGTGCTCTCAACCGTTTCCAAAAAAGAAAGCCTTGAAATAGCTGCTTTTTCAGATACAAGATCATCCGGCGTCAGATCTCTAAGCCTAAAAAACTCCCACCAAACAGCCTTTTCTTCACGTCGATGCCAGTCAAGAAGGTAGGCAAGCAACCATCGTGCGTGCTGCTCTTCAGACCGCTCCACCCGATCTACGGGCACATCCTGAGTGAGCTTTCCAATAAGGGCCAGGACCTTTTTAGCTCTTTCATTGAGGTCTTCTAGGGGGGTTGGTTCTGGTATAGGCGGCCTTGGTATTTCGTGCCCTTCTGCAATGAGGTCGCGCCTCAAAGTTTCAAGCCAATCTCTAAGGGCATGCGTCGCAAAACAGTCGTCCGCGTTATATCCTTCAACAACTTTTTTGGTGGCATCATCAATAAGTTTAGTATCATTGAGTTCGATACAAGACGTCAATTTGGTAAGCGCAACATTGGCATCATGCAATACGACCTTTCGTTGAAAGCCAAAAAACGGTTCCAATTTTTTGATGGAATAACTCTCAACCCCTGCATACATTGCGTTTCGTACAGCACTAAGAAGATCAACGAACACCTCGCCGCGCAGGAGATTATCAACCTCATCTTCCCTTGTGGCATATCGCCCCATAAGGCGCTTTAGCGCAGCAGGTTCATATGGTGCGAAATGGTAAATATGCATATCTGGATATATTTCACGTCTTGCCGTGATGTCGTCAATAAGCCGCTCGAATATCGCTTTCTCTTCAGCGCGCTCAAACCCCCAAAGGCTGCTATAAATATGTTTCTCATTTTCGAAATAGGAATAACCTAATAGGTATTCAAGGCCATGCTCACCGACAAAGGGGTCGCTCTCAATATCAAAAAACACATCCCCTATCGAAGGTTCTGGCAACGCCGAGAACCCTACTTTTGGTACAATTTGTTTTATATCGTATGTAAGTTCGCCGGTCTCTCGGGCTCGAACTTGAACATTCGCTTGATCTCTTGATTTCTCATAGGTAAGAACAGATCCTTTTTGCGGTGTAAAAGGCATAACTTCAGGCAGTTCGGCGAGTGCTTTAACGTTTGCAATACCGTTTACTTTCAGCTCAGAAATTTGGTTTTTCGAGATGTTGGCAACAAGGCACAGATGATCGTCATTACGACGTCTTAAATCGCAGTCGTTTCTCCATCGGCAGATGTCACAATGTGATTTAGGCTCAGGGTAAGTTTCTCCTATGCCCTCACTAACGAGAGCATCAAGAGCTTGAGCTTTTACTTTCCTGTAGTAGGCCGCATAGTCATTAAATCTGAACGCTTGAGGCTCATAATCAGACCAAGGTGCAACAATGTAGATATGCTCTGGCGCAAACCCTTGAACTTCAGAAAGTAAATCGGCGTAGAGACAAAGCTGCAATACGCTCCCGCCCTTGGTTTCCCGAGAAAGCTTCGTGTCGATAATTTCATAAGACCAATCACCGAGATTGCTGGATCTCTCTATCCGCCGCAAGATATCTGCTCGTCCAACAAAGCTACCTGCCCGAAAAGCGGCTTGCACAATAATCTGGCAACCGCTTTTCATCGCATCTGTCGTCGCGTTTACACTGGCATCGGAGATATCAACACCGTCAATGCATACATATTGAAACCCACCTTTTTGAAGATGCTCCAAATAGGCTTGCTCGTGTTGATTTCCTCTTTCCCTCAGAAGCTCTAAAAGCGGGTCGTAATGTTCTGGTTTTTCACGATGCCCATGTACAACATCAAGATCGAGCGCACTCAAATGATTACAATTGAGGTACCCGACGAGATCAGAAGCGCTGAGTACAACTTGTTTGTTTGAAACCTTCATATCCTGCAAATTCTCTATTTCTTATACCTGTGAATTCCTATGTCTTTTGCCAACTTCTTCGGGCGCAGAGCTCGCAGGTTAACACGGTTTTCGCCCTTTAATCCTGGGAATGGTTTGCGTAGTCTATGTTCGTATATAGACTCCAACTATTATGCAATTCTAACTATGCCACTACAGTTGTAGTCGACTGGTGATTCTTACGGGAATTAAAGTGGTTTGACATGTTTTCTAGCTAAATAATTCGCGGTCAGAAAATAAACTTGTCCTCCTTTTGTTGGTTAGTATCAACAGTAAATCAACGATACTCCCGGCTGCGTGCTTTTACGTCCTGGGAAAGTGCAGTTGCCGCGTAGAATTGGCTTAACAGGGATTTTCGTGGTAACTAGTCAACACCCTTTACGGTGTTCAAAAAGTCTAGAATAAGCTGGAAAATGTTTTAGCGGCCTCACATGCTAAGCTTGACGGCGGAACAAAACTAATTATTGCATATACACCTCGCTAGAAGCGGCATCCGAATCCTTAGGACAAGTATGGGATACTTTCGGTAACGAAACTTTTAAGGAGCAGCTAATCCCAGGTTTCACTCATCCGAATTTTTGCGCACTCGAAAGCAACTATGTGTAGAACTACACTGGCTACTAGAATCGCGAATAGTAATGCCAAGAACTGTCCCTCGAAATTCCAGTTTCTACTTTCATAGCTGGAAACATTGAAGAAAAAGGTGGCAGCAATAGCATAACAACTATCCAGTATGGTAAACGATGAAACTAGTCCCAAAAATCCGTTTGAGGCAGTGAATTTTGGCGAACTCATATTAGTGGGTAGTACTAAGAAATCATCGATTTTGTCTTTTGAATTTTTCCCGCGGTCTGCAAAATATTTCCGAGTGCCATTAACCGTCCTAGCATAAAGCAGAGCGTCGAGCCGCAATCCAATCACGTAATACATGACGCATAATCCCATGACCGCAAAAATACCAAATATTGCCGCATTCATAGCCGCCAAAGCAGAACCCATGTTAACCACATCCTTCGCTTCGACCTGCTCCCAAGAGGTGCCTAAAAATGCTATGGGTATAGCCATTAGCAGTAGGTAATATCTGAAGAATATGGCAATCGATTCGTTCGTCTTGAAGTGCGCCTGTGAGATATTCTCGTATTCTTTCAACATAAAATCTGAAGATTCAGCCATATAGCACCTATTGTCTTTATACTAGTGGTTGACTTCCATTTGACATAAAACGGGATATCAGTCTGATATGCGAGTATCCATAGGGATTGCCCAAATCATGTCAATATGGAGCTTATCATTTCCATGGGAATATTGTAGTCTGATCGATGCTGAGTCTACCCCTGATTTAAAGCTAGTCAGGGTCGATAGGCAGACTCATTGGGGTCTCTAAATCAATATAAAAAGAAAAGGTCTTAACCTATGGTTGCTCTCACTCTACTAGATATAACCCTTGTAGACTATGACTCTGCAAATCCGCGAATTTCACCCCTCCTCGAGAATTTTGACAATGTGGATCACTCACTAATAGGAGACGCCCTTCAGCCTGGAGATGCTCCCTATCTAGAGCTTAAACAGGCAATTAGATCTAACAAAGGATTGATAAATCCTATAATAGTTGAGAAAAACGGGGAGAGGTTTACAACTATTGAAGGGAACACTCGATTGGCAATCTACAAGAAATTTTGTGAAGACGAACCGAACAATGAAATTTGGCAAGCCATACCAGCAATGGTTCACGACAATCTAAGCGACGAAGAAGTTCACGCTATCAGGCTACAAGCACATTTAGTCGGAGTGAGAAACTGGACCCCCTTTGCCAAAGCCAAATATTTGTATGAACTCTATACACAAGAACAGATTCCTCCAGGCGAACTAGTCGATTTCTGCGGAGGCAATAAACATACCGTTATGCGAAATATAGCTGCTTATCAGCAGATGAATACAGAATATCGAAACGCTATTCCTGAAGGCCAATTTGATGATCACAAATTCAGTCTGTTCTTTAATGCACAAAAGCCAAAAATTAGCGCGGCCATTTCAGGGGCGGGATTTACCAAAAAAGACTTCATACAATGGGTTGTAGATGGGAAATTTGAACCAAGGCAAGAATATGTAAGAGACCTGCCTGCGATGTTAGAGAACCCTAGAGCAAGAGAAGTGTTCCTAACTGAAGGAGCTAAGAAGGCGATCAGTTTTATAGACAGGCCGGAACTGGTAAAGGAGTTACTCGAAGCTACATTGGAAGAGCTTTGTTACGCAGTTCAAGAAAAAATACGTATTATTCAGTATGAAGACATGAAGAGATTGAGAGAAGATGAAGACGCGATCCAATGCATTGAAGACACTTGTTTCTCAATGCAGAATTTCTTCGATAATGAACTTGTTAAGTAATGAGTGAGTCTAGAGAGCACTACAATCTGATTGATCTAATTAGTGCATGGTGCTCCATGAACGAGGATAGATCAAACTTCATTGAGCTAATAGATAATCAAGATTCGCGAGTTGGGAACAGGCCTCCGAGTACAGGAACATTTGTGCCGGATCTAGTATGGATGAGACTTGATAACACATTCAGGTATATCGGGGAGGCTAAGACGCGGCACGATATCCATAATGAACATACACGCAATCAGCTGATCGAATATTTGCGCATCATCGAATCCCAAGATTTTGGGGAGTTGGTATTGGCTGTGCCCCTAGGCAGTGAAAAGACATCGTGTATATTGCTTGAAAACATAGTGCTACAAGAAGGATTTTTGACTTCCAAATGGCACGTGATAAGCAAGAACTTACAATGATGAGGGGGCGGGGGATTGGCTACGCTTAAGAAAGTTAGCAACTTGGACTTGCGAAAATTAACCAGCGCATTTCCATTTCAGCAAGAAGCTATAGATGCCGTGGCTGATCTTGACTATGCAGCGATATTCTTCGAGCAAGGTTTAGGGAAGACTAAGATAGCAATAGACCTAGCACTTGACTGGTTGAAGTCAAACACTGTTGACACAGTAATCATTGTAACGAAGAAGGGGCTAATTCGAAATTGGCAGCAAGAGTTTGATGTTCATTCTCACCTCAAGCCTAAAGTTATATCTACGGATCGAGCAGCAAATCACAAAGCACTGTTCAGTTCGTGTCGCATCTATATTACAAGCTATGAAGCGATTGCATTAGAGTCTCAGAAATTCGAATCGTTGTCGATGCATCGGTCCATGGCGATTATCCTTGATGAGTCTCAGAAGATAAAAAACGCTGAATCTCGGTTAACTAAAGAATTTTTCAAGCTATCGCACTGTTTCAAAAAGAGAATAATCATGACGGGCACACCGATGGCAAATCGCCCATATGACATTTGGTCTCAGATTTACTTTCTAGACCTTGGAGACGCTCTTGGTATAGATTTCAAAGAATTTAAGTCGAGTTTGGATTTGCCTGAAAGAGATGCGAAAGAAAAATTTGTTGCAGAGTTGAAGAGTGTGATGCCCAGAATATCCTCTTTTGCTCTTCGCCAAACCAAAGAAGGATCAGGACTGGAGCTTCCAGGGAAGGTTTATCAGACTGTATATGGAGAATGGGAAAGCAATCAACAGCGCATGTACGCGAAGTTGAAGAGAGATTTGAGGATAGAGCTGTTAAAAGACGGTAAGTTGGTCACTGATGACTCGGAGGCAATATTGAAGAGGTTGCTTAGACTCAATCAAATAGCATCAAACCCGAGATTAGTCGACGATTCATATTCTGAAACTCCCGGCAAAATTCCCGCAACTCGCTCTCTTGTTGATCGCATAGTCAATGCAGACGAGAAAGTGATTATTTGGACTTCATTTGTAGATAACTGTAGATACCTAGCAAATTATTTCAAAGAGTATGGTGCTGTGCAGATCAATGGCTCTATGGCTATCGCAGATAGAGATGGCTCTGTACAGAAGTTTAAACATGATGGAGACTGTAAGGTTCTAGTTGCGACTCCAGCGGCTGCCAAAGAAGGCTTGACGCTAACTGTGGCGAATCATGTTATCTTTTTTGATAGGTCGTTCAGCCTAGATGATTACCTTCAGGCACAGGACCGTATTCACAGAATCTCGCAAGAAAAAACTTGTCATGTTACAAATATTCAGATGGCAGGTTCTATTGATGAATGGATTGACGCTTTGATTACACTCAAGTCGTCAGCTGTAAAAGTAGGAATGGGCGATACTGATGATGCAGACTTACAGGACGTTCTCAGCATTGATATTAGTGACATACTAGATGGGGTGTTGAATGACCACGATGAAGGCCATCCATAGGAGATCATAATGTGGAGCAATAAAACGAAAGGCTTCGGTGACGATGTGCTTCCAATTTCAGGAAAATCAATCCCGATTAAGCGAGGCTTGCTAAGCCATGGGGATCTAACATTCTGGGAGAACAATCCGCGAATCTATTCTATAGTTCACCAATCAACAACACCATTAGATCAAGACGAGATTCAATTAGAGCTGCTTTCGTTGGAGCATGTCAAAAAATTGGTTGGGGCAATTAGGCATCATGGGAATATACAGAACCCCATAGTTGTTCTGGATTCTAGTTTCGAAGTGATCGAAGGAAACAGCCGCCTCGCGGCATGCAGATATCTCGCCCAGAAAAACCCTAAAGAATTTTCGAAGCTCTCGTGCATGGTTCTGCCGGCAGATACCGATGAAGACCTTATTTACTCATATTTGAATCAGGAGCATATCGAGGGAAAGACTAAATGGTCGGCCTATGAGCAAGCAGGCGTTATCTATAGATTGATAAACGGAGGTAGGAAAGTGGGTGAGTTGAAGGATGAAATGAATATTTCTGTCCAGCTTGCTCAGAAAATGTTCGACACATACAGTTTAATGGTTGAGCACGGTGAGGATAAGCCAAATCGATACAGCTATTACGAAGTTTATTTGACAAGCAAAAAGGCGAAGGCGAAAAGAAAGATAGAGCCTAAACTGGATGAAAGGATAATCAACGAAATACGAAAAGGCGAAATAACTGCTCAGGAACTCCGCAAAATGCTACCGATTGTTTGTGATCATCCAAAGGAATTCACGAAGTTTGTAAGTGGCAAAAGTAGCTTATCCGGTGCGTATGAGACTTTGGAGGACAAAGGCAAAACCAAGAGCCTTGTCGTACAGTTAAAGAATATTCACGAGCAAGTAAAGGATATGAAGAAATCAGAATTTGATGCTCTTGACGCAAAGCCACAACAGGACGCCAAATACCGATTGGCTAGGACGATCACTCTTCTCCAGAATTTGATGAAGCAGGTATATGGCAAGTAATTTTCGTTGATTCATTGACAATTTCTACACAAAACTGCATTATTTCGATGCATATTTGCATCAAAAGGCTGCATCATGTCTAACAATTTCGCTAATATTCACGGAAAACTCGGTCTCAGCGGTGGCAGGGAGGTCTTCATCGGCTTTGCAAGTTCCAGTTTGCTAAGTGCAATCAGTATTGCTGATGTTCTGGACGAATCAACAGGTAAGGGTTACCAGAGACCCATAAACAATAAGCACAGTCTTGATTTCAGAAAGTTTATTCAGCAGCCCGGTGCTGCAACTATTCCGCTGACATTCAATTTGCGTCCCAGAAAAGATGATGCATGGACAATCACGTCTTCAAAAAGCGGGGATAAGTTAGCCGTAAATTTGGATGTAAAGAACATAATGTATCAAGTTGATTGCCAGCACAGGCTGGGATTTCTGTCAGATTTGTCAATAGACTTTCCATTTATGGCTTTTGTTGGATTATCTCAACAAGAGGAAATGAGAGTATTCAATACAATAAATGGTAAGGCCAAGGGCTTAAGTAGCAGCTTATTAGATTTCCATGAAGCGAAACTAGTTAAAGATATCGAGAATATCAGGCCGGAACTAGTGATCAGTATTAAACTTACAGAGGACGAGCTGTCTCCTTGGTATAAGCAGTTAAATTTGGGGGGGAAACAAACAATTGGAGTTAAGCGAAGAGCATCCCTTAGAACTATGCAAAAGGCTGTTAAGAGATTTCTGAAAGAGACGTCAGCATTGGAGGATAGAGAAGTAAATGATGTTTACGAGATAGTTAGATGTTTTTGGCAATGTGTGGCGGAGGTGGTTAGCAAAGAGTGGTCTGATCCAAGAAAACATATGATTAACAAAGGCATTGGCGTATACAGTCTAATGTCAGTAGCAGCGGATTTGTATGTCGAAGGAAGCAGGAGTGGTGTTGATTCGTGGGAAAGATACTTTGCAGGGAAATTGTCTGATTTCATGCCCGCATTTGATTGGAGTTCGAGCGGTACCCTGAAAGGTCTCGGAGGGGAAGCAGGCGTTGCAGAGGCAGTCGAGCAACTAAGAAAATTCAGAAGCAAAGCGAAACTTAAAGTGGTTTAAAATGGCTAATCGAAAAATACTATTGATAGAACCAGGTTACAAAAATAAGTACCCGCCCCTCGGCCTGATGAAAATCGCACAGTACCATGGCGAGTTGGGGAAAAAGGATCTGGTAAAGTTCATTAAGGGTGAGGATGGGTCGGTTCTAAATGAGGCATGGGACAGAATATATATCACCTCATTGTTTTCATTCGAATGGAAAAAAACGGCTGACGCAATCAATTTTGCACTAAAGGTGGCGAACGGTAACTCGAGCCGTATATTCGTAGGCGGCATTGCTGCCTCACTTATGAATGAGGCGTATAAAGCTGAGCCATCATGGAGAGGAATTAGATTTATTCAAGGCCTGCTAGACAAAGCGCCAGCTGTATCGCTGCAGTTAGATGATTTCGCTGAAGAGCTGTATTCGGATGACTTTCAAAGTACTCCAATCGAATTTCTGACCCCTGATTATTCCATATTAGATCAGACAGATTATGAATACTCAGTAACAGATGCATATTTTACCTACGCTTCACGAGGCTGCGTGAGGAGTTGCAAATTTTGTGGTGTGCCAAAATTAGAGGGCAAACAGCGAGATACTGACTCAATTAGTCAGGTAGTTAATGACATCGAGCGCCGGTATGGTCCAAAGAAAGACTTGGTTCTGATGGACAACAATGTAGTCGCATCCGGAAAGTATAAAGAAATCATGGCTGAAATAAGGGGCCTCGGATTTGAGAAAGGAGCTACGCTTGAGAGAAATGGAAAAATCTATCAAAGGAGGGTGGATTTTAATCAAGGAGTTGATGCCAGAATTCTTTGCAAAGACCCGATGTACCTAAAAGAGATGAGTACGATTTGTATAAGCCCACTAAGGATTGCCTTTGATCATGCGGGATTAAGAAAACCATATGAGACTGCCATTAGGTATTCTGCAGAAGCAGGCCTCCACAACCTTTCTAATTATATGCTCTATAATTTCCATGATTCACCGGAAGACCTATACGAGAGGATGAAGCTAAATATTCATCTCAACGAAGAGTTAGGCATACGGATATTCTCTTTTCCAATGCGCTATCAACCCGTTGATCTTAAAGACAGATCTCATATAGGCGTGAAATGGAATCGCTATATATTGAGGTCTATGCAGCTAATCCTGCAGGCAACACACGGAATTGTCAGTGGCGCGCCTGAATATTTTCGAAGAGCATTCGGTGATAGTGAAGAAGAGTTTGTGAATCTTCTCAATTTGCCACACAAATTCATTTTTAATCGTTCTTGGTACGACGAGCTGGGCGGCAGGGCGGAGTTTGATCAATATAATGCGGAATACGCTAAATTGAATGATGATGAACGGTCAGAGTTAGTAGAATTATTGTCTGCGCGCTTTCCTAAGCAATACCCCTCTGCAGTGAAAGCGACAAAGAACAATAAGCTGAAAAAAATTCTACCTTATTTCTATCATCTAGATCAGAAAGAAGAGAAACAAATCTGGGATAAGCAAGCTGCCAACCGTGCGCGAACTAAGATCCTAGAATTCGTTGTCCCTGCAGATGAAAAGGTGGAAGACGCCGGTTTGGAGGTGGCATAGTGGACTCCCAAGTAATCGCGGCGGATTCACGAATTGTCAGTTCAAGAAAGACTCAGAAGCCAGATGTTTCATCTATGGTTATTGGAAAAGACATACTGGAGCTTATTTCGGGGGGAATGTACGTCGACCCAATGTCGATGGTTCGTGAATATATTCAGAACGCAGTGGATGCAATAGATGAGGCATCTAGAAAGGGGAAATATAAAGCAAAGAACGCTCAAATCAGGCTGACCATAGACCGAGACAATCGAAGTATAGTTATACGTGATAACGGCATCGGAATAGGCGCACAGAAATTTGAACGTGCTATGGTTTCGGTTGGAGCTAGCCAAAAGGTTGATACAGAGGCTAGAGGGTTTCGGGGTGTCGGTCGCTTCGCTGGGCTTTCATATTGTCGAGAGCTAATATTCAGAACTTCTTGTTCAGCTGAGAATACGATATCAGAGATTAAGTGGGATGGTGTTCAATTTAAGAAATTGGTCGCTGATCGTGACTATGAGGGCGACCTAAAATCTTTTCTGAATGAGATTGCCGAGGTATCGTTTGATGAGGCGGCGCTCAAGACTGATCATTATTTCGAAGTAGAGCTTAGAGGTGTTGTCAGATACAAAAACGACATGTTGTTGAATGAAGAAGAAGTCTATGATTATCTTTCGCAGCATGCGCCCGTTCCATTTGATCCCGGATTTAAATTTGGGAGCGAGATAGAGGAATTTCTAAAAGAAAATAATGTTTATAGCGCCTATGAAATATGTGTAGAAAATTGTGGTGAAGAGCGAACTGTATATCGACCCTATAGGGATCAATTCAGTCTTTCCGATTCAGTGAGTGATAAATTCAAGCGATTGGAACTTGTAGAGGTAGAAGGAATGCACGGAGGCGTCGCCGCCGTAGGTTGGATATTGCATCATTCCTATCTTGGGGTAATTCCGTCCTCGCAATTGATCAGGGGATTAAGGGTTAGAGAAGGGAATATTCAGATCGGTCAGAGTAACCTACTCACAGAAGCATTTCCTGAACCGAGATTTAATTCTTGGTCTGTTGGGGAATTGCACATCGTAAATCGACAGCTAGTTCCTACGGGTCGCAGAGACGATTTTGAAGTTAATGCAAGGTATGCTGACTTTATAGGCAAGATTGCGACCTATGGCAGAAACATCGCACGAATATGTCGGCAAAATTCAGCGGTTCGAAATAAAATCAAAGAGTTCGAGTTGGAAGAGGAAAGGGTTCGAGTGAATCTGGATGTTCTTAAGCAAGGGGCTATTTCCAAGAAATACAAAGATGAGCTTATCAAGTCAAATTCAGTATCGATGGACAAAATGTCTGCAGTCGCAAACAGCGAAAACCTTAATACTAAAGATCAATCCAAGCTGTTAAAAAAAGTAGATGGAATTTCCAAAATAGCGAATTCAGGGAATACTGCAAGCGAGACACACGATCCGCTTAGTTCCTACTCAAGGCAGAAACGTCAAATTTACCAAAATGTTTTTGATCTTATTTGTGAATGTTCAGCTAATCGTGTGGTTGCGCGACGTTTGATAGAACAAATCCTAGTCAGACTTCCTTAGTATTTTTCGCGAAATGAACAAATTTGCTATCTTTCTTAGTCTCGGTGGTTTCGTAGTTTGCACTGATCGAATGGATTGAGGCCAGATGACGCACCATACATTCTTAAGCTGTTAATTGGCGTCAAGAACTGATCACCTATTGGCGCCTACAACTGACCACTTTGCGATTCAATGTCTACTTACAACACGTAAGTTATAAGGCCATTTGAACCTGGTAAAAAAACATAATCGGTGATCAGTTTTCAACGCCAATTACCCTGCTAACCTGTTCAGTTTTGCATGCCAGTTAACAAAGATAGCAGCGGAAGTTCAATTCCTCGCCATAGTAGATGATTATAATTTCAAGAAAAACTTACTTTGCCATCCGGAAAGTTTGTAGTAAAAACTTACCAAAAAATTCTATAGATTTATTGTGGAACACATTCACCACGGCATAACCTATGGAAAATATGGACTCCCTTCAAGATTCAACTTTCGACTTAAATCAAGCCGCTAAATTCCTTCATATGTCACCTGCTGTTTTAAGGCAGAGAGCTTGTCTTGGACAAGTTAAAGGTGCCAAGCCAGGGAAGCGCTGGGTATTTCTTAGATCTGATCTTGTACTTTATTTACAGTCTTTGTATCCTACACAGGTGCAGGCGCCGTATGGTGATAAGGAGGGTATTCCATGTCACTTTATAAACGCGGCAACATCTGGTGGGTCAAATTTACGACCCCCAACGGACAGCACATACGCCGATCTGCTAAAACGTCCGAAAGACGATCTGCTCAAGAATTTCACGACCAATTAAAGTCAGAAGCTTGGCGGGTTGTGCATCTTGGGTGTAAACCGTCCAGTACGTGGCAAGAAGCAGTGGTGCGTTGGATGTCTGAGAAGAAAGGCTGCAAGCGCTCTTTGGATAAAGACGTATTTTTATTCAGATGGTTACATCCGCATTTGGGCAATTGTTTGCTCAAAGAGGTAGACCGAGAACGCATTGCGGCTGTTACACAAGCTAAGTTAGCAACAGGGGTAACAGCAGGCACAGTGAACCGGCATTTAGCACTGGTGCGCGCCGTATTGCGGTGTGCAGAAAGGGAATGGGGCTGGTTAGAAAGAGTGCCTTATATTCGTTTTCTACCAGTAGAGAAACGTCGAGTACGCTGGTTGAAGAGGGAGGAGGCTGATAGGTTGTTGGCGAGCTTACCGATTCATTTAGCTGAGATGATGCGCTTTAGTCTTGCAACGGGGTTACGACAGAACAATGTCACTCAGTTGAAATGGTCTGAAGTGGATATGGCTCGAAGCTGTGCTTGGATACATGCTGATGAAGCGAAAGGGAAAAAGGCTATTGCAGTTCCTTTGAATGAGACTGCGTTAGCGGTACTAAGGCGTCAAGAGGGTGTTTGTCCCACTTATGTTTTTACCTATCAAGGTAAGCCAGTGGCAAGGGCAAATAACCATGCTTGGCGTAAAGCATTAAAGCGTGTCGGCATTGAGAATTTTCGATGGCACGATTTAAGGCACACTTGGGCCAGTTGGCATATTCAGCAAGGAACTCCATTACATGTTTTGCAGGAGTTAGGTGGTTGGTCAGATGC
This sequence comes from Pseudomonadota bacterium, assembly GCA_027623555.1. GTDB lineage: Bacteria > Pseudomonadota > Gammaproteobacteria > Pseudomonadales > Pseudohongiellaceae > UBA9145. Next base: position 70,409 of record JAQBSZ010000006.1, on the reverse strand, counting down.
TTCCATGGTGCGAAAGTATGCGCACTTGTCGGCAAGTCACTTAATGGCTTATGCCGACAGTTTGTCTGGGCCGAGTGAACGTGTACCATTGTGCCTTGTTGAGGGTACAAAATCGGGCACAATAAAAAAGGCCTACACACCTGAAAACCACGTAAGCCTTTGATTTATATGGTAGCAATGGGTGGACTTGAACCACCGACCCCAGCATTATGAATGCTGTGCTCTAACCAGCTGAGCTACATTGCCATTGTTCTTGACCCGGCTTCCAAATTTTCTGTATCTGCGAATTTTCTCTTCGATTTCAGCAGTAACGTAATCCATCCACGCCTGCTTGTAAAATTGAAGGAAGAATCCCAATCTACAGCACATTTGAATCCCTCAATTCAGTAGTTTCATCTTTCTTCGCGGGATTCTGGTGATTGCCGAAAGGCCGCGAATTTTGGCGATTCTGGTGGTATTTGTCAAGATTCACGGTTCCAGAAAGCGATCCAGGCGTTGCTGCAGGACCTGGATCTCTGTGCGTAGCTGATCCCGTTCTTCCAAAAGGCTAACCACCAGGGCCACTGTGGACCAATCCAGGTCCAGGTCTTGCCGCAAGCGCACGGCACGACGGACCACGCTCACCATGGTGATATCGAAGGTCCAGCGTTCCGGTTCGTCGCCTGGGGGATTGATAATGCCCTGTTCCACCAACTCGACGCAGGCTTCACGCGACAATTCCAACTCTTCACAGAGTTCCCGCAGAGGAATCAGGATGCGTTGATTGCTCATGTCTGGCTCCCTAAATCATGACGAGGGTCAAATTTGACCTGCTGCTGGAGTTGTTGCCAGAGTTGTTTTGTTTGTCCATCCATTTTCTCCGGCATTACCACCTTGAGAATAACGTACAGATCGCCCTTGCCAGTGCGCGAGTAGAGACCGTTGTTCTTAACGCGCAAGCGTTGGCCGGTCTGGCTCTGCGGGGGTATGGTCAGGTTGATTTTCGAGTCCAGGGTTGGCACCACGACACTTATCCCAAGGGCGGCTTCCCAGGGCGCAATTGGCAGGGTAAGGTGCAGGTCGTGGCCCACTGCGTCGAAAAGTGGGTGAGGAACCAGCTTGATACGAAGGTAAAGGTCACCGTCCGCGCCCTGGCCAAAACCGGGGCCGCCCTGACCCTTGAGCCGGATTCGCTCGCCATCCTGCACGCCCTTGGGGATTTTGACTTTCAGGGTTTTGCGGATTTCTTTTGCCGGTCCTTGTGCTTCATACTTCGGCAGCCTGTACTCGATGGTCTTTCTATCATCCCGCATAGTTTCTTCGAGGAAAACCGGCAGGTCAATTTCTATGTCCTGTCCTCGGGAGGAGTAGAAATCCTCGCTGCTGTCGAAGCCCCGGCTGCTGCGCGAGCGTTCAGCAAAACCTCCACCGAACAGGTTGGCGAAGAAATCTGAGAAATCGCCATTGCGAGTATCGAAATCGCCCTGAGTGTGACCTTTCCAGCCAGGAGGTGGCGTGAATGACTCCCCCTTGCGACCGTATTTTCTCAGCTCGTCATATTCGGTGCGCCGTTCATCATTGCCCAGCACCTCGTAAGCCTCGGAGACTTCCTTGAAATTATTTTCGGCGTCTTTCTCAGTGCTAACATCCGGGTGAAATTTGCGAGCAAGCCTGCGATAGGCTTTCTTGATGGCAGACTTATCGGCGTTGGTATCGACACCAAGGATGTCGTAATAGTCTTTAAATTCCATTTATCGCCATGTGCTCATTGGGAATTGGGATTAATAGGATTGCAGGTTAACAACGCCTGCTTCTGTTCGCTAATCTTTCTTAAGTAAGGGTGGGCGAGCAAGAAGTTCAAGTTACACGTTAAAGCGAAAGTGTATGACATCGCCATCCTGCACGATGTACTCCTTGCCTTCCAACCGCCACTTACCGGCTTCCTTGGCGCCGTGTTCGCCATTGTTCACGACGAAATCAGCGTAGGAGACGATCTCCGCGCGAATGAAACCTTTCTCGAAATCTGTGTGGATTACGCCGGCGGCCGCGGGTGCGGTGGCGCCCTGTTTGACTGTCCAGGCGCGCACCTCTTTCTCGCCCGCCGTGAAATAGGTTTGCAGGCCAAGTAGCTTATAACCGGCGCGAATGACGCGGTCGAGACCGGGTTCGACCATGCCGAGCTCTTGCAGGAATTCCAGCTTCTCATTGTCTTCGAGTTCGGCGATCTCGGACTCGAGCTTGTTGCAGATGGCGACGACTTCCGCGCCTTCTGTTTCGGCAATACTGATTACAGTGTTGAGGTATGGGTTATTCTCGAATCCGCTTTCGTCGACATTGGCGATATACATCACTGGCTTCATCGTCAAGAGGTGCAGAGAATACAGATCGGCCTGTTCTTCCTTGTACAGATTCAGCGTGCGCACCGGTTTTGCCTGGTCAAGGTGAGCCTTTACTTTTTCCAGCAACAGCGCCTGGCGCTGCGCATCTTTGTCGCCGCTCTTGGCGACACGGCTCACCCTGTCCAGGCCTTTCTCGAGAGTCTCGAGGTCGGCCAGGGCTAACTCGGTATTGATCGTTTCAATATCGGAGTTTGGATCGATCTTGTTTGACACGTGAATGACATTGCTGTCTTCGAAGCAGCGCACGACATGAGCAATGGCATCGCATTCGCGGATAGTGGCCAGGAACTGGTTACCCAGACCCTCGCCCTTGGACGCGCCTGCCACCAGCCCGGCGATGTCGGTGAATTCTACGGTGGTTGGAATGACTTTCTGCGGCTTGACGATTTCCGCCAGCTTATCCAGGCGTTCGTCGGGTATGGCGACGATTCCCGAGTTGGGTTCGATCGTGCAGAATGGAAAGTTCTCGGCGGCGATACCGGCTTCGGTCAGGGCGTTGAACAATGTCGATTTACCCACGTTGGGCAGGCCAACGATTCCACATTTAACAGGCATGCAGACTCATTCCTTATTCGCTGTGTAGTGACAACATGGCGGCTTCCCAATCGCCATCGACTGCCTTGGGTATGACCCGAATTGCATCTTCGATGTTGGCCATGATCGCTTCTGCTTCGGAGCGCGACGGATCACTCAGTACGTGATTGGACACCATGGATTTATGGCCGGGATGACCGACTCCGATTCGCAATCGATAGAAGTCACGATAACCTCCCAGGGCGTTTATTATGTCGCGAATGCCATTATGACCTCCGTGACCGCCTCCTTCCTTGAAGCGCGCAATTCCGACATCGAAATCAATCTCGTCGTAGGCGACCAACATTGCAGCCGGGTCGATCTTGTAAAAATTGCACACGGCGGCGACAGACTTGCCACTGTTATTCATGAACGTGGTAGGGAACAACAGCTTCACTTCATGGCCATCGATGGTGATGTTTCCGAATTCACCGTAGAACTTGCTTTCACCACGTAACTGGCCGCCATAACTCTTGCACAGGTGATGCAGGAATATGACGCCAGCATTATGGCGATTGGAATCGTGCTGTGGACCTGGATTTCCCAGGCCTACAATCAGTTTCAGGGGATTGCCTGACATAGGCGTTACCTGGCGATTGGCCTAGTCTTCGCGGTCTCCATCGGAATCATCGTCAGCTGGTGCTTTCTTGTCACCGGCTGCTTCTTCAGAGGCAGCAGAAGCGGCAGCAGCAGCTTCGTCTTCAAGTTGATCTTCGTCGCTGTCAACACGTGGAGCCTGCAAGATAACAACCGACAGATCGTCATTCTCGTCACCATGTTCCAGGGCCAGACAGGTTACGCCTTCTGGCATGGTGATTTCCGACAGGTGGATGGAATCGCCGACATCCAGCTCCAACAGATCGACTTCGATGTATTCCGGCAAGTGTCTGGGCAGACACTTAATTTCGATCTCATTGAGAGTCCGAAGAATGGTGCCATGACCAATTCTGACGCCCACACACTTCTCCTCATTGAGGAAGTGAATTGGTACGTTAACGGTGATAGGTTCATTGGCACTGACTCTCAGGAAATCAGCGTGCATGACAATCGTCTTGGCAGGGTGCCGTTGCAGGTCTTTAATTACGGCCTGTTCCGATTTATTGCCAATCTTCAACGTGATGACGTGAGAGAAGAACGCCTCGTTCTCAATCGCTTTGGCAATATCCTTGTGCAGGATAGTCAATGAGACAGGATCTTTGTGCCCGCCGTATAACACGGCAGGTATTTCATTGTTCAGACGACGCAGGCGGCGGCTCGCACCTTTCCCCGAGTCAGTCCGAACTGTTGCTTGCAACTCAAATTCTTGCGACATAATTTTTTCCTGGTGTCAGAGCGACTGGTGACTCAGTTATCGAGTGTAGTCGTTCTTGACTGCCAATAGCTTGCGACCGGCTAATGGCAGGGTTTTAAAATAAAGAACAGCGATTCTTTTGAAACCGCTGTCCTGGTTTATCCGCGTGATATAGATACCTTCAGGTATTATCAAACATCGCGCTAATGGATTCTTCGTTGCTGACACGCCGAATCGATTCGGCCAGTAACTTGGCCATCGATAGCTGTCTGATGCGGCGGCATTTTTTCGCCTCATCACTCAATGGGATCGTGTCGGTCACTACCAGGGCATCCAGACTCGATCCCTCAATATTCTTTATGGCCGGGCCGGACAGTACCGGATGGGTACAGTAAGCTATGACCTTTTTCGCGCCGGCCTCTTTCAGCGCATCGGCTGCCTTGCACAAGGTGCCTGCGGTGTCCACCATGTCATCCACGATCAGGCAGCTTCGACCTGCCACGTCACCGATGATATGCATGACCTGGGCTTCATTGGCGGTCGGGCGCCGTTTATCGATGATCGCCAGATCCGTGTTCAATTGCTTCGCGACCGCTCTGGCACGCACCACACCACCGACATCGGGTGATACCACCAGTAAATCCTTGTAATTCTGACGCTCGATATCATCAGTCAGCACTGGCGAGCCATACACGTTGTCCACCGGGATACTGAAAAAACCCTGAATCTGTTCGGCATGCAGGTCCACTGTAAGCACCCGGTTCACGCCGACGGCACTGATCATGTCGGCTACAACCTTGGCGCTGATCGCAACCCGTGCCGACCTGACTCTGCGGTCCTGCCGGGCATAACCGAAATAAGGAATCACCGCGGTGATGCGATTGGCAGATGCCCGGTGCAGAGCGTCTGCCATCAACAGCAACTCCATGATGCTGTCATTCGTAGGCGCACAGGTCGGCTGAATAACGAAAACATCCTTTCCGCGAACATTTTCATTCAGCTCCACTGAAATCTCGCCGTCGCTGAACTTGCTTATACTGGCGTAACCCAGGGGAACGCCAATATTTTTGGCAATGGCGTCCGCTAACGCGGGATTTGCATTGCCAGTAAAGACCATTAAGTTGTTAGCCACGCTTGCTTCCTATTGGCCAGGTGTAACTGGATTCAGAGCATTCACTGCTTTGCAATTGGATTATTTTCCAGTTTAAACAATGGCAGTAAAACGTCACGTCTTCTTTACTTCTTACTTATCGTCGGTCTGTAATTTGGCTGGGGTGGCTGGATTCGAACCAACGCATGCAAGGATCAAAACCTTGTGCCTTACCACTTGGCTACACCCCAAAAAATCTTGTATTCACTTGTGGTGTTTCTATTTATAGCGTCCAGCCGCTATTTGCATAGCGTATATCAGCTATGAGAAAAACTATGAACCTGCGAATTAATGCCCCGGGCTACAAATATTCGCATCTCGGGCGGTAATTTCGCTCTGACATCTGCGGCAGAGGCCTCATCGCGGAAACTTAGAAAGATGCTGGAACCGGTGCCAGTCATTCTGGCGTTGCCGAATTGGCTCAAAACAGTGAGCGTTTCGTCCACCTCTGGATACAACTTGCGGGTGATCGGCTCGCAGTCGTTCCTGGCCCTGCCTGCCAGAAAGTCGGCAATTTTGATGGTTGGGGAGTTCCGTGTCAAATTTTCCTGAGAAAAAATCTCGGCCGTTGAAACCAGGCAATCCGGGGTGGCCACCAGATACCAGGCAGGCTCCAGTTCCAGCGCCTGGAGTCGTTCCCCGATTCCTTCTCCCCAGGCGGATTTCCCCCGGATGAAGACGGGTAAATCCGCCCCCAGTTGCACGCCGATTTTACAGAGTTCCTGGGCCGTCAATCCCAGTCGCCACAGCGTATTCAAACCTATTAGTGTGGCGGCCGCATCGCTGCTACCGCCCCCGAGTCCAGCTCCCAGCGGGATGCGTTTAGTCAGTGTAATGCAGGCTCCCAACTCCTGGCCAGCGGCGAGCAGGAGCAGTGCTTTTGCTGCCCTGATAATCAGATTGTCCTGGGTCGGGACCGACTGTGAGAGAGGATCGGGAGCTAACTGCAGTGACAAGGTTCCGTCCTCAACCGACGTAAATTCCAGGGTGTCACCAAAATCCAGTAACTGAAACAGGGTCTGCAGTTCGTGGTAACCGTCTTCCCGACGTCCGGTTACGTGCAGAAACAGGTTCAGTTTGGCCGGAGCCTGCAGGGTGAGGGTAGTCGCCGACATCAGTTGCGGGCTTCATTAGGAGTGCCGTTGGCATCCTCATCGATGGTCCAGACCAGGCCGACGAAACGCAGGCGGATGTCATTGCGCGGCCGGGTGACCTCGACTCGTCTGGGTAGGGTGATCGCGCCATATTGACGCAGATCGGTATAACTTATCGTCCAGCCGTCCTGGTACATCCGGGAGAGCTGGTTGAGTGCGTTGAAAGACAGCTCGGCGCTGGAAGCCGGCGCTGGTAGTCCCTTTATCCAGTATTCGAGATAGGACACCGGCAGTTCGTAGCCGAGCTGTTCAAGGATCAGATCTTCCGGGCTGCTGGCAGTCAGGACATTACCATCGGTTTCCATGGTGACAAAACCGGGGCTTCCGTCGATCGTGGTATTGCCTGCGTTGAAGGTACCCCAAAGGCGGATGTTGTAGTCCTGCTGCTGTTGTTGCCACTGGATGCGCGGTGTGTGTGATTCTTCGTCATAACGCACGTTAACCCGGCCCCGCAGCAGCCAGGAATCCAGTTGCTGCAATTGATCTCTATGCACTACCCAGCTACTGTTCTCGACAGCCGGTGGTGGCATGCTGGTACAGGCAATCAGTAAGCTCAGCAAGCCTGGAAAGGACAGCAACCGAATCAGGCGCACTCTTGAGTCGCGGTTCGGATAGACAGTTATAAAAGGAAGCACCGCTGTCAGCATAAGATCGAAGTTCGTGCTATGACGTTTAGACCGGTACTACGACTTTTAAATCGGAAGACCAGTGGGCTCATCGTGAGGGATTTAATCGCTCGATAACTTCTCTTATCAGTTCGCTATCAGGCTGGGCCTGCAGGGCATCGTCCCAGACCTGGATTGCCTCGTTTTCACGCCCCATCATCCATAACACCTCACCGAGATGGGAGGCAACTTCATGATCGGGAAAGGCCGCGAAGGCACGCCGCAGATTTCTCAAGGCATCCTCGTACTGCCCGAGCTTGTACTGCGCCCAGGCGAGGCTGTCGATGATGGCCGGGTCATCCGGTGAGATGGCAATTGCCCGTTCAATCAGATCCAAAGCCTCAGCATAGCGCGTGGTCTGATCCGCCAGCATATAGCCCAGATGATTCAGTGCGCGCGAGTCTTCGGGCTGCATGAGAATGATCTGGCGCAGGTCAACTTCCGAGCCAGCCCGGTCTCCCTGGGAGTCATGGTAAAGCACGCGGGCAAACAGCAGGTCGGTCTCGTTGGGATGGCGGTTCAGGGCCAGATCGAGCAATTCCTTTGCCTTTATGGCATGGCCGGACTGGATCAGCAGGCTGGATTCAATCGAAGTGAACAGAATCTCCAGCCTTGGCTGTCCCTGGGAAAGGACCATGAGCCAGCGATGCGCTTCTTCCAGCTCGCCCATCTGAATGGAGAATCTGGTAGCCTGCTGTTGAGCCGCCAGGAAGTTATTCGTGCCGATTCGTACCTGTCGGTAGTGTTCGATGGCGCGCGCGAAGTCTTCTTGCTGTTCGTAGAGATAGCCAAGGTAGTACTGGCTTTCATCGGCTCGCTGGCCCACATCTACCAGGCGGGTGAAATGCCGCGCCGCACTGTCGAAGTTTTCCATCTCCAGGTCCAGCAGCGCGATAGAATAGAGGGTTTCCCAATCCAGCGGATCCAGTTCAACTATAATCTCGAACTGCTGCTGGGCAGCGGCGAATTGTTCATTCTGAATAAGCAGTCTGGCATAACTCAGGCGCAGCGATTTGTCGTCTGCAAATTGCCTGACCCCATTGCGCAGTACGCGTAGCGCCTGTGCGCTGTCTTCCATGCTTTGCAGGATCTGGGCTTGCAACAGAATCATGGCTGGCGTCAGATCGGTCAATTGCACGAGTAGCTGCATTTCTAACAAGGCATCTGCGAATTCACCGTTCTGCGCGAGCAATTGCACGAGGGCGAGACGGATCGATTCCTGAGCGCCGAACTCACGAGCCAGCTGCCGAAGATTTTCAATCAGGGCGGCGCGGGCGCGGGGATCGAGTCTGCCAGTACGCGCCGCCAGTGCAGAAAAATCCATTTCACCACCCAGGTCTATAACTCTGGCCATATGGGACAGGGCCTGGTCGAAATTACCGCTTTCGAGAAACTGAAAACTCAGCATCAGGTGCGGCTGTGCATTGGCAGGTTCCAGTTCTGACCACAGCAAACCAAGCTGCATCAAGGCATTCATGTCACCGGAGACGGATGCAAACTGCACAGCTCGGCGTATGATTGTCAGGTCGCGGGTTTCCATGGCCAGATCAAAATAATTATCGCCGGCCTCTTCCAGTTGGCCGCGTTGGGCACTCAGTTCACTGATAATTGCCTGGTAGAGTTGCTCCTCGGTGAAGGTGCCGTACTTGATTTCTTTCGGTGCAACGGCCTCGGCTACAGCCGATGTTGAGGCGACTTGTTCCGGAGCGGGCGATGCAGGCGGAGCGCTCGCGCAACCGGCCAGCACAGCACTTAATAGGAGTATTAGTAGGGAATCTGACGATCTCATGCGTGAACAGGCTCGATTCTTCTCAGGTAGGGCGCATTGTAGCAGTTTGTTGAATTGTCATGACAGGGTCTGGTCAACAGATAACGCCAAAGGGGCTGTAGCTAGTGGCCTTCACGTAGACCGGCGCAGAGCAGAATGGCGTTCTTCCAACCTGATCCGATTTAGGAAAAGCGCCGTAGAATCAGTCTCTAATGGGAACCATGGCCGATATTTAGTACCATATCGGGCTTTTTACTCGACGGCCCTTCGGAACATCCATGGCGCTTCTACTGGTGGGAATTAACCACACGACGGCAAATATCGCGTTACGCGAGAAAGTGGCTTTTCCGCCAGAGATTGTCGGTGAAGCGCTCTTTCAGTTAATCGGCCTGGATGCTGTCGAAGAAGTGGTGATCGTTTCCACCTGTAATCGCACGGAGTTGTACCTGGATTACCGGCTGGCCGAAGAAGAGGGTGTGCAAAATGACACGGCGGCCAATCGCTCACTGGAAGCCCAACAGCAGCTCATCCTGAACTGGTTGGCGGATTACCATAAGCTCGCCGCGGCGGACCTTGCCGAAAGCGTGTACGCCTTTTTCAAGGAGGATGTAGTTCGGCATTTGATGAAAGTCTCCTGTGGTCTCGACTCGATGGTATTGGGAGAGCCGCAGATCTTTGGCCAGATTAAGTCGGCATTTGCAGTCTCGAGAGATTTAAACCTTGTCGGAGTCAATCTTGGTCGTGCATTCGAGGAAGCGTTCTCCATTGCTAAAGAAGTGAGAACTGACACCGCAATCGGTGAAAATCCAGTATCGGTTGCTTATGCTGCAGTCAGCCTGGCAGAACGCATCTTCTCTGATCTGTCGAGTCTGCATATCCTGTTGATTGGTGCGGGACGTACTGTAGAGCTGGTTGCCAGACATCTTGCAGACAAGGGTGTGCATCAGATGGTGGTTGCCAACCGCACACTCGATAACGCTATGGAAATAGCCGGTAAATTCAACGGACATGGGGTACTACTGTCCGAGATTCCTGAACAATTGGTGGTGGCCGATATTGTTGTGTCTTCCACCAACAGCCAGTTACCTCTGCTGGGTAAGGGAGCCGTGGAACGCGCACTGAGACAGCGTAAGCATAAGCCCATGCTGCTGATAGACCTGGCGGTTCCTAGAGACATCGAAGCCGAAGTTGCTGAAGTGGCCGATGCGTATCTGTATAGCGTGGATGACATCAGCGGAGTGATTGAAGACGGTCAGAAGAGCCGTGAAGAAGCCGCGGCCCAGGCTCACTCAATCATTGAGCGAGGTGTTGAAGAGTATCTGCAGCAAGTGCGCTCGCTGAACGCAGTGGCAACGCTAAGAGCGTTTCGCGAGAAAGCCGACTCAATCCGTGCGCAGGAAGTACAGAGAGCGATCAAAGCCCTGGAGAAAGGGGAGCCTGCTGATAAAGTGTTGGAGTCTCTAGCGCGAGCCATCACCAACAAGCTGACCCATTCTCCTTCTGTGCAGATGAAGAAAGCCAGTGCTGAAGGCAGGGATGAGTTACTGCGACTGACCCAGGAGCTTTATGGCCTGGGTGATGATGACATTTAGAGCATGAAGAATTAATGAAAGACTCCATTCGCACAAAGCTGGAAAAATTACGGGATCGGTTTGATGAGCTGGAGGCCCTGCTGAGCGATGCGGAAGTGATAAACGACCAGAATCGATTCCGGGACCTGTCGAAGGAATATGCCGAGCTGGAAGCCGTGGTCAAGAATTACGACCATTTCCGCCAGGTATCTGACAATCTGGTAGATGCGAAGGAGATGGCGAAGGATTCCGACGCAGAGATTCGTAAGATGGCGGAGGAAGAGATTGTCAGCAGCCATAACGAACTGAACGAGCTTGAATTGCAACTGCAGAAGTTATTACTGCCGAAAGATACCAAGGACAGTTGTAATGTGTTCCTGGAGATTCGCGCTGGAACTGGCGGTGATGAGGCGGCGATTTTCTCCGGTGATCTGTATCGCATGTATACGCGTTACTGTGAATTACAGAACTGGAAGCCCGAGATTATTACTGAACGACCCGGTGAGCATGGTGGTTATAAAGAAATTATCCTGCGCATCGAAGGACAGAATGTGTTCGAAAAACTCAAATTCGAATCTGGAGCACATCGTGTGCAACGTGTGCCTGAAACCGAAACTCAGGGCAGGATACACACTTCGGCTTGCACTGTAGCGATCATGCCTGAGCTGGAAGAAGTCGATGAGATCGACATCAACAAGAGTGATTTGCGCGTCGATACTTTTCGTGCCAGCGGTGCCGGCGGACAACACGTCAACAAGACTGACTCGGCAATTCGCTTAACCCATCTTCCGTCCGGCATCGTCGTGGAATGTCAGGACGAGCGTTCACAACACAAGAACAGGGCCAGAGCCATGTCGCTATTACAGGCTAAACTACTCGATCAGGCACAGTCGGAGCAGCAGCAGGAAGAGTCGGATACGCGACGCAAGCTGGTTGGCAGTGGCGATCGGTCTGAGAAGATTCGCACCTATAACTATCCCCAGGGTCGAGTGACCGATCACCGCATTAAACTCACTCTCCACAACCTGTCAGAAATCCTGGCGGGTAATCTCGGCCTGGTTATCCAGCCTTTGATCAATGAATACCAGGCGGATCAGCTGGCGGGACTCGCCGCCGAGGACTAAGCGTTCGGCGATGTCGATCTCCATTGAAGAAGCGCTCGCGGCAGGTGCGTCCCTGCAAACAGTCAGTGATAGCTGGCGGCTGGATGTCGAGCTATTGCTGGCGGAAGTGTTAGGGAAGTCGCGGGAACATCTCTACGCCTGGCCGTCAGAATCGTTAGGCACCGACCAGGAACGAAATTTTCGGGACTTACTCGACAGGCGGCTGGCGGGAGAGCCGGTGGCCTACTTGCTGGGCAGAAAGGCATTCTGGGATTTCGAATTGCAGGTAGATTCCCGGGTATTAATTCCCAGGCCGGAAACCGAGTGTTTGGTGGAGCAGGCGCTGCAGGTTGGCAAGGCATTCTCAGATGCATCACCGCGTGTGGCTGATCTGGGCACAGGCAGCGGCGCAATTGCTATCGCCCTGGCCAGGAGTAATCCTCTGTGGCTGGTAACCGCCGTTGATATTAGTGCCGATGCCCTGGAACTGGCCAGACTGAATGCGGCGCAGTTAGGAGCTGAGAATATCGAATTCAGGGAAGGCTCATGGTGCGATGGTCTGGAAGCGGATGAGTACGCTATGATAGTGGCCAATCCGCCTTACGTGGCAGAAGGTGATCGACATCTGCAGCAGGGCGATCTGCCATTTGAACCAGCGATCGCTCTGGTGGCGTCAGATTCAGGATTGGGAGATTTATCCCTTATAATTCAGCAGAGCAAGCTAGTGTTAAAAAAAGACGCCTGGCTCTTGTTGGAACATGGATTCGACCAGCAGGACCGGTTACGAACACTGCTGGCAAATGAAGGCTTTAAGAATATTGTCGGGCATAAGGATTACGCCAACACCGATCGACTGGTGGTTGCGCAGTGGCCTGGTTAATGAGCAGTTTAGAAAATGAATGACGAACAATTACTTCGTTACAGTCGTCAGATCATGTTGTCGGAGATGGATGTGGCCGGGCAGCAGAAACTGGTTGATGCCACAGTACTCATAGTCGGCATGGGTGGTCTTGGATGCCCGGCGGCGATGTATCTTTCTGCGGCCGGTGTGGGTCATCTCATTATTGCCGATGATGATTCGGTAGAGCTGACGAACCTGCAGCGGCAGATAGCCCATGGGGAATCCAACCTCGGAGAAGCAAAGGTTGGCTCTGCAGAGGCTACGTTAAAAGGTTTAAATCCCGACGTGAAAATAAGTAGTATCAATAGCCGCCTCGAAGGCGAACTGCTGGACGAAGCAGTTGCAGCAGCGGATGTGGTGGTCGATGCCAGTGATAATTTCACCACGCGCTTTGCTATTAACCGCAGCTGCATAAAGTACACTAAACCTCTGGTATCCGGTGCCGCCATAAGAATGGAGGGTCAGGTCGCCGTTTTTAATAGTCAGAACCCAGATAGCCCCTGCTACCAGTGTCTGTACACGGAAGGTGACGACGAGGAAGCCAGCTGTTCCCAGAACGGAGTGATGGCGCCATTGGTGGGGATCATTGGCTCGGTACAGGCCATGGAGACAATCAAGATAATCACCGGTATCGGTAGGAATCTGGCTGGTCGGTTGTTGCTGCTGGACGCTTCAACGATGCAGTGGCGCGAGATGAGACTGCCACGAGATGCGGATTGTCCGGCCTGTAGCGGTGCCGCCTGAAACAACTAAAACCGCTTATTCCTCGACAATCGCGGGTACAACTGGCTATCATGCATCCACTTCGAGGCTGTCCGTAAACTGCTGCGCTCGGAAATACTGCGTAAAAATCAGACTCAAAATGCTCACTTATTTCAAATAAGCTTCGCTTTCTCGTCTAATCTTGCCTTGTCTTTCCTTCGCTCGTGACGTATCTGAACAAGCTCTCAAAACAAAATATAGGTAGTCTGCAGCCCTCCTGGCTGTAATTGAATGGAAGTAATGGATACTCCTGATAGTACCGAACAGCTCTCTTTCGATGCCTTCGATTTGCAGAAACCGCTGCGTGCAGCAATCGACAAGTTGGGCTTTGAATTTTGCACACCGATACAGGCGCAGAGCCTGGTGCACACTCTGGCCGGTCACGATGTAACGGGACGCGCGCAGACTGGCACGGGCAAGACAGCGGCGTTTCTGATCACCATCCTTAACGACATACTGTCTAATCCGATCGAAGAAGAAAAGTTTCTTGCCGAGCCACGCGCCCTGATTATTGCGCCTACTCGCGAGCTCGCCATCCAGATTGCCAGCGATGCAAATTTACTCACCGAGTTTTGCGACATTCATACCGTAACCCTGGTAGGTGGCGAAGACTACGGGAAACAGGAGCGGGCCCTGAACGCCAAACCTGTTGACATCGTGGTCGCGACACCAGGACGGCTTATCGACTTTGTGCAGAACGACAAACTCCATCTCGGCCTGGTTGAAATATTGGTATTGGACGAGGCAGACCGCATGCTGGATATGGGATTTATTCCCCAGGTACGCCAGGTAGTGTCACGAACGCCGAAGAAGGATTGCCGACAGACGCTTCTGTTCAGCGCTACCTTTACGCCGGAAATAATCGAAATGGCTGACCGCTGGGCAGTGAATCCCATCATGGTGGAAGCGGATGCGGAGAATTTAGCGGCAGAGGCGGTCGATCAGATTGTTTACCTGGTAACCTCGCGAGACAAATACAATCTGCTTTACAACATCATTACCGAACCCGGGGCGCAGAAAGTCCTGGTCTTCAGCAATCGCCGGGACCAGGTGAGAAGATTGGCTGATGATCTGTATCGCAACGGCATTAATTGCGGGCTGCTCTCGGGTGAGATTCCCCAGAATAAGCGCATCCGTACACTGGAAGACTTCAAGTCCGGGAAATTACGAGTTCTGGTTGCTACCGATGTCGCTGGCAGAGGACTGCATATTAATGACGTAACTCACGTTATTAACTACTCGCTGCCCGAAGAAGCCGATGACTATGTGCATCGCATAGGGCGCACTGGCCGGGCCGGAGCAATCGGCACGTCTATCAGTTTTGCCTGTGAGGAAGACTCTTTCCTGTTGCCGGCCATCGAAGAAAAGTTAGGCAATAAACTGGACTGTATCCACCCGATGGAAACATTACTGGACCAAGCACCCGGTTATGTAAGGGAATCCCACTTCAAGTCAAATGTCGCAGGCGGAGCTTCCCGGCCTCGCGGCAGACCCAGGGCGCCGCGTAACTAGTTCGGCAGAAACCCGGTTTTACATTGGACTAACACCGCGCGAGCTACTATCCTCGGTGCATGTTCATGCACTCGATCCAAAACACCGTGTCAAAGGTTTTGCCAGCCAGTTTACTGGCGGTTGCACTTACCTCCTGTGCACCTGAATCGGGCCAGGACAATAGTTTCGCAAATTCTTCTTCAGGCCAACCACCGAACATCGTCATTCTCTTCGCTGACGACCTCGGCTATGGCGATCTGAGTAGTTTTGGTCACCCCTATATACGAACTCCCGAGCTGGATGAACTGGCGCGACTCGGCCAGAAGTGGACCGACTTCTACGTAGCAGCCCCGGTCTGTTCTCCGAGCCGGGCCGCCCTGCTTACTGGCCGTTTGCCGGTTCGCACCGGACTTTATGGCAAGAGCATTGGCGTGTACTTCCCCGATGAACCCGGTGGATTTCCAGTTGAGGAGGTGTCGATAGCTGAGGCGTTGAAGGAGCGCGGCTATGCCACCGGGATTTTTGGCAAGTGGCATCTCGGCGACGCACTGCATGCCTATCCCACGGAACACGGTTTTGATGAATGGCTGGGCGTGCCTTATTCCAATGACATGGACTGGGTCGGCGATCCCGGTTTCGATGCAATGCGCGCCATGGCTGCACGGGGTGAGACGGAGGAGCGCAGCCGCATCGCGGCGACCCGACCGGCGAAGTATGCCGAGCCCCTGCCGGAATATTTCAATTCTCCACTGATTCATAGCCTCGCTGGTGGGGAAAGTTCGATAGAACAGCCCGCCGACCAGGGCTTGCTGACGAGACGCTATACCGAGGCCGCCATAGATTTTATGGAGCGCCATGTCGATTCGCCGTTTCTGGTGTATGTACCCTACACGATGCCTCACACCCCCTTGTTTCGCAGTGATGAGTTCACCGGCCGCAGTCTCGGCGGACGTTATGGCGATGTTGTTGAAGAGATCGACTGGAGTGTCGGCGCGATACGCCGGGCGCTGGAGAGCTTGGGAGTCGCTGATAACACTCTGCTTGTATTCACCAGTGACAACGGCCCCTGGCTGACCATGAAAGAAGAGGGCGGCAGTGCAGGCTTGCTGCGCATGGGCAAGGGTTCAACCTTCGAGGGCGGGATGCGGGTGCCGACGGTTTTCTACTGGCCGGGCCGCATCCAGCCCGGTGTTGTGAGCGAGATTGGTTCGACCCTGGATTTGTTCGCTACCGCGATGACGCTGTCTGGTCAGTCGAATGACACGGGCAGCGATAGTGTAGATCTCTCCAGCGCACTGTTCGAGAACGGCGAGAGTCTGCGAAGGGAGATGCCCTATTACCGCAGTGGCGTACTGTATGCGTATCGTGTGGGTCAGTGGAAACTGCATTACATTCTGGAAGGTGCCTACGGGCAGCCACCGCAGCGCATAGAATTGCCGGCGCCTGAGCTTTACAATCTATTAAAGGATCCATCGGAGCGGTTTGATGTGGCGGCTGACAATCCTGAGGTAGTGGCACAGATTCAGGCAGCCGTTGCCAGGCATCGGATTGGACTCGAAATTTCACCACCACTTTTTGATGTCAGGCTGGCACGTATTCAGAATTGAAGGGGTTACGCGCTTTTTCTTACAGCGCCGGCTTCTTCAAGTACTTGCGCGTACTCGGTTGATTTACGATGCTGAGAAACCAGGTCAAGAAAGGTGCTGCCATCTGCAAGCGCCACGTTCAGGTCTCTTCCATCTTCTATATATAGAGGGATGAAGCGGGCAAACAATTCGGCAGTCATGCCGCGGTAGGACTTGAGCAGAATATTGTAATCCGTTGGCATGCCTTCCGGTGGCTCGAGCGAAAGGAAGGATTGCAGTCGCTCGTCAGACCACTCCTCATTGCGAGTCGCGATCTGGGTGCGTTCAGCGCCGGATTTCTTTCCTTCCTTCTTGCCTTCTTTGTTAAGCATAAGCTACGCCAGCTTGGCCCTTAGTAGTTGCTTGACCTGCGCTGGATTCGCCTTGCCCTGCGACAGTTGCATGGCCTGTCCAACCAGGAAGCCGAGTACCTGTTCCTTACCATCCTTGAACTGTTGCACCTGCACCGGGTTATTGGCAATCACTTCATCGACTAATTGCTCGATTTCTCCGCTGTCCGTTACCTGCTTCAGACCGTTCTTCTCAATAATGTCGTTCACCGGGGATGAATCTTCGATCATCATTTCAAATACAGTCTTGGCGATCTTACCGGAGATCGTCTTGTCCTTGATTCGCAGGATTAACGCGGCAAGCCGGTCAGCCTGGATGGGCGAGGCAGTGATTTCCCAGTTGTTCTTGTTAAGCAGTGCCTGCAGGTCACCAGTCACCCAGTTCGCAGCAAGCTTGGCATCACTGCTCTGGCTGGAAACACTTTCGAAGAAATCTGCCATCTCGCGCGTGCTGGTCAGCACACCGGCATCGTAATTGCTTAGATTGTACTGTGTTGTGAAGCGGACTTTCTTCTCATCGGGCAATTCTGGCAGCTCTATGCGGATGGCCTCGATAAACGCGTCGTCGATTACCACTGGCAGCAAATCCGGTTCTGGAAAGTAGCGGTAATCGTTTGCTACTTCCTTGCTGCGCATGGAGCTGGTTTCATCTTTGTTGGCATTGTAGCGCCGGGTTTCCTGAATGACCTGGCCGCCATCTTCGATAAGTTCCTGTTGTCGGTGCACTTCGGAGATGATGGCTTTCTCAACAAACCGGAACGAGTTGATGTTCTTGATTTCTGTGCGCGTACCCAGTGCTTTCTCGCCTCGTGGGCGAATCGATACGTTGACATCGCAGCGCATGGATCCCTGAGCCATGATGGCATCGGATATATCCAGGTAGCGAACGATGGAGTGCAATTTCTTCAGATAGGCCACAGCTTCCTGCGCATTCCTGATTTCAGGCTCGGAGACTATTTCCAGCAGTGGCTCACCTGCCCGGTTAAGATCGATCCCGGACTTGCCATGGAATTCTTCATGCACTGATTTCCCGGCA
This sequence comes from Pseudomonadota bacterium, assembly GCA_027623555.1. Taxonomy (GTDB): domain Bacteria; phylum Pseudomonadota; class Gammaproteobacteria; order Pseudomonadales; family Pseudohongiellaceae; genus UBA9145. The sequence continues at coordinate 52,591 of JAQBSZ010000006.1, read as the reverse complement.
TTCTCTTCGATATGTGCGCGGGTCACGCCAATTACTCTTTCGCTGCCGTCTTCCAGCGTAATCGTCAGCGCTCCCTTGCCGACGGTAGGGAAGTCCAGCTGAGTAACCTGGTAGCCCTTCGGCAGATCCGGGTAAAAATAATTTTTCCGATCGAACACCGAGCGCTTGCTAATCTCGGCACCGATAGCCAGTCCGAAGCGAACCGCCATCTTTAAGGCTTCTTCATTGAATACTGGCAGCGTGCCCGGCAATGCCAGGTCAAAGATATTGGCCTGGGTGTTCGGTTCGGCACCGAATTCTGAGGCTGTGCCCGAGAACAGTTTTGACTTTGTGGACAGAGAGACGTGAACCTCGAGCCCGATGACGGTTTCCCATTCCATCTTCAGCCCTCCTGCCCCAATGCTGGTTTGCGACGATGCCAGTCAGTCTGTTGTTGAAATTGATGGGCAATATTGAGGATCTGCGCTTCCCCGAAATCTTTCCCGACCATGTGCATACCGATCGGTAAACCTTGCGCCAGGCCTGCAGGAATTGAGATGCCCGGCAGACCAGCCAGGTTTACAGCGATGGTATAAATATCTTCCAGATACATCGTTACCGGATCGGTCTTCGCTCCCAGTTCAAATGCTGTGTGGGGGGAAGTCGGCCCGATGATGACATCGACTTCATCGAACGCATTGTTGAAGTCCTGCTTTATCAAGCGACGGATCTTCTGGGCCTTTCTGTAATAGGCTTCGTAATAACCAGCCGACAGTGCATAGGTGCCTACCATGATGCGGCGCTTAACTTCGTCACCGAAGCCCTCGCTGCGAGTGCGCTTGTACATGTCTTCGAGATCGACAGGATTCTCGCAGCGATAACCATAGCGCACGCCATCATAGCGTGACAGGTTGGCCGAAGCCTCGGCCGGAGCCACAACATAATAGGCGCTTACCGACAAATGGTTGTTAGGAAGATCGACTTCCTTGAGCGTTGCCCCGAGTTTTTCATACTCCTTAAGTGCATCGCGAATGGCCTGTTCGACCTCGGCGCCGAGACCCGCGGCGAAATGCTGCCTGGGTATGCCGATCTTTAACCCTTGCAGAGAATCATTCAGCGTGGCCGTATAGTCCTCAACCGGTAAATCGATACTGGTGGAATCCTTGTTATCCAGCCCGGCCATGACATTCATCATGAGCGCTGCATCTTCGGCGCTCTTGGACAGGGGTCCGGCCTGATCGAGGCTGGATGCAAAGGCAATCATGCCCCAGCGCGATACCCGACCATAACTGGGCTTGAAACCGGTTATGCCGCAGAACGCAGCAGGCTGTCGGATCGAACCTCCCGTATCGGTACCCGTTGCCATCGCACAGAGATCGGCGGCAACGGCGGCGGCGGAACCCCCAGAGGAGCCACCTGGCACTCTTTTGGTATCCCACGGATTTCTGACTGGTCCGAAGAAACTGGTCTCGTTGGATGAGCCCATAGCGAACTCGTCCATGTTGGTCTTGCCCAGCATGACGGCACCGGCGGCACTGAACTTTTCAACTACGGTTGCGTTATAGGGTGCAACGAAGTTGTGCAACATGCGTGAACCACAGGTAGTAGTAACTCCCTGCGTGCAGAAGATATCTTTATGGGCAAGGGGAACTCCCAGCAGAGGCGAGCGGTCACCAGCGGCGCGTTTTTCGTCTGCCGTCTGTGCCTGTTTGAGAGCAGACTCTTCACACACCGTGATGAAGGCATTTAGCTGGTAGTTGTACCTGGCAATACGCTCAAGGTAGGCCCGGGTCAGTTCAACGCTGGAGATATCGCCCTTGGCAAGTGCGCTGGAGAGTTCGGCAGCAGTTTTTTCAATCATTTGAATTCAAAAAATAATGAGTAGTACGTGAAAGCTGGAAGATTATTCGAGTACCTGCGGTACCAGGTACAAACCATCCTGAGCCTCGGGTGCCAGGGTCTGTAATTCGTCGCGGCGATTCTCTTCGGTGACTTCATCCGCTCTCAGGCGCTGCACCACTTCCAGTGGATGCGCGAGGGGCTCGACGGCATCGGTATCTACCGACTGCATCTGGTCGATCAGAGCCAATATGTCGGTGATTCGACTTGTCACTTCATCAGCTTCCGCCGCACTGATGTGCAGGCGTGCAAGATGCGCGATTTTTTCTACTTCAGACTTGTCTAAAGCCATCCAAAAACTCCGGGAAAACCAGTACCAGGAAGGAATCGGTACAATTGTCGAGGCGGGTCAAATATTTACTGCTTGCCCCTTGCTCTAATGCATTGCCATTGCTAGAGTGCGCCTATTCGCGCGAAGGCGAGATTATACTTGAAATTCACCTACTTAGGTCAATCTAAAGGCAAACTTGAGATAAATCTCGCTGTCTAACGCTTCTGGAGATTGCGTTAGTCAATACTAATCCTTTCAAGGCACACAACAAATTCTCCGCATAAGCTAAATCATTAGGCTTACTTGCCGTTTTATTAAGGATGACCTTCGCGATTGGAGACTTAATTTGAGGAATTTAAAATTACATGTTTAAAAGAATTCGGGGGATGTTCTCCAATGACCTATCAATTGATTTAGGTACGGCGAACACTCTCATCTACGTGCGTGACGAAGGCATCGTACTAAACGAACCTTCGGTTGTGGCTATCCGCACCCACAATGGTCAAAAAACAGTAACCGCAGTCGGCTCAGATGCCAAGCGCATGCTCGGTAGAACCCCAGGTAACATCACCGCTATTCGTCCGCTCAAGGATGGCGTAATCGCCGATTTTCAGGTGACGGAGAAGATGCTGCAGCACTTTATCAACAAGGTGCATGAAAACAGCTTCTTCCCACCGAGCCCGCGTGTTCTGGTGTGTGTACCCTGTAAGTCTACCCAGGTGGAACGCCGTGCTATCCGTGAATCGGTAGTCAGCGCCGGTGCCCGCGACGTTCGCCTTATCGAAGAGCCCATGGCCGCGGCTATCGGTGCTGGATTGCCAGTGGAACAGGCCAGCGGTTCAATGGTGGTGGATATCGGTGGCGGTACCACTGAAATTGCCATCATTTCCCTGAACGGTGTGGTTTACTCAGAATCCGTGCGGGTCGGGGGCGATCGCATGGACGAAGCCATTACCACCCATGTGCGCCGTAATTACGGCAGTCTGATTGGTGATGCAACGGCCGAGCGTATCAAGAAAGAGATCGGTTGCGCCTACGCCTCCAGTGAAATCCGTGAGATCGATGTCCGTGGACGTAACCTCGCCGAAGGTGTACCCCGCAGTTTTACATTGAATAGCGATGAGATACTCGAAGCGCTGCAGGAAACACTCTCGGCGATTGTGCAAGCGGTCAAGAGTGCGCTGGAACAGTCTCCTCCTGAACTGGCTTCAGATATTGCCGAGTCCGGGCTGGTATTGACCGGAGGCGGTGCGCTTCTGAAAGACCTTGATAAACTGCTGTCTGAAGAGACCGGTTTGCCAGTAATCGTGGCAGACGATCCCCTGACCTGTGTTGCCCGTGGTGGTGGCAAGGCTATGGAATTGATGGATACCCACGATATTGACCTGCTGACACTGGAATAATCCCGCTAGATCAGGAATTGCGCGGCTTTCTGCCTTTGTGATTTAGGTAGGCCGGCATTTACGTCACATGAGGGCAGATTCTATAATTTCTGCCTGCAAAGCTGAGGTAGTCCAGCCATTGACAAGACCCTGTTTATAAAAGGCGTTGCACTGGAATACCGGGCACTCGCCTTCCTGTTGTTGTCAGTCTGCATCATGTTCGCTGATAGCCGTTTCGGCTATCTCGATAAAGTGCGGTTTGGTCTCGGTTATGTGACGACTCCAGTCTACTGGGTCGCCGACATTCCTACCCGCGTGTCTTTCTGGATTGACGATGTCTTCGTCTCGCGTACCGATCTGCTGCAAGATAATGAGAGCCTGCGGGCAGAATTACTGGTGGCGCAGCGGGAATTACAGTTGCTGGAAAGCCTGGCTAGTGAGAATAGCCGTCTGCGTGCACTCAATGAGGCGACCCGGGTTATCCAGGGCGCGGTGCTGCCCGCCGAGATTATCAATGTCTCACCTGATCCCTTTTCCAAACGGGTATTGATCAACAAGGGAGCCAGTGATGCTGTCTTCATCGGTCAACCTCTACTGGATGCCAATGGGCTCATGGGTCAGGTGGATGAAGTATTGCCGTTCACCAGTTGGGTGTTACTGATTACCGATTCGCATCATGTCACGCCAGTTGAGGTGAATCGAAACGGTGAACGGGCCCTGGCCAGGGGCAGTCGCACTTCAGCTACCGAACTCGAGCTGGAATTCGTCACCCAGACTCAGGACATGCTGGCTGGAGATTTACTGGTGAGTTCCGGTATGGGCCAGGTGTACCCGAAGAACTACCCGGTTGCAGAAATTATCAGCGTCTATGCCGATCCAGGCCAGGATTTTTTAACCGTAAGAGCGCGCCCACTTGCCCAGATGGCCAGTACCCGGCACGTGATGCTGGTTTTTGCAGACGATGAAACGGCAGAGAGTGCAGCAGCGGATAGGGAGTCCGAAGGAGAAGATTTCCCTGCCAGTAGTGATGAGCAGATGCCACAAGTCGAATCGATTGTGCCGCATCAGCAGGGACGTTGATGCAACGCAGAGCACATGCCACCTGGGTTGTCTTCCTCAGTTTCTTTATTGCCTATTTATTAGCGATTGTGCCTTTTCCCCAATGGGCCATGAACTACCGACCTGAATGGGTGCCCATGGTGCTTATTTACTGGGCGATGGCGCTTCCCTATCGCGTTGGCATCGGGTCTGCCTGGTGTGCCGGTGTAATTCTGGACATTCTCGAGGGATCGATACTGGGGCTCAATGCAATGGCACTGGTCATCATCGCCTATGTCACCCTCAGTCTGCACCTGCGGTTGAGGATGTTCTCCTCATTACAACAGGCCGGCCTGGTACTGGCCATGGTAGGGCTTAACCTGATGCTGAGTCATTGGTTGCAGATAATTAGCGGGCAGTCTGTCACTTCCAACCTGATGTTTCTCATGGCAGCGGTTACCAGCGCGATCATCTGGCCCTCGTTGTTTCAATTATTGAGACAGATACGCCGCAGCTTCGATGTTCATTAAGCAATAGCAGTAACGCAGGTCATGTCCTCTACTCAGCTAATCCTCGCTTCCGCGTCGCCCCGTCGCCAACAACTCCTCACTCAACTCGGTGTTGCTCACCAGGTGTCAGCGCAGAACATCGATGAGACGAGAATAGCAGGAGAAGCGCCTGTTGATTTCGTCTGCCGCATGGCAATGGAGAAAGCCCGGGCTGCTCTTCTGCAACTGGACGCCGCCGACGAAACGGTGATTCTGGCTTCCGATACCGTCGTTGTCTGTGCAGGCGAAGTGTTGGGCAAGCCTTTGGATAGGGGTGATGCCGTGTCCATGTTGTTGAAGCTCTCGGATAAGGTGCATCAAGTACTCTCTGCAATTACCGTCCTGAACAAACATCGAGAATCGTCAGCTTGTTCGATGACGCGCGTGCAGTTCAGGGAAATTCAGGCAGAGGAGGCAGACCAGTATTGGCAGACGGGAGAACCTGCTGGCAAGGCCGGTGCTTATGCGATCCAGGGATTCGGCGCCGCGTTTGTTAAAACAATCGACGGCAGTTACAGTGGAGTCATGGGCTTGCCACTGTTCGAGACCGCACAGTTATTATCAGAGTTCGGCATACCTTGTTGGCAGATTGCAACGGAGACTGACGCTTGAGCGAAGAAATATTAATCAATGTCACGCTGATGGAGACTCGAGTTGCGTTGATTGAAAACGGATTGCTCCAGGAAATCTTTATTGAGCGCCACAACAAAGGTGGTCATGTGGGCGATGTCTTTCAGGGTAAGGTGGTGAGAGTCATGCCAGGCATGGAGGCGGCCTTCGTCGATATAGGAATGGATAAGGCAGCATTTATCCATGCTTCAGACCTGTCTTTCATCGATGCCGAAGGATTCGAAGTTAGGGACGATGAACATAAACCTATTCAGGAATTGTTACGGGAAGGACAGTCCCTGGTGGTGCAGGTGGCAAAAGATGCGATCAGTACCAAGGGGGCTCGGCTGACCACGCACCTGACCCTGCCGTCTCGGAACCTGGTGTATCTGCCACGTAGCAAGCACCTGGGAATTTCTCAGCGACTCGAGGACGGAGAGGAGCGCGAGCGCCTGTTGGCACAGTTGCAAGCTTGTCTCCATCAGGAAGGGCTGATTGATCAGGGTGGCTTTATTATCCGTACCGCGGCAGAAGGCTCTGGCATGGAGGAATTCCTGGAGGATATCCGCTTCCTCAAACGATTATGGAGCAAGGTCGATGCACGGATTGCCAGGGGAGACGGGGTAAAGCATGTATACCGGGAAGTCCCTCTCTACATCCGCACCGTGCGCGATCTGCTTACACCGGACATTGAAAAGATTCGAGTAGATAACCTGCATTCATTCGCAGAGATCGACCAGTTTCTCCAGGATTTCATTCCCGAGTTGAAGGCAACTGTTGCGCACTACGAGGGCGAGCGCCCCATCTTCGATCTGTATGGGCTGGAAGATGAAATCAACAAGGCGCTGGGTCGTCAGGTCAAACTTAAATCAGGCGGTGATCTGATCATCGACCAGACCGAAGCGATGACCACCATCGATGTAAACACCGGGGGTTATCTCGGCAGTCGCAACCACGGTGAAACTATTCTGAAGACTAATCTCGAGGCGGCAACGGCGATCGCCCGGCAATTGCGGATCCGCAACCTCGGCGGAATTATTATTGTCGACTTTATCGACATGCAGGATGAGGAACACCAGCGCCAGGTGCAGCGGACGTTCAGCAAGGCGCTGGAAAAAGATCATGCGCGAATTACGATCACCGGAATCTCCCAGCTGGGCCTTATTGAAATGACCCGTAAGCGTACCCGCGAGAGCCTGGGCCAGATATTGAACAGTCACTGTCCGGTCTGCGCAGGTCGAGGCACGCTGAAATCTGCGGAAACCGTATGTTACGAAATTTTCCGGGACATCTTGCAGGTCGCCCGCGCCTACGAAAACGACGTGTTGCTGGTGATGGCTTCGCAGCTGGTAGTGGACCGGCTGCTGGATGAGGAATCTGACACCCTCGCCGAGCTGGAAGAATTAATCGGCAAGACGGTCAAATTCGAGGTGGAACCTATGTATACTCAAGAGCAGTTTGACGTAGTTCTGTATTAGACGAATTTCGCTTTCAGTTGCGGTTCAGGAAGCCTGCGCTATACCAATACTCTCGGCTTACGGCCTATCCTTTTACAGCGGAATTCCAATTTTTCACCGGTGTAAGAGCAGGTAAGATATCTAAGTATGTTTATCAGCATCCTCAAGCGAGTTTATCAGCAAGTGCTACTGTTGGTCGTGGTAGCGCTAGTGCTGCTCGCTGCTTACGTCAGCGCAGGACGTCAGTTCATGCCTGCTGTGTCCAGTTATGTCGAGTTCTTTGAGCAGCAGATTTATGAGCTCTCGGGAATCCCGGTAACAATCGATTCGCTGACGGGCAATTTTGCAGGATTGAATCCGCAGATTCGCATAAACGGTTTGAGTCTTCTGGTTGGGCAGGATGGTCTGGATAGCCTTGATGCGGAAGCAAATGCCGTAGAGTTTGAAAGTGCCTCACTCGAGATTGATATCGTCAGCAGCCTGTTGCAGCGTCAATGGGTGTTAGCAGATTTCGTTGTCGAGAACCTGGGGCTCGATATTGTGCAAACCCAACAGGGCGGTTGGCAACTCAGTGGCTTCGACATAAGCGGTGGCGGCACTGGGGGATTAAACGACTTTTTCGATTCGATCCTGCGGGTCTCCAGTCTTAGCCTGCGCAACGTCAGAATCAGCCTGCTCACTCGTGAGGCTGAGCGCTTCAGTATAGTGAACGGTTTGGCAACGATTCAGAATCAGGGTCGGACTCATTTCGTGCATATAAATGGAAATCTGCAGCGCAACAGTCGCCAGATAGCCATTTCCATTGAACTCGAAGGCGATCGGATCGAAGCGCTCGATGGACAGATTCATATTGAATTACCAACGGCTAATTACACGGGATTGTTACAGGGATCGGAGATAGCTGGAATTTCAGTAGGTAAACTCATTGGCGGAGGCGTCCTGTGGTTGACGTTAGAGGACGGTCAGGTCAGTCGTGTGGTTACCGAAGCAAAGGTGGACAGTGTCACATTTTTAGCCGAACTATCCTCCGCTATTTCGTTGCAAAACGTCAATGGGCTAGTCAGCTTGACCCACGATCTTGCTTCGGGCGCATGGGAACTCGCCATGGCTGACATGTCGGTTACCTGGGAAGATCATTTCTGGCGACCTTTCAATATCTATGCCTACCTGTTACCCAATGTCAGTCTGTCGGCCAGGGCCGACAATATTGATCTGGCCCTGGTTTCAGAGTTTGTGGCCAGTGGTGGCTACCTGGGTGCCGAGGCTCAACAACAACTAGTCCAGTATTCGCCGGGCGGCGCGTTGGAAAATTTCAGCCTCTATGTGCCGTTTGCGGAGGCGATGGATCAGCACTTGCTGTTAAAGACAAACCTGTCCGGTACTGAATTGGGATCGGTACGTGGTTCTCCGAATATGTGGGGAATAAATGGCTATTTGCAGGTGGATTATGACAATGCCAGCCGCCAACTTCTTGGCTTGGCCGAAGTGGAATCTGATGAATTCAGCATTAATATTCCCAATCTATTTACCGAAGTCTGGGGTTACTCGTTCGTAAATGGCAGCCTGGGTTTTCGTGCCGACCTATCAAACGGACAAGAAGTAAAGCTGGTCAGCGGGGTGATCGTCGCCGAATCCGCTGCCGTGGATGGCCGGGCACAATTTACTTCCACTATGCATAGCTTACCCAACGGCGAGAGAGAAGGCAGCATGGAGTTGCTGGTCGGTGCTCATCGAGTCGATGCAGAGCAGGTCTCACTCTACCTGCCAGACGGTTCAAATATTGCCGAGAGTCTCCGAGCGAGTATGCAGTGGCTGGACTCGGCAATTATCGACGGAGATGTTTATGACAGTGGGGTTATCTTTCGCGGCTCCACCGTGGCTGGTTCGGACCCGGCTACCAAGACCTTTCAAAGTTTCTACCTGATGAATGACGGCCGGCTTAACTTCAGTAACGAATGGCCAGACCTGGAAGCGTTGTCAGCCCTGGTCGTTACCGATGACAATAAAATCGATGTCGAAGTTATCAGTGGCAGAAGTCTCGGTGTCGATCTGAGTTCAGTGCAGGGAGAGATACGTCGCAACGAACTCGGGGAGAACTGGCTCGTCGTGCAGGGTAGTGCGGCCGGACAAACTTCGCAGGGATTGAATTACTTGCAACAGGCTCCGGTCGGCGAACGACTGAAGAATACGTTTGCCAATTGGGAAGCCGAGGGAGGATTCGTTGCTGATATTGGGGTCAGAATGCCTCTTAGTAGTCCTGAAGAAGAAACTGCAGTAAGACTCGACATCAATATTGCTGACAATTCAATTACGATTCCTGATTATGCGCTTAGCATTGCGCAGCTATCAGGCCCGGTAGTTTTCGACACCACGGCTGGCCTGGAAGAGAGTAAGCTCAGTGGTCTGCTATTCGATCGGTCAGTAGATCTGACGCTCTCATCACAATCCATTGATGGTCAACTGCAAAGCATTATTGTCAACGCCGATGGAGCTTCCGAGCCTGATAAGCTGGCAGAATGGCCTCTGCAGAGTGAATTTGTAAGAGGCTTGCTCGCGCTCACCGAGGGTGAGATTGATTTCGTTGCTCAATTGAGCATAGACCAGACAGGCTCTGGAGTCGCCAGCAACAGACTCGCAATTGATTCCACTCTCATTGGAGCCAGCCTGAATCTGCCCGCTCCCTTCGCCAAGAACCAGTCTTCCAGTTACCCGTTGCATGTAGAGCTGGATTTCGGTGCTGAGCAGACTGTTTCTGGAAAATTCGGTTCAGAATTGAATTTCAATATGGTCCTGCAGGACGGTTTGGTGACTGATGGCGTCATTTTCATTGGCGCGGAGTCGACGAACCTGGCCGCGCTTACAGATTCTGAAACCGACGGCCTGGCTATAGTGGGAAAGCTGAACCGTTTTGAGTTGGGGCAGTGGACAGATTTCTTTGCAGGACTCGGTTCTGAAGCAAACCCTGCGGAAGGCTTCTCCAATGGTGTGGCCTTTGTCGATGTGATGATCGAAACCTTTGCCTTCTATGGACAGGAACTACCCGATGTCGGCGTGCGAATAGAGCCTGAACAGAATGAACAGGCCTGGCTCACTAGTTTGACCAGTGACTCATTGCAGGGTCTGGTAACGATTCCTTTTCAGCGCGATGACTATCTGCAACTCGATTTGGATTACCTGCGCTTACCTGGTGATAAAGACGAAGAAGCTGTGATCGATGACCCGGATCTGGTGGCTACCCGCGGCTCGCCGCGAGAACGAGAACGCATCGATGTCTTGGCCAATATCGATCCAAGAACGCTGCCACGCATGCGCTTCGCCACCGATGAATTTACCATCGGGTCACTGCCTTACGGCAGTTTCGAATTTACGCTCGATCCTACTAATACCGGCGCCGAAGTCAGTGACCTGGTATTCGATTTCAGAGGGTTGCGGGTAGGCATGGAAGGACCTTTCGTCGATGGAGAAGAAGTTGATGAGTATGTGGCTCGTTTTCAACCGCGGTTTGCCTGGAATTTTGACGGCGCACAGCATCGCAGCGAATTTAGAGCCATTCTGTATGCCGACAACATGGCAGATGTGCTTACCGCGAATGGTTACGAGGCGAGTTTCGAGAGCGACAATGCCACATTTTTTACCGACATCTCCTGGCCAGGGTCTCCTGCATTCTTTTCAGCCTCAGCACTAAGTGGCGAGATTGACCTGGATATCGAAGAGGGTCGGTTCCTGCAAGGCTCTAGCGGGCGTGGGGCATTGCGGTTGATCAGTATTATTAATTTCAATGCCATCATGCGACGCTTGCGATTTAGCGATGATTTACTGCGAAGTGGTCTGGCCTATGACGAGATTACTGCCGAGGTAAATCTTGAAAACGGTGTGGTTACTATCGAGGATCGCCTGGTGATTTCCGGGCCGAGCAGTCTGTATCAGATCACGGGCGAGATCGACCTGGCACAACAGACAATTCTCGGTGAGATGTACGTGACACTTCCGGTGAGTGATAACATCCCGTGGTTGGGTCTGCTCACTGCCAATATACCGCTCGCCGTTGGCGCCTATTTATTCGATAGAATCTTTGGTAACCAGGTGGCTAGCCTCACGAGCGCCGTCTATACCCTCCAGGGACCCTGGGAAGGATTGCAACCGGTATTCAAGCAAGCCTTCGGCTCGCCCAATGCGGCGCCAGTGCCGGGTGATATTACAGTCCAGTAGCCAGTTTTTCAGTACACCATGGATAAAGCCAGACCTGCTACAAACGCATAAAGCCCTCGTGGTAACCAGGTTTCCACCACGTCCAGGTAAAGCTGCAGAAATTGCTCACTGAGCGTAGTCTGCAGCGCCAGACTCTCACCAAGTTTGCCACTGGCTTCGGCGACGGTAAGCACCCCCAGCATTTCGTTATTCGGAATCAGGTCATTCTTATTTAGAGCGTTAGCAAGCGATTGTCCGTTTCGAACTGCACTGGCTGCCGAATTAACTGAGTTACGATACGGCTTTGCTGGTATCAAGTTTGCCATGTTGCGCAGTGCACTCTCGGCATCGAGACCCGCTGAGAGTTGCCAGCCGAGCAGATCAAACCAATTTACGATGATACTCAGCCTAAATGGCTTGAGTGATTGTGCATGAAGTTTCCATGCCAGCGCCAGCCACCACCAACTGTCTCTTGTTACCAGGCTGCCAGCGAAGCGGATTACCAGGTAGGCAAACAAGCTCTTTACAGTATGGGAGAAAAAACTCGCTACGGGATTGTCAGTGCCGTTGGTTAGTGAGACGATCATGCCCACCGACCAACCCACCAGCAATAACATATAAATGACACCCCACTTCGAACGCAGCCGATTATGTCGTTCCGCTCTTCTTTCGGCGTCAGCTGCAAGTCGCAGCAGTGCCTCAGGTTGCTTGCCGGAATCATCGGCAGCAGCGAGCACGATCTGCTGAGCAGAAGATAGCAGTTTTGTGCGACTTAAGGACTGGGAAAGGCTGGAGCCCAGGTTGAGGAGTCGGTGAACAGAAGTTCCCGACGGATGATTGAATGCACTGCTTTTTTCCCATGCACTGGCAATGGGGACGCCAGTTGACACCAGGGTCGCCAGTTCGCGAAGTTGTTGCGGGGAGAGCGATTTAGTGCGCGCGATTAGCGAATGTCCTCGATTCGAGAATAAGGCACGTACCACAAATCCTTGTTGCCAAAGCCACCGGCGCGTTCGGAGTCGAAAAAGAAAAATTCGAAATCCGGCGAGAAGGCCGGGCAGCGATCGTGCTGGTCCGAATTAATCTCCGGGCCCAGGTTTACCAGGTCACTCCAGTTACCGCGGTCGTCTCGTGTAGTGATGTAGATATCTTCCCTGCCAAATCCTTGGTCACGCGTAGTGGTAATGTAGAGCGACCTGCCGTCCTCTGATGGCAGCGAATGATGTTCGCCGGCTGCCGAGTTAACCTTTGGCCCCAGGTTGACTGCGTCCTGCCAGACTCCGTTGACACGCTCTGCCATCCAGATGTCATTGCCGCCGAAGCCGCCGGGCCTGGTGGAGGTCCAATAGGCGAAGTCCCAGTTCTCACCGCTGAAGTAAAGGCAATGATCTGAATCCGGCGAGTTAAAAGGTGCGCCGAGATTGCGTGGCTCGGTCCATTCTCCATCGACCAGGTCGCTCACCCAGATATCGGTTGCTCCCATACCGCCCGGCCGATTGCTCATGATGTAGAGTTGCCGCGCGTCGGGTGAGAGCAGAGGCTCGACTTCCAGATACTCATCGGTGCTCACTGCTGCCACGATAACAGGTTCGGTCCATGAGTCGCCATCGCGAGAAGTGACACAGATGTCACTACCAACCTTGCCCTGCCTGTCGAAGCAATTGAAATACATGGTCTGACCATCGGGGGTAAACGTTGGTTCAGCGTCTCTGGCGGCGGAATTGATAACCGCACCCATGTTGGTGGGTCCGTTATCGCTCTGAGCGCTCGTGAGCGTCACCATGGAAAGAGAGGTTATAAACAATGCCATCGACAGAGAATGCTTTGCAGTCATATTTGTATCCTGGTTAATTATTTTTTCTACAGATCCTCTGTCACTACCGGGAGAATGATTGCCGAGGGATGTTGAGCATCGAAGAAAATAGTGTTGTTGGCAATCTTCGCAGGCGTCGCTGCATCATCCAGCGCCGCCCCATTGTTTGGATTCACTGCGAAACGCGGGTAGTTACTGGAGCTGACATGTATGCCGATGCGATGACCCTTCTCAAAGGTCTGGGCAGTACTCCACATGTTAATGTTCAGTTTCTCGATAGCGCCAGGCTCAGCGAGCCTTACATCTTCGGCATTCTGACCATCACGAAAACGCATGCGGATGGGGTAATCCAGAATCAGGGCTTCGTAACCATCGGGATAGATATCTACCAGCTTGACGACAAAGTCGGTATCCAATGCATCGGTGGAGACAAACAGTTCCATGTCGATATGCCCGGCCACGACGACATCTTCATCCAGTACCGGAGTCTGGAAGCGAATATAGTCCTGCCGCTCGCCAATCTCGCGTTGATCCCGCGGGCCGACGTCGCGGCCAAGATTCTGACCCCCCACTGTCGGAACCGGGTTAGCCGGATCAAACCGATAACGCAGAGACGCTGAGTCTGCCGTAGGGGCACTGGTGGTCACCTGACCGCCGGGATGCAGATAAAAACGGGTCTTTTCATGTTGCGGTGGCCAGGTATCAGCCTGTATCACCCGGTTCAGAGACGAGGGGTTGTCCTTACGTGCCGAGGCCATCATGTAATAACTGATAGGTGGCTCATCCATGATGCCGTTGTCTTCACCTTTTAGCCAGTAATCCCACCAGCGTAGCTGCTGTTGCATGTCGCCGGCAATCATACCGCCGTCAGGGTAGCTCAGGTCGCCTTGCAGTGCGCCGTGGCCGAATGCGCCCATGAACAGTTTCTGTTTACCTCGGGCTGCTGCATTGCCTGCGTTCTGCAAATACAGGTAATTATAGAGAGAGCCTTCGGCATAGATATCGTGCCAGCCACCGACGTTGTAAACAGGAATTTCTACGTTCTCACGGTGAAACAGAAAATCAGTATCCATCCAGCCCTGGTCAAGCACGGCCCGTGCCTTGTAGGCGGCTATCCGGTCCTCGCTGATTCCCTGGCCTCGCAGCCAGCCCCCGGAATGGCTCTCCTTGAATACACCGCCGACAAACCGGGAACGATAGAACAGGCTGTCTGGAGCTACGGTCACATAGGCGGCAGACAGGTGCGGGGGCGCCGCAGCGGCGGCCAGGTTGGACGTTATGCCAGGGGCAGACGTGCCGAAGATGCCAATCTTGCCATCACTGAATTGCTGGGCAGCGATCCACTCGACCGTGTCATAGCCGTCGGGCATATCCACTTCGAAAGGCTGGTCCACGCCTTCGGACGCGTAGCGTCCGCGAACGTCTTGTGATACCAGTGCGAAGCCGTTCTCGTTATAGAGTGAGGCAAGCCCGTCGGCACCGTTCTTATTATAGGGAGTGCGGGTTAGCACGACCGGCCAGGGACCTTCGCCTGCGGGTAGATAGATATTGGTAGCCAGGCTGATGCCGTCACGCATTGGCACCATGACTTCCGTCTTGCCCGCTTCCTGTGCCGTGACAGCAGGTAGCACGAGCAGGAAGAGCAAGCAATACAAAGCTGTAAGAAAAGGGTGAAGTGAATTGCGAGAAGTGTGCATGATAGTCTCCCTCACTGGAATGCCTGTCCAGAGCATACTCCAAAGCTTCCCCGCAGTGCTACTTAGACAAGCCTCTTAAATGGGGCTATTCTGATGCGATCGAAACACGCCGAGGGCAAGGTTATGATGAAATCAAGGTTCAGCAGCTGGTTGTTTAGTCAGCTTGTCTTTGCAATGGCAGTGGCCGCGTTCGGCGGCAGTATTTCTGCCCAGTCCTCACACGATGTGACCGCGGAAATGGTAGACCGCTGGATGACCGAGCTCTCCAACTGGGGACGCTGGGGGGACGATGACCAGCTCGGTGCGCTGAACCTGATTACCCCAGAGAAACGCATCGCTGCGGCAAGATTGGTGCAGTCTGGTGTCTCGGTCTCGCTCGCTCACAACTATTCTGTCGATAACAGCCTGGGCTCGCCACCGCCGTTCGATCAGGAAATTTCCACCCTCGACAGTCCCGGTGAATATGTCATGGAGAGAATTTCCTTTTCCTATCACGGCGGTATTCACAGTCACCTCGATTCCCTCTGTCATGTGTTATACCAGGGCAAGATGTACAACGGTTTCAGCAAAGAGGAGATCGATGCAGCGGGCTGTCACAAACTGGCGATTACCGATGTTAAGCAGGGCATAGTGACGCGCGGAATTCTCATGGACATTCCCCGGCTTAGAGGGGTGGACTATCTGCCCCCTGGTACACCGGTTTATGTGGAAGACCTGGAAGCCTGGGAACAGCAGGCTGGTGTCAGAGTGGGTGCTGGTGATGTGATCTTCGTCAGAACCGGACGTTGGGCAACACCGGCAGGTGCCGGGCAGGGCGCCGCCGGCTTGCATGCCTCCGTTGCACCATGGCTGAAAGCACGGGATGTGGCAATGCTGGGTGGTGACTATGCCAACGATGCGCTGCCTTCCAGCGTGGACGGCAATTTTCTGCCTATTCACCAATTGACAATCGTCGCGCTGGGCGTGCGCTTGTTCGACAACTTGGACCTGGAAGCATTGGCAGAAGAGGCAGCCAGGCAGAATCGTTGGGAGTTTTTATTAACCGCAGCACCAATTCCCGTCGAAGGCGGAGTGGGGTCGCCGATGAATCCGATTGCGACTTTTTAGGGTTGTAAGGTCATCCCGAGGTCAAATCTTCAGACAAAAAAGGGATAAAAAGGTGCCAGGCACCAAGATCTGAGCAGAAGATGGTCGTGCAATTACCGGTATTAGTCAGCGTTAAATATCTTGCCGGAATACACCAGAGTCTCGAGAGAGATTTCTCCTTCGCTGCGTAGTTTATCGCCATTCGAGACTTCGGTGTTCATATTCACCGTCCATTTCTGTTCACCGGAGCTTTGCTCCCAGCTACCTTCACCGAAGCCACCCAGGACGGTGCCGTCGTCCTGAAATGCCTTCGCCGCCCAGCTGATTGTACCGCTGCTTGCGCCGGCGTCAGCCAGTGCTTGAGAAAGAATGAGCGTTCCATGCACCTGACCGAAGCCATCGGCGGTGCCTTGAAAGTTTGCATATTGGACAAGATTGCCGTTGGCATCTTTCATATAGGTAGTGCCAACATGATTTAGTGAAAATTCACCCACGGGATCAGACATGGTTCTTCTCCTGATTATTTTTTAGTTGTATGAGGATTTCACACTCAATTCACAAGGGCAGAAAATTCTTGAGCGCTGTACAGCGCAAACAGTATAAACCGCCAAATTAACAGAATAAAGCCTGATCTTACTTTGCGGGGTATCGAACGCATGGGTACACATTACCTGTGTCGATAACTGTCCCCACTTGGCAAACTACAGCTGTATATACTTACATGGAACCACTGGCCCATAGGAACTGTCGGGTAGGTGCCTTACCCTACGGGTCAATCATGGGGAGTGCCGGATTACGGTTTGAAGCGATTCCGTTTCGGTTTACTACGATTCTGCACAATGCCTGATTACACTGCATGCTAAATCCAGGTTAATAAAAGTAATAAAAGGATGAGCGCAATGAAGAAGTCACTTATAGCCAATCCAGCCGCTCGGCTGAATATTCTAGTTGTTATCCTGTTCGGAATTTTTTTCTCTACTCAAGCACCAGGGCAAACCCGCATCAACGATACGACTATGGCCGATGAAGCTCAGGGTGAAAACTGGCTGGCCTTCGGGCGCACCTATTCTGAGCAACGGTTCAGCCCTCTTACCCAGATCAACCAGGACAATGTTGGCGGCCTGAATCTCGACTGGTACATTGACCTGCCTGACAGTCGTAGTCTGGTATCGACTCCACTGGTTGTAGATGGAACGATGTATTTCATCAGTAGCATGAACATAGTCAGGGCAGTAGATGCTACTTCTGGCGATGAACTCTGGCGCTATGATCCGCAGGTGGCCCAACATGCCGCGCGCAGAATGCGTGCGGGCTGGGATAACAGTCGCGGCATCGGACTGTGGGAAGACAAGGTGTTCGTCGCCACCTGGGATGGTCGGCTGATTGGCATCAATCGATTTTCCGGTGAGGAAGTGTGGACTACACAGACTATTGATCCGGAGTTAGCCATGTACATCACCGGTGCGCCCAAGGTATTCAAGGGCAAGGTCCTGATCGGCAATGGTGGTACCGAGAACGGCCCCAATCGAGGTTATGTAACTGCCTATCAGGCTGACACCGGAGAAGAAGCCTGGAAATTCTGGATAGTACCGGGGAATCCCGCCGACGGCTTTGAAGACGCCGCCATGGAGATGGCCGCAGAAACCTGGACCGGGGAGTGGTGGCGGCACGGTGGGGGCGGCAACGCCTGGCATGGTTTCACCTATGATGCGGAGCTGGATCAGATCTATATAGGCACGGGTAACGGTTCGCCCTGGAATCATAAGATACGCAGCCCCGATGGAGGGGATAATCTATTCCTGTGTTCGGTAGTGGCACTCGATCCGGATACGGGTGAATATCTTTGGCACTACCAAACGGTTCCGGGAGAGACCTGGGACTATAACTCCAACATGGATATTGTGCTGGCTGATTTGACAATCGATGGGGAGCAGGTCAAGGCACTGATGCATGCGCCCAAGAATGGCTTCTTTTATGTGATTAACAGGGAGAATGGCGAGCTTATCTCCGCTGAGAAATTTACCGAAGTCACCTGGGCATCGAACATTGATATGGCTACGGGAAAACCTGTCGAGCTACCCGGTCAGCGCTACTTGGATGCTCCTGCGCTAGTAGCTCCAACTCCAATCGGAGGCCACAGCTGGCATGCGATGTCTTATAACCCGAATACTGGACTGGTTTATATTCCGACTATCCATTGGGCTGCTAGCTGGGATGACGAAGGCTATGACCTGACTGGATTTCAATCTGAGCAGTGGAAAGTTCACTTTGGTGTGGATATGGCAATTACCGGCAATTCAACCCGGCCCGATGGAGTGCAAGGAACGCTGCAGGCTTGGGACCCAGTGCGGCGGGAACAGGTGTGGGAAATTCCTTCCGACGGCGTTTGGGATGCCGGCACGCTGACCACGGCAAGCAACCTGCTTTTCCAAGGCAAAGCCAACGGGCAGATACGTGCATACAATGCTCTGACAGGAGATCAACTATGGGAAGAGGCCCTGGGATTGGGTATTTCTGCGCCTCCGATAACTTACTCTGTCGATGGGCGTCAATATGTGGGTATCCTCGTAGGTTGGGGTGGCTCCCTGGCAGCGCTGGGCGGGCAACCCATGGCGGATTACGGGTGGGCTTATGGTGACCACGCCAGACGCTTGTATGCTTTCTCTCTCGATGGCTCCATGGCGATACCCCCATCGGCACCGCCAAGAATTCCGACACCATTGGCATCGTCAGATTTCATCGTAGACACAGATCTGGCAGTTAAAGGAGCTACAAACTATGCTGAAGCGTGTGTCGCGTGTCATGGTTTTGAAACTGTTTCATCCGGTATGGCTCCTGATCTAAGAGCGTCAGGTACCATTCTTTCTTCCGGAGCATTCGAGCAAGTAGTTAGAGGAGGCGCATTGTCAGAAAATGGTATGCCTCCTTTCTCCGAGTTCAGTGATCAGCAGTTGGAAGTGATTCGACACTATATCCGGCAACAGGTGGAGCTGGCATTGGCGACGCCGCAATAGGCAATTTCGAAGCAGAGATCGCTACCGAATAAACTCAACAATCCCGGCGCTAACTGTCAATAGAGTCCTTTCTGTTCCCTATCAGGCACGTATTCGGCAACAATCCAGTTTCGTACAGTGCACTCAATGGCATGCCGCCGTTTACTGGCGAATGCTAGGTAGAGGTTAATTCAATTCGGCCCTGCATAAGACTGCAGGCTAGAATGCCAAATGCAGAGAGCCAATCTTAAGACGCCCAGTAAGCAAATCTCAGACAACAATGGACTCGTTGGGTGTGGAAGTTTAAGCTTCTTACCCGAACTGCCAAAGTTTTAAGTAACTAAATATGGAAAACTGCTCTTTACCCATGCCCAAAGCTTCAGATCAATGGTGGGGCAGCTTTAATATTCCCCAGGAGAAGTGGTGCTTCTGGGAAATTAGCCTGCTGAAATTCTATGTTTTCAAGGCGCAAAATGAATGGCATTTCGCATGGACTCGGGAAGGCGATCCACTCGATACATCTTTACAGAGCGATTTCAGCGGGACAGAGCTTCCAGACTTGGAGAATACTGAACAATCTCACTATGTTTTCACGCATACCCGGGGGGGGTTTAATCTCGGATTGGCGCTGGCTGACAGGTCAATTGTTGCTCGCCCCGATGTCTCAGTTTCGATACCGCCAGGGCATGAAGTAATTTTGTATGTGAGTTCCGGTATCTGGCTGCAGCCTAATGTCGATGGATTGGTGTTACTGGAATTGCCAATTTATCGGCCATCAGACACCTGGTTTGGGCCGAATACGCGTACTGGAGAGCTCTGTTACTTTAGCCTGACCCGTGCACGTGCTGCATCTACTGAGTCACTGGTTTATCCCCATCGAGCTATTACTCCAATAACTATCATTAATGATGGATCCGAATTGTTGAAAATCGAGCGAATTCGCGTGCCGATGCAGTATCTGAGTTTGCGCCTGAACAAGCGAGGTGAATTTGTCACAGACTCGGTTATCTTCAGGCTCGGTACGGATGCTGATGAAGCGCGATTGGAATTTACAGATGAAGAAAATAAGAGCACCAGGTTCACACAAATAGCCACACCACGCGAAGAGCCAAGTGATGGGCTGGTTATCCAAACTTTAGCCTGGCTGTTCGGATAGATTATCGATGGAAGAAACGCAAACAGTTTCAGAAATTCTCATGGTGGACGCAGTCCAGCAGTGGATGCGAGCGATTTTTATTCTGGTAATTGGCTTGTTTCTTGCCCGGCTTTTGACACGTGCCTTGTACCATGCGATGGAAGGTGTAATGGGCATCAATACGGCCACCGTGCTGCGTCGGTTCAGCTTCTATGCCCTTACCTTGATAATTGTTATGGCCGCGCTTCGAGAACTCGGATTCAGTCTCAGTGTCATCCTTGGCGCGGCAGGAATATTGTCTATAGCTGTGGGATTTGCGTCTCAAACTTCAGCGTCTAATTTGATCAGCGGTGTTTTTCTTGTCGCCGAGAAGTCTTTCAAGCTGGGAGATGTAATCAAAATCGGCGATATCACTGGTGAAGTGCTATCTATAGACCTGTTGTCGGTAAAGCTGCGCCAATACGATAATGTTTATGTGAGAGTTCCCAATGAAACTCTGATAAAAAGCAATATTACCAATTTTTCACATTTCCCAATTCGACGCCTGGATTTGCAAATTGGTATTGCCTACAAGGAAGATATATCCAGAGTACGAGAATTATTAATGAAAGTTGCAGATGCATAACCATTGTGCCTCGATCAGCCGGTACCGCTGGTGATTTTCCAGGGCTTTGGCGATTCATCCCTCGATCTGCAGTTTTCTGTGTGGGCAGAACGTTCGAACTATCTTGCATTGCGCAATGACTTGCCGGAAAGGATCAAGCTAAGTTTCGATGAGGAAGGAATTGAGATTCCATTTCCTCATCGGACGCTCTACGTGGGCTGCCAGACCGATCCTTTTCCAGTACAGATAATCAACAAAGATTCAAATACATAAATAGGTAAATTACTGCCGCTATTTTGAGGGAGAAGTGAGTGAACCGTCTTAAAAGAGCCATTCTTGCGACACTGATGATGCTCGATGCTACAAGCTTCGCGGCTGAAGAAAATCAACAAACGCTGCTGATTCATGCGGGCAACCTGTTGGCGGTTCCCGGCGAGGCTCCGGTTCGGCAACAGTCCATTATTGTGCGCGGCAGTCGTATCGATGCAGTAGTTGACGGGTATGTCGATCCTGCGTCGCTAGCCGGTGACGTGCGACTGTTGGATTTATCGGATCAGTTTGTACTGCCTGGTCTGATCGATAGTCATGTGCATCTGCTTAGTGAAATCACGCCTCAGAGTCGCAACGATGCTCTTTATATCACGACTTCCATGGAAGCCATGCGAGGCGTCTACTATGCAGGAATAACACTCGATTCCGGGTTTACTACGGTTAGAGATTTAGGAGCTGAGCCTGAAGCGATCTATGCACTGCGTGAAGCCATCAACCAGGGCCTTATTGACGGGCCGACGATCTTCGCTGCCGGCAGTGCGCTGGCTGCAACTGGCGGGCACGGGGATGTGGATGGTTATAAACCTGAACTGCTGGAATTATGGACCCCAGAGACGATATGTGATGGTCCTATCGAGTGCCGTGCGGCTACGCGACAGGCAATCAAGTTCGGTGCAGACTGGATAAAGATTACCGCTACCGGCGGAGTGCTCTCTGATACGTCCACAGGTCTTGGTAAGCAGATGACTGACGATGAGATGCAGGAGATTGTCGCTACTGCCCATAACCTGGGAATCAAAGTTGCTGCGCATGCACACGGTGCCGACGGGATCAACGCCGCATTGAGGGCAGGAGTAGACAGTATCGACCACGGCACCTACCTGGATGATGAGTCAATCGCATTGTTCAAGCAGACTGGCGCCTATCTGGTGCCGACCCTATTACCTGGAATCAAGTTGCCGGAGTCCATGGAGGGTAATCCCTTCTTTACCGACGCTATCAAGGAGAAGGCCTATGCCGCTGGTGCTGCCGCTGCCACCAATATCGGGCGTGCTTATCAGGCGGGAGTGAATATAGCCTTCGGTACTGACTCGGCAGTTACCCCGCATGGGCTGAACGGCCAGGAATTTCGTTTCATGGTACAGGCGGGATTTTCGGAAATGGATGCGATCCACGCTGCCACAATCGGGGCGTCTACCTTGCTGTCGCAATCAGCAACCATTGGCACTCTCGAGGCAGGCAAGCTGGCTGACATCATTGCCACCGGGGGCAGCCCGCTGGATGACATAACCGAACTCGAGAATGTCACCACGGTTATTAAAGGAGGCAAGGTCATCAAGTCCCGGTAACTGGTCCTCAACGTACATGCACAACACAGAAGAAGGGAAAAGTGAGTAAAGTAGCTGCAATCCAGATGGTGAGTACTGGCGATGTTGACGAGAATCTTGCAGCGGCCAGCCGGCTCATCGGCTCCGCAGCAGAGCAAGGCGCCGAACTGGTCCTGCTGCCGGAGGTATTCGCCGTTCTCGAAGGAGGACCTATGCGCGGGTACGGCGAAGTCGAGGGTTCCGGCAAGATCCAGGATTTCCTGGCCCAGCAAGCCCGTGACCGGCAGCTGATCCTGGTCGGTGGCACTATCCCCCTGCTAACCAGGCCACGGAATTCGGCAAATGAACGCGGAGAAGCTATTGAAGACGATCGAGTCAGGCCGGCTTGCCTGGTATTCGATGATTGCGGAGTCCAGATTGCCCGCTATGACAAGATGCACCTGTTCGATGTAAGAATCGATGACAGGCAGGCGCGCTATTCCGAGTCACGCAGCTATGAAGCCGGCACCGATATTGTCACTCTCAATACTCCCCTGGGGCATCTCGGGCTGAGTGTCTGCTACGACATTCGTTTCCCTGAATTCTACCGTGAGCTCTTCAGTCGGGGAGTGGAAATCGTAACGGTACCTGCAGCCTTTACGGCAGTCACTGGAGAAGCGCATTGGGAAACTTTGCTCAGGGCCAGAGCGATAGAGAACCAGTGTTATGTCATCGCCGCTGCGCAGGGAGGCCGGCACAACGAGAAACGGGAAACCTGGGGTCATTCGATGGTTATTGATCCATGGGGATCGATCTTGTCTCAGATCGATAAAGGCGAGGGGATCGCTCTGGCTGAGATAGATCTCGATTACCTTAATAAAATCCGAGCAAAAATGCCGATCGCCGAGCAGCGGAAGATGTAAGTGGCCTATCTGCCCAAGCGAAGGGAGGCAGAAGTAGATCTTGAACACCTTAAGAAAATCCGGGCACAGATGCCGATCGCCGAGCAGCGGAAGATGTAAGTGGCCTATCTGCTCAAGCGAAGGGCAGCCGAGATAGATCTCGAATATCTTAATAAAATCCGAGCAAAAATGCCGTTCGCCGAGCAGCGGAAGAG
Source organism: Pseudomonadota bacterium (assembly GCA_027623555.1). Taxonomy (GTDB): domain Bacteria; phylum Pseudomonadota; class Gammaproteobacteria; order Pseudomonadales; family Pseudohongiellaceae; genus UBA9145. Next base: position 29,198 of record JAQBSZ010000006.1, on the reverse strand, counting down.
GTAAGTAGTCGACTTGCTCCACTGAATAATGTTCATTTATGATGCAGCCTCTGTAGAAGTGTAGTCGGAGTTCAGCAATCAATAAGAGTCTCGTTAGTAATCTCCTTGCCGCCGGATTGATTGTGCTCGGTATTTTCATGACCGGCTCTTATAAAGTCTTGGTATTGAATACCGGCTTATTCGCACTTTCCGGTGGAATTACCAATTGGCTGGCAGTGCACATGCTGTTCGAACGGGTGCCGCTACTCTACGGCTCCGGTGTGATTCCCTTAAGATTTGAAGAATTCAAGATCGGCATCAGGAAAATGATCATGGAGCAGTTCTTCAACAATGCTGATCTGGAAGCATTTTTTCATGGTGCAGGGGAAACTTCGGAAAAACTCAGTAATTCCCTGAAACAAGCCATAGATGACCTGGACCTCGACCGGGCGTTCGAATCTCTGTTGGATATCATCATGACGTCGTCCTTCAGCGGCATGCTGGGCATGCTGGGAGGCAGAGATGCGCTAAATCCCCTGAAAGCACCATTTGTAGGGAAGATGCGTGAATATTTCAAAGAACACTTTGCAGAATCCGATTTCCAGGATCAGCTTCAGGGGGCTCTCAAGACAGCCCTGGACGATGCAGCGATTCGGGCCAAGTTGGAAAACCTGATCGACCAACGCCTTGACCAGATGACTCCGCAGATGGTGAAAGAGATTATCCAGGAGATGATTCACAAGCACCTGGGCTGGCTGGTGGTATGGGGAGTTGTGTTTGGAGGAATTATTGGATTTGTCGTTACGGTAATACGTGGCTAACGAGGATGGTTTGTATGCGTAACGGAATGATAATTGGCCTGGTCGTTACAATCGTGAGCGATGGACAGGCTTGAGCGGAGCAGAATTGGTCAAATTTTGATCAATTAATGCCCAGCTCCCGTCTGGTTAATGGAATTTCCATTCAATTAGCAGAAATTGTCCGCTTTGTAGATGTAAATCCGATTCGCCTGTAATACAATAGCGGCCGCAAAAAATTGGGGGTCTAATCTTCACTGCCTGGCAGTGAATTTTATTTGGATTTTTCTTGTAACAACATTTTATGGTATTGAGTAGCATTATGGCACGACCAGTAGAATTCGATGAAAACAAAGTTTTAACAAACGCAATGGAGCAGTTCTGGAGAGAAGGATACGAAGCAAGCTCGGTCCAGAAACTATTAGACTGCACGGGTATAAACCGAGGCACACTTTATAATTCATTTGGCGATAAAGACACATTCTTCAAATCCTGTGTCGATCAATATAACAAGCTTGTGGACAAGCAAATCGCCAGTTCACTTAAGAATGAAAAACTTGCTCCCTGGGATGCAATTAGTGCGTATTTCGATGAAGCGGTAGTCAACGTTTCAAATAAGCATCGCAGCATGGGTTGCCTGTTGGTGAACTCTCTGTGTGAAAGTATTAACTACGATAAAGACATGAAGAAAGTTGTGCGTTCTTCATGGGCATCCCTTCGCAAGGCCCTGCTCGCGCGACTCAAGGAAGCCCAGAAAAAGGGCAAACTAAAGAAAGGTGTTAGCGTCGAATTTGCCGCCGATGTACTGTTAAATGCCCTGCATGGGATTCGCGTAAATTCCCGCGATGGCAAGAATAGCAAGCAGCTCAAGGAGCTGATCAACTACAATATCGCCTCGTTGAAGAAGTAGTCAGGACTTGAAAATTGCCCACAAATTATGTGGGGATAAGCTGCCAGGAATAATCGCAGCAAAAAGAAGGGAGGTCTCCGACCTCCCTTCTTTTTGCTGTCTCAACAAGGCCTTAGCCAGGCTGTTGCTTCTGACACGATCGCTGATATACTTTGGCTCCTGTACATAATTTGCGCGTTTTAAGGTGTTACCAAAGGTAGAATCATGAAAAAAATCGCAGGTCGAAAATCAGTAGATGATGCCAAGATCGATTTGACACCGATGCTTGATGTGGTATTTATCCTGTTAATTTTCTTCGTCGTTACCGCTACTTTCCTTTCAGAGACGTCTATCAGTGCGGCCAGCAGTGATAACAATGAAAATGAGCCGCCACCGGAAGATGACGAGAAAAAGAATATCCTTTTCGAGATAGGCCCGAACAACGAAATTATTTTGAATGGTAATCCCCGGCCCGTTATCGCCACTCAGATTCGTGCCAATATCGATCGGCTAAAGGCTGAAAATCCAGCGGCCTCGGTAATTATTCAACCAGATCATGATTCGGATGTGTCAGCCCTGGTTATGATCATGGATGCTTCACGACAAGCCGGTATGGCGAGTATTTCGATCGTCGAACCTAGATAGTCGTTAAAATTCGCCAGTAAAAAGAAACGCATCATCGCAAGATGGTGCGTTTTTCGTTTCTGGCATATAAAGGACGGATCAGTCATCAATGCAAAATAGATGGAATCAGGCGACGGCGGAAAGATTCGCAGCAGAATCAACACTGGGTCTGCGAGTCTATTCTTCCAATCTGCTGGGGCAGGATGCAGACCTGGTCCTGCACGGTGGTGGCAATACTTCTGTGAAAGGCAGCGTGCAGACAGTGTTTGGTGATTCTGAGCCAGTGCTGTTTGTAAAAGGCTCGGGCTGGGACCTTCGAATCATCGAAGCACCGGGGTTTCCAGCGGTAAGATTGAAGTATCTGCTGCAACTGGGTCAGCTGCCGAGCCTCAGTGATAGCGAAATGATGCGCCAACTGAGACTGGCGCTGCTTGATCCTGGTGCTCCGACGCCTTCGGTGGAAGCCATACTGCATGCGCTGATTCCGCACAAATACGTCGATCACAGCCATGCCGATGCAGTGGTAACCATTAGCAATACCCCCAACGGTGAAGCCCTGCTTAAAGAGATCTACGGCGATGATGTCCTGATTCTGCCCTATATAATGCCAGGATTCATTCTTGCCCGTCAGGTCGCCGAGGCTACCCGGACTCTGGACTGGTCCAGTATCAAAGGCATCGTTCTGCTGCACCATGGCATCTTCACCTTCCATGATGATCCAAAAACCAGCTATGACAATATGATCGAGTTGGTGACACGCGCTGAAGCGTATTTGCAGCAGGCTACCGCCCAATCTCCGCCTGCCCGCGCTGACTACCAGACTAACGCAGCCGATGCCCTGCAGCTCAGTGGTTTGCGGCAGGCCGCAGGCAAGCTATTCGGCGGCCCGATACTAGCGAGCCTCGATGCCTCGGAAGCCGCCACAGGCTTTGCCTGCCTGGAGAATTGTGGGGAGTTGGCTACCCGTGGGCCGTTAACCCCGGACCACACCATTCATACAAAAGCGTTTGCAGCAATACTCGGTGATTATCCCCTGGCGGGACTGCGAGAATTCAAACAGAGTTACCAGGATTATTTTTCCGCACATGCCGGACCCGAGCATAAATCACTGGATTGCATGCCACGCTACGCTGTGTGGGAAAACCGTGGCATGCTGTATTTCGCTGCTAACTCCAAGCGCCTCGGTATTATCCGGGATATTAGCACTCACACCCTGGCAACAATTCAACGTGGCGAAGCGCTGGGCGGATGGACTGCTTTGCCCAGGCAGGATCTGTTCGAGGTGGAGTATTGGGAACTGGAACAGGCAAAACTGAAAACTGGAACTGCCAGGCCAGAATTCGAAGGCAAGGTAGTGCTCATTACCGGAGCCGCATCGGGAATCGGCAAGGCCTGCGTCGAAGAATTTGTTGCGCGGGGAGCCGTGGTGGTAGCGCTGGATATCGCGGCAGCATTCGAGCAATCCGCCTTTAACGAATCGGTCCTTCCTGTGCTCTGTGACGTTACCGATGGCGACGCGATCAATGCAGCCCTGTTAAAAGGCGTTAGTGCCTTTGGCGGCATCGATATCCTGGTGAGCAACGCCGGCATCTTCAGCGAGAGCCAAGCCATTGAATCGATGCAGGATAGTAACTGGGAGCAGTCAATGGCGCTGAATCTGGGTTCCCATATGAAGGTCATGCGCGCTGTGTTGCCCTACTTGAAGAACGGCTTCGATCCCGCCGTGGTCATCGTTGCTTCGAAGAATGTACCGGCGCCGGGACCTGGTGCTGCCGCCTACTCCGCAGCGAAGGCAGGACTCACACAGATGGCCAGGGTGGCAGCGCTGGAACTGGGAGCGAGTGGTATTCGGGTCAATACCGTGCATCCGAACGCCGTGTATGACACGGCAATCTGGACCGATGTAGTGCTGGCTAGTCGCGCCGCTCACTATGGGCTGAGTGTCGAAGAATACAAGACAGCTAATGTGCTGAAGAAAGAAGTAACATCCGCTGACGTTGCTACCGCGATAGCGGTCCTGGCGGGAGCTTCTTTCTCGAAGACTACCGGAGCGCAAGTACCCATCGACGCCGGTAATGAGCGCGTTATCTAGGGTTGGCACATTGTCGCGGAGCATCCTGTACTGCACTCGGCGATTTGAATCCTGGTTAGGCGGCAGGTAATAAGTAAATGATGATAGGTGGCGAACGTCTGCAGAGTATCTGGTATGACCGCAATGCCGATACTGTGTGCATCATCGATCAGTCACGACTTCCCCACGAATTCGAAATCATCGACCTTAATAATCTTGGGGATGCCTGTCACGCCATCACCAGCATGCAGGTTAGAGGAGCGCCTCTGATCGGGGTCACTGCAGCCTACGGGGTGTATCTGGCACTGCGTGACGATCCGGCCAGCCTGGAGCAGGCGACACAGGCCTTGTTGGCCACGCGTCCCACGGCAGTGAACCTGCAATGGGCGCTGCAAAGAATGAACCAGGGTCTTGCCGCCACAGCGGTCGAACAACGCGTGACCCAGGCGCTGGAAGTGGCGCAATTGATGGAGAAGGAAGACATCGCCATTTGCGAAGCCATTGGCGAACACGGTGCGGCGATACTGGCAAACCTGTGGGAAGCGAAGCGCGAATCCCAATCCGCATTGAATGTCCTGACTCACTGCAATGCCGGAGCGCTTGCCACAGTAGACTGGGGAACGGCGCTAGCGGTGGTTTACAAGGCCGTGGCTGCCGGAGTGCCCGTACACGTGTGGGTGGATGAGACCAGGCCACGCAACCAGGGCGCCGCACTGACCTGTTGGGAACTGGGGCAACAGGACATACCCCATACCCTGGTGGTGGATAACGCCGGTGGCCACCTCATGCAACAGGGCAAGGTAGATATCTGCGTGGTAGGCAGTGATCGCACGACTTTAGATGGCGATGTCTGTAACAAGATTGGTACCTATCTCAAGGCGCTGGCCGCGGATGATAATGCTGTGCCGTTCTATGCTGCCGTACCGATATCCAGCATCGACTTCTCAGCGACCCAGGAGGGGATTCCCATCGAAGAACGCGCCGCTGACGAAGTCAGTCATATTACCGGTCTGGCTGACGATGGCCTGGTCAAACGGGTGCGGGTTGCGCCACACGGTGTGGCTATCAGCAATATTGGATTCGATATAACGCCCGCAAGATTGGTAACAGGTATTATTACCGAACGCGGTGTGTTCGAAGCCAGCAGAGCATCGCTGCAACAGCTTTCAACAGCATTGGATTAATCACTCTATCCCATGACAGGCTCAAGTTGCCTGCCACCGAGAATATGCAGGTGAATGTGGAATATGGTCCTGCAACTATGCGGGCCAGTATTCAGCGTGTAACGCATCCCGCTTTCGGCAATTCCGAGCTGCCTGGCAATCTCATTCGCTTTCAGTAGCAGCTTGCCAAGTAATTCAGTGTCTTCATCAGAGGCAGCAAGCATATCCGAGATATGTTTGGTGGGAACTACCAGCACATGAACCGGCGCCTGGGGTTGGATATCCTCGAACGCATACACCTCATCATCAGAATAGACCTTGTTAGAGGGGAGCTCCCCTGAGATAATTTTGCAGAACAGGCAGTCTTCAGACATGCGTTACTCCGTAGTGTAAATGGGACTAATGGACTTAATAGCTTTAGCCGGTCATTCTATAACAGCCGTCTGTCTATAAGGAACTTCGCTATCAGGTACTTTGGAAACAGGCACTTTGGAAATTATTAACTGCGTCAATCGGAAACTCAGAGTCCTGCGCTCAGTGTTGATCATCGGTTTGCTTTCAGTAGCTGCTTGCGGATACGCCCAGGAACCGGTGCAGGAGTTCACCTATAAAGTGCTGAACATTTATCCGCATAACATCGAGTCATTTACCCAGGGTCTGGTCTATCGCGAGGGCTACCTGTTCGAAGGGACAGGCAAGAATGGCTTGTCCTCCCTCAGCAAAATCAACCTTGAGGATGGGTCCGTGCTAATGACGAAGCGCTTGAATCGCCGTTATTTCGGCGAAGGTATCGAAATTGTCGGCGACAAGATTTACCAGCTAACCTGGAAAGCTCACATGGTATTCGTCTATGACAAGGATTCCTTCGAGCAGACGGGATCGCATTACAATGCCACAGAAGGTTGGGGGCTGGCCTATGACGGAGCAGAACTCATCCTCAGTGATGGCAGTTCTGTACTGCAATTTCTTGAGCCAGAGGCCTTTGCACCGACTCGAAAAGTGAACGTGACCTATAACGGCAATCCCTTACCGAATCTGAATGAGCTGGAATATATCAATGGCGAGGTTTGGGCGAATGTCTGGCAAACCAATTTCATTGTGCGGATTGATCCGGACAGCGGTGTAGTAAGATCGGTCATTGATTTTACCGGGTTGTCTGACCGCACTGAACTCGGTAGCAGCGAAGCCGTGCTGAATGGCATAGCCTGGGACGCAGAGCAACAACGACTGTTTGTGACCGGCAAACACTGGGCCAACCTGTTTGAAGTCGAGTTGGCAGCTCGCTAGCTGCCCGTTTTGTAATGTGGTTACAGAAACAGATTCAATTACAAGCGCGCCGCCGTGGTTTTCATCTGGTCACTGACGAAGTTCTCGAGCAGCTCCCGGAACTCGCAGCGGTGAAGCTGGGACTGGCACATATTCTCCTGCAACACACTTCAGCCTCTCTCAGTATCAATGAGAATGCCAACAGATCTGTACGGCGCGACATGGAAGCCCATTTCAGCCACCTGGCTCCGGAAGCTGCTCCCTACTATGAGCATACCGATGAAGGGCCAGATGACATGCCAGCGCACATTAATTCGGGCTTGCTGGGAGCGCAGTTGAGCATTCCGATACGCGATGGAAAGTTATGGCTGGGCACCTGGCAAGGCATCTACCTGGGTGAACATCGTGACCAGGCCGGCGGGCGTCGCCTGGTCATTACCATTCAAGGGACTGCAGACAATGCTGCGCAGTAGAATACGTCCACATACTAACCTGATCAAGTTTCTGGCGCTGCTGCTGGTCTCGGTATTGCTGATTTCCTGTGAAACCGTTGGCTATTACTCGCAAGCAGCGCGTGGACAACTGGCCATCGTTCTGGGGAGAGAAGATATTCGGCGCATGTTACTGGATGAAGAAGTAGCGCCTGAGTTGCGGGACAAGTTCAATGAGGTATTACTGATACGCGACTTCGCGTTGAATGAATTGAATCTCCCTGTGGGTGAAAATTACTCCAGTTATGTCGATGTCAGGCGTGAACACGTGGTATGGAATGTCTTCGTTGCACCGGAGTTTTCAACCGACCCTGTGAGCTGGTGTTATCCTATTGCCGGTTGCGTGTCCTACCGGGGCTATTTCAGTGAAAGCGGGGCGACGAATTACGCGGCTAGCCTGGAGGAAGATGGCTTCGATGTCTATCTGGGCGGTGTGGATGCCTATTCCACACTCGGCTGGTTCGAAGATTCAATTCTGAGCACGGTAATGTCGCGAGCTAACTACCAGATTGCTGGGTTAATCTTCCATGAACTGGCACATCAGGTTATTTACGTGCCAGGTGACACTACTTTCAATGAGAGTTTTGCCACTGCGGTCGAACGGGAAGGCGTGAAGAGGTGGTTGGTCTTCAGGAACACCTCGGAAGTAATTGCTACGGCTGAAACTGACTCAGTGAGGCAACAGCAGTTTGTCGAACTGGTTGCAGACTTCCGTGATCGCCTGGACAACCTGTATGAATCAAGCCTTTCCGATAGTGATAAGCGCCGCGACAAATCCAGGCTGCAGGAACAATTAAGGCAGGACTACCAGGCGCTTAAGCAGACCTGGGATGGCTACGATGGTTACGACAGCTGGTTCGCCCGATCTTTGAACAACGCCCAGCTTTCTACGGTCAGTTCCTACAATGACCTGGTGCCGTTTTTCAATTCATTACTGGATGAGTCGGGCCGGGATCTCAATGCATTCTTTGTGGCGGTTGAGCAACTTGCGCAACTCAGTGCGGAAGAGCGGGAATCACGCTTGCAGGATTGGTTGTAACGGGCGTAGAAAACGGCCCGCTTGAACCTGGACTGTAGCTAGCGCGAGAAGGGAGAGCTTAACGACCCAGGCGACGCCGGGTGCTGTCCACCAGGTTGGCATAGAATTCTGATTCCGGATCTTTGTCGGCGGCCGACTCATAGGCCAGCAGGGCCTCATCCAGTCGGCCTTCCTGCTCCAGGATTCTACCCAGGCTACGATTGAAGAATGCATTTGCCGGCATGATTTCAATCGCGGCACGATACACCTTGATCGCCTTTTCGGCATCACCGGCGTTGTTGTAAGTGTTTGCCATTATGTGAACCTGGGAATCATTCAGTGGATCCAGTTCGATGGCACGCAGATCATAATCGATCGACACCGCATAGTTTCCGGATTGTCTTTCCAATGTTGCCAGGGTCGACACCGCGGCAATCAGACTTGCCGAGATAGCAGTTTGCAATTCAATAAAGCGCGTGAGCAGGGGCTTCGCTTCATCATAGCGTTCTAAAAAATAGTAAGTATTGGCCAGGTTGCGAATCGCCTCGACATAATTGGGATCGGCGCTGATCGCCTTGCGATATTCTGCAACCGCCTCTTCATAGCGCTGCAGATTGCTGTAGGTATTGCCACGTCGGAACATCTTCTCGGCCAGGTCCCGGTCGATGGTTGGACCCACGCGCTCGATATCGAGTCCGCCGTAGCGATCCAGTAAATTACTGGCGGCGCTATCCTGAGTATAAGCACTGCCACTCAGTGTAAGTAAGGCGGCCACACTAAGGTAAGCGAGCGCCTGCAGGGCTTTTTTTGGGTTCATCAGGTTTCCTTCAATGTGGCCGAAACTATACCTGAGCCGGCCGGCCAGTACCAGCTAAAGGTCTGCCTGTCATTCTCGAATAATTTTATTAAATCTAAATAATACAATAGCTTACGAAGTTATTTTAGCAAGATGGCGGCTTGCTGAGCGCTGCAACGGGCTATTCTGCCGATCATGTTGGCCCGGCCGTATCCCAACTCACGAAGTTCTTCCAGGCAGCTTTCGGCAGCCGCCTCAGGAATGCAGGCCAGCAGTCCTCCTGCTGTCTGCGGATCGAATAACAGATCATAGCGCGCATCGTCAGTAAGCTCTTCCGCACAAGTGATGTGCTCTTCCACCTGCTTGTTGTCCTCGTGCAGAGAACTGAAGATCGCCTGCTGCAGATGTTCCAGTGCGCCATCCAGTGCGGGAATGTCTGCAAGACTGACCTCGGCTTCCACATTGTCTGCACTCAACATTTCCAACAGGTGCCCGGCCAGGCCAAATCCGGTGATATCGGTACACGCCGTGGCGCCATGTTTGACGATACAAATGGAGGCGTCACGGCTGGATCGCGCCATTTGCTTGAGCGCCGCATCGATATTCTCGTGTGACGCCAGGTAGCGCATGTCGGCAGCAAGCAGGGTACCGGTGCCCAGCGGCTTGGTCAGGATAAGAATGTCACCATCATTCATGCCGCTTTTGGTTAAGAGCTTGTCTTCGGCAATAAAGCCATTGACACAAAGCCCGAAGCTCAAGTCGCTACTCTCGGCTGAATGCCCGCCGATTAGCTCACAGTGATTCTCCTGCAGTGCTGCACTGCAGGCCAGCATCAGTTCCTTCAGTTGCGCGCGGGCATACTTTCTGGAGGCAAAGGGCAGGCCAACCACGGCAAGCGCCGAATGGGGCAATGCTCCCATTGCGTAGATGTCACTCAGGCAGTGGTTGGTAGCAATCCTGGCAAACAACCACGGATCATTGATGAACGCTCTTATCTGGTCCACGCTCTGTAGCAGCACCCGGCCATCGCCTAACTTGATCATCGAAGCATCTTCTACGCTGGAATGCCCGGACAGAATGTCGTTACCTTGAATAGCAGGCAATTGGCGCAAGACTTCCTCCAGTACGTTGCCTGCGACTTTCGCTCCACAGCCTGCGCAACGCATGGCATGAGCCTGCAGTTGCTGTTCTGTTGTCTTGTCCACCAAGCCACTGGCGAGTGCCAGCGGTGCAGTCATCACCGGCAATTCGGAATACTTGCGGATGAAATTGCTATCGATGTGATGCTTGATTCGCCATACCAATGCACCCTGATAGAAGAGCCTGTGCCGAGAGGCGATAGCCTTACCCTCGCCCATGCTCATCAAGGCCAGGGCATGCCGCTGTGGGTGGTAAGACTTCAGACTGCGACCGGTGGCGAAACGAACCAGGTTCTGTGCCAGGGGGTTGCCCTGCCTGACAGCATAGACACCTGATTTGGGGCGTGATGTTCCCTTGATGGTTGCCGCATCGCCGGCGGCAAATACAAAATCATGGGACGTCGTCTGCAGATGCTTGTTCACTTCGATGAATCCATCTTCGGTGATGTTCAATCCAGATTTCAGTAGCCATTGCGGGATACTTGCCCCGGTTGCGTAGACTATGGCATCGGCAGAAATAGTCGTGCCGTTTTCACAGATCACTGCGTTCGCTGTGAAAGCGGATACGGTGTGCTGTAGCAGGATTTCAATTCCCCGACGCTCCAGTTCGGCCCTGGCGAAGTGGCGCACTGACTGATTATGTAGCTTCAGTAATTCAGCGTCGGCGCTGACAATTTTCAGCTTGAATTTCGAGAGCTCTGCAGACTTGATACCGAGCTCGGAATGCACGCGTACCTGTGTTGAAAAAGCCAGTTCCACACTGGCCGGTCCGCCACCCACAATCACCAGCGTGTACTCGCTGCTCTGTTCACGAATGCTGGAAATAGCCGCAGCGAAAATTTCCTGCCAGCGCCGCAAAAACAGATCGATCGGCTTGATGCCAATAGCATGCTCAATAGCGCCGGGAATCTGGTAGGCATCAGGTTTGGAGCCGACATTCAGTGATAACAGGTCAAACTCCAGCGTCGGCCTGGATTGCAGGGTAAGGCGGCGATTGACCAGGTCGATCTCACAGACTTCTTCCTGAATGAGGCGGGCACCGGCGAACTGTGCCAGGGGCCGGAGATCGATGTGGATGTCCCCATGCTCATAAACACCGGAGATCAGACCCGGCAGCGATCCGGAATAGGGCGTGTTGATATCCCGGCTAATCAGCGTGACAGCCAGGCCCGGTACCGGGTTCATGCCCAGGTATTTCAGCACCGCCAGGTGACTGTGGCCACCGCCGAGCAGGACCAGGTGTTTAACGATGGGTGTGTTGGCTTGCATGTGCTCCGCTGCTCCTCATCTCGAGGGTCGCCTGACTGTTGCGCGCAAAGGGAGTGATTCTAAACCTTTTGACGGTAGGCACAAACAGACTATCCCACCGTCTTGAATATCGGTTAAGCTAGTAAGTCGTCAAATTCGGGCACTAGAACAAGACCAACAATGGACATCCCGATTAACCTACTCACCAAGGAGACAGCGATGATTCCCAGGACCCTGCTTAGATTATTCTTAACTCTCTCATTCTCACTAGTCGCGCTGAACAGTGCGCAGGCGCACTGGTCGCTGGACAACCAGGCTTCTACGCTCAGTTTCGTCACCGTTAAGGCGGACCATGTTGCCGAAGTGCATACCTTCGATGTGATGTCCGGCACCATTGGCGATGCCGGTGAATTGGAGATCAGCATCGAGCTGGCCAGTGTTAATACCCTGATTCCTATTCGTAATGAACGCATGCAGGCCATGCTGTTCGAGACCAGCCTGTTCCCGGATGCAACCATTTCTGCCAGTGTCGACATTGAAGCGCTGGCTGGATTGGCTGCCGGGGCTACCCAAATGCTGCAGGTTGAATTTACACTGGCGATGCATGGCGATTCGAATTCCTACGTGGCGGATGTGTTAGTCAGTCGCCTTCAGGGTGGAATCGTTGCCTCGACTATGAAGCCGATCATAGTCACTGCTGATTCTTATGGATTCGTCACTGGTGTCGAAGCGCTCAGAGAGGTAGCAGGACTGCCGAGCATTAGCAGGGCCGTGCCGGTGAGTTTTACCGTGGTATTCAATCAGGGACGCTGATCCTATTCTGACCTGTGAAAATCCCTGCCTGGCAGGGATTTTTTTAGAACTTGTAGCGCAGCAGCACGCGAATGGTTCGTGGGTTTGATGGGTGGAAGTGAATGTCTTCCACGCCTGCTGCTTCACCGGGTAGCCGTGATTCAAACCAGTAGGCGATGTCATCGTCTTCCTTGTCGAGCAGATTTAACACGTCCAAACCCAGTTCCCAATCTGGCCGAGCGTACGAGAGGCCGAATTGCAACAGCGTCGATCCATCTTTTTTGACGGACTCATCTTCAGACAGTGCTGCATCGCTGAAATGCCGTACCCGCAAACTGGAAGTCCAACCGTTGTCCAGACCGACATAGGTGAGACCGGCGCCTATGACCTTGTCGTGGGCGTCGGGAATACTGTTCATGCCGGAAGGAAGCCCGCGGAAGTGACCGTCCGTCTTGGCAGCACTGAAATCGAAGACCAGGCGTTCATTTAATTCCCAGAATGAGTTCAGCTCAACACCTTTGCGACGAGTTGGGTCACCCGGCTCGGTAGTGCCAGCATCGCCGACGAACACCAGTTCGGAGTCCACTTCGAGCTCGAAGACAGCGATCGCGATGTTGAATCCCTCCAGGGTGTCATAGCGAAAACCTACTTCGCTACCTTTGCCCTCGACCAACACATCCAACGAGTCAGTAGGGTCGCCTGTCACCGGATCGATCGTATTCAAGGCAGCTCTGACGTCATTGGAATGAAATCCGTGTCCATAGTTGGCGTAGAATTCAAGATTGTTATTCATGCGATAGGCCAAGCCCAAGTTGGGTTGCCAGAGAGAATCGCTATCGCTTCCGGAGTTTGCAGCACGCAGGGCATGCACTTCGAAATCGAAGTAATCCACACGTACACCCAGGCTGGCCCGCAGATAATCTGTTACTAGAAACTGCAGTTCACCGAAGGCGCCGATACTAAACTCCTCGGCATTGTCTTCCCTGATGCTGCCGGTGCGTCGCCTGCCGATGGTGCTAAACAGGTTGAGTTCGGTTACATCATCATAGCGAACATCGGTACCAATGGTGCGGGTTACGGGTATGCCAAACAGTTCCATATCTAGTTCGTTGCGGAGTGAGCCACCGAACAGACGCCGCTCGTCTTCCTGTTCAAATTCATCTCCATCAACAGGATTGTTGAGCACATAGGTAGGATTGTTAATGAGGCTCATGTAATAGGTGCTGGCATACAGATTCAGATCCCAGTCATTCAACTCGAAGTTGCCGGTCAGGGAATAGCGGTAGGATTCACCGCCGAGGTCCGGATCGATAGAACCGAATCGGTCGATCAGACCACTGCTGACCGCCCGCTGGGGCACTTGGTTGGTTGAGATCCATTTAGAGTCATAGGCACTGAAGGTGATACGACTGGGGATGGTAGCAATGTCACCCGTGTATTTGACCAGGCCATTGTATTTGCGTAAATCCTGCTCAAGGTAGAAATGCCCGTCGCTCTGCTGATGCTCGAAGGCAATCAGCAATTCGCCCTCACCAAACTCGAAGGAATTTGCAGTTACCAGGCGAATCTCCTCTTCTGACCCAAGGGTGAGTTCACTGAATCCTTCATCCAGCGAATCGTAGGTCTTCATGGTGTTGGAGCCAGCGAGGGAGAAATCTCCAGTATCGGCGAAGTAGGGGCCTTTTTGAAAATCTACTCGTTCGATTATCTCCGGGATGATGAAGTTCAGGTCCATATAGCCCTGGGCGTGACCATGGGTGCGCCAGTTCACCGGCATACCGTCGAAAAAGGTGGAAAAATCCGAGCCGTGATCCAGGTTGAATCCACGCAGAAAATACTGGTTCGCCTTGCCGGGACCGCTATGCTGGGTGGCGATCATGCCGGGAACTACTTCTACTAGTTCGGCGACGCGCGCCATTGGCCGTGTAGAGAAATCATTGTAGCCAACGGTACCCTGGGAAGCGGCATTGGCTGTTCCTAACTGCAGGAGAGAACGACCCCAGATCACGACCTCTTCGATTTCAGAATCGGCAGCTGTTTCTTCCTGGGCGGATGCAGACAGGTTAAATGGCAGTGCAGCGTACGAGAGTAATGCGCACAGGGTATAGTGAGTGCGACGTCGGTATTGCATGAACTTTCCTCAGCCACAATTACTGGAAAAGTCCAGCAAGAACAAAGCCTGGGAAAGATATATGGCGTATCTATGGGTAAACAAGGATGCAGACGTTAAGTAACAGTAAATAACCTCGCTGACAGCCCCTTATTCCGCTGCTTGTGGAGCCGGGTGAGCATCCAGGCGAGTTTCGAAGCCCGGTCTGGGACGATCGGGAATCAGTTGAGAGAGTAGCAGGGAACCACCGGCGATAGCGGCGCCAACCAGGAATACAGCGCTGTGATTAACTACCCACAGCAATCCAAGCAGCGCCGGCAACACCACAGCGGCAATGTGGTTAATGGTAAAACTGATGGATGAGGTAGCTGCGATGTCAGCCGGGTCAGCAATCTTCTGAAAATAGGTCTTGATGGCGATCGCCAAGGCAAAGAACAGGTGGTCCAGCAGATAGAGTACTACTGCTACGGCGATTGTGTCGACGAAGGCGTAGCTGACAAACACAATGATTAATCCCACGTATTCCAGTGTTAATGCACGGCGCTCGCCGATATAACTGATCAGGCTGCCTATCTTGGGCGCCAGCCAGAAGGTCAGGGCAGCGTTTACCAGTGTGAGCAGCACCACGTTCTCAACCGGGAAGGCAAATTTTTCCACCAGCAGGAAACCGGCAAAGACCACGAAGATCTGCCGGCGTGCTCCTGCCAGGAAAGTCAGCAGGTAATAGAGCCAGTATTGCCTGCGCAGAAACAACTCCTTTCTCTGCACAACCTCATCTTCAAATTGGGGCATCGCGCGCCAGCAATAAAGTCCAATTGCTACCGAGGCTCCGCCGGCGAGAAGATAAATCAGCAGGTAATCTGCGGCGAAAAACAGCAGGTAGATGTAGACCGATCCGAGAACAGCCAGATTACAGAACGCCCGAACGCTCAGAAGCTGACCCAGAACTCTTGGCGCCTCTTCAATTCTTAACCACTGCAGGCTCAGGGAGTTGTGTAGTGTTTCCAGGTAATGAAAACCAACAGACATGATGACGGTGGTGAAATAGAGCCAGAGGGCAGTGGGATAAAAGGCGGTGATGGCGGTACCAATGCCCAGGGTTATCAGTGACAGGATGGCGAAGGTTTGCTGACGAACGTAAATCATCACCAGGATAGCGGTGAAGGCGAGGAATCCAGGAACTTCCCGCAAGCTCTGCAAGATACCAATTTCTTCACCCGTAAATGCGGCCTGCTCAACGGCGAAATTATTCAACATGACCTGCCATGTGGCGAACGCTATGGTGTTGCCAATGGCGAGCAGGAACAGCAACGATTTACGGCTTTTCAGCAAAGGAAGTTGCATTATTTCTCTACCGGTAAAGAAGGGCTACAGGAATTGAATCGTCTGTAGATTGCTGGCGGCGGCGATTATATCATTGCCAGCCTATGTCAGCGCTGTCAATTTATGCCGGACCTACTGCCTTGCAGCGGATCCGCAATGAAGGTCTGCATGCGGAGCAGTTTTCGGTGCTGGTGGGCGCTTCAGGTGGACCGAAATGGTTTGTCCTGTATGGGCTGGACCGCTACCTGTTTGGAGATTTTTTCGCTAATCGCACTGCCGCCCTGTATACCCTGGGGTCATCGGCGGGCGCCTGGCGACTGTGCTGTCTCGCCATGGCCGACCCGGTGAGTGCCATTGATCGTCTGGCAACCCTGTACAGCCAGGAACGCTATGCCGATACGCCTGGTGTGGCAGAGACTACCGATAGCGCACGCAGGATGTTGAACAGCGTGTTGGGCAGTGAAGGGGCAGGAGACATCGTCTCCAATGCGGTGATTCGCACCCACATTCTTGCTGATCGATGCAGGGGGCCGGGCGCATCCAATTCCAGGATAATGCAATTCTTGATGTTGGGAAGCGGTGCGATCGCTAACGGCTTCAGCCGTAAAACGCTCTCTGTATTCTTCCAGCGCTTTATCTTCAGTATTAGGGCAGATCTGTCACCCTGGAAGGAACTGAAAGGATTCGATACCAGGCTTGTGGAGCTGACCGAGGAAAATGTATTCCAGGCCTTGCTGGCCAGTGGCTCGATACCTTTCGTGCTGGAGGGTGTACGCGATATTCCCGGTGCGGCGAAGGGACTGTATTGGGATGGCGGTATAGTCGATTACCATTTCGATATGCCATTTCATGATGGTGATGACCTGGTGCTATATCCGCACTTCAGTGACTCGATAATACCCGGCTGGTTCGACAAACATCTGCCGTGGCGGCGAGTCCATGAAGAGAATTTACACAACGTGGTTCTGGTAGTTCCGTCGGCTGAATTTGTCGCTACGCTACCTGGCAGGAAAATCCCCGATCGGAAGGATTTTGTGCGTCTGGATAATGACACAAGGATTCGTGTTTTCCAGGAAGTGTTGGATCGAAGCAAGCAATTAGCCGAAGATTTTGCCAAACTCGTCGATGAAGGGATTGGCCTGGATGCACTGCTGCCCATTGTTCACCGAAAACGCTAAGCTGAGACTCTGGAATGGCTACTGAAATCAGAAGAGTGCGCCGATCCGACACGGCTGCAATTACCGACATCTACAATTGGTATATTGCCAATACGGTGATCACCTTCGAGGAAGAGCCTGTGAGAGAGCAAGACATGCAGCGGCGTATCGACAGCGTGGACAATGAAAACCCCTGGTTAGTGATGGTAGAAGGGGACGAACTGCTTGGTTATGCCTATGCAGTCCCTTGGAAAGCCCGCGCGGCTTATCGGTACTCGAAAGAAACTACGGTGTACCTGCACCGAGATTGCTTCGGACGAGGCCATGGGACACAGCTTATGCAAAGCCTGATCGAAGAAATCTGCAAGACGCCGATACATGTATTAATTGCGGGCATAGCCTTGCCTAATGAAGGTAGCGTGGCCTTGCATGAGAAACTGGGATTCAGGAAGATCGGCCAATTCGAAGAGGTCGGCTGCAAATTCAATAAACCTGTCGACGTAGGGTACTGGCAATTAACACTATGAGCATAAATTTACAGCAGCGCGTTCGCCACAGCATAAGCCTGGTGATTCTATGCCTTGCACTGAATTCCTGTGTCGGAACGGTGGTAGGTGCCGTGGTCGATACCACAATCGAAGTAGTCAAGGTGCCCTTCAAGGTTGTCGGCGCCACGGCGGACCTGCTAATTCCGGATAAGGATGATGAGTAAATTTCAGATTGCCTAGCGGGAAGGTTGCATGACACACGAGCCCCAAGACTATGGAATACCCGCCCACTATAAACACTGGGTGGGTGATAAGACCGAAGATTATATAGGGCCCTTTTTCTTCTTCATGGATGGTGCTACTCCGCGCAGCGCTTTTCGCATTCAGGAGCACAACCTCAATGCCCATGACTCGGTGCATGGAGGTATTCTGATGGCATTTGCAGACTACACGCTGTGCCTCGGGGCAAATATGGGGGAGAGTGAGAGTGTTGCAACGGTGACCTGCAATAACGAGTTTGTGGCACCGGCTTACAAGGGAGATCTGGTGGAAGGTGAGTGCGAGATCATCCGGCGTGGCAGGTCCATGGTGTTTTGTCGCTGTACCTTGAGTGTCGATAGCAAGGTGGTGCTCGTAAGCAGCGCAGTGATTAAGCGAATCAATCCGAAATAAGGCCCGCTCAATTCTGCAAGGAGTAGACTCTTTCCGCCGTGCCATAAAACAAGGCATGCTTCTCGTCGTCGCTGAACTGTGCAGTGAGTTTCTTAAAGCCATTGAACAGCACATGATAACTAAGCGATAACCGGTCGACCGGGAAATTACTCTCGAACATGCAGCGCTGTGGTCCGAAGCAGTCGATCGTGTGCAGATAATACCGCTGCTGTAACTTGAGAAATTCGTCCGACGTGGGCGGGCAATCCGCCTTATCCCAGCCGAATCCATTGTCAGGCATTGCCAGGCCTCCCAGCTTCGCATAGACATTTTCGCATCTCGCAATCCTGGCAATCTCCTGTTTCCATTCCTGGAAGATTTCATCTTTACAATTTCGATAGGTTCCAACTCCGAGTGGAGTGCCAAAGTGATCGAGGATCATGGTAGCTTCCGGAACAGCGCGAGCCAGATCGAGAAAATCAAGATTCTGGTGATGATAGTGCCAGGTATCATAGGTTAGGCCGCGTGCGGCTAATATCCTTAGCCCCTTGCGAAAGGATTCCATCCCATACAGATAAGGAGGTGCCTGCAGGGGGATAAACAGGTCTGCCGGGCGTTGGTCTCGCGCCCCGGCATGGCGGATGCCACGGAACAGGCCGTTGCTCTTTGTGGCATGTTGATCGAGCACCTCGGCAAGCTTTTCTTCGGACTCTCCGGCAAGTGTCAAATCGGCGTGCGCGATAATACCGGCTAGCGTCGAATTATCCGGGTCTTGCAGGCTCTGCTGTGCACATCGCGCAATGTATTCGGTCTCTCCGACAGGTCGCAGGTGGTCGGGTCCCTCGCGGTAGTAGAACGCGCTGCATTCGATAAACACGGTTTTGACTACATTGTGACCTGATCCGGTATCGTTCCACAATTCGGGTAGGAGATAGTTACGGTTGAAGCGTTTCATCCACAGATGATGGTGGGGATCGATGATGGGTCGATCTGCATCGATTATCTCTTCCTTTACCTGGGCCAACCATTCGTCAGTACCCGGCACTAATGTATCCATTCACTGACCTGCTGTAGAGTGAGTTGTGGAGGTGTTGATATTACTGTTATCCGGCTTCGAGCCATAGGCTGACAAGCTTGTGGAAAGTTCAAGCATCGCTGGTGTAGTATGCCGGAACGGATTTTGCAGTTTTTGATGCAAGTCAGGGCATAGCTTGCCTGAAGCAACATAAAAACAATAACGCGCGGGAGCTGTGCATGAGTATTACTGCGGTTATCATCATTCTCTATCTGGCATTCTTTGCTGGCTTCGGAATCTTTATAAGTCGTAATCACTCGGGTGCTTCGGATTGGGCAATCGGAGGTGGCACACTCGGTGTGTTCATGTTGGCAGCTGGAATCGCTGGCACTCGCATCGGAGGTGCCGGTACCTACGGTGTCGCGGGCGATGTAATCAGTGAAGGTATCGGACATCTGTGGTATAGCGTCAATTCTTTCGCCGCGCTGTTTCTGGTAGGCCTGTTCTTCGCCATTCCCTATCGCCGACTCCGGGTGGTGAGTGTCGGGCAGGTGTTCGATCATCGGTTCGGTTCGTATCGCTGCCAATGGTTAACCAGCTTGTGTGTGCAGGCGGAATACTTGGTGGTAAATATTATCGAGCCCTACGTCATCGGATCCATCGTCAGCGGGGTAACGGGCCTGCCCTTCGTGGTTGGCGTCGCAATCGCTGGATTCCTTATAGTGTCTTTTACTGTGACTGGTGGATTAAAGGGTACTGCAGTGGCTAACGTGGTGCATTGTACGGTAATTATTTTTGGTCTGTTGCTGGTGGGTATGGTGGCCATGAACAATATCGGTGGCTGGGATGTGGTAGTTGCCCAGTCCAGCGAGATGCTCGCCCAGGCAAACAAGAGTGAAGTGCGCTGGTGGAGTTTTACCGGAATTGGCTGGGCGACAATTATTGCGCTGTTTATTTCAGCCACGATCCATACCCCGGCAGCATCAGTCTATGCAAACTATGCCAGTTCCGCCGCTAAACAGGAGTACCTGATTCCTGGCTTTTTCCTGGCAGGCATTGTCGCCGCGCTCATGCCGTTAGTGGCTGGCTTTATCGGCATTCTCACTATGGCGACCTACGGCAGCGAGAGTGGCTTGAGTAGTTACCTGAATATTGCCCAGCTGGCAATCGATACCGGCCCCATTTTGGGAGGTATCGCGCTGGCGGCTGTGCTGGCAGCAGTAATCTCCTCTGGAGCACCCATCTTGTTGGCCAGCGCCACCATGTTTGTTAATGACTGGGTGCCGGGTGCCAAGGAATTTTCCGACGACAAGAAGCTGCGAGCTTACAAGATCGTTACGGTTGTCTACGGAAGCGTCGCCGCCATAATCGCCTGGTTAGGAAATATCACTTCAGTTTTACAACTCTTGCTGCTGGGTTTTGCCATGGTAGTTCCCCCGGCTATTGCCGTGACTTACGTGTTTTACTGGAGAAGGACTTCGGAAGTCGCTGCTTTCTGGGGTATGGCTTCAGGATTCGCCGGCGGATTAATTATGTGGCTGTTCAATACGCTCTATGATGGTGCGGAGAATGCGACGGCCGGTGGCTTCGCACAGTGGTGGTACGAACTGCTTGAGTATCTGGGTGAGTGGCGGGATCCGTCGTTTCTGACCCTGCTGTTACCGCTGATCATAATCCCGGTGCTCACGCTGTTGATGCCAAACAAGGATTCCGACGAGGAATATTACGACACATTCTATGCCAGGCTGGGACGAATTCAACCGAACTTCAGCTGGAAGTAAGCGGTACTCTACCTTATTCACTTATTCACTTATTCACTTATTCACTTATTCACTTATTCAGGCTAGCGCTGTAGTCCGCCATTGGCTTGAATCAGGAACGGGCCGGGTGTCTCATAACTCTTCTCGAGTAAGGAGCAAAGGTCTTCGGCAGTATCGGCCTGTGCTCCCGGCACTCCGAAACTGTTTGCCATTTCCACCCAGTTAATCTTCGGATTACCGATATCGAACAAGCTGGCAGCAATCTCGCCTACTTCAGTGACTCCAAGACGGCCGTATTCCACATTAAGAATGTTATAGGAATGATTCGCAAAGATTACGGTAGTGACATTGAGTCCTTCCCGTGCCTGGGTCCAGAAGGCCTGGTTTGTATAGGCAGCACCGCCGTCTCCGAGCATGGCCAGCACCTGGCGATCGGGGCAAGCCAGTGCTGCGCCGGTTGCAACAGGGCCACCCTGACCGATTGCTCCGCCAGTCAGACTGAGCCAGGAGTTGCTTGCAGAGTTCTGGCAGAACGGATAGGCCGCATTGCCACCCCCGGAATCGGTAGCCACGATAAGGTCTTCCGGCATGGTGGCAGCAACCGATTGAATTATGGTCTTGGTGTTCAGCTCTCCGTGAGGTTTAGCTATCTGCTGCTTCTCGAAATTGTTCACCGATTCATTTGTTGCACCCAGTCGGTCAGCGAGGCGAGCGAGCGCATCGATGGCATCTTCTTCGATGTTGCTCAAGCGCTTTACTGCACAACCCTTTGGAAGCAGTTGTCCCGGAATGCCCTTGTAGGCGAAGAACGAAGCCGGGACCTGTCCGCCAACGAGAATCAGGGTATCGATGCCTTCGAGGGATTGCAGAATCTGCTCCGGGAAATAGGGTAAGCGTTCCACTGCCGCCCGCCCAGGGCCACCATCGACTCGTCCGGGAAATGTGCCTGTCATTAGCCGGCAGCCGGTCTTGCTGGAAATCTTGCTCGCCGCCATTAACGCGGCCTGCTCTGTAGCGTGATGTTCCAGCAGAAGCACGATCTTACTGCCGCCCTCGATCAACTGCGCCGTAGCTTCCACGGCTGCTTCATCAACCTTGCTGCGAAGGGGCAGCGCATTCGGTGTTACAGCTCCTGGAGAAGGCTCCCAGGCCGCATCGGCACCCATAATCAGAGTGGCGATCTGGCCAATGGATCCGCTATTTCGCCGCAGGCTTGCCGTGTAGGCATCGGCGCCGTCTTGTGCGAGAGTCTGGGAAGTGCTGCAGGATTTAATCCAGCAGGAAAAATTTCTTGCCAGGGTCTCTATATCAGAAGTCAATGGCGCGTCAAATCCGATGTGATAATGCGGATGATTACCGATGATGTTGATCATCGGTGAATTAGCGCGCCGCGCATTGTGAAGATTAGCGATGCCGTTTGCCATGCCGGGCCCCAGGTGCAGCAGGGTAGCGGCTGGTTTACCGGTCATCCTGGCGTAACCATCGGCAGCGCCGGTACACACTCCTTCAAACAGGGCCAGCACCGACTTCATGCGCGGGACACTGTCCAGCGCCTGCACGAGATGCATCTCAGAAGTTCCAGGGTTTGCGATACAGAGTTCAACTCCGCAGTCAGCCAGAGTTTCAATCAACGCAGTAGCGCCATTCATGTTATTGTCCCATCTACTGTTGTTATACGTTGCACTATTTTGATCGGCCAGTTCTTCACTGACCAGATTCTCGGGCTGGCTATCATAACATTGAATTAGCGATGGCAATTACTCACGAAGAAAAAGAATTCGCCGCTTACGTGGTGGAGTTGCTGCAGGACGTTGGTCCGGTCAACTCCCGGCGCATGTTCGGTGGTTTTGGCATCTTCCTCGATGGCTTGATGTTCGGGTTGATCGCTGAGAATGTTCTGTACTTGAAGGTCGATGATGAGAACAGAGCAGACTTCGAAGAGTTGGGGATGCAGCCATTCACCTATGACAAGCAGGGGCAGAAAATGAATCTGTCCTACTATCAGATTCCGGATGAGGCCATGGACAGTATGGAAGTCATGTCCGGTTGGGGAAATAAGGGATTCGCTGCGGCGCTACGCGCCGCCGCCAGGAAAAAAACGCCGAAGTCAGGCAGAAGCAAGCGTTGATTTCAGTTCTGGAAAAATCAGTTGCTCATTTGTGTCTGGAAATCGAATTCATGGCATAAATCATGTAGAGTATTACCTGATTTAGTCCTGTGCCGGGTTTGGAAATGAGTTAAACTCGCCCCTCTGATTTGCATAAAATATCAGGGATTTTTATTTTGGGGGTGATGATGAAATTACGTGTATTAGCGCTCGCAGTCGCCGCAGTGATGACTGCTGGATTAGTGCAGGCACAGGCAGATGACTACACAGCACCACGCACAGAATACGGCCAGCCTGATCTGCAAGGGGTATGGAACTTCTCTTCGGTTATACCGCTGCAGCGCCCGGCATTTTTTGGCGACAAGCAATTCCTGACAGATCAGGAAATTGCTGCATTGGCCGCACAGACAGAGGCGGGCCTGGAAGCCATCAACAATATCGGTGTGGGTGGGTATAACACCTTCTGGACGGAAATGGGCGGAGAAGGCGACAATCGAACTTCCCTGATCAGCTACCCCGCCAATGGCAGAATGCCGGCGACTGTCGAAGGCGTTCCGGTGCAGGTGGGTGGTCTCGGTCCTGATGAGCCAGGCACACGGCCCGTGCGTATGGTGGTCGGTGGAATAGCCAAAGACGGACCGGAAGATCGCGGTCTATCCGAGCGCTGCATCGTAGGCTTTAATGCGGGTCCTCCGTTTACACCAAACCTGTATAACAACAATGTGCAGATTATTCAGAGTCGCGACACCGCCGTCATCATCACCGAGATGATTCACGATGCCAGGATTGTTCCTCTGGACGGCCGCGATCATATCGCTGATGACATTCGTCAATGGTCGGGTGATTCCCGCGGCTACTGGGACGGCGATACCCTGGTGGTTGAAACCAGAAATTTCAACAGCCTGACACAGAGCTTTGGAGTTTTCGGCACCGCGCAGGACAAGCTGCTAACCGAGCGCTTCACGCGGGTTGGACCCTATACAGTCGAGTATGAATTCACGATTGATGATCCGAGCACGTTTACCGACAAGATCATCGCGATGGTGCCAATGGCCAAGGTTGATGGTCAGCTGTACGAGTACGCCTGCCATGAAGGCAACTATGGCATGTTTAATATACTACGTGGTGAACGCATGGCAGAGCGCCGAGCGGCAGAAGATAGCCAGTAAACTTTATTTCCTGAATATAAAAAAAGGCCAGCACTGACTTTGCTGGCCTTTTTTTTGGCTGGCTATTCCGGGCGGGACGATCTAATCGGGCAGTGCGAATACCCAGAGTGTGGCACCAGAGGGGGGTAAATTGATGCCGGCCGCATTGCGCATGGTGCGAGTATGGATGCCTCCGCTGTTTGTTGCCACGGCCACGTACTGTTTGCCATCGACTCGATAAGTAATCGGGTAGGAATTCAGGGCATTGTCAAGGCGCCGCTCCCAGAGCACCTGGCCGGTATCCTGATCCAGTGCCTTGAACCAGCGATCTACCGAACCAATAAATAACAGGCCCGTTGCCGTGGTCAGATTAGCGGCAGCCTGTGGTCCGGTTTGACGTTGGGACCAGACTACTTCCTTGGATTCGAGATTGACGGCCTTGATGATACCGTAGCTGCCATCGGCAGAGCTGTCCGGGTATTTTTGCCAGCGCTGATCGGTTTCGTCGTCGAGACAGGTATCGGAAAGTGGGATATAAAGCGTTCGGGTGGCAGGATTATAGGCCGTCGACTGCATGTTTCTTGCACCCAGCCAGTCCGGACAAATACCCGGCAATGAAAATTCACTCAATACATCATCCAATGCGGGGATCGCCGTTGGAAAGAGTGACTTGTTTCCTGTTGTTGGATCGATCTCTGCCACTACATTCTGCATATCCAGATCGATGGAAAACAGATACTCGCCAGTGGCGGCATCCAGTGCTTCAAAAATTGCCAACTTGCCGCCTGTCACGACCACTTTGCGCATGCTGCCGTTAACAGGCAACTCGATTATTTGTCTCTCATAGGCCCAGTCATGATCCAGCTGATCGTTGCGGGCATGTTGATAATGCCAGGCCAGTTCACCGGTGTCGGCATCCAGTGCAACAGTGCTATTGGTGTAGAGTGCATCGTTGTTCCGGTAGCTGTCGTTTGGCCCTTGTCGAAGCCGCTCCGTATCGTAGGTGGGCGCAGGACCGAAATAGACCAGGTTTAACTCGGCGTCGAAGCTGCCCGGAATCCAGACCGATCCCCCGGTGCGCTGATCCAGGGGCAATCCGTTCCAGGTATCACCGCCGGGTGCATCAGGCCTGGCGATCGTGTAAAAACGCCAGACTTCGGCGCCGGTTTCCATGTCTACCGCGAGTATGAAATCTCCACCCTCGACGGCCTGGCGACCGGTAAGTCCTATGATAGCCTTGCCGTTTGCAATCATCGGTGCACTCTTGAACCAGTGGCCATCCTCACCACCGGTATCCACCTTGTGATCCCAGGCCATCTTTCCAGTTCTGGCGTCAATGGCGATCAGGTGCATATCGGAGGTGGGCATAATGATCTTGTCCGCATAGATCGCGACACCTTTCTTCGAATCCGGCGGTGTGTCGTCATCCAGTTGTCTTTGAAATCCCCATAACAATTCACCTGTGGCCGCATCGAATGCCTGCAACACATCACCGAAGCTATAGGCAAACAGCACACCGTCGTGAACGATTGGTGCCATCATGTTCGCCCCGGAAGGCAGGGCCCAGCTCCAGGCGAGTTGCAGCTTGTCAACGTTGTCTCTGGTGATTTGATCCAGGGGACTGTGACCGAGATTGTTGCCGGTGCGGCGCCAGATCAACCAATCATCGGCAGAGGGATTCTGCAGCATCGCATCGCTAACCAGGCTGAGACTCTGCGCACGGGAACTAACCTTGAGTGGACCGTCGGTGGAGTAGATCAAAGGATTGGCCGCTGCTATTCGCTGCTGCGAGAGTTGTTCAGCGGGTATTGTTAGCGCACTTAGAGACGTCTGGTTCTCAGGGAGCGAATTTTGTCCAGCGGCGAGGCCATTCCGCATTAATACATAAGCCAGTATGTCAATGTAGGAAGATTGACTTAGAGAATTCTCCTTCGAAGGAGGCATGCGCCTGACATCGAGTGCGAGCAGATCGAGGGTAACATCGCCCCAGCGATCGGCGAAGTAGCTACCGCTTAGACTCGGTACCAGTCCAAAGCCTTCCAGTTCGAAGCCATGGCAGCTCGCACAATTTTCCTCGTAGGCGAGCTTGCCCTGAGTAGCCTGTGCTTGAGTAAAAGGCAGGTTGGTTCCATCATCATCCGCGGCGTTCAATGGCAGCTGCCACAGGCTCAGGCCAACTAAAACCAGGCCAATACCTGTGCTCCTGGCAGACTTCATTGCAGACCTTGTTTTCATTATTTTCCCCAGTGAGTCAGGTAAGTCGACAGACATGCAGACCTTACTTTACAGGCCCTCAGGGCTAATGGGAACAATCCCGGGCGGTAATACCAAATTTTGGCGAATCGATTGCAGGCTATTCAGATTCAGTTCAGCCACACACAGCTAGTCTGGCTTTGTTGGCGGAAGCGCCGCTAAAACAGGCATTCTACGCAAGACCCACATTAAATTGACCTGTTCTAGATCTGGCATTGTTCTACCGCAAATCCTCACTCTTTTACTTGGCGGATAGGGAGTGGGGATTTTTTATGTGAGCTTGTGTAGCAGGCGATTTACCAGGATTCGCTTAACAACTCTGCCTTTCTCCAGGTGAGCTGTTCTCATGCCGTAGTTGCTCAATTCTAAATCTTTGATAAGATTCAGTTTTTGTCACACTCTCCGACTGCGACACCGAGCAGGACCTGATGAATTACAACCGGCGCCCGCCAGCTGCAAAGACTTCGCGACACCGCAGTCGCTGCAGTCTGTTGACGCTACTTACCTTTCTGACATTCCTGACCGTACTTTCTCTTATACCCTTGTCTTCTCTGGCACAGACAGTGGACGCTGATATTTCCAGCTATCCGGTGCCTGCCGACATGAGTGGAATTCACTTCTACCTGATTACCGTCGATGTCGGGGACAGGGTGTGGGATAACTTCGGACACACTGCATTGCGCGTCTATGACGAAAACACCAATACAGATACGGTGTTCAACTGGGGTGTTTTCGATATCAGTGGTGGCATGGTGTCCTTCTCCTGGGATTTTTTTAAAGGCATCATGAATTATCGACTGGCAACCAGCACGCCAACTGATCTGTTTGCCATGTACCGTAGCCAGGAGCGCACTGTATGGCAGGATAAACTCAACCTGAGTAATCCACAGAAAGAAATTCTTTTCCGGCGCCTCATGTGGAACCTGGAACCGGAAAATGTTGTGTATGCCTACCAGTACTTCTTCGACAATTGCACGACCAAGGTAAGAGATTACATCGACGAGGCCCTGTCCGGAAAACTTCGGCAGCACTATGACGGCAGCACTGCAGATACGTTTCGCGACCAGGTGAGGTCACACTACCAGTCAGTGTCCCTGGTGAGCTTCTCACTGGACGTGCTAATGAACAGCAACATCGATCGCCCTGTCACCGAGTGGGAAGCCATGTACTTACCGCTGCAACTGCGGGATCGCCTGGCGAATATTACGTCCGATGTTGCCGAGAACGGAGAGCAGATGAAGTTACTGTCTGATTCCCAACTCATCATGGTGTATCCAGCACCGCAGGTTGAAACGGACGGCTACCGGGTGGCGTCACTGGTGCTGCTGACACCGATCCTGTTTCTGATGCTGATGTTGAAGCGAATTCCCCAGTCATATTTCGCTACCCATTCCAAGATTGGACTTAAAGCGGCTGGTATCAATTTTCGAATTCTCGGTTTACTCGGTTTGTTAACCGCAATCTTCAGCGGTGTCTATGGAACCCTGATGCTGGGTAGCTGGTTCGTATCCGATCATGTTGATACTTATCACAATGTAAACCTGCTGCTGTTCTGGCCAACTGATCTTTTGGGGGTAGTGATTGCACTGCGCTGGCTGATACTGTGCCGTCCCTGGCCAATGACGCACAACAGCGCCCCCTTTATCAGCTACTATCTGTTGGCACACGTTCTGGCAATGTTGGTCTTTGCTGTTATTGCCTTCGCCGAGCTATCAGCGCAGTCCGTTAGCAATATTGCTATATACGTGTTGCCGGGATTTTTTCTGTTCACGGCTTTGATCTGGCTGGTGGGTTTCGAGCCGGCCAAACCCAAGAAAATGTTTTTCTGAGGGAAGGCTCATCAAGTGACCGAGTTCAAGTCCAGTGACGCAGTTCAGGCAGAGTATCTCGATCCAATCGCACAGAAAGTTTCCGACGCGGCGGCACGCCTGCCACAACTGGAAGATGGAACCGTCGATGAGGCTCGCGCACTGCGTCGGGAACGCGGCAATCCTTTTGCCCCGAAACCTTGCGAACTCGATTCCAGCAGCGATCATCAGGTTGCCGTTCACGATGGGCGTATAAGTCTGCGTGTTTACAAACCGATCACTGGGAAGAAAGGATTATTGCCAGCACTGGTTTTTTACCATGGGGGTGGATTTGTGCTTGGCGATGTAGAGCAATACGACACCGTGACTCAACACATTGCCGGCAGGAGCGAGTGCATCGTTGTGTCGGTTGACTATCGCCTGGCGCCGGATAACAAAATCAAGGGTATCCATGCGGATGGTTTTACAGCTTATCGCTGGGTCTATGACAATGCGAGTGACTTGGGAATCGACAGGCGCCGTATCGCCATTGGAGGCGATAGCGCCGGTGGCAATCTCAGCATAGCCGTGGCGCTGCTGTGCAAGCGACATGAATCTCTGATGCCGGCATTTCAAGTGCTGATCTATCCGAGCGTCGATCTGCCGATGCGGTTTCCGTCGGTCGATGAATTTGCCGAGGGTTACTTCTTAACCAGGGCAGGGATGAAGTGGTTCCGCAGTCACTACCTGGAAACACCAGAGCAGGCCCATGAGCCGGAACTGGTTTTTCTGGAGCGAGAGCTGGACGGATTACCACCAGCGCTGGTTATCACAGCAGGGTTCGATCCTTTGCGAGACGAAGGCAAGGCCTTTGCCGACAGGCTCACCGAATTCGCCGTACCGGTCAGGCACCTGTGTTATACCGACATGATTCACGGTTTCCTGACTTTTGCAGGCGGTATCGAAGCGGGCATGGACCTGATTAGTGAGATCGCGGCTGAACTCAACAAGCAGTTCTTATAGGGAGCCTCTGAACAAGACTATGGCCGCTCTGGGTTACAGCCAATTTCGCTCTCAAGGCGCGCGCAGGACGGTCGACCTTTCAAGCCAGTGCAACGCCGAGAGC
>JAQBSZ010000029.1 GCA_027623555.1 Pseudomonadota bacterium | reverse complement strand
CGTGGCTCGGGTAATTGGCTGGCGCAGTTTAATGTTCCGGACCTGGCATCCAGGTGATCCAGAATCTTCACCCTTCTTCAGTCCCCAGAATTTTATTCAAATAGTCTGGCTTGAGGTGGTGCTCGTGGCTCGGGTAATTGGCTGGCGCAGTTTAATGTTCCGGACCTGGCATCCAGGTGATCCAGAATCTTCTTGATAACCAACGGACCCTCAATGCTTGCGATGATCCTAACCGCTCCACCACAGCGGGTGCAGATCGTGATGTCGATGTTAAACACGCGCTTAAGCCGCTGCGCCCAGGTCATTTCCTTATGCTCATTCACCGGCGGCTCTGCAGTGGTCTTGCTCTTCAAGTCACACTCGAGCAGTACAGATTCTCGACCTGCCGGCGGATGCTGTTTCAACGAACCTGGTTTGGGACATGATCGGCCAGGCGATGCGGTATGCGCTGACCGAGGACATGGATCAAGCTCGTCGGTTCCTCACCGATGAGCTCCGGGACGACGCCCGGACTGATATGCTCTTCTCCTGGCTGCTGGCGGAGTGCTATGCCCTCATCGGGGACAGGGAAGAGGCAATTCAGTGGCTCCGCAATGCAGTGGACGGCGGATTTCTCAATCCTCCCTTTTTCAGTGAAATTGATCCATTTCTCCAACCGATCCGGGAAGATCCGGGTTTCCATGAGCTAATGGTGCACCTGGGAAAGCGGTGGGCCACCTTGAATGACTTTCTTTGGAGAGAAATGTGAATCTTAAAGAATTCAATGAACACTTCCACCTGATTAGCAATATCGCAGTATTACTCGGTATTGTCTTTTTGGGCTATGAGCTCCAACAAAATAATATCGTCGCCAAAGCACAAATCAGGAACGAAATTGCCAACGCAGCTAATTTCAATATCTCAGCCAACCTATCTCCCGAAGGCTTGGCAATTCGTGGAAAGCGGTCCCGCGAGTAGGGAACATTAATAAAATGGCAAATTAATTACGTTACGAAATAGAAAGGACACTACCCCGGATATTGTGATTATTTTATTAGTGCCCCTATTTTCCGTCCCCTTTATTTCCTTCTACTTCAACTCAGGGCGATCCTTGAAAATTTTATAGAAAAGCTTGATCCAGAACGGCGAGAAGAGGGTTGTATAGACAATCACCAGAATCATCGCCGCGTATACCTCCGAATCAAACACGCCACTGGTACGACCTAGCTCTGCGAAAATCAAACCAACTTCACCCCGCGGAACCATGGCCATGCCGATGGCGCTGCGAACTAACCAGTGTTCACGAAATAGTAAGAAACCTCCGGCAATCTTCCCGGCTATGGCCAGGACTGCGATGCTGAGTGAAAACGCCCAGATAAAAACCGACCCCCAGTCCACCTGCCGCAGGTCCAGCGACAGCCCCACGGTAACGAAAAAAATTGGCGTGAAGAGTTGGATAATAGGTTTCATGTCTTTCTCCACTTCTTCGGAGAAGCGCTGATCGCGTGCCAGAGCGATTCCAAAAGGTATGAAGAATCGACGCGACAGCGCTAAGCCGGCAGCGAAGCCGCCTAACAGCTCTGGAGCTCCAACGATGTGGGCAAGCCAGGCGAAAAACAGCACCAAGGAGACAATGCTGGTGGAAACCAGGCCCGGAATCTGGGTGATGCTCTGATAATGGCCAATGACGTAGGACAATAATTTGGCAGCAATTGGGGCGAAGAGGAAAAATACGCCAAGGAACAGCATCACCTGGCCCAGGTTGACCCAACTGACAGTGCCGGAAACGCTGAATTCGTAAAGTACCGCCAGCAGCAGCACCCCGAGAATATCGTCGACGACGGCGGCGCCTAACACCACGTCGCCCTCGTGACTTGAGTGACGCCCAACATCACGCAGGATTCGCAAGGTCACTCCAATGCTGGTGGCAGTCAGAGTTCCGCCCACGAAGAGCGCGACCAGTAGATCGAGATCGAAAACATAGCGACTCACGGCGAAACCGAGAGCAAAGGGAATAAGAAATCCCCCAAGCGCAACAACGGCAGCCCGCCGCCCGGCATGGGCCAGGCGACCGATATCCGATTCTAGTCCAGCCTCAAACAACAGCAGAATGATGGCGATTTCAGCTAACAGGCGAATTATTTCAGTGGCCTCAAGAAAGCCAAAGACACTGGGACCCAGGATCACTCCTGCGGTTAGCTCACCGATCACCGTGGGTATCCCAATCCAGGCCGCCGCTTCGGCACAAAGCCGCGCCGCTACCAGTATAATGACCAGTTGGATAAATACTTGTTGGGCTTCCATTGCGCGCTATTATCGCGCTTTATATGAACTACACCTACAGCAGGACATGGCGATCGTCATTTAGTTGACTTGAGACAATAATTCAGGGGCTTGCTCTATCTCCTATGAGTATGAGTAATCATCGGTAGAAGATTCCCCAGGCCTTTTCTACCCTGACTCCAAAACAAGTAGTAGGATTTACTCGCGCAAGATTTAGAATTCGACAGCTAACTTTCTTGCCAGTGAAGTGAACAAGTCATAAATTTATTAGTGTCCCCTGGAGTGCAGGTGTCCGTGGATTCCAAATTAAAAAAAATTCTCTTGTGTCTGGTGCTACCGGTGTTGGTTCAGGCCGTGGGTGGAATCCTGATTATCCTGCCGGAATCAGGTGCCTCTGGTGGTCCCTTCGCCGGTATCCTGATTCTGGTGATGTTCCTCATCGCCGCACCTCTGACGCTGCTCGTTAATGGGGTGCTGTTGCTGCCGCAAGACAAGGACAGCAACTTTTATCTCAAACGCGGCATGATCATGCCGGGTATTTTCCTCTTTTCATGTCTTATCTATTACACCGGAATCTGGGACGATTATATCGACCCTCTGTTTCCTTCGAGCACGCCAGCAATTAGTCCTGCCAGCTCTATCCGAATCGGTCCCAATGCCTCCTATGATTTTTTTGTGCTCACCGATTACCTAGCCAGCGAAGAAGAACTGCAGGAAATTACTGAATGGGTAGCCGGGGAATCCTTGCGGGGAACATTTGATGATCAATGGCATCACCGTTGGTATTTCGTTCCCGGACATCTCTACGCCCCATCGATGATGAGATCAGCAGACAACGGGCAGTAGTAATCTATGAGAATGATCCGGCCAGTGGTCAGTTCGAACTGCGGCGGACCCTTCCTTAACTAGCTTGTTGTACTATTCGGTTCACCCTGGCTGGCCCCACGGCCCAGTTTAACTCCCCAATAGATCCCGAGTGGAATGAGCACGAGGCAAATCGCCTCGAACCAGAGGGGGTAGGGCTGTTGGGACATGTTGAAGAGCAGAGCCAGCACCAGGAGCGCGCCAACCCCGATGCCATGAGCGGGGTGTCTGGCTGCACCGAAGCGGGTAGCCAGCCACGTGGCTACCAAGGCGGTGGTCCCCCACAGCACGGCGCACACCGCCAGAACCCAGTTCGGGTATCTGGCCACATGAGCGAACATCTCCTGGTAAGAGCCATCGAAATCCTGCGGGAAGGGATGGACTACTGCACTGAATCCTTCCACGGCAATCAGCAGCACCAGCGTCGCGATTAGACTGAGAATGACGGCTGCAATGCTGCGAAATATCGACATTCTTTTTCCTCAGGTGCAGGATGAAAATAATTCGGTGCGTACCTCGACACCTCTGGCCACCAGCAAGGCCTGATCGGTACAGCTTACTCTGGTGAACCTCAGCTCGACGATGTCTCCCGCGCCAATCCCATTATTGTCCAGCAGCGGTTGGATGTCGCCGAGGTCGGGATTGTAGCGCAGGTCGAGTCTTGTCAGATTGCCAAGCCCGCGCAGCGCACTCAGGTCGGTGATCGAGTTACCGGTGAGCTCGAGGTTCTCCAGGGTAGTTAGCCCAGCGAGTGGACTGAGGTCGGTGAACAAGTTTCCGGCCAGGCGCAGCTCGATCAGGCTGGTCAGTCCACTCAGCGGGCGCAAGTCGCTGACCTCCTGCGTATGGATGTTGAGATCTACCAGCTTGGTGAGCTTCGCCAGCGGGCTGATGTCGGTGATCGCATTGGTGAAGAGTAGCCCACGAGCGCCCATGAAATTTCTGGCAACCTGACCGCCGATAAAATCTCCGTGTCGATGCAGACGCAGAACGGTCAGTTCTGTCAGTTCACTCAGTGGGCCGATATCGCCAAGCGGATTCTCACTCAGGAACAGGCTGGTCAGCTGGGTCATCTCGCTCAACGCCGTTAAGTCGCTGATCCAGTTCGTATGGAGATTGAGAGCCGTGAGCTTGGTGAGCCCCTTTAGTGCACTGATATCAGTGATACCCCGGTTGTTCAGAGTCAGGCGGGTCAGGCCCGTGAGATTCTGCATGCCAGCGA
This sequence comes from Pseudomonadota bacterium, assembly GCA_027623555.1. Classification (GTDB taxonomy): domain Bacteria; phylum Pseudomonadota; class Gammaproteobacteria; order Pseudomonadales; family Pseudohongiellaceae; genus UBA9145. The sequence continues at coordinate 44,642 of JAQBSZ010000029.1, read as the reverse complement.
GATTCTGGAACACATGATCAGGATCCGGCCAGGCGGGCGATCCCGATACGGTGCGCTGCGGACCCGGCCCGGAGGCATTTAACGTAGTCAGACCGGCAAGCCGGCTACAGTTAAGCGCATCCTGCGGGCCGATCGATAGTGCATCACGCACCGCCTGTTCCAGGACCGCATCTGCAAACGAGGCGATGGCTTGCGGGTGATTACTGCAATGCTCAGTGGGCGCGAGTTTCTGCTGCGCGTGTACCTCGGTAGTTGTCAGCCCGAGAAACAGGAGGGCAAAGCAGAGTGTAGGCAATAACGAGGGTAATATTATTGGTGTGACGATGCGTTTCATCTTTTTATTACTCCTGAATGATCACAGCGAAGAAGGGATCAGCAACTCTAATCCCTTCATGATGACGATTTCCAGCAGGCGCTACTCAGCGTAGGGATTCACATAGCCTGCCGGCAACACCTTCTCAGGATCCGGTCGAATGCTGATCATTTCTACACGCTCGTCGACTGAATGCCAGCCGTGAAACACTCCTGCAGGAATCACTATGATGTCACCGGCGGTAACCAGGCGAACCTGACCATCTCCCCGGGCGACTGAGGTAGAGAAGCTCTCGCCCACCAGCACTTCGACAATATCAGTATTTTCTGGAATATCAGTTCGGTTCAGCATGGTGCCTCCCGTTACCAAGACCCCGGAGCCGGCGGTAATATAATAGACCTCGGATACGCGGGTATGAACTATACCCGAGACAGGCTCATCGTTGGCGACAATTGCGTCGCGAAACAGCACACCCACAGCCACGTGGGAGTTGCCGATATCGACCACCTTCACCTGGCGATCGACCCGGCCTTCAGGCGCATGCAGCACGGCCTGCCACTCTTGCAATTTAATGTCAGTCGCCAGTGTGATCGAACTCTCCTGCGCAACCGCCGTGTAGGTGGCAAGCGAACACAGCAGAATGCTTAGCACTGCAATAATTCTTGTATTAGTGGGCATAGTAGTAACCTCGCAGGATGGACTTATTTGCCTGAGACTGATGATAAAGGAGCAGGCATGCTTAAGTAAGCCATAACCTAGTTATTCCACAGGATAAATTCGTATTCACCATCGGGAATATTATTGATGGTGTAATCAATTGGAATGCTTGATTCGGATGTGGTTGGCCACAGTGGTTCAACCATATCATCATTAAGCTCATACAAGATCTGACTGAGCAATTCAGCGCGATCGGGTTGGCTATCAATCTGGTTGACTTGCTCAGTCGGGTCGTCATTCAGGTTATACAGCCAGCGCTTGCCGTTCTGTTCCTGAACCTGCAACTTCCAACCGTCGGATTGAACGACCTTATAGCCACCACTGCGCCAGAACAAAGGCCGGGACAACGCAGGCTGATCTTCCTGCAAGGCGGGGGTGAGTATGTCCACGCCATCGATGATCCGATCGTTCGGCAAATCGATCCCTGCCGCCGCCAGTACCGTCGAAAAAACATCGATATGGGCAACTGGCGAGTCATATTGACTGCCTGCGGGAATCTGCTGTGGCCACTTGATGAAGTAGGGTACGTGGATGCCGCCCTCGAAGAAGCTGATTTTCCAGCCACGGTAAGGTTTGTTGAGGTCAGGCAGTCCAACGTAGCCGGCGCCACCATTGTCACTGGTAAAGATCACGATGGTGTTTTCTTCCAGGCCATTTTCTTGCAGGGCCGTCAACACCTGACCGATGCCGCGATCCAATCCCCTTAGCATGGCTGCATAGGTTCTTTCGGTGTGATCCTGGATATGCCTCAGGGCATCATAGTCGGCCTTCTCAGCCTGCAGCGGTGTATGGGGTGCATTGTAAGCAAGGTACATAAAGAAGGGGCGGTCACGATTTATCTCTATCGCCTTAACCGCTTCGCGGGAAAGAAAGTCTGTCATGTGCGTGGGGGGTTTGAATCGCTCACCCTTGTTGTACGTCGCGTTAAAACTGAGCATGCGCCATAAGGACCGATCTATGGGGTCAAATTCCTGTTTCGAATTGACAACGTTCGGGTCATCTTCATCTAGATACAATCCAGCGCCACCGATCATGCCCAGAAATTCATCGAAGCCCTGGTCGTTGGGAACCGATCCTGCGGTACTGCCAAGATGCCATTTACCAAGCGCGATAGAGTGATAGTCTTTCTCCCTGAGCAGTTCAGGGAGAGTGAGTTCCTCAGAGGGCAATCCCAGCTGTGAAGGAAGTGGATAGTTGGGGATGTTGCGCCCGGCGAAGTTCGGCCCGGTCGGAGTAAATTCAAATCCGACCCTGGTGGCATAGCGACCCGTTAACAGTGCGGCTCTGGAAGGTGCACAAGTGGCATTACCTGCATAAGCTCTGGGAAAATGAATGCCAGCGGTGGCTATTGAATCGATATTTGGTGTGGGTACGGTGCCACCGGCAATTCCGCCGCCGTAAAAGGTGATGTCATTAAATCCCAGGTCGTCGGCGAGAATAAGCACAATGTTCGGTTGGTTGGACTCGCTGGCCGGCCTCGACGGGTTAGGATTTGTTTGCCAGAAGAATGGCTGGTCATCTGTGCTGGCATTGCGGTCTTCGGCTGCCAGAACTGTAGTATCAAACCCTCTGTCTTGCCAGAATACCGCTGCGGCGATGACCGCAATAAACAGTAGAAAGGAGATGTTTTTATTCATTATTGCCCCTCATAAAAGTCGACTTCCTGAATTCCTCGATTTATTCGGACGATTCGAAGCAGTGCCTAGCTTTCGAATACCGCGATATTCATCTGGCCTTCCAGGCCTGAACTGCGGTTGCCGCTGATGGCCCGGTACTCTTCAGACTGGGCCATTTGTAGCAGGGCTCGGGCATTGGGATAGCGCACCATGGCAACCTGGTCCCACTCGGCACCACCTATCAACGTGGTCTGGCACTCGCCAGAAAAAATGATTTCAGCACCTATGCTCTGCAGTATCTTGCCAACATCTCGGCCGTATTGTCCGTAATCCGCCGCGCCAGCGCCGCCATTGCTAAACTTCAGCAGATTCACCATGACCACTGGTCTGTCAGGAAGTTGTGCAAAAGCCTGAGCTTGCTCAGGAGTGGGTCCCATGGCGTTTAATTCCAGACTCTGTGCGTTTACCATTTTGCCGCTACCGAACAAGCTTGCCAGAGCGGCCAGCCCGGTTGCCGCGCCGGCCGTTGTCATAAAGTCTCTTCTGGAACTCTCGTTTTCAGATTTTCTCATATTGTTCTTCCTCCCATTTTCGTTGAGCTTACAATAAAAAGACAGAGTAAGGGACAGCAATAAATAATTAGTTTGGCGGGCTGGAATATGCAATCGCTTGCCATTGATCTTCAAGTGAGTGTATACAGCTACATGTTAGAATTTAATGTGGCCAATTTGTGAGCGTCCTCCCTAGTCCAACAACTTCACAGCCTAATTTAAAACCACATAGTGAATCGTGTTCGTTGTATCGTTTATCAGTTCCAGGCGCTGCGCCGAGGTTAAGCCATTGGTAAACTCCAAGCCATTATCCAGGACGCGCAGGTTCGTAAGCTCATTCAGCTCCTGACCAGTATCCGCATCGAGTATCCTGTATTGAGAATCGCGATCAAAATCGGCAGGAACCAAACTGGTGGTGGTGCTGAACATTGGAGAACTAACACCAATATCGTAATCGACAGCATAGATTCGGTTCAGGTCGACGGTGAGATCGGCAGTTTCGTCATTATTTCCGTCTCCTATGACCAATGTATATTGATAGGGATGGAACACTTGCAGACTCCCTATTGATTCCGAAACCAACACGATGCCTGTCAAATTCAAGTTATCGAACACAGTGTTTCCATCACATCCGGAAGTTTCAACAGCATCTTCCAGGTCAAATATTATCGTCGGGGATAACGATGCAACACCCAGCGTCACGTTGTATTCACCTAGCAATTCACCATCCACGATGTAGGACAGACAATTAACCGCAAGCGTTGTCCCATCAATCAGCGCGGGATCTCTGTCCGGGTAGGCATACAATTGTCTGGTTTTTTCCAGATTCTCACTCATTGAACGTGGTGAAGATATTTCGCTGTTTAATCCCGCCCGTATTTTCATCAGGCTCTGGTAATAATTACCAACACCGAGTTCCTGTTCAGCATCGAGCATCGCTGAATGATCAGCTCCCAGTATAGGTTTCGCGAAATCGATCATGTATTGCGGATTTAACGCCGCGACGAATTCATCCGGCGTAAGAACTACGCCGCCACTCTGTTCAAAATTGCTTATAAATTCCTCCGGAGCACGATCCAATTCATCGCGCTCGTCGGTGACGAGCCCGATCCAAACCGGAGCGAAGACTGGCAGTATGTCTTCTCCGGTAAAGGTATTTTTGAAGTAGTCAAAATTGACCTGGGTGAGTGCAGCCGATTGTTGATAGTCTACTCTGAATTCCACATTTGCAGATAGATCGGGTAATGAATAGGAAACTGTGAAATCCTGGAAACTATCGGCTGCACTAAAATCATTCGGTGCAACAAGAAGGCTGCCGAGTTCTGTCCATTCGCCATCGATAGTCTGGCCAACATAGGTTCTTACAATGGTATTGCTCGATGTATTTTCTTCGACTTTTAGACGAAACGTAACTTCGAATTCTCCGGGTGGCAAACTCAATGGCTGCGTATTAACTGCCAGGCAACAGCTTTCATGAGTGGCAAAAGAGCTGGGTATGCTCAGGGAATATCCACCGAGTGCATCTGCATCATCGACCACCAGAATCTGGGAATTTCCACTGGAAGTTATATCGATAAATTCCTCGATGTTCGATCGTGAAACTATGTCCTCTACAATAGAATCGAGAAGCGATGGACGCAGAATATAGGCCGGTCTGACAATCGGTTGCGGCCCACCGAAATACTCGACATTGATACCGCGATTTGGTCCAGACCAGCCATAAACCGCTCCCAGGTAATCCGAGTTGGTCATCCCGGTACTGTAATCCCTGAGAAATTCATCGCTATATTGGCTGCCGCGACTGTCTATCCTTGTTGTTCGCAGGCCGCTGGCAAGCATATATTGATCGGTTTTCTCAACGAACGTCATACGCTGGGTGTCATCCATGAGTTGCGGGTAGGCGTAGCCTGCTCCTGATAAACCTGCCAACAGGGTGACTTCTGAAGCCGAATCTATATAGTAATTCCAGATTACCGGCGCGATATCGATTAGCACCGGATTCGTTGTCCAGCCAAAACGCTGACCTTGTTGAGTGCCCCACACGAAAAAATTAAAGCCGCGGGATGCAAGGTATTCAAGGTTGTCTCCATCGGATGACCACAGCATGGCCACAGGTCCGTCGCCCAGCGTCGCCAGAATGCGGTCCTTACTCAGGTTTGCGTCATACTTTCGAATCGGCGGCCGAATTCCGGAAAATACACTCATATTGGCCGCGGCGAGCGGCTTGTTATTGATCGTCAGCACGGGAACCCAATTGCCGTACTCAGACGCCAGGCTGACTGTATTGCCTTCCTCACTTGCATAGAATCCCGATACAGGAATAGGTGAAGGTGCCTCTTCGAGAAATTTTCTCAGCAGAGACTCCTGTGGATCTTCCGAGGGTGACAAATACAGCGCTGGCATTTTTAGTGCAACCAGATAGTCTCTAAATGGCAAATTAAGCGGCGCATAGTCCGGTGAACTCTGGTCGAAGGGCAGCGATGTGGGCGGGCCAGGACTGATTATTCCCAGCATGCGGCGGTCGAGCAAAGGCTTTGAAGGGTTTGAGCTGTCTTCTTTCCATAGATTGTCATAGGCCCATTGATAGATCTCAGTTTGACTTCCAAGTGAGTCATCCCAGTCATTCTCAGCGACAAGTTCCCTTAGATCGGTAATCTCATTGAACTGTGGAAAACCACTGAGCGCTTGTTGCTGGGCAGAAATCATCACCTTGTTTTCCAGGCCAGCAATCATCGTGGCGAGATTTATTGTGTCAGGCACAACCGGGTCATAAATGACTGCGCCGCTAAACAACCCGACGTATTCATCCAGTAAATAATTGATTGCCTCCAAGCCGGAAAGGTTCAGTTGATCAGTCGGAATTTCCTGTTGCAGCAGCGGTATCCAAAAATTACTGTCGTTGTCCCAATCAAGATAAACGCGGGATCCATGCCGGTTGATCAGGCCCTGCATGCCAACCAGAGTAAGCGCCATCATCGAGTCCATATCCTGATCGATACGCCACGCTGCGCCGAAGGGATTGCCCGCCCGGCTTTCTATTGCAGTAGGAACGCTAATGACCTGAATGCCGGTTGAACCCGGAAACGCGGGGAAGTAATTTCCGGCCGACCACGAAGGCTCGGCTAAAGACTGGGCCAAGCTGTTCTCGGTACCTGTCCAACAAAAAATGACCAGAGCAATGACCAGGTGAATTTTCATCATGCACACTCCAGGTAAATTCCTGATTGGTACCGACGAATCTAGTATACTTTATCCGCCGGATTGTTCACTCCTATGGGATCATTGTCCCTAAAAAGGAGTGTCCGTCAAACCGGGGGAGCTACAAAGTGTCCCCTGTTTTCTTGGGAACGGGCAGTGTCAATATAGATGCGAATTGACGGATATTTTTGTAGATTTTTGCGTTAACTTGTCAATAGCGGTTCCATGTATATCATCACGGGATGGATGCATTTCCCGCCCGACCACTCCTGGAGAACCTCTGAAAAATTCTTTGGGAACGGTAGATTACCTTACGTTTCTAGTGTTCCCAATGTCCGATAGTCTTCTTTTATAATCCACTCTTTCCAGTCGCTCTAATAGCTGGCGAATGCTACCACGCTTCTTTCTTGATGCAGTTCGCGACCAGCGATCGAGCAACGGGACATACTTGTGATTGCCAGAAGACTCGATTCGTTCAAGCAGACATTGAATCACTTCAGGGTGAACATCATTCAGCCAGGTGAGATCAGGCGCGGGATTTCTGGACGCGATCACATCATCCAGTGTATTTATAATCTCTGTCGTAAGCGATTTCTTCTCAATCTCCCAGCCACGTGATGTGAAGACTAGCAAGGGCAGACGGTAAGCGTATTCGATAGCGAGATACTTATTGATGATGAGCCAATCAATTCGAGCAGTAATCTCGTGAAGGCTCAATGAACACAGACCTCCAAATACAGGCGACTGATCCAGATTCAGTTCTTTGAGTTGCTTTGATTGCGAGCCCTTTAACACCTTCGCCAGTAGAGAACGGCCACCGCGCATTATCAGTTCGTCGGCACCGCGTAAAATAAGGGCGATCTCCGGCTCAGACAGATGCTCGATACCCTGACAGTCAAGTACCACCGAAACACGTTGTATTTTTCTGCTCATGAGACCAAGGATACGTTGTTATACAGCGTTACTGATCATTACTTTTCAACTGTAACTCCTGCCAAATCCAGCGCGTGTCGTATGGTTTGGCATCCTCGCTGGCTGCCCGGTGCATTTCGTTATTTTCCAGATGTTTCAACCATTCGATGACATTTTTCCGCCCCTGCTTACTCTTAGCGCATTGCCGCGGGCTCTTATTGCCCAGCATGGGAATAGGCTCATCTAGAGTACGACGATAATGCTGATCGAGAAAAGCTTGCATCACTTCTGCCGTTTCTTCAGATTCAAGGAAAGGGGTTGCCTGGCCGCGGCCGGCTGGCGGTTGCTCGTCTTGCTGTGCCATTAGCTGCTCGGGAGTCTGCAACACTGTCATGGCCGGGCCAATCAGGCCAGAAAGCAGTTCTTCCAGCTCTGTCTGTCCGCGCTTTGTCCGCTCCATGGAATTGGAAGTGAGTGTGAGTGAGTCCGAGCGCAGCTCCAGTGTGCCGTTAATGGATGTCGGGCCATCTCCATCTGTCGCCGCATGCTGATGCTGATTCTTTGCACTACTGTGGTGGCTTGTCGGCAACCACAACCAGACAAAATCGTCCGAGTGATCCCGCTCCCAATCGGTGCTTTCATCCAGTCTCATACACACTTCCTTTGTATGACCACGCAGAACCGGAATACGGGTCTGGGCATGAACCCAGGCCTCGTTGTCTCGATTGACGATATCTGGTAGACGTGGAGCCGCGCGTAATTGATTCCACAGATGCGCCAACCAGAAGGCAGTGAAGGCAGTAGTGGATTCCTGCAAAACCTGCTTCTCCAGGTTATCCATTTCGTCAGATATCCTGTTTTTACCGACAACCCGAGCGAGATCCTTTTTTAATTGTTTTTTCGTCGCAGCCAGTACCTTCAGTAGACTGTCTGCGGCCTCCGCGGGATACGGCAGTATCCCGCCAGAGAAAATATTTTTGTCGTTCATGTTTAACACTCGGGCGGCTATCTGATCCCATATCATCAGGTCTTGTGTGCCCATTTTTTCGTGAACGCGGATAGTACTACCCTTGCGTACCAGGTCGTTCAAATCGCAATACCGACCAGGTGCTACGTTCACAACCTCATAGAGTGACAAAGCCGAGGATTGCAGTTGCTGCAGATAGCGGCGACCCACAACAGACTCGCGCCATCCCCGGCGTTGCAGATAATCATCGATGATGTTGCGATTGTCCGGCGGTAGGTGACGGGTCAGCAGGTCTTCGAACACAAAAGCTACTAGCGTGTCCATGTAATCGGAGTCCGCCAATTCCTGACCAAGCTCTGTCTGACTGATGCCGATACGCTCACACACTGGGTCAAGATGGCTATCAAGAGCTATTGAAAATTCTTCACGCCATTCAGGTCGATCTGCCCAGTTCATAATGTTGCGTATGGCTTTGTTAGTATCGTTAGATTTTCCCATATGCTTTTCAGGCCTTGGACCAAATTATAGATACCTAACACTAGAGGCTTATATGGACGCCCCGACTATGTCAAGCAAAGTAATCCCCTGCTTGACGAATCAAGCCTTAGTTTATGGCTCTGATGCTATTCGATGCCATCGTCGTTGTTGCTCGGATGCCGTTTCGCCTGTTCGCTGTCCAGCTGCCACGGTTAGTCGACCTCATGCCGTGCAAATTTGCAAATTGGGTGCAAATTGGACACCCACAATTTGGGGGCAAGGAAATTGAGGAGATTTGCTCAAAATGCGTCAACTGGGCGCCCACTCGATTTCCGAGTTAACTGCTTGTTTTTCCTTCTCAAATTTAGTGAGTAGGGGACACTGTGACCCAATTTCACTATTTCCCTATTGGCTACGCTCCTGCTGCCAATCTCTCAAAAGCCTGGCCTGGTTCACGATAAAGGCGCGAATCGCTTCGAGTTGTTCACTGCCAAGCGTATCTTCGAAGTCGGGCATGCCGCGTTGAGCACGGGAACCACCCAGGACGATGTCTGCCATTTCGTTGTGAGTGCCCAGAGTCATCAGTCGCAGATCAGGCGCCACGATGGCTGTTTCAGAAGGAATGCCGATTCCACCATGACAGCTGGCACACTGGGCATGGTAGAGATCGTCACCTTCGCGAACCGCTTCGGGGCTGAATTCAGTGGTGGGTTGCTCAGGCACTTCTGTCTGCACAATTTCCGGTACCGGCATGGTGGCGTCGCCATCCAACTTGAACACCAGAACCGTACCACCGAGATCGAGTGTGCGATTCCCATTCATAAGGGTGGCGACATATTGGGTAGCGTCGACCTGGTAGGTCATCACCGAAGTCGAACGAAAAGTTCCTGGCGCGGTGAAACTCCACAGTAGCTGACCATCATCGGAGTCACGCACAGAAAAATTACCGGTCCCTTCCGGGTGGAACAGGATTCCGCCGCGGGTGGCAACTACACCACCGTTATATTCGGACGCAAGTGGATGGCGCCATTTGTAGGATCCTGTTATCGGATCAAACGCGCCGATAAATGCCTGTGAATCTGGTCGCGGACCGGCCTGCTCAATCAGGCGGCGGCGATAGTCGCCTTCGCCCCAGCCCAGGCTCAGGCCGCGCTCGCGAATTTCATACTCGCCGGTTTCGACAAAGCCTTCATCGAGAGAATAAAAATTGGCGATGTCGTGGTAATAGAAATACATCAGGCCCAGGTCGTTGTCCCAGGATTGGGGTTCCCAGTTATGGGCGCCAGAGTTTGCCGGCATGATCCACTGGGGTTTGACCTCGTACAGCACATCGGGGTTTTCCACGGGGCGGCCAGTCTCCATGTCGACACGGGTGGCCCAGTCAATGCCATCGGTGTAAGGCAGGGCTCGTAGTAGCTCGCCGTCGTTGCGATCAAGCACATAGAAGAAACCATTCTTCGGAGCCTGCAGCAGCACCTTGCGCATCTCACCACCAAACTCGATCTCACCGATGGTCATATCCATGGCAGAACTGTAATCCCAGTTGTCACCCGGTGTGGTCTGGTAATACCAGTTCATGCGCCCGGTCTGAACATCCACCGAGACTATGGTGGAGAGAAACAGATCGTCACCGCCACCGGGTGAACGAATCTCGCGAGGCCAGGGAGCGCCATTGCCAACGCCGATATAGAGGCTGTTGAATTCTTCGTCGTAGACCAGGGAATTCCAGGCAGTACCGCCACCACCGTACTTCCACCATTCACCTCCCCAGGTCTGGGCAGCCATCTCCATCTCGGGGTGTTCGAAGGGCAGGCCAGGATCGCCAGGTACCAGGAAGAAGCGCCAGGCTACTTCACCAGTTTCAGCATCATAAGCAGTGACATAGCCGCGGCGCTGGCCGGACTCACCACTGCCCTGGCCGATATAGACTTTCCCTGCCGCCGCCCGTGGAGCGCCGGTGATATTAAAGCGCCCGAGTCCTGCCGGTATCCAGGTGTCAATGTCCCAGACTTCTTCGCCAGTTGCTGCATCGATAGCGATCAATCGCCCGTCGAACGTGCCGACATAGACCTTGCCCTGGTAGACCGCTACTCCCCGGTTATGAGCGGGACCGCAGCAGGCAAGACGAATGGAGCGGCGGTCTACTTGCGGATCATAGCGCCAGATTTCTTCCCCATTCCTGGCATCGAGGGCGTAGACCACGCTCCAGCCATTGCTGACATACATAACGCCATCGACCACCAGCGGTGTGCCCTGCATGCGCATGTTGTAATCGCCAATCTCTCGCGTCCAGGCCAGGCCTAATCGACCCACATTGTCGGGCGTGATCTGGGTGAGCTGTGAGAAGCGCTGTTCTTTATAGGTTTGCCCATAGCTGAGCCAGCTGCCGGGTTCGGTAGCGGGGGAACTGATGATGCGGGCATCGTCGACATTGCCGGCTGCGGCAGCATCCAGAGTCTGAGCTTGCAACCCGGGTCTGGAGTCAAACGCCGCCAACACAGCGATACCAAACAGCAGTAGTGCAACATTCCGCAAGGCCGGCTGCAGTGGCGTTTTCAGACCATCGATAGGTTTCATTCGCGTATTACTCCTTCGTTCTTCTTTCTATAGCGGTATTTTTAATACAGCCAGAACCTGGAGTAAAGGCTACTAATCACTGTAGTACCTGGATTACACTGCAAAGCCGCTGGTGCATTCGCGCCATCTTGACTACAGCAACACAGACAGCGACGAGCAATGAATACGAAAAATAGTGTGGTCTGGGAAGATGCGTCTCGGTGTAGTGGGATGCACAGTGCGAACATAACAGGGTTGTATTGCTTACTAATAGTAATCCTGTTGCAATTCGGCACGATGAGATCGGCGACAGCGGGCGAAGAAAATCCCCAGGCGGAATCTGCCGGGATTGGAGTGCTCGCGCGCATTCACTTCAACACCCAAACCCGCAATTTCGAGCGGACCCGGGAGTTCTATCGATTACTCGGTTATTCGCAAGGCATAAATTCTTTTCCCAAGACTAACACCCATCTCATGGCTCGTTCACTGGGAATGTATGATCTGTGTACCTACGAGTTGGAAAGCATCGAAGTAATGAGCATTCCCAATGCAACAGGCCCAACCTCAATCGATCTCATTGAATTCGCCGAGCCTTTTAACGGTGAGCCTCCGTACTCATTACCCAATCATCTCGGTATGGCTTATGCGGCGCTCAACACTGCGAATTTTAGTAGTGACTATGAATTTTTAAAGGAGCGCGGTGTCGAGTTTCTATCCGAGCCCTATGGAGAACCTGGCGAGCGTTTTGTTTTTATGCGTGACCCAGACGGGGTGTACCTGAAGTTACTTGAGGCGGAGGAAGCAACCAATGCCCCTGTAAGAAATGATTCCAGCGTGAGCATTGACGCCATGCCGTATATTGGCATCAATGTGAGCGATTTTGATGCCGCCATTGGTTTCTACCGCAGTCTGGGCTATACCGAAATTGCAATGTTGCCAGAACGGGGAACACTTGCCGAGGCGCGCGCCTATGGTCTGGAGCAAGCCTTTGAGTTGCGCGGCGCTGACATCAGCCTGGCTGGCGGCGACGGCAACACGTTGCGAATCATTCAATGGATTGCTCCGTTTAATCCTGAACCTCCCTATCCGCCGCCGATCAGCCACATCGGTATTCATCGCATTGCCCTGGCCGTGCAAGACCTGGATAGCGCGGTTAGCGAATTGCAGAGCCAGGGAGTGGAGTTCCTCTCTGAAATTGCTCCCTGTTGTTCGGGCACTGGCGCGGATGAAACCGGCATTATCAATGCGCTTGATCCCGATGGTATTTTCGTCGAGCTTGTTGGACCAATTCGACGCCGCCCCCAGCAACCAGAACCAGCGATCTGTGCAGAAGAAAACGCGACCGTTCACTGGTACCGCAATGCAGAAACTCTCAGCGCCAGGTTGAATATTTAACGTTCTGTCGAAAGCCGGAGAAACTTCCAATTCCAACGATCCTTAACGGAACTGGTTGCCTCTTTATTGAGCGGGAGAAAAGCGGGTCGGGTCGAGAAACTGGTTTACTACACCGGTAACAATAGGGCCGTCTTCACGCGACTTGTCTCGCATGGCGTGCCACACAGGATCGCTGCCGAAGGATGACCAGGAGGCGGCCCCTGCCGCGCGATTCTCATGCGCGACCATATACACCAGGGTGTTTTGTGACAACTCGGCATCATCGGGAACCCAGTAACCGACACTGGTCATTCCATGCTTGATAAACAGCTCGACCTCACCACCGCCGAATCGATTCAACAAGGCCGGCAGTCGACCCGGCGCCGTTGTATAGGTGCGAAGCTCATAGACCATCTTACCCTGGGCATTGACGGCTTGTTGATTCTGAAATGCCACCCCCGCGAAAAACGCGAGTGTTATCGTTAAAATTGCAGTAAAAACCTTGTTCATTATTCTTCTCCACATTCTGTTGGGGTTCGGGTCTGGGGGCTAATAATTCGCTCTTCCGCCGCTTTTTTCAAGCTAAAAGTCGGAATGCCTATTGTGAGAGTCCCTCAGGGTTTTTTCTCGTGGGTAGTAGCCACTGGGCTCAGTTACGCGTTGCTACTTATGAGCGCTGAATCGATTTCGGTGTGTCGAAATGCCTGGCAAAATCCATCTGACTAATTATTACCTGATGGTAATTTTCCAGTGACTTGCGCCCAGGCGCCGCTATTTTCAGGTACTTCGCCAAATTCTCGCAAGCAATTACCAGATGGTAATGTGTAATTTCTGCTCTTATGAAGTCAAATTCGACTGAGACACCAATCCTGCGTAGTTATTGTGAGGGAAGCAGTCGATGAATGAGCTGAGTATTATAAGTAATAAGCGTGAAGAAAGGCCCAGCAGAGTGCTGACGCTTTACGGGTTGATCGTCTCAGGCATCAGTTGTCTGATCTATTGCCTGTCAATCGCGCTATTTGTAAACCCGGAAATGGAAGAGTATGCGCTGATCATCGCCATCCCGTTTCTGGCTTTTATCTTGATCAATTCGCTCGCAGTTTTTACTGTCTCACTAAACCTCGATCATCTCAAGAATGCCAGGCTGGACGCAGGGCACCTCAGCAATAATCAGAAGAGTTCATTGGATAACACCCATTACACACTGGTGTATGGCTTGTACTCGCTGATTATCATCAGTAGCGTAATCATCCACGGTATTACCATGTGGATCGAAGACAGTAGTCTTGACTATCTGGCTGATCCGGATAGCTGGAGCCTGTTGATTAATCGCACGGCATTGTTTCTGCTGGTTGTGATCATACAGGGCAGCGTGTTTGACAAGTACATTGCCAATTTGAAGAATAGTTTTGGCATGAGAGAACAACTCCAGACGCGCAGTATCGGGCTGTTCAAACGCCTGGCGTGGATGCTGCTGAGTCTGTCGCTGTTTTTGGGAAGCTCCATTCCCATCTTCTCAACCATGCGCTTCGATCGATTTATCGATGAAGCCCTTCCTTCTATAACGATGAATCTTGACGAGAGTGAAAACCTGGCCCAGGACATTCCCCCGCTAGTTGGACTTCTGGAGACAGAGCGCCAGCAATTCATCGACGCGCAAAGCGAATTCGAAGGCATGATCTCCTTCCTGAATGAGCAGTTACTCGATTCTCAGTTTACCGAGGACAGTGCCGAGCAGATTGGCGAGAGAGTAGCCGATATGTATGATCGCCTGCCGCTGATGCAAGCCTTTGAAGAGGGCATGGACACGCAGAATACTGTCAGTTACATCTTCATACTGCTGACTTTATTGGCCGGTTTGATCATGAGTTACCTCTTCTCCCAGGCATTCAGTCTGCAGCTATGTCACATCCGGGACAAGATTCGAGAAATGCTATCGGGTAACAATTCTGTTTCCGGCCGGCTGAATATTACCGGTCTGGATGAATCGGCCGAGCTGGCTGCAGACTTCAATCGAATTCTGGATTACAACGAAGAAATTAACGAAGAACTCCTGAGGGCTGACAAGGTAAAAGATGCCTTCCTTGCCAATGTGTCTCATGAATTGAAGACACCGCTGCACGGCATCATCGGTATCACCGAATCACTCGTTGATGGTGTCGCCGGCGAACTGCCTGCACTGGCACGAAAAAACCTGCAACTCATCAACAGCAGCGGCCGCCGTCTGACATCGCTGGTCAATGACATCCTGGATTTTTCCAAGCTGCGCGAGCACGACATCGTGTTGATTCTGAAGCCACTGGATCTTAAGACCCTGACCGATGTTGTGTTCGAGTTATCCAGACCGCTACTGGAGACTTCCCATGTCAGTCTGATAAACAAGGTGCCAGCGGATCTCTGTGCCGCCGAGGCAGACGAGAATCGCCTGCAGCAGATTCTCATTAACCTGGTAGGTAATGCCATCAAGTTTACCGTGCAGGGTGAGATTGCGGTTTCTGCACAAACCATTGGCGGTGTTATCGAGGTCTGCGTGAGTGATACCGGAATCGGCATTGCCGAGGACAAGCAGGAGTTGATCTTCCAGTCGTTTGAACAGGCAGATACTTCTATAGCCAGGGAATATGGCGGCAGTGGACTCGGCTTGAGCATCAGCCGTAACCTGGTTGAGTTACACGGAGGAAGTCTGCGGCTGGACAGCAATGAGGGCAGGGGCTCTAAGTTTTACTTTACCCTGCCCGTCAGTAACGGAGAGAAGATTCTACTGGATTCAGTCTCTCATTTAGTCTCTCATCCAGTCTCCAATTGTCGTCCATCCGAAGTAGCGGATGACGAACTGCTGGTAACGAATGATGAAGAGTACACGGTGCTCGTGGTCGATGACGAACCAGTAAACCTGACGGTGCTCAGCAATCATCTGAGTATGAACAATTTTCGGGTAATCCAGGCCAGGGACGGGGAGGAAGCAATTGCACTGTTCAATGAAGAGCATCCTGATCTGATATTGCTCGATATCATGATGCCAAAGATGAGTGGTTATGATGTGTGTCGAAAGATTCGCGAGAAGGCACCGATCAATCGTCTGCCCATCATCATGTTGACGGCGAAGGACCAGGCCCAGGATCTGGCCGAAGGCTTTTCATCCGGCGCCAACGACTACATCAGCAAACCGTTTACCAAGAAAGAGCTGCTTTCGCGTATCAAGACCCATCTGGAGCTGTGCAAGATCAACCGAGTGTACTCTGACTTCGTGCCATCGGAGTACCTTAGCTTCCTCGGTCACGACAGTATTCTGGATGTTCGTCTCGGTGACAATATTCATCGTGAGATGACCATCATGTTTGCCGATATCCGCTCCTATACCACGATGTCTGAATCCATGACGCCCCAGGAAAATTTTGATTTCATCAACGAATACCTGGCAGTGATGGGGCCCTGCATTAAAAACAACAACGGCTTTGTTAATCATTACCTGGGCGATGGATTCATGGCACTGTTTCCCAATAGCGCCGAAGATGCCGTGCAGGCTTCTATCGAAATGTCACGGGCGCTGAAGTTATTCAACAAGCGGCGTTGCAAGCAACATGGCGAGCCCATCAAAGTCGGTGTAGGCCTGCACTATGGCAAGGTCATCTTCGGCATCATCGGTGATGTATTTCGTAAGAGCGGCAATGTGATATCCGATGACGTCAATATCTCCTCGCGCCTCGAAGGGCTCAACAAATGTTATGGCTCGTCGATTATCGTCAGCCAGGCAGTGCTGGATCAGCTTCAGGGTTCGGGCAATAAACCGGCCACTCGCTATCTCGGCCAGGTGGTGGTCAAGGGCCGTAAAAATGAAGTACCTATATATGAATTGCTGGAAGTGGAAGAGGCTGACTACCGGAAACTAAAACTGCAGACCCAGGCGGACTTTGAAAATGGCCTGAAGCAATACCTGGCGCGAGAGTTTGGTGCGGCCGCCGATTTGTTCCGGCGAGTACTGAGCGCCAATGCCGAAGACAATGCGGCGCAGATCTATCTGAAGCACTGTGTGAGCAATCTGATGAGCGAACCCTCCGAAGACTGGAGTGGGGCTGTAGTGATTGCCGAAAAATAACTCATCGCATTCAACGGGAATTCCAGGCGTCATCGACCACGCGCTCCAGGGGCTGTAACACGCATTGAGGTCGGTAGGCCTGTCTCTCGGTCAGGTCAAATGCGAAGGTAAATGGGGTCAGGTCTCCACTTGCACAGACTGCTACGCGATGTGCGTAATTGGGGGAGGTTTAACCTGACCCCAAAATTCTTTGACCTCAAAATTCTGCAAGGCCGAGCTCCGCCACAGAGAGCGTTATTTGGCGTTTTGTATTGATGATTGCCATCACGGACGGCAGCAGGGCAGCATTCGGCCTGAAATTGCTGGCCATTCGAATATGGCTAGCAATTGGATGAAGGAGGGATTGGTCTAGCCACATTCGGCGTGTTTTTGACAATTTGGAAAGTTTTCGAAGCGAGGCAGGTGATGTATTCAACAAAGGACGAGTTAGACTCTGGGGGAGAAAGCTCTTATTCTTCTTATACACCAGGACTGCGCTTTCCCTATTGTGCAACTCTATGAATCTTGAGGTTGACCACGACAATTCGAATTCGGAATTCGACCCGCGGTCTCCCGATAAGCATTCGATGCAGGGATCACTGCCTTACCTCATCAGAGCTTCTATTTGGGCATTGCTGCTTTACTATGCTGCCAACGCGTTTGCTACCTACAGTTTCTGGGTGGTTTCCCTCAGCGTATTTGTGTTCAGCCTGCCAATCGCTCTCAGTGGAATTTACAGCAGCACTGTATCCCAGATTCAACGCCTGGAAAGTTTCGCCCATCGCGGTTTTATTTTCAGGCTGTTCTCGGGCCGGCTGTTCAAGGTGATTTTCTGGGTCTGCCAGGCAGTGGTGATGGCGTTTCTGGTTTTGATCCAGTTTCATTCTTATAGTCGTTTCGAGTGGCTGATATTTTTCGCAGTCATTCCTGTTTTCTGGCTTTGCTTTGCTCTGTGCCGGAACATAGTGAAGAACGAGTACAAGACCTATCTCGTCACCAACAAGGCGTTGACCTGGTCACGTTGGCTGTGCGCCGGCGTGATGGTATTGCTCTATGTTGCGGTTAGCCTGGGTGTTGCTGACTCGGCTCAGTATGCGTCTCTGACAGAAGCGATAGCTGCACAGCAAACGACAGTTCAGGATATGACAGGCAGTGCACTGGTGCACGAAATATCTAATTCCCTGGCTTATTACGACGGTGCCAAGGATTACGCGCTCAGTCGAATTGGCCAGCAGGATGCGCTTACTGCCCTGGCCCTGCTCGGCATCGGTAGCTTCGTGCTGTTTTACAACGCCGGAGCCATGCTGTCCTCGCTCCTGATAAGCGGCAATGAGTACCGTCGCGTATTCGGACCGCTGTCAATTGCCGACCAGCCTGCGGCAGTGCCGCTTTCCCGCATCACCATCACCATTGCTGTGACAGTTTTCATCAGCTTGTTTGTGTATCTGCCGCTATCCGCCTATCTGGAAGCCTGGGCGCAGCAATCGACCAATGTGACAATCTGGAGAAGTGAGCAGGCGCGATTAGTCGTGCGACTTGAGCAAATCGACAATATCTATTTCAGGGAAGGCACCTTCGCCGCACTCGATCAGGCCCGCATAGATGCGCTGAACAGAGTCGACTTGTCACTTGCTTCCTTGCAAACGCAAGCAGACCTCGCCTTCGATCAACTGGAAATGCACGTGGATGATTATCTCGACTGGTATTACAGTCTGGCGGGTGAGTATGCGCGCATCGGTAGCCTGCTCACAGGAGAGCTAGAGGAGTTCATGGTGGCGAAACTGGAAGAGTCTCTCATGCAGGGAGCTGCTTTTCAGGAGTTGGAATTGGCCTTGAATAGCGCACTGGGCGAACACGAGGAGGCGCAGCAGTTCTATCAGGAGGCAGCAGCGCGGATCATGCAACAAAACAGCATCGCTGAGCCGGATTCCAGCTTTGAGGTCGTTCAGACAATGCCATTGTCAGATGTATTACAGCCACCTCTACATAAGGACATGATCCAGCTGCAAAGTCGCCTGCTGACGAGCACCGGCAGTGGCGCATTGGCCGGTGTGCTCAGTGCCGTCATCGTGCAGAAAGTCATTGGCAAGGTCATTGGCAAGAATGTCTTCAAGGTGGCCGCCAAGGCGCTGGGCAAGGTCGTCGTCAGCAAGTCTGTGGGTGCAGCAGCTGGCGCTGGTGCAGGCACAGGCACTGGCGCAGTTATCGGCTCGGTAGTTCCCGGTATAGGCACGTTGGTCGGCGCCGCTATCGGCGGCATTGTCGGCGCCATCGCCGTTGGCCTGACTGTGGACAAGGTGATTATCGAGCTGGAAGAATTCGTCAAGCGCGACGAATTCAAGCTGGAGATTCTGTCAGCTATTGAAGAGGCGCGTGTCGAATTCAGGATTTCGTTGCAGGGATAAATATTTATTTCTTGTGCTTCGCTGCATCCGGTAAATGGGGTCGGTAAATGGGGTCAGGTCTCCACTTGCACAGACTGCTAAGCGATGCGTGCAATTGGAGACCTGACTCCAAAGAACCCTTAGCAGATGATCTGTTTCGCATGACGGCACCGACGGGGGTGGTCCGGTTGAAGAGATAGTGCACTTCGTCGAAGAAAATGGGGTCGTTACCCGCATGTACACCGGTGACTCTTACAGCGACAGAGTGCTAGACAAAAAAACCGATCAAAGAGCTTAGGGTAATTTGCTAATTACTCTGACTCCTTTTATAAAAACTGTATATTATCCGGGTTATTGAAATTCCTGTATTTTGGGGAGGTCGGAGGAAATACCATGAGGATTCTCATTTATTGCCTGACACTGCTCGGTCTCATAACATTTGCAGGCGCTGCTGCGGCCCATCACAGCTTTGCGGCTGAATTTTCCTATGAACTGTTCGGTACCAAAGAGGGGAAAGTTGTTGAGCTGCACTACGTTAATCCTCACACCCGTATATTCGTTGCCGTCACCAATGAAAACGGCGAGCAGGAAATATGGGATGCTCAGACCCATAGCGTTAACATCCTGTTCCGTCTTGGCTGGGGCAAGGACACGATCAAGGTAGGCGAACGGGTTGTCCTCGAGGGCAACCTGGGGCTGGAAGATAGCCGCAAGATATGGATCAGGACACTGACGATGGAAAACGGCACTGTCATTACCCCCGATGGTGGAGGAGCTAATCAACAGTGAAGACTACAGCGAAAGTTCTCGGTTTCCTGCTCTCGCTTTCACTGGCGAGCAATTGTCTGGCCCAGTTGCAAGGTGACTGGAAGCTGACGGTCACTCATGATGTGGAACGTTTAGGTGTGCTCACCGTCGAAGAAAGCGACGACGGACACCAGGTGTTTGTCGATGGTGGACCAGTCGCATTCACCCTGGAGGGCAACCGGCTGGAAATGGATGCCGATTACCGCGATGGTGGCGGCAGGCTCCTCAACCGGCATTTCACTGGCACTCTTGATCGCGACAACGGCGACTCCTGGTCGGGAACCCTGGTGGCTGACCATAACGGCTCCACCGGTACCTGGCGCGCGGAACGAATTTTAACTGAAGTCCCGCTGCCTCCAACGCCCGTGGATATAAGCGGTATCTGGTCACGCATTTCCGCTGGCATGGAGAAAGTGCACCTGGACTACACCGCCTCGGCTCAGGCTGGAGTCGAGGATTACAGTTTCCTGGATGACCCTGCCTTGCGTTGTATTTCTCCTGCCCTGGTGAGGATTTCCGGTTGGCCCTATCCGCTGGAGATCCTGCAAAACGTTCAGCAGGTGACCATACTCTACGAAAGTTATCATGAGGTTCGGCGAATATTTCTGGACGGCCGGGACTTTCCCGAGAGCTTTCCCAGTTCCGCGATGGGGTATTCCATCGGCCACTGGGAAGGCAGTACCCTGGTGGTGGAGACGTCTTTGTTGAAACCGAGTTTTGTAGACCAGGCGGGACAGCCCGTGTCAGAAAATGCCAGGGTCATTGAGCGCATCACCTTGAGTGACGATGGTCAGAATCTACGCAGCCTGTTAACTCTGCATGACCCGGAAAATTACCTGAGACCCATCATCAGATTCAGACAGTGGCGCAGGACTCCGGAAGCGGCAATCATGGAATATGACTGCGATTCCTATCCGTTTTTCCGCGGGCTGGAACTGGAAGGCAAACTGGATGAATACTGGGAGCGGATGCGCCAGCTACAATGACGTTGATTGTTATAAAGGCTAACTCTTCGGCAAAGCAATGGAGTCTGCGTCTGAGATATCCCCAAATTTTTTTACCACTGTTAGATTTGTTTTGTCTTGAATTCAACTCTGGAGCAAGCACGCAGTAACGGGGCGTTCCTGCGAACAATCAGGGCCAAGGGCCCGAGAGTAGGGAATATCCCCGTTACTGCGGGCGATGAGGCGACTTGTCCAGGCCAGCCGCCAGGGGGTGGGGTATTATTTGCTCACGGACCTGTAGTCCTGGTTGTTCGCAAACAACACCCCACCCCCTGGCTCGAGTAGTTGATATTCAACGGTTCCTACACGTTCCACGCCTGCAGCAATCGCTCAAAACAAGCTAACCCAATGAGTTAATTCGGCATTTTCTGGGGATATCTCAGAGTCTGCGTCGCTTGATCGCTACCAGCCTGCGAACACTTCATTTGTTCTGACCCCCTGTGCATTGGCTTTGAAGCATCAGAAGGTTCAATAGGAAGATGAATAACAGGAATCTACTTCAGCTGCTTATTGCTTGTTTTCCCAGCAAGCCTGGCGAAAATCCCTTACATCGCTGGCAAAGCATGACGAGGCTGGGGAATCAGGACCACCGCACATAATTTCCAACCCATGACGCCAGTAGTGGTCTTTTGCACAAAAAAAGCCTCCACCTGCAGGTTGAGGCCTTTTTTCGCGAGTTCTACCCCACTACTACAAGCCAGCCAGTACGGCCTTGGCGTCATCACTGGCCATGTGATTAAAGCCGAGAACTACTTCTGCCAATGCCTTGACGTTTGCCGGGGCTTGTGCGGCCGCGATTACTTGACTCATCGCTTCTTTACCCTCAGCGTTCGCCGCATGTGCGATGTTGCTGACAGCAGTGGCGATAAGCTGGATGCCTCTACGCTCACTGTTTTCAGCTATGCCCATTAAGGTAGCCTTGTCAGCATCGGATGGGAAGTGGTTCATGCCAGCCACTATGCCAGCAATGGTTTTCAGGTCGCTGTCATCCTGGGCCAACGAGAATTGGGAAAACAGACCTGCCAAGGCAATCACCAGTAATTTTTTTGTTAGTTCGAATTTCATGTTTTGCTCCTCAAGATCAAGCAGTAATATTATTGTGTATCCCAGCCAGTGTACCTTAAATTGTATCCCACGCAATCAGGGCTCTGCGGAATAACCTCACACCAGGTGCAGGAATGGCTATTCAATAACGGTGGACATTCAGGCAAAAGACTTTAGTATCATTTACTCGAAACACGCATAACTAGAGGTGTAGCGATGAAAATCTCACGACGCAAAGCGCTCTCCATTTCCGGTACTACCCTGGCCGGATTGTCTCTCGGGGTGTTAAAGCACTTCAGTGACAAGATTGTCTATGCCGCCGAGCAGGAAGACTGGCCAGTAAATCTGGTGGAACGTCCTCTGCGTACTGGCTTTCCCGCGCCGCTACCACTGAATCCAGATGGCTCAGCTCCCGAACACCCGGAAAGTGCTGCCGGGCCCATTAGTGAGCCATTGATGTGGCGCTCCCAAGGTCGCCAGACGCCGGAGATCGAGTACGATTATCGCCGCATGGAGATCAGGGTCGACACCCGTGGGTTAGCGAATTTGACCGGCACCTTGCGCTATTCAGACCTGGAACAGCTGCCCATCAGATCTCATACTTTTTTGCTGCAATGCGGCGCGCCCAATCCGCGCGGAATCGTCAAGTGGACCGGCGTCCGTTTCAGCGACTTTGCCGACATGCTCGGCCTGATTCCAGAAGCCCATTATTGTCGCTTCGTGGCTTCCGATCAATTCTATATGGACGAATCGCTAGAGACTCTGAGACATCCGCAGGTCATGTTGGTTTGGCTGATGAATGACGAACCGATTCCGCCACAACATGGTGCGCCACTGCGATTGATTATTCCATTTCGCTATGGCAATCGAAGCATTAAGGCAATTACCGAGATGACGTTCGCCACGCCGGGGCCGCGAATGCCTCCGTTGCCGGCCTGAAAGGTATACCGGGTCAAGTCTCCATTTGTACAGACTGGTTCGGGTGTACAAGCGGCCAGCTCTCCACTTACACAGACTGCTACGCGATGCGTGCAATTGGAGACCTGACCCCAAAATTCGACCCCAATATTCCTAAGACCTATCGGGAATCCCAGGCGCCATCGACCACGCGTTCCAGCGGCTGTAACACGCGTTGGGGTCGGTAGGCCTGCCTCTGAATCAGTTCAAACTGGTCACCGGGTTCCAGAAAATAAAATTGCCCGCCTGAATCGAGCATGCGATTGTGGTCGAAGATGGCGATGTAGCTCTGGCCGATGACTTCGAAGCGATTGCCGCGTACGACGATCGCCGTGTCTTCATCAAGTCCAATGCCCAGCAATTCTGGTTTGGCAGTGATGACTTCGATCAGGTCGAACTGGCGATTACGTCTGAGCATGTGCTGATCGATAGCCACATTCTTCATGAAGCCAAAGCCTTCCTCATGATCGCCCATCATCACCGTGTTGCTGTTGGTATCGCCGCGCGCCAGATAAGAACCCAGTATCGTCGCTCCGGCCGAAGACCCGCCGATGACGCCGCCACGCGCAAGCAACTCAAGCAGCGCCTCGTGTACTTCGGTATTAAGGTAAGCATCCGCCAGCCGCCACTGTCGACCACCGGTGAACCAGACGCCTTTCGCCATGCGTATGGTCAATGCGAACTCCTGAGTGTCGGCGACTGTCGGATCATAGGTGTGTAATAGCGTGAGGTTCGTCAGACCCGCCTGTTGGAACTGATTCATACCGGGCCAGAATTCATCGTAGTCCGCTTCGCCGCTGGCGGTTGGAATCACCACGATTGACTGATCAAATCCTCCGGCGAGTGCGGCGAAGCGCTGCAGAATTGTATTATCCTGCATGCCACCACCCACGATTACTAAGGATCCTTTCTCGGGTCCAGTTGTTTGGGCCAGAAGCTGGCCGCTGAACATAGACACCATCAGCAGTATTTTGATTTGTCGTCGCATCGTTACTTTCCTAGTCGATTAGTCGATAAGTTTCACGCATGGCAGGTGTGTAGACTGGTGGACTGCCAAAAGGAGACCCGCGCAGGAATTCCGTCGACCTGCTCCGGGTCATAGCTTGCAGTTGTTGTGCCGCCTCAAGCACATCTTCGTAGTCAGGGCCATTGCCTCCCATGCTTACTGCGTTGTCTCGCAGCGCCCTGTAGTGATCATAACTGGCATAACGAGTCAGATTATAGACTTCGTCGTAATCTTCATTTTCCACAGCCTGGCTGTTAGGTAAGTACACGACACGCCATTGTCCTACCGCGCGACCACCCAGTTTTTCCAGGTAGGGCCAGATGCGATTTCGCGTGACGGCGGAGTATTCCTCGAATGTACCTTTGGTAATGCGCAGATACTCCAGAGTAAGAATTTCATCGCCGGGTTGGGCGCGGTCGAGGCGCGCGGCGATAGCTGCATCTGCCGCGGTAGGTCGGCTCTCAGTCAACTCATATTGTTCACCAAGTCCAGGCATATAAATCGGTCTTGTTTCTGCCATGTAGCCCATCAGAAAATAGCCACCGCGAGATCCCTGGGATACTTGCCGGCGACTGCTCAAGCCATCGTTGTTAGCGTTGAACAGCGCGCCATTACCGGCGAGCCGTAACGAACCACCAGTACTACCGCTGCCTGCGTTTGGGCGGGTAGCCTGCCAGTGTTCGTAGCTAGCATAGCGCGCAAAGCGCAGGGCTTCGTCCTGACCGGGAGTCGCGTCGTCGCCTTCGGGATAGATGATCTCGAAATCGCCTACGATGCGCGCACCCAGTCGTTCGAACCAGGGCCAAACCTTTTGAGCACTTTGTTCATACCAGTAGGCGTAGCTGCCCTCATTGAGATAGGCATGCCGCATCATGATCACTTCCTGTTGTCCGACTTTGGGAACGTCATTGCGTACCGGTACCAGTTGCGCAGAGGCAGTTACTGGCGCTAACAAAGTGGCGATGAATGCGAGTACTACAAATTGTGGGAAAAAGATTGTGCGTCGCATAGCTTAGTCCTTCTTGGGCTGCTCAATGCGTTCCTTGCAGATTTGGTCGGAACGTTTATAGGCAGGGCGAGATTTCAGGCGTGCGACGTATTCTTCCACCGTCGTATCGTTTTCAAAAATGCCAAACTGTATTGAGAAATCCAGGAAACTGCCCACAATGACATCGGCGGCCGTAAACTGCTCGGCGCAAATATAGGATCCTTTACTAACTGCCGATAAAGCTGTGGCTAGCACACCATCGATAGTACCGAAACCCAGGCTGCGGCTATTCTCTGCACTCACTGGCCAACCCATCGACTTGACTGTCCACGCCATTTCGAAAGGGCCGGCCATGAAAAACATCCAGCGGTAGAAATCAGCCAGGCGCGGATCATCGGGTGCCGGAATCAATTTCTTTTCTGGAAATATGGCTGCCAGGTAAGTACAGATTGCGGCGCCTTCTGTGACTACTGCTCCCTTATAGGTGACAGTTGGCACTTTTCCCAGCGGATTGATTGCCAGAAATTCGGGCGCCTTCATGTCAGTGTCATATTCCAGCCAGACAGTGTCATAGGGCTCACCGAGTTCTTCCAGCATCCAATGCACAATAGCGCCGCGGGACAGGGGGTTCGTATAAAAAACCAGGTCACTCATCGATCTTTCTCCTCGTTGTCAGCGTTGTTATCTCGGCAGGCTAAAGGCCAGATATTCTGATCCGGAAGGTGGGCCCATGCGGCCACCACCGGCGGCAATCACCACAAACTGTTGGCCATTGACACTGTACATGGCCGGTGTAGCAAAGCCTGCCGCCGGTAGATCGGTTTCCCACAGTAACGAGCCATCCCGGGTATCGAACACCCGAAATTTCCGATCCGGTGTCGCGCCGATGAAGATCAGGCCCGATGCAGTCACCACCGGCCCGCCGTAACTCTCGGCACCGTAGTTTAAATCGGGATGGCTGGGATAATTGCCGAAATTGACCTGCCAGTCGATCTCTCCGCTGGCCAGGTCAATCGAATTCAGGGTTCCCCAGGGCGGAGTATTTCCCGGTAAGCCCTCGTGATCCCTCACCCGCAGATAACCGGCGAAGGCATAGTCGACTTCCGTGCTTGGCTCGTTAACCCTTTCCTGATCAGGATTGCGTACATAGGTATTGATGGCGATGCGTTCCATCTGACTCAGGCTGTCGAAGGCCGGCATGCGGCCCCGGCCTTGCAGGATTAGGTCCCGCATGTCCGCCGCCGTCATGCGCTCGGCTATATCCACCAGGCTGGGGCCGATATCGGTGCCATTGCGGTCTTCGCCGTGGCAGGCGCTGCAATTCTCGGCATAGACTCGGCGATTGCTGAAGCCCACCGGAATCTCGTAGAGCCGGATGATTCCACCGATCTCCTGGGCATTCAGAATCAACTTGTGACCATGCGGATCATAAGCCGACCCGCCCCATTCGGCACCGCCATCGTAGGAAGGGTAGAACAGTATTCCAGCGGTTGTTGGTGGTGCCCAGAGTCGCTGGTCCAGTGGCCCGACAATCTGTGTTACAAAATCGATAGCCTCCTGGTTGCGCGTCGTCATCTCGAATTCCTGACGGGTGAACGCCACCGAAGAAACCGGCTGCACAGGAGCGGCATTCTCACCCGGAAGTTCACTGGGCAGGGCATCCACCTCGTAGATTTCGTAGAGGGACTCGCCGGTGTCGCGATTAAACAGAAACAGATGACCGGATTTGGTAGTTACGGCAACGCCATCGATCAGTACACCGTTGCGTTCCAGTTGCACCAGCGTAGGTGGAGAGGGCAGGTCCCGATCCCATAGATCGTGCCGAATGGTTTGATAATGCCAGCGATAGTCACCGGTATACACATCCAGCGCAATCAGGCTATTAGCGAACAGGTTGTCGCCGGTGCGCGATGCGCCGTAAAAATCCGGAGTGGCCGAACCTGTGGGGATAAACAACAGCCCGCGCGCTTCATCCAGCGTCATACCTGTCCAGTTGTTAGCGCCACCGGCCAGAGTGAGTGAGCCTTCTTCCCAGGTTTCCGCTCCCAGGCCACCGGTGAGGGGCAGGCTATTGAAACGCCACAGTTCGCTACCATCAATGACGCTGAATGCGCGTATCATGCCAGCATGTGAGTTGGCGCTCTCACTGGTGGAGAATCCCATCACCAGCATGTCCTGGAAGACAATGCCCGGCACACTGGAAAAGAACGGCCCGGCTGCGTCGGACGGTCGTAAGTCAATGCTTCCATCGTTGCCGAAGCTGCTTACTGGTTGACCGGTGTCAGCATCGAGTGCAATCAACTCCCGACCCGCGGCGTAAATCAGGCGCCTGTCCGCACCATTTTCCCACCACATTAATCCACGCTGTGCGGCGCCGGCGCCTTCGGGATCAAAGCGCCAGAGCTCTTCTCCAGTTGCCGCATTCAGAGCGAACGCTACTAACTTCGGCGACAGTCCGTACAGGACACCGTCTATAATCAGCGGGCTGGTGTACATGGTGGAGTCGCCTTCGCGTAACTCGCCCGAGTCATAGGACCAGGCCAGCTCCAGCTGACTGACATTGTCCCGGGTAATCTGGGTGAGTTCGGAATAATGGGTGCGTGCTGAGTCGCCGAGATAGGTATCCCAATCGGTATTTCCAGTGGCTACCTGGTTTGTCGAATCCGGGGAGCAGGCAGCAACACCGAGCACCAGCAAGGCCAGGGTAAGGTATTTCATAGAAGGGCTGTCCTGTGGTTTATTTTTTGGACTCTAGCCAGCATAAACGCAGAGGCTGAGTGAGTCCAGAGCGTGTGAGTTTTGAGAACGACCACCCAGAAATACAAGAAAATCCGTTGCCAGTGCTGGGACAAGACACTATCCTGACTCATGGCTGAGACTGCTACTGCTATTAATGTGCCTGTCGAGGACTGCAATCCTGCTACTCCCATTACTGGCAAGGCGCGCATTCAATCCATCGATACCCTGCGAGGCGTAGCCCTGCTCGGCATCCTGTTGATGAATATCATCGCGTTCGCATTGCCTTCAGCTTCCTATTTCGACCCGAGCGCCGATAGTGCGACAAGCGGTATCAACCTGGCGACCTTCATGGGAATCGATATCCTGTTCGAAGGCAGCATGCGGGCCATCTTCTCCATGTTGTTCGGTGCCGGGTTATTGATCTTTGCCTCGAAGCCCAATACCGATCAAGACATTGTTCGCGGCCTGTACTATCGCCGCACGTTTCTGTTGATCGGCTTCGGTCTGGTCAATGCCTATATCTTCGTCTGGCCGGGAGATATTCTCTACTCCTATGGCATGGCTGGCCTGATCCTGTATTTCTTCAAAGATTACTCGGCGAAACAGCTCGGACTATACAGCCTGCTGCTGTTACTAGTGCTCATGTTTATCCATGCAGGATTGCATTACGACACCCGCCGCATGCGCGATGCAGTGGTTGAGATCGAGGCGCTACCGGCCGGGACAATATTGACCGAAGCACAACAGACCTCCATGGATGAATGGCAGGTATATATGGAAGGTCAATTCGCAACTCAGGAATTGATCGCGCAAGACATCGAAACAAGGCAAGGCGGCTACTTGGAAAATTTTCGCCATGTCGCCAGTATCAATATTTTTACTCAAACGGTGATGCTGGTGATTTTCTTTCTCTGGGATGCCCTGGCAATGATGTTGTTGGGGATGGCGTTTATGAAATGGAAAATCTTCGATGCCTCTCGCAGCACCAGGTTCTATCTCGGTATGATACTGGTCGGATTCGGCGTGGGTATTCCAGTAAATGCCTGGGAAACCATAACATTCGTCAACAGTGGCTTCGAACAGTACTGGACTGCCATCGCCAGGCCAACATACGATCTCGGGCGCATGACGCTGGCGATTGGCTATATCGGGCTGGTGATGCTGATCTGCAAATCAGGCGTTCTCGCCTGGTTACGGTCGGCACTGGCGGCCGTTGGTCAGATGGCTCTGACTAATTATCTGTCCCAGTCGGTAATCTGCAACTTCATCTTCATGGGCTTTGGCCTGGGTCTCGCTGGAGAGCTGGAGCGGGTCGAGATCTACTACGTGGTATTCGGGGTGTGGATCTTCCAGTTATTTTTCAGCGTGTATTGGCTCAAGCGCTACCGCTTTGGCCCTGTCGAATGGTTATGGCGCAGCCTTACCTATAAAAAGAAGCAAGATTTGCGATTGCAGTCCGCTTGATATTTCTCTCGATAGCCTATGAGCTTTAAATTCCTCACAATTGAGCGTGACGCATCCATTGCAACTCTGTGCCTCAATCGACCGGACAGTGGAAATGCGCTCAGTCTCGAGCTGATGCAGGAAATTATCGATGCCATCGACACTTTCAAATATGACACAAGCACACGCGTCATTATTTTCTGCGGTGCCGGCAAACACTTCTCGGTTGGCGCGGATTTAAAAGACCCTGCCCGCCAGAGCCATAGCCAAGAGACTGATTTGCTGAAACGGTCTCGCGAAACCCAACTCGGGAGAGAGTTGATCGAAGCCATTCTCAGGATCAACCAGATCACGCTCGCCGCCGTGCAGGGGGCTGCAGCCGGTGGGGCGGCTTGTATAGCCAGCGCCTGCGATTTTCGGGTTGGCAGCCAGGACTGCCGGATTGGTTATCCAGAGGTGAAACTGGGCATGAATCTCAGCTGGGGAGCACTGCCGCTGTGCTACAACCTCGTCGGGCCAGCGGCAGCAAAACGGCTGGTAATCGGTGGTGAGCTGGAATCGGCAAGCGATCTGCTTGCTTGGGGATTCCTGGATGAGGTCGTGGAAGGCTCTGCACTACAGGCCAGGGCGAGGGAACTGGCGGAATTTTATTCCCTTCGACCACCACTGGCTGCCCAGATGATCAAGCGCAGCATCAATGCGCTGCAGATGGCAGCCACGGCCGGCGTCATGCATGCCGATGGTGACCAGTTTACGCTTGCCAGCTTCAGCGACGATTATCGTCAGGCCCGCGAAGAATTTCTGGTCGGTCGTGAGAGAAAGAAAAACCAGAAATAGCTGCCTATGAATTGTCTCAAGCCTGGCTATGACGTACTATGCTGACCGGCTTTATAACTGTATTTCACTTCATTCCTTCTCGCTTTGAAATCTATTCATTTCTCTTCCGCGCCAAGGAACCGCATACCAAGTGTTTGGTGTCTTAACATGACCGGGATCGGGCATATCCTTGGAGACTCCATGAAGCCGGTTTTTTTGTCAGCTTATTGATTAGTTCATAGCCTGTTGAGCCATAGTCTGTAAATCCATAATCTTTAGAGCCAAAGCCTTTAATAAAGAGACCCATGCTGTTGCAACGATTGCACTTTAATCGGGATACGATGCTTGAACTGCTGAAGATCGCCCTGCCTATGGTGGTCTCGCAGGGCGCGTTCGCGGTCATGATCTTCACCGATCGCTACTTCATGTCCCAGATCGATCCTACCCACATGGCAGCCGCCCTGGGTGGAGGGGTAGCTACGTTTTTCTCTTTCTGTTTCTTCTCCGGGCTGCTTTCTTATGCCAATGCCATGGCAGCGCAGTACCTGGGTGCCGGTGAACTCCATAAATGTCCCAAGGTGGTTACCCAGGGCATCATCCTGACCATCCTTTGTTCGCCGCTGTTCGTCGTTATCACCTACTTCGTCGCCGGCATTTTCGAAGGCATGGGGCACGATGCTCGCCAGGTGGAACTGGAGCGGAGTTATTACCTCATCCTCATGCTGGGGGTTGTGGTTACGCTCAGCAAGATCTGTATCTCGTCCTATTTTGCAGGCATCGGTCGTACCTACATCGTCATGATCAGTGATGTGTGTGGCTTAATCATCAATGTGCCACTGTGTTACATCATGGTGTTTGGTAAATTGGGGTTTCCTGCACTCGGAATCGTTGGCGCTGGAATCAGTACCATCGTCGCCACTGTCATTGCCTTTTTCTTGTTTGTTTGTTTTTACCTGGCGAAGGAACACCGTGAAAAATTCCGGGTGATGGATTCCTTCCAGCTGAACTGGGGAATTCTCAGACGATTCCTGCGCCTGGGTTTTCCATCGGGCATGGAATTGTTTTTAAACGTTGCCGCCTTCAACCTGTTCCTGTTGATGTTTCAGTCTTACGGAGTAGTGCAGGGTGCATCGGCGGCCATCGTGTTCAACTGGGATATCCTCTCGTTCGTGCCGATGATCGGCCTGAACATCGGAGTGATCAGCCTGATTGGCCGTTTTGTCGGGGCCAATGACATGGAGCGCACTAACGAGGTCATCGCTGCCGGTTTTATAATGGGAATTACCTATTCGGCGATTCTGGCGATAATCTATATCACCTTTCGCTATCCGCTGGTGGAAGTATTCGCACCTCCACAAGGAGATTTCTCCGAGATTCGCGAATTGTCCGCATTCATGATGGTCGGGCTGTCCAGCTATGCCATGGCCGATGCCATTATCCTGGTATCCGGTGGTGTGTTACGTGGTGCAGGCGATACCCGCTGGCTGATGACTGCCTCGGTAACATTGCATTGGGCAATGCTGGTTGCCCAGTACTTCATTATTCTGGTGTTCGAATATGGGCCGCGGGCATCATGGCTGACCTTTGTTGCGCTGATACTGGCAATTGCCGTGGTATATCTTGCCCGTCTGCGTGGCGGCATCTGGCGCGATCCGGAACGCCTGCGGATGGTGATGGCGGAATAGGCCTGACCCAGAGGCCATTGAAAGCGTTGAGTCGGGATGTTGGATTATTTATTGAACTGGAGGTGGTTTTGTTGCCTTCGAGCGGCGGTGAGCGGCAGGCTGGCGTAGCTGCGGACCGCGCCCCTCCGGGGTGCCCTCGCGCCGAAAAGCAGCCTCGCTAAATACGCGAGTCTTTTTGCTGCGCTCGGCGCTGGTCTTTGATCGCCGCTACACCAGCCTGCCACTCACCGCCTTGGCCTTAAGTCAATTCTGGATATACTTAACTTCGATTCAAGCACGTGTGATCTTTCAGGCATTCCTGAGCCCGGAACCACGATTTTCGCTGGCTCGTTTTTTCTGATAGCCTCTGCTGATTCCCTGATAATCCAGGCTCCAGAAAGAGAGTGCATTATGAAGATTTCCGCCAGATCCTATCCAGCTCTGTTCAGCGCCCTGGTCATCGTGTTACTGAGCGGTGGCAGCATCCTGTCCCAGTCACTGTATCCTCCTGATCTGTTGGACCAGAAAGGCCTATTTTCTCGTGGCGCGGCCGAAGCCATGGGGCAGCCTTTTCGAGGGGTGGCAACTTCTTCCGGCATTGTAGAGGGTCTCTATCCCATTCGCTCAACAGGTGTGTCGACCGACTCGATTCGCGCTGCTGCTGATCGACTGCTCGCAACCCTGAATACCGAAGAGCTCAGTCGTTCTCATTTCGCGATCAGCGACCCAGAGTGGCGGGATTGGTCTAATGTAGATGTTGGCATCTTCCCGCGGCGTGGCATCAGTCTTGAAGAGATGTCAGCTGATCAGAAAGCAGTCGCCTGGGCACTACTACGGGAAGCCCTGAGTGCTGAAGGAGTGGAGCAGACTGAATCAATCATGCGTACGGAGCAGGCGCTGTTCGAAATGAATGGTGAACCAATCCGCTATGGCGAAGAGAAATACTATTTCACGTTCATGGGAATCCCATCAAACGATGGCCCCTGGGGTTTTCAGCTGGATGGTCATCACCTGGTGATAAACTATTTTGTCCTGGGTGACCAGGTAGTCATGACACCGGCCTTCTGGGGTGGAGAGCCAGTTGTCACAGTATCCGGTAAGTATGCTGGCAATACTATCTTGCAGCCTGAACAGGACCTGGGTCTGGACTTGATGCAATCGCTGGACAGAACGCAGCAGTCAACAGCTACGCTAAATGTTGAGAAGACCCGCAACTATCAGGCAGCGGCGGCCAACCAGGATAACCTGACCATGGACTTTGAAGGTCTGCCCGGTTCAGAAATGAGCAGCGCACAGAAACTCAAGCTGCTGGACGTTATTCGCTCCTATGTTGGCGCACTGAGAGATCCTCATGCTGAAATCACCATGGCGGAAATCGGCCAGCATATTGATGCTACCTACTTTGCCTGGATCGGCGCTGCCGCAGGGGATTCAGTCTTTTACTACCGCATTCACAGCCCGGTCATATTGATCGAGTTCGATCATCAGAATCCTGTGGGTACCACCCAGATCAATGCGCCCGGAGTTCCAACCCGTGATCATATTCACACCGTGGTGCGAACGCCGAATGGCAATGACTACGGCAAAGATTTACTGGCGCAGCATCTGGCGTCAGAACCTCACTAATAAAACTGAAGGCAATAGCATGCGATACCTTATTTCAATAACGATTGCGCTCGGCCTTGCCGGTTCCGTGAATGCCCAGTCGCAGAATGCGTTTGGTATACCTACTGATAAAAATGCCAATCCGGCGGCCAGTATTGTCGCCGCTCCAGGCGCAAGGGGCCAGGGTTGGCTGGGACAGGGCCGGTCCGAAGTTCTCGCCCGACACGGCATGGTGGCCACCAGTGATCCATTGGCGGCGCAGGCAGGTCTGGAGATTCTGCAGCAAGGGGGTAACGCCATCGACGCGGCAGTGGCGGCCGCGGCCGTGCTGGATGTAACTTCACAGAATGACACGGGTATCGGGGGCGATCTGTTTGCTCTGGTCTGGAGCGCCGCAGACAAACAGTTGTACGCCCTCAACTCGGCGGGCTGGGCACCAGAAGGATGGACCCCGGAATTTTTCAAGGAAGAGCTGGGCTTGACCCGGATTCCCTCCAACGGAGTCAACGCCGCCACGGTTCCTGGCGCGATATCTGGCTACGACGCCTTGCTGAGGCGGTTCGGGAATTTTGGCTTCAAGGAAACCTTCGAGCGTGCGGCGCGCATCGCAGAGGAAGGCTGGGGGCAGGCCGAACGCCGTCATCAGGATCTCGGCAGTGTGCAGACGAAACTGCGTGATGATGCCGATTCCAATGCGGTGTTTCTCAATAACGGCGCAGTGCCACCTTTATATAGCATCCTGCGCAATCCGGACCTGGCCGACGCCTTGCGCCTCATTCAGGAGCTGGGGCGGGATGCATTTTACGAAGGCGCCATCGCCGATGCGATCGTTGCCAAAGTTCAGAGTGAAGGCGGTGTGATGACCCATGCTGACCTGGCCGAGTTCGAATCAGAATGGGTCGAGCCGATTACTACGAACTATCATGGATACGATATCTTTCAATTGCCTCCTCCAGGCCAGGGTTGGGCGGCATTGGAGATGTTGAACATACTCGAGACCTGCGCACCGGTGCATGATGTCAAGCTCTCCACGTTAGGACCTTCCCATCCCGACTACTGGCACTTCCTGGTGGAGGCGAAGAAACTGGCGTACTCAGACCTGCAGGCTTATAACGCCGATCCCCTGTTCAGTGACGTGCCTACCGACAAGTTATTAGACAAACGCTACGCCGCTTCGCTGTGTGATCGCATCGACATGGAGCAGGCCACGGAGCCGTCGGTGAAAGGTGGCATGGACGGTGGCACGATCTATCTGACTACGGCGGATCGCTGGGGCAACATGGTGTCCCTGATTCACAGTGTGTTTTCCGTTTATGGAAGCGGTGCCACTGTACCTCCTTACGGCATGATTCTGCACAACCGCGGAGTCGCGTTTTCGGTAGATGAAGAGCACCCCAATGTCGTGGCGCCACGCAAGCGACCCTTCCACTCCATCATTGCTGGCTTCGTCATGCAGAACGGAGAACCATTGATGACCTTTGGCAACATGGGTGGCGCGGTGCAACCAGAGACTCACGCACAGCATATGGTGAATGTTATAGATAACGGCATGAACGTGCAGATGACAACCGATGCTGCGCGTTTCACCCACAATCAGAACAGCAATGTACTAGCACTGGAAAACGATCTCTACAGCCTGGTGGGCCGAGCCTTGCAGGCCAAGGGGCACACCGTGCGCCCGGTTAACGGTGGTAGCGTCGGTGGTTACCAGGGCATCCTGTTTAGCAAAGATCCTGCCATGCCAGAACCGGTATTCACGCCAGAGAGCATCACAGAAGATCATCCTGTTAACGGTGTCTATCGTGCCGGGTCCGATCATCGCAAGGATGGGCAGGCCGTGGGGTGGTGAAAATTAAAAATAGGAACAGATTTATTTCCTAATTGGTTGGCCAGCTATCATTCAATTCGAAAAAATAAATTCGTCCCTATTTTCAAGGAATAGCAGTTATGGAAATGAACTCTGCACAACGCATCGAGGCAGGCCGGCAGAAGGTCTGGGAAGCCCTCAACGATACGGATGTGTTGAAAGCCTCGATGCCCGGCTGTGAAAGTTTCGATGCCACCTCAGAGAATACTTTTGAGGCGAGGATAACCGCCAAGGTCGGACCGGTTAAAGCCAGGTTCAAGTTCAATGTAAACCTTTACGACATCGACCCGCCCAATGGCTACACGATAGTCGGTGAAGGGCAGGGCGGTGCAGCGGGTTTTGCCAAAGGCTCAGCCAGTGTCAACCTCACTGAAGATGGTGCCGCCACGATTCTGTCTTATAAGGTCAAAGCCAATGTGGGTGGCAAACTGGCTCAGCTCGGGGCGCGCCTGATCGATGGCGCTGCCAAAAAGATGGCGGATGAATTCTTCGGTAATTTCATCGCGATCGTGGTTGGAGAAGCACAGGCCTCGGGTGAGTCTAAGGAATTGAAGCAAGACACCACAGCACAGCATTCTGGTCTGCCGGTCTGGGTATGGACCACGGCCGTGATTGTTATCGCTGCCATAATCTATGCCTCATTCGCTTGACGCGGCCAACACAATCTCTGAAACTGGCTAGCCCGACTGATTCATTGGCTTGCACATGGGTCAAACAAAAACAGCAATAAATAGAAGCAATTCTAAAGTAGGAGAACAAACATGCTGACCGTCAAGATGAGCGTCAACGGCAAACCTGTCAGTGCCGAACTGGAAGACCGCACGCTGCTCGTGCAATTGCTGCGCGAAAATCTGCGTCTCACTGGCACTCATATCGGTTGTGATACCAGTCAATGTGGCGCCTGTGTAGTGCATGTCAATGGCGTCTCGGTGAAATCCTGCACCTTATTGGCAGTACAGGCCGACGGCGCCGAAGTCACCACCATCGAAGGGCTGGCGAAAAATGGCGTACTGCATCCCATGCAGCAGGCCTTCATGGATAATCATGGTCTGCAGTGTGGGTTCTGCACGCCGGGCATGGTGATGAGCGCTCTGGACATCGTCAAGCGCAACGGCAGCGCCGTCGATGAGGCCACCGTGCGTAAAGAACTCGAAGGCAACATCTGTCGCTGTACTGGTTATCACAACATCGTCAAGTCAGTGCAGGCCGGCGCCAAGAGCATGGGAGGTTAACATGGCTGAGAATGGAGTTGGCGCCAGTGTGCGCCGCAAAGAAGACAATCGTTTCCTGATTGGCAAGGGCAACTATACCGACGACATCACTATTGCCGGGCAGACTCATGCCGTGTTCCTGCGTTCACCCCATGCCCATGCCACTATTAATAGTATAGATACGATAGCGGCCAGCGCCGCACCTGGTGTGGTAGCGATATTTACCGGCGATGATCTTGCCGCCGATGGTATCGGGCCGCTGATCTGTGGTGTCACCGTCACCAGCGACGACGGTCAACCCCATCGTGCGCCAGTCCATCCGGCCCTGGCACAGGGTAAAGTGAACTATGTTGGCGATCACGTGGCCGTGGTCATTGCCGAGTCTCTGAGCCAGGCTAAAGATGCGGCCGAACTGGTAGAAGTCGATTACGGCGTATTGCCAGCCGTTACCAATACAGCGACGGCGGCTGACGAAGGGCAGACGC
Organism: Pseudomonadota bacterium; assembly: GCA_027623555.1. Classification (GTDB taxonomy): domain Bacteria; phylum Pseudomonadota; class Gammaproteobacteria; order Pseudomonadales; family Pseudohongiellaceae; genus UBA9145. The sequence goes on along the minus strand of JAQBSZ010000029.1, from coordinate 7,866 downwards.
AGATTCATGAAGTTGCACCTGGAAATCTGTGTTTTAACTGGCCCTTCGGCGACAAGGCAGCCGTGGAAGAAGTATTTACCGCCGCCCACAAAGTTTCCAGCCTGGAGCTGATTAACAATCGCATGGTGACCAATCCCATGGAGCCGCGCGCCGCTATCGCCGATTACAATGCCGGCACTGAAGAAATTACCCTGCACCTGACCACCCAGAATCCGCACGTGCATCGCCTGGTGCTGTCTGCCTTCAACCAGCTGGCGCCGGAACACAAGTTGCGGGTTGTGGGGCCGGATGTTGGTGGCGGCTTCGGTGCCAAGATCTTCATCTATGCCGAAGAGCTGGTCGTGGGTTGGGCCTGCCGCAAGGTGAATCGACCGGTCAAATGGACAGCGGATCGTACCGAGGCATTCCTGTCTGATGCCCATGGCCGTGATCATGTATCAACGGCAGAGATGGCCATGGATGAGAACGGCAAGTTTCTGGCTTTGCGCGTAATGACCAGGGCTAATCTCGGTGCCTACCTGTCAACATTCGGCACCATGGTGCCCAGTTATCTGTATGCGTTTTTACTCGCGGGTCAGTACTCGACGCCATTGATATACTCGGAAGTGAAGGCGGTCTTTACCAATACTGCCCCGGTGGATGCCAGTCGTGGTGCCGGACGCCCGGAGGCAACCTTCCTGTTAGAGCGCCTGGTGGATGTCTGCGCCGCAGACATGGGCCTGGATCCGGTTGAGATTCGGCGCCGGAATTTTATTCCAGTGGAGGCCTTTCCCTACCAGACGCCCGTTGTCCAGTGTTATGACAGTGGTGACTATCATGCGGCGCTGGATAAGGCGCTGGTACTGGCGAACTACGGCAGTTTCGCCGCGCGAGCAGAAGAAGCAAAATCTCGCGGCAAACGGCGCGGCATCGGACTGTCTTCCTATGTTGAAGCTTGCGGCATCGCCCCCTCAGCAGCCGTCGGGCAACTGGGCGGCGGGGTCGGTTTGTGGGAGAGTGCCCAGGTGCGCTTTAACCCCACCGGTAATGTGCAGGTATTCACTGGCACCCATTCCCACGGCCAGGGTCATGAGACTACGTTCGCGCAACTGGTCACGGAACAACTCGGCGTGCCCTTTGGAAACATCGAAGTTATCCATGGTGATACCGCAAAGACTCAGTTCGGCATGGGCACCTATGGTTCCAGGTCTCTGGCAGTCGGCGGCGTCGCCATCAGCAAGGCCTGTGAAAAACTCATCGCCAAGGGCAAGAAGATTGCGGCTCACGCTCTGGAAGCGGCCGAGGGTGATATCGAATTTGCCGATGGCAACTTCACGGTAGCCGGTACCGATAAGGCCATGTCGATCGAGGCGGTGGCATTCAATGCCTACGTACCGCACAGCTATCCCGAAGGGTTGGAACCTGGCTTCGATGAGAATGCCTTCTTCGATCCGCTGAATTTTTCCTTTCCCGCCGGCACCCATATCTGTGAAGTAGAAGTGGACCCGGACACCGGCGAGGTGGAAATCATCAAGTATTCCGCCGTCGATGATTTCGGCAAACTGATCAATCCGATGATCGTGGCCGGCCAGGTACATGGCGGTATCGCACACGGAGTTGGTCAGGCCTTGTTAGAGGGTTGTCGCTATGACAGCGAAGGTCAATTGATCACAGCATCCTACATGGACTACGCCATGCCGCGGGCAGATAACCTGCCCAGTTTCGACATAGACTATGCCCCGACCGATCCGCCGGATAATCCCCTGGGTGTCAAGGGTTGCGGTGAAGCCGGTGCCATCGGTGCACCTCCGGCGGTAATCAATGCGATCGTGAACGCCCTGGGCGTCAAACATATCGATATGCCGGCAACCCCGGAAACTGTCTGGCGTGCCGCGCAATCTGTCTAGTGTGCTAAAAAATCCGAGATAGCGTGTCAAAAAGAATTTAGAGGAATAGAACATGTACGAATTCTCCTATAAGAAAGTGAGCAGCGTAGAAGATGCCGTCGCGGCCATGCAGAGCGCCGACGACGGCAAATTTGTTGCTGGCGGTCAGACCATGCTGCCAACGATGAAGCATCGGCTGGCGAGTCCGTCTGACCTGATCGATCTTGGCGGCATCGGCGCACTGAACGGTATCAGCATCGATGACGATACTGTGACAATTGGCGCCATGACAACTCATGCTAGCGTTGCCGCCTCGAGCGAAGTACAGGTGGCGATTCCTGCGCTGGCGAAACTGGCAGGAAATATCGGTGACCCGGCGGTTCGCAATCGCGGCACCATCGGCGGTTCGATTGCCAACAACGATCCTGCTGCGGACTACCCGGCGGCAGTGATTGCGCTCGGTGCCACAGTAAAGACCAACAAGCGGGAAATCCCGGGTGATGAATTCTTCACCGGCATGTTCGAAACCGCGCTTGCAGAAGATGAAGTCATCACGGCCGTCAGTTTTCCCATGGTTGATAAGGCTGCCTACATGAAGTTTGAGAATCCCGCTTCCCGTTATGCCATCGTCGGCGTCTTTGTCGCCAAATCTGGAGACAGCGTGCGCGTCGGGATCACCGGCGCAACGCCCTGCGCACACCGCGGCATGCGCCTGGAAGCAGCGTTGAATGGCAACTTCTCCGCTGCTGCTGTGGAGGGTGTGAAGATTCCTGTCGAGAAGATGAACTCGGACATACATGCCAGTGCCGAGTACCGGGCACACCTGGTTAAGGTCATGACCCGGCGTGCCGTGGAAGCCTGCTCCTGATCTGCACATGAGTTCAGCCCTGCCAATTGATGTCGATGCAACGCTGGCTCTGCTCAGCCAGCGGGACTACATCGCCGATCGATCGCTGGCGACTACTTTATTCCTGGCTCTGAAAATGGGCCGCCCGCTATTTCTCGAGGGTGAGGCTGGCGTGGGCAAGACCGAGATCGCCAAGGTGCTCTCTTTAGCGCTGGGTCGCCGATTGGTTCGTTTGCAATGTTACGAAGGGCTCGATGTCTCGTCGGCCGTGTATGAATGGAACTACTCCCGGCAGATGATCGAGATTCGCCTGGCGGAGGCCGCGGGGTTGGTGGATAAGCAAGACCTGTCCAGCGATGTGTTCTCCAGCGACTTCCTCATTGAACGACCGCTTCTGCAGGCGCTGCGTAGTGACGAGAATGGTGCTCCGGTATTGCTCATTGATGAGCTGGACCGCACCGATGAGCCTTTTGAAGCATACCTGCTAGAGATCCTGTCAGATTTTCAGATCACGATCCCCGAGATCGGTACTATTAAGGCGGATGAATCACCGATAGTGATTATTACCTCCAATCGCACTCGCGAAATTCACGATGCCCTGAAGCGGCGTTGTCTCTATCATTGGGTTGATTACCCGAGCGCCGAACGCGAGTTGCAAATTGTCAGCGCCAGGCTGCCGGGTATAGACAAGACGCTGAGTGCCCAACTGGTTGCGTTTGTACAAAGGCTCCGTGACCAAGATCTGTTCAAGCTTCCCGGTGTTGCCGAGACCCTGGATTGGGCCGACGCTTTGACCCAACTGGATAAGGTGGCGCTGGACAGCGAGGCAATCGACAACACGCTCGGAGCCCTGCTCAAATACCAGGACGACATCGCCCGCATTCGTGGTAGTGAAGCGGCTGTGCTTTTGGAGTTGGTGAAGACCGAACTGGCAGCAGAAAACGGCTGAGCCAATGCAAGCCCCCGCCAGTGCTGAAGGTCGCATCGCTGAAAACATCATGTACTTTGCCAGATTGCTGCGCTCAGCTGGATTACCGGTGGGGCCGGGTAAGGTGCTAGATGCCATCACGGCCGTAAAACTGATCGGCATTGGCCAGCAGAATGATCTCTACTGGGGTCTCTTTTCCCAATTCGTTAACCGCTACGACCAGCGCCTGTTGTTCGATCAAGCCTTCCATATATTCTGGCGCAACCCCCGCATCATGGAGCGCATGATGAGTGCCATGTTGCCTACTATACGTGTCGATCAGGAAGAAGAATTTGCCGAGATGAGTCGGCGACTTAGTGAGGCGATGAGTTCTGGAGACCTGTCGAGTAAGGCTGAGACGGAAGCGGACAAGATCGAGTTTGATGCCAGTTTCACATTCTCTGACAAGGAAGTGTTGCAGGAGAAAGATTTCGAAGCCATGTCGGCCGACGAAATTGCGGCGGCGAAACAGGCCATCGCCGGCTTGCGCTTGCCAATTGTAGAAGTGCCCACCCGGCGCTTTCAACTCAAGCAACCGGGCAGCCAGATCGATATGCGTGCCACGCTACGGGCGGCGTTGCGTTCACCCGATGCTATTCCGCTGAAATTCAAGCGTCCGAAACGGCGCCATCCCCCGTTGGTCATCCTGTGTGACATCTCCGGATCGATGAGCCAGTATTCCCGCATGCTTCTGCACTTCATGCATGCCATCACCAATGACCGAGACCGGGTCCATGCCTTCGTGTTCGGTACCCGCCTGAGCAATATCTCCAGGTATCTGCGCCATCGGGATGTGGATGTAGCCCTGGGCAAGGCAGGGGATGCCGTCAAGGACTGGTCCGGAGGTACCCGGATCGGCTCCTGTCTGAAGCAGTTCAATAATTTCTGGTCCCGCCGAGTGCTGGCGCAGGGAGCGATCTGCCTGCTTATCTCCGATGGTCTGGATCGTGACGAGGCCGAAGGGCTGCATAAAGAGATGGAGCGCCTGTCCAAATCATCGCGCCGCCTGATCTGGTTGAATCCGCTGCTGCGCTACGCCGGTTTCGAGCCCAAGGCCCAGGGCATCCGTGCCATGTTGCCCTATGTGGACGAGTTCAGATCCGCGCACAATATAAACAGCCTGATTGAACTGGCTGAGGTATTGAGCGGTAAAAAATCTACCCACCAGGATAGTAATCTTGTTGCTGAACAAATGCTGGCATGAATAAAACCTGCCAGCAGGAATGATCAATGCGCACTACTTACAATTTTCGAAAATATTCCTTCATAGCTGCCTTCTTGCTGGCATTCGCATTCGCTACGTCCGTGGCGATTGCCCAGCTTGAAAATCGCATTCAGAAGCTGGGCGATATCGAGTTTCGCGCTATCTCGGAGCTGAGTGGGCTGGCCAGGAGTCGGCGCTACGACGATGTCTTGTGGATGCACAACGACAGCGGCGACCAGCCCAGGCTGTTTGCGGTCGATGGCAATGGCAGGGTCATCATCCCTGCGTTTCTAAGTAACCTCTATCACGGCGAACAGACGGAAAGCGGTAAGCAACCCTGGCCCGGACTGATCATCGAGACGGCTGTCAATATCGACTGGGAAGACATCGCCGTCGATGAGGATTTTATCTACATCGCCGACATGGGCAACAACGGCAATGCGCGACGGGATCTCGGAGTGTACATCGTCGCTGAACCCAATCCTCGCGCCCGTCAGCATGCCCGTCCATTCAAGTTTGTACCGGTGAGATATCCAGAGCAGAGTGCGTTTCCACCAGAACCACCGGCACGCTGGCATTTCGATAGTGAAGCAGTCTTTGTCTTTAATGGCAGCCTCTACTTTCTCACCAAGCATCGCGGTATGGCGATCAACGAGCTCGCCGGTGGGACCAATCTCTATCGCTTGGATTCCATGGACAGCGAAGAGATGAATGTGCTCACGCCAGTAGATGCGCTGGCAGACGCTTTTTTTCTCACCGCTGCGGAATTGTCGCCGGATAGCATGCAGTTGGCAGCGGTTGGCTATACCGAACTTTGGCTGTTTACTGATCCCATGGATAGTGATGGCTGGTTGTCGGGCTATACCCGGCGCCTGCCCCTGGACATCAATTTCACCGGTCTCATCGAATCACTCACCTGGCTCGACGATGAGACCCTGCTGATTGGCAATGAGGACGAGGAGTTATTTACCGTTGATGTAACTGATCTGCCGCTCCATGACGGCGTGTCCCGCGTCGATGAAGGCCTGCGAGAGTTTCGGGAATACATGCTTCGCAGGCGGTAAAAAGGGGACGCAGGGATTTAGTTTGATCAATGCGCTTCGAATTGATCAAACTAAATCCCTGCGTCCCCTTTTTATAAAGATCGCTGACCCAATATTCATCAGTATACTTTGACCATTTGGTGGCTGGATCCTGATTTGGACTGGCTTCACCTGGAGGCATGAGATGAAACGCGTCTTTCTCTTCGTAGTGACTAACCTCGCTATCCTGTTGGTGCTCGGCATCGTGCTCAGTATTCTGATGCCCGTGCTGGGGCTTGATTCGCAAAGTAATTCCGGGCTGCTGTTTATCTGCGCGGTGTTTGGCATGGGCGGCTCCTTCATCTCACTGGCGATGTCCAAGATGATCGCCAAGCGCGCCGTGGGAGCACACGTGATCGAGAACCCGAGTAACCGTTCAGAAACCTGGCTGGTGCAGACCGTACACCGGCAGGCTGAATTGGCAGGCATCGGCATGCCGGAAGTCGCAATCTACGATTCACCGGAGATCAATGCCTTTGCCACGGGCATGAACCGCAACAATGCCCTGGTGGCGGTAAGTACAGGGTTGCTCAAAAACATGAGCAGCGAGGAAGCCGAAGCAGTGCTCGGCCACGAGGTCAGCCATGTCGCGAACGGTGATATGGTAACGCTGACACTTATTCAGGGTGTGTTGAATACCTTTGTGTTCTTCTTCGCGCGGATAATTGCCAGCGTGATTAGTCGGGGTAACAACAGTCGGATGTTTTATTTCATGACCGTTATGGCATTCCAGGCTCTGTTCGGTGTACTGGCCAGCATCATCGTGATGTGGTTTTCACGCCAGCGGGAATTTCGGGCCGACAGCGGCGGTGCGAACCTGGCGGGCAAAGAAAAGATGATCGCGGCGCTCAAACGCTTGCAAGGTGATCGAGAAGAAAGCCAACTCGATGGCAAGCTTATCGCTTTCGGCATCAGCGGCAAGCGCGGCGTGTCGCGTCTGTTCATGAGCCACCCACCGCTGGAAGAGCGTATCGCCGCACTCCAGGCATCGTAATAAAGGGGACGGGGATATTTCCCACGAACAATCAGCGCCGCAGGCGCGTGGGGAGGGAATATCCCCGTCACCACGGGCGAAGAGGCGACTGCTACCGGCCGGCGGACGCGGGCTGGGATATTATTTGTACAAGGACCTTCGGCCCTGATTGTTCGCAATCAACATCCCTGCCCTCGGCTTGAAGTCGAAAATCATGGGCTTCGATTGCTTTCAATCCGCAAACAGAAACGTAAAACAAGTTAATCCACTGAGTTAATTCGATATTTTCTGGGGATACCTCAGCCTCCGTCCCCTTTACCTCAGAGCATAGACAATCAACTGCGGAGCAACTTCGGTTAGCTCCTCTACTACGATGAACAGACTTCCATCATGACTGTAGGTCTTCGGTGCCGCCTGCGCCGCCGCTGGCAAGGGTATTGTTGCCAATTCGGCGCCTGTGGCCTTGTCTCTTGCGACAAGCCATGCCCCGTCACTGTAGTTCTGTGCATGCACCAACATAGTTGGTGTGACCAGAATTGGGTTGTGAAAACCAGGGGACGCGAACAAAATAACAATTTAGAGGATTAAGGGTAGCAATCTTTTCTTTGCCTAATTTGCAATTTTGTTCGTGTTTCCAATCGCGTCATTTTTATCCAGCATGGCATGGATCGAATCCAGTCTTTCCATGGTGTGTGCGTAGCCGGCCTCCACCACAGCATCGAAGGCCTGCCAGTTCAGCAAATCAACGCTGCCGAGAGCAGGTTGCAGCAATATGTCGCAGTGTTCACGTACAATTTCAGCGTGGTTGGTCCCGCTGATCATTCCAGCGCGCAGTAGTAACTGAAAGATATTGATGTGTTTTTCCCGACCGGTCACCATGCGAATGAAATTCCAGAAAGGCGGGCCGTCGGCTTCAGAGGAATCCGCC
>JAQBSZ010000028.1 GCA_027623555.1 Pseudomonadota bacterium | reverse complement strand
CTCACAAACCTGGGATATCGACTTCGCCGGTTCGGTTAGCAACGGCCTGGTGGACCTCAATGCGATCGGCGGTACGCTGATGGACCCCGGTGGGATTATCAGTAATTCTATCGATGCGAACATTGGCGGTGTATTCACTGGAGTTCATGCCGAGGCCTTCGTGGGCGGATTCGATCTCATTGACCAGATTAATGCCTTCAACCAGGTCGATGGCATCTATACCATTGAAAGATAGTTGAGCTATACACAAAATCGTTTATAAGGGGCCAGATGGCCCCTTATAAACGTTATCTAGTTAACTAGTTGTCAACTTCGGTGTCGCAGAATAAAAAGCCTGCTCCTACTCTTCTTTCTTGAATTTCAGCGCAGCAGAGTTAATGCAGTAGCGCAATCCGGACTCAGGTGGTCCGTCCGGAAACACATGGCCAAGGTGGGATTCACACTTCTTGCAAACAACTTCGGTTCTTAGCATACCGTGGGATTGGTCGGCGTTTTCTGACACACAATCCGGTGAATCCGGCTGGTAGAAACTCGGCCATCCAGAACCGGAATCGTATTTGGTCTCAGAGGAGAACAGGGGCTCACCGCAGGCTGCACAGTTGTAGACGCCCTTATCCTTAAAGTCCCAATAGGCTCCTGTAAAGGCTCGCTCTGTGCCCTTCTCTCGCAACACATGGTAACTCTCGGCATCTAGTTCCCGCTGCCATTCCTCATCAGTCTTGTGGCTTTCATCTGCTGAATTTGATTCGTCTGTCATAATGCTTACCTGCTTGTACACATTGATTTATCTCTTTTCTTAACTTGTTGTAGAATACGGCTTTTCGCCCAGGCATCCGTATCCGCTCAACGGGTATTTCAACAACCATTCTCTCTACCGATAAATTTCGTACATTCTAGCGGAAACAAAAAGTAGTTACATCTCAACTAGCAGGGCCGACACATTGATCATGGAACATGTCACCGAAGTTTACCTCGACACCATTGAGCAGTCACACAAGCTCGACAATGTCTGCTATGACATCCGCGGCCCCGTGCTCGAAGAGGCGAAACGGCTCGAGGAAGAAGGTCACCAGATATTAAAGCTCAATATCGGCAATCCGGCGGCCTTCGGTTTCAAGGCGCCGGATGAAATTCTCTATGACGTCATCCACAACCTGGCGAATGCCCAGGGATATAGCGATTCGAAGGGAATCTACTCCGCGCGCAAGGCCATCATGCAGGAGTGCCAGGCTCTACAGATAACCGGCGTTGAGATCGATGACATCTATCTCGGTAACGGCGTAAGCGAGCTGATCACCATGGCGATGCAAGCCCTATTGAATGATGGCGACGAGGTGCTGCTCCCGGCGCCTGACTATCCCTTATGGACTGCCGCTGTAAGTCTCAGTGGCGGTAACCCTGTCCACTATATCTGCGACGAAGCGGCCGACTGGTTCCCCGCGATCGAGGACATAGAATCCAAAATCAATGATCGCACCAGGGCCCTGGTAATTATTAATCCAAATAATCCCACTGGAGCCGTGTACAGTCGAGAGATCTTGCTGGAAATTATCGCGCTAGCCCGCAAGCATCACCTCATTCTGTTTACCGATGAGATTTACAGCAAGATCATTTATGACGATGCACAGTTTATCCCCCTGGCCTCACTCTGTGATGACCTGTTTATCGTAAGTTTCAATGGCCTGTCGAAGTCCTATCGTCTGGCAGGGTTTCGATCGGGCTGGATGATACTAAGCGGTCCCAAGCAAAATGCCACCAGCTATATCGAAGGCTTGGAAATCCTCACGAACATGCGTCTGTGCGCCAATGTTCCAGCGCAGTTCGCAATACAAACGGCGCTCGGTGGATACCAGAGCATTAATGAATTGATTCTACCCGGAGGCAGGTTAAAGGAGCAGCGTGATATCGCCTGGGAATTGTTGAACCAGATTCCCGGGATTAGTTGCGTAAAGCCCAAAGGCGCGATCTACCTATTCCCCAGACTCGACCCGTGCATTTACAAGATTGAGGATGACATTGCTCTGGTGCTGGATATTCTGGAGCAGGAAAATATCCTTGTAGTACAGGGAAGCGCTTTTAACATGCCTGACAAGCAGCACCTGCGCCTGGTATTTCTCCCCAGGGAGGATGAACTAATGCGGGCCATACCGCAGATTGGCCATGTGCTTGAGCAGTATCGAGCCGTTAAGCCAGGCTAATTCCCTGTGCCACCAAAATATTTCGCTGCTGTTCGGAGAATCTGCTTGCTGCTGTCCGCAAACTGCGAAATTCTCGGCGTGCCATCAGCTTGCTACGAAACTCATCAAACGCCTTGTCTATGCCCCTCTGCGTTATCGAAGACTTGAACTCTGCGCTTATCTGCCTGATAGGTAAACAATTGAGCAGTGTTGCCCAGGCATCGTTCTCGATGAGGCAGGAATCCGCTATTTCTTCTTTATTGATGAGGTTAGCTTCCGGCAAAGTTGTTGGCGAAAGCTCAAAGTAATCACAAAAGCTGTCTAATAACTGGAAGGTGGCAGAACACTTGGCCTCAACGCTATAACCAGCGATATGGGGTGTGGCAATCGCTACTCTCGCCGCCAGGGCGGAGTCTATTTGTGGCTCGTTCTCCCAGACGTCCACGATACAGGTCAGATCCTGGCGTTGACCCAACAGTTCGAAAAGATCTTGCTCATTCACTACCGAACCCCGGCAGGTATTCATAAGTAGCGCCTGTTCCGGCAACGCGGAGAGAAAATCCGCCTCAATCAGGTTTTGTGTAGGAAAATCCGTAGTGGTCGTCAGAGGTACATGCAGCGAAATCACCGGGCAACGGGCAATTTCTTGCAGCGACTTAAACATGTCTCTGCTGACTCGCTCAGTTGCCACTGACTGCAAGGGCGGGTCGCTTATTACAGTATCTATACCGAGCGCTGCCAATCTTCTGGCGAACAGACTGCCAACATGACCGTAGCCAACGATGCCCACTTTGCTATCCCGAGCCTCAATTTCTCGAATCATCTGATGGTAGGCGAGCCCGGCAAAACAATAGTCCACAACCGCATTGGCGTTACAGCCTTTCGCATCGGCAAACTGAATACCTCTGTCCAGCAGGTATCCCACATCAACATGATCGGTACCGCTAGTAGCCGTGCCGATAAATTTAACACTGGACCCTTCAAGCAATTCTGCCGTTATCGGAGTAATAGAACGTACCAGTAATGCATCGGCAGACTTGATGCTGTCACGAATAATCTCTCTCCCAGGCACCAGGGTGAGTTCACCGAATCCTGCAAAGCACTCCTTGGCGAAAAGCATATTGGCATCGGCTATAATTCTCACGCTGATTGGATGCGACGCGACAAGGACAGGATTCGATTTCTGTCAGCGGCACTGAACTGGTAGTGTTCAAGAAATTTCCCCAACTCCAACTCGTCGATAGTCTCGGTTTGCAGTCCATCGAGTTTCACCTCGGAGAATTTTTCTTTTGGATCTTCCACATTGCACACGATGGTGGCCAATACCTTGCTCAGCGCGGCTAATTCACGGTGCTCATCGAGCAAGTCAGCCAGGCGGCCAGCTCCGCGTAGCGGAAGATCCCCAATCTTGTCCAGATTCTGATAGATATTTTCTAACGAATTGAATCGTTGCAATAATTCCTTCGCCTTAACCGGGCCGACTCCGGGAATACCCCTGATGCAGTCTACCGAATCACCTATCAAGCCGAGATAGTCAGGGAATTGTTCGGGATGTACGCCATACTCATCAAGAATATCGGGCCTGAAGCGTTTTCTGTTGCCGTTATAGTCCCACAAGCAGTCCCCTTCTCCGGCGAGGAGTTGCGCGAGATCCTTGTCGCGAGACACGATATGAACATCGATACCGGCAGGTAGTAATTCGCCTTCTTGACGTATTCGCGTTGCCAGCGTACCGATAATATCGTCAGCCTCATACACCTTGCTCGCGTAAGACTGTAAACCGAGGAGAGCGCATATTTCACTACAGGCGCCCAGTTGCATCTCCAGGTTTTCATCTGGCAGCTCCCGGTTGGATTTGTAATTTTCACAAAGTTCATGCCGGAAACCGCAAAATAGGCTCTCATCATGAGCCACGGCGACATGACCCGGCTGAACCCGGCGCAAAAATTGCAATATAAATTGAGTGAAGCCATATAACGCACTCAACTCTCTTCCCTGCTGATCATAACATTCAACATTAGGAGAGAAATGCGACTGAAATATATAGATAGAAGCGTCAATGAGGTAGACCGGGGTGACTGTCTCAGGTTGATTCACAGGCTTTGATTTTCTCTGTAGAAGCTCAGAAGTCGCAACTTATTCAGACTAGTCGGGTTTTTTCTTGATGAGATAATGGTATTCATTGCCGCGTTTATCACTCTCAAGTAGTTCATGCCCCAGATAATGACAGAATTTGGGAATATCCCGGGTTGTCGACGGGTCGGTTGCTGTCAGGCGTAACAGATCGCCAGGCGCAATATCCCGAATCTTGTTATGCAGCATCATCACCGGTTCTGGGCAATAGAGTCCTGTGGCATCCAATTCCTGGCGCACTTCTAAACCTTGCTCTGGCGCATTAATGTCGTTCGAATTGTCAGGCATAACAAATAGTCAATCTGTAGTTACCAGGTTACAAGTCTGGCTGTCTGCATCAAAGTTGATCTTAATCTTTCCCAACAGCAGCTGCTCCCTGACTTGCGCAATTTTTTGTTGCAACGAAAATTCCTCTGAGCCGTATTCGGTGCCTTCACGAGTTATATATTCTTCAATGATGCCGCGCAGGGCATCATCGGATAACTCGGTAAACGGGATTTCCATAATGCTCTTAGTCGGCCGGAGATCTCAAGATAAGCAGCATTTTCGCAACAAATCTTCGTGCCGGTGGACTCAGACCAGTTCCACCAGGTCCAGCTTGGTCTTTAGCGGTTTGGTCGCACGTAACTCTGCAAACGGAAATAGCCCGGTATCAGCCAGCTGCGACAGGGACACATTGGCAATACTGCGAAATATAGATTCGATCCGTCCCGGATAGTCCTTCTGCCACTGCTGCAGCATCGACTTGATCGCCTGCCGCTGGAGATGGTCCTGACTACCACAAAGATCACAGGGGATAATAGGAAAATCCATCAACTTGGCGTAGCGAGTTATTTCAGTTTCCTTGCAATACGCCAGTGGTCGGATCACTACATTGCGCTTGTCATCGCTCAGCAATTTAGGCGGCATGGCTTTCAGTTTGCCACCGAAGAACATGTTCAGGAACAGGGTCTGGATTATATCGTCGCGATGATGGCCCAGTGCGATCTTGTCCGCACCAATGGATTCAGCGTAGTTGTAGAGAATACCCCGGCGTAGTCGAGAGCATAGCCCGCAGTAGGTCTTTCCTTCTGCGATCTTCTCGGTAACTATCGAATAAGTGTCCTGTTCAATAATCTTGAACGGAATCCCGAGTGAAGCAAGGTACCGAGGCAACACAGCCTCGGGAAACCCGGGCTGCTTCTGATCGAGATTTACCGCATGGACCTGGAAATCGATCGGCGCATGTTTCTGCAGTTTTAACAGAATGTCCAGAAGTGTATAGGAATCCTTCCCACCTGAGAGGCAAACCATGACCAGGTCGCCCTCTTCAATCATGTTGAAGTCAGCTATCGCCTTGCCCACGTCTCTCCGTAAGTTCTTACGGCAGCGATTGAGTTTGAGGTGATCTCCGTTCACAGTCATCAAGATTCACATTCCAGACAGTTCATACGCGCTCGAGCACAGTAGCGATACCTTGGCCGAGACCGATGCACATGGTAGCGAGTCCGAGTGAGACATCCTGCTGTTCCATGTTGTTTAGCAGCGTCGTGGTAATGCGCGTTCCTGAACAACCCAGCGGATGTCCAAGAGCTATTGCACCACCTTTCAGGTTTACCTTTTCTTCGAGCCTATCCAATACCTGCAAATCCTTAAGTACCGGTATTGCTTGCGCGGCGAAGGCTTCGTTTAATTCTATGCATCCTATATCGTGAATCGTTAGTCCAGCTTTCTTAAGGGCTTTCTGGGAAGCAGGCACCGGGCCGTATCCCATGATTGAAGGATCGACGCCGGCATAGGCCATGGATCTTATCCGCGCTCGAATCTTCAGATTTAATGCCTGCGCCCTCGCCGCTGACATGATCAGCATGGCGGAAGCACCATCGGAGATTTGCGAGGCGGTTCCGGCAGTCACCGTACCGTTAACCGGATCGAATACCGGTCGTAGCTGTGCCAGTCCCTCCATGCTTGTATCCGCACGAATTGTCTCATCGTGCTCCACCAGTATCTTGAAGCCATCAAGGTTGTGACCCTGAATTGGTACGATTTCAGCATCGAAGCCACCGGAGGTGCGCGCCTGGTCAGCGAGCCGGTGTGAACGCACAGCAAATTGGTCCTGTTCTGCCCTGCCGATGCCATGCATCTTTGCAAGCACCTCGGCAGTGACCCCCATCATCCACGATGCCTTGGCAATATGCTTCGACGCCTTGGGATTGGGAACCAGTCCGTGAGTCATGGCCACATGCCCCATGTGCTCCACCCCACCGACAATAAATTGGTCACCGTTGTCGCTCTGTATGGCGGCTGCGGCCGTGTGTAGCGCCGACATGGACGATCCGCATAAACGATTTACCGTCTGCCCACAGGTCGAATGAGGCAACACTGACATGAGCGCGGCATTGCGGGCGATATTCCAGCCCTGCTCGAGCGTCTGATTGACACATCCCCAGATAACATCTTCGGTTGCTCCTGGATCAACCATAGTGTTGCGCTCGAAAAGGGCGTTGATCAGACGTGCCGAAAGTTCTTCGGCACGCACATGGCGATAGGCTCCACCCTTCGAGCGCGCCATCGGTGTGCGTATACCGTCCACAATCACTGCATCTCTGGCATGTAAACTCATAGTCAATGCTCCCGGAATTACCCGTAATAAGTCTCGCCAGCGGCGCCTTTCTCTCTCATCTTTGCTGTAGGGTGGTAAATCTCACCGAGCTGCTCATACTTGTCCGCGATAGCGCAGAACTCAGCTACACCAATACTATCAACATACCTCAACGCCCCACCGCGGAACGTCGGAAAACCCAGTCCCAGCACCAGCCCCATGTCAGCTTCGATCGCCGTTTCCACGATGCCATCTTCAAGACAGCGTGCGGTTTCCAGACACAGGGCCACCATCATGCGCTCCACAATCTCAGCATCGCTAAAATCCTGGGGCCGTGCTCGAACCGAGTCAATTACTGCCACAATGTCCGGATTGGGCAGTTTCTTTGGTTTACCGCGCTTGTCAGGTTCATAGAGATAGAAACCGCTGCCAGTCTTCTGACCAAAACATTGCTTCTTATACAGCTTGTCTATGGCGCTGTCGAAATCCAGGTTCATGCGCTCGAACCCATTAGCCATGACACCCTGGCAATGAACTGCGGTATCTATCCCTACAACGTCCAGTAAATACGCCGGACCCATCGGCCAGCCAAAGCGTTCAAGCGCTCTGTCAATCTGCTGGAAATCTGCTCCGTCGTGAATCAGTCGTGAGAACGCCCCAAAGTAGGGAAACAGGATTCGATTAACCAGGAATCCCGGGCAGTTGTTCACTACTATGGGAGTCTTGCCCATCTTCCTGGCAAAGGCCACCGTTGTGGCAATAGTGGCCTTGCTTGTCTGACTTCCACGAATTACTTCTACCAGTGGCATGACGGGTACCGGATTGAAGAAGTGCATACCGCAAAAATTCTCTGGTCTCTTCAGCGCAGTGGCTAGCTCATCAATTGAAATTGTCGAAGTATTGGATGTGATGATCGCGTGATCTTGTACAACAGTTTCCAATTCCGCCAATACTTTTTTCTTTATCTCGGTATTTTCAATGACGGCTTCGACGACGATATTCACGCCGCCGAATGCTTCATAATTCAGTGTGGGCTTGATACTTGAGAGTATTGCCAGCATGCCCTCGACATCGAGCCTGCCCCGGGCGAGCTGTTTATCGAGCAGCTTTTTCGCTTCGCTCATACCCAGGTCGATGCCTTCCTGGATAATGTCCTTCATGATGATGGGTGTGCCTTTCAGGGCAGACTGGTAGGCAATGCCCCCACCCATAATGCCGGCACCAAGGACAGCGGCCTGTTCGATATCTCTGGCAAGAGAGCTCGATTGCTTGGCCTTGGCTGCCAGGAACTGATCGTTGAGAAACATCTGCACCAGGTTGGCAGCTACGGCGGTTTTAGCCAGCTTGATAAATCCCTGGTGTTCAATTTTCAGCGCTCCCGCACGGTCCAGCGTCGCGCTATCCTGCATCACCTGCACCGCCGTTAGCGGTGCCGGATAGTGAGGCCCGGCCTGGGCTGCTACCAGTGCTTTGGCAGTTTCAAAGGCAACATTGAGCTCGATGGGTTGCAATGTCAGTGGGGAGGTTTTTTGCAATCGTACCTGCTTGTAGTCCAGCTTGCCGGCATTGCATTGCTGCAGAAGTGACTCGGCCGCCTCCATTAACTTCGCATCATCCACTATTGCATCTATAGCGCCCTCCTCGAAAGCCTGCTGTGCTTTAATGTGAGACCCGCTACTTATCCACTGATTCGCATTATCCGCGCCGATCAATCTTGACAGCCGGACGGTGCCTCCAAACCCAGGCAGAATGCCAAGCTTTACTTCGGGAAATCCTACCACCGCATTGCCACTGGCAATTCGATAGTCTGTCGAGAGCGCCATCTCGAAGCCACCACCCAGTGCTATTCCATTGACGATTGAAACAGAAGGAACTGGCAGGTCCTCAATATCGTTGAATATCCTGTTCGCGGCCACCAGCCACTCGAGAATCTGTTCATCTGATTCGCTGAACTTGGCCGTAAATTCTGTAATGTCAGCGCCGACGATGAAGGCTGACTTGGCGCTGGAAAAAACTACTCCCTTAATATCCGCAGTTCGCAGCGCGGCAACAGCTGCCTGCAGATCTTCCAGGGTCTGCTGGTTAAACTTGTTAACTGAGGATTTTTCCAGGTCAAAAACCAGGTGGGCGACGCCTGAAGCCAGAACGTCAACGTTCAGTGCCTTGCCTTGATAAATCATTCGATTACTCCGCTCTTATTCGGCTAGTGCCAGACTTGCAGAGGCCGCATTATACCTTTGCACCGATTGATTGAGAAACCATACGCAAAGCCGGATTTGAGTTATCATTCATCCTGATGCGTATTCTTGAGGTGTTTAATGTGCGATTTTTTCTGGTAGCGCTCCTGCTGATATTCGGCGGAAATGGCAGCGCACTCGCAGCCGAACACGGCGTCATCGTGCTTTATCATCACGTCGCTACCGATACTCCACCCTCCACCAGCATCTCACCTGCCGATTTCAGGGCCCACCTGGAATACCTGCGAGATAATAATTTCAATGTGATCGGGCTGGATAAGATGATTGAGGGCCTGCGCAACCAGCGACCCTTGCCCGATCGCGCTGTGGCAATAACCTTTGACGATGGCTATATCTCCATCTACGAAGAAGCATTTCCCATGCTGCAGTCATTTGGCTATCCCTTCACCCTCTTCCTGAGTACGGATCCAATCAATCGCAATCAGTCAAATTACATGACCTGGGATCAAATCCGGGAAATGGCAGATGCCGGAGTATTGATTGCCAACCATATGGTGACCCACCCTTATATGCTGGACCGGCCGGAAGGTGAATCAGAGCAGCAGTGGCTGGAGAGACAGCGCGCAGAATTACTGGAAGCAGAACAGACTATCACCGAACAAACCGGACAGTCTCACCGTTTGCTGGCTTACCCCTATGGTGAATTCAACCCTGCCATTAAATCACTGCTCGATGAGCTGGGTTTTGTCGGGCTGGCACAAAACTCCGGAGCAGTGGGTTATAACTCGGATTTTCTGGCGCTTCCAAGGTATCCGCTCGCCAGCATCTACGCCGATCTGGACACCGCCCGAACCAAGTTTGCCACCAAGGCCTTCAATATCGCGCTGGTCAGCCCCGAGTCCCCGGTTACCGAAGACCGCAGCCCTGCGGTTACCCTGCAATTTAAACCTGGAGAATATGCGCTTTCGCAAATAGGGTGTTTCGCGAATAGCCAGCCGCTGCAAATGAACTGGTTGAATCGTGATACTGGACTGGTGGAAATAGTTCCGGGTCAGGAGTTTAGCGGAAGGCGCTGGCGGTACATCTGCACTGCTCCAGATCCTCGCTCGAATAGTTTCTATTGGTACTCGGTGCAGTGGATAAAGCTGGATTGAGGTTTAACGCTGAATCAGCTTTCTACTTCGTGAACGCAGATCATTCTGTATGATAATGTTCTGTACCTCGTCCACGTAGCTGTCACCACGCTCAGAGTAATCACCCAAGCCATAGGCCAGTTCCATGGGATCGAGCTGTCTCTCCTGCTGACGCATTTCGGCTCGAAGTTGGCGCAAGTACTCATAAGATGGATGGGTATTTATATTGAGTATATAAGCTTGCACTGAACTCTCCACCGACTCGAAGCTCTCCACCTCATGAGTCGCCCCGCTACGACGCCGGGCCGGTACAATTCCGCAGCCCTCTTCATAGCACCACTGGCCGAAAATATTATTTCCCTCCAGGGTAAATCGTGACGTACCCCAGGCAGATTCGTTCGCTGCCTGCGCCAGAGCCAGCGACAGGGGAATGACATCGACACGCAACATTAACTCGTTAACAATCTCCCGGTCATCCATGACAGCAGATTCGATACGATAATCCTCGGCCAAATTCAAAACCCACATTCTTTCCCGGGCACTGAAGGCGACGCCGCTATTCGCAATGGCAATATAAGGTCTCAGTTCTTCACGAATGCTGGTAATTGATGAGTTTTCAGCAACGATGTAATCCTGCAAGAAGTCAAAAAACTGCTGCTTTTTTACTTCGACATTATTGATTGAAGCGAAATCAGGAAATACCGCAATGGGCTGATGCTCTACAATGGGTGTTGAGTCGCTGGAATCTACTTCGCTGAGAAATTGAACAGCCAGGATAAGTGCAACCATGGCGAGTGAGACAAGCGAGGCTGCTAGTAGCTCTCGTGAGCGTGGGATGTCGAGCGATTTCTTCATAGTTTGAGTTAAAATACGAGCCCGTTTCTGGTCACCTGTAGCGGCAGTTTAAAGAGTGTCGCCAACAGCCTGACATTCAAAATTAAAACTCAATTCCATCTACCTGATATGTAAAGATATACACCCTGTAGCTAGATAACGCCTCTCAATTTATTGCGATAAATTGCAAACTTAACTCAGTCTCAACGCGCGCAAGCATAACACATATCCGTCGAATGCAGCACTCAGATCGTGGCAAGAATGGCGCATTTGGCAGCCGAAAAATACTTCGAATCGGCTCACATAAAAAGTAGTTCAGCTGACCTTTGAAAGAGGAACATATTAATGAACGCCAGGTACAGTATTTAAGGCGCCGACTTGCTACCACCCCGACAGTCAGGAGAAGCTGGCACACTGCCTTCGCCCTGCTCCCATTCTGACGGCGAATAAAGGTGTAATGCCAATGCATGCACTCCGTTCGCCAGTTCTTCTGCCAACAATGCATACACGTGTTGGTGACGCTTGACTCGAGTGAGTGAAGTGAATTTTTCAGCGACCATTGTTAGCTTAAAATGGGATTCTGTAGACGGCCCACCATGCTTATGACTCTCATTTTCAATTGTAAACACCAGGGGGCTCAGATCGGC
This sequence comes from Pseudomonadota bacterium, assembly GCA_027623555.1. Lineage (GTDB taxonomy): Bacteria > Pseudomonadota > Gammaproteobacteria > Pseudomonadales > Pseudohongiellaceae > UBA9145. The sequence continues at coordinate 37,315 of JAQBSZ010000028.1, read as the reverse complement.
CTGAAGTTTCGATTGAATTCGTGACTGAACGTTTGTTTTGTTTTGCATGTGGCGTCTCGTCCGAAGCAGTTGGGGTCAGAATATAAGTGCTGTAAAATTGGCGTCATTTATTATAGCCCAATAGGATTTAATCGCGTAGTGGAGATCATCCGGCGTCCCCTTTAAACTACCCACCTCTTGAAGAACGAGATAGCCCCAATGAGCATCTCCTGGTATCCAGGCCACATGCACAAAGCCAGCAAAGAACTGGCCAAGCTCATGCGCGAAGTGAATATTGTCATAGAAGTGCTGGATGCCCGCGCTCCTGCTGCCAGTTCAAACCCTCTGTTACCAGATCTAAGCAAGGGGCTTCCCTGCATTAAACTATTGAACAAGGCAGATCTGGCCGATCCAGAAATTACCAGCGCCTGGCAGAAACATTTCAACAGCCAGAAACACGTCATTTGCCTGATTAATGGCCTTGATCAGAATCTCAGCAGGGCACAAATTACTGAGGCCGCTAAAAAATTGCAGAGAGAAAGATTCGCAGCACCTCGGTCTAAACACGAGCTCGCCATACTTGGCAGTCCCAATGTGGGAAAATCTACCCTGCTTAACAAACTGGCTGACAAGAAACTGGCAAAAACGGGTAATGAACCCGCACTCACCCGTTATCAACAGCGAATAAAGCTGGATGAAGGCTGGTATCTTGTTGACACGCCCGGAATGCTGTGGCCAAAACTGGATGATCAGGCAGGCGCGCAGAAACTGGCCATATTGGGCAGTATCCGTAATACGGCTGTTAACACCGAAGATATTGCCTGGTTTGCCGCCGAACTAATGCTTGCCAATTTCCGAGCTAATCTCATAACGCGTTATGCCGTGACTGCAAATATCCAGACTGCAGAGCAATTGCTGGAGAAAATAGCTGAACGTCGCGGTGGCATCAGCAGGGGTGGCAGAGTAAATCTGTACAAGGCATCAGAAGCATTACTAAATGACCTGCGCTCAGGTAAACTAGGGCGAATCAGCCTGGAGCAGGCACCGGAAATGACTCCAGAGGCTCTCTAGACATTCAATAAATACTGATTACAGGTGTTTGGCAACTAATCAGTTACAGGCATTACCAAAACATGGCAGAAGTAGATACCCTCGACGACATCCAGAATTCCCCCGCTACCCGACCCGAAAATTTTCATCCAGCTTTCGACTGGCAACACAGCGAAGCAATTGCATCGCTGAATATCGTGATGGAAAAGTACGTTCACAAAGCAACTGGTGCATTTCACTATCATCTGGCCAGTGATAATCCAGAGAATGTCTTCCTGGTGGCTTTTCGCACCGTACCTATGGACTCGACTGGAGTAGCCCACATACTCGAGCACACTGCTTTGTGCGGCAGCGAAAAATACCCGGTTCGTGACCCATTCTTCATGATGATCAGGCGTTCGTTAAACACCTTCATGAACGCATTTACAAGTAGTGACTGGACTGCCTTTCCATTCGCCAGCAAGAACAGAAAAGATTTCAAGAATTTGCTGAATGTATATCTTGATGCAGCTTTCTTTTCTCGCCTTAATGAACTGGACTTCGCTCAAGAAGGTCATCGCCTGGAGTTCGCCGAACCTGATAATCCTGGTAGTGAATTGCAATACAAGGGTGTCGTCTTCAACGAAATGAAAGGTGCCATGAGTTCCACAAACAGTGTTCTGTGGCACACAATGTGCAAATACCTGTTTCCCTCGACAACATATCATTTCAATAGTGGCGGCGATCCGGAGCATATTCCAGATTTGAGCTATGAAGAACTTTTACACTTTTATAAGACTCACTACCATCCCAGTAATTCTGTCTTCATGACCTTCGGAGACATTTCTGCATTCGAACATCATCAACACTTTGAAGAACTGGCACTCTCAAAATTTGCCAAGCTCGATCTCGATATCGAAGTTGATGACGAAAAACGTTATCTCGCTCCAGTACGCATCGAAGAGGCCTATGCCTCGGATAATGACGACAAGGACAAGAGCCACGTCGTCATAGGCTGGCTACTGGGCAGGAGTACCAATCTGGCGGAGCTTTTCAGAAGCCAGCTCCTGTCCAGTGTCCTGCTCGACAATAGCGCCAGCCCCCTGCAAAAAGCGCTGGAGACTTCGGAGTTGGGCAGTTCACCTTCACCGCTGTGCGGACTGGAGGACTCAAACCGTGAAATGAGCTTCATGGCAGGACTGGAAGGCTGCGCAGATACCAGCACTGAAGCGGTTGAGGCACTGGTACTGAACACGCTGCAGGAGATCGCCGATAACGGTGTGCCGCAGGATCAGGTGGAGGCCGCCTTACATCAACTGGAGTTGAACCAGCGGGAAATTTCCGGCGACAGTTACCCCTATGGCCTGCAACTGATCCTCACTGGATTAGCGACTGCCATGCACCGAGGCGACCCGATAAAACTACTCAATATAGAGGCCGTTCTGAAAGAGTTACGGAACTCTGTTAAAGATAAGCAGTTCATTCCAGGATTAATCAGGCAGCGATTGCTGGGCAATCAGCATCGCATCACGCTCACGCTGAAACCCGATTGTGAGTTGGATGATCGAAGAGTCGCTGCAGAGAAGCAAACACTGGCAAAAATCAAGGCTGGGCTCTCTGCCGATGGCGTCGCACAGATTATACGGCAAGCCACAGCATTAGCGGAAAGGCAGCGTCAAGAGGATGATCCTGATGTCTTGCCGAAGGTGGGTCTGGCCGATGTTCCTGCCACGATAAGCGAACCCACCTGTGAGAGTGAAACACTACCAGAGTCCGGACTACCCCTGAGTTTTTTCGGACAGGGTACGAACGGATTGAGCTATCAACAGATAGTGCTGGAGTTGCCACCGCTGGATCCGGAGTTACTGGATATCCTGCCTCTGTATACGAGTTGTCTGACTGAATTTGGTATTGGCAAAAAGAGTTACGAAGAAGTTCAAGTCTGGCAGTCAGGCATTAGTGGCGGCATGAATTGTTTCAGCAGCATTCGCAGTCATGTGGATAACGAACAGCTAGTGCAGGCGTTTCTGACCTTCTCATCCAAGTCGCTTGCCACTAACCATAAGCAACTCACTGATCTCATCTACCAGACTATAACCGATGTCCGGTTCGATGAAGACCAACGCCTTGCCGAGCTAATCGAACAAATCTGCACCCGAAAAGAGAATAGCATTACCGGCCAGGGCCATAGCCTGGCCATGAGCCTGGCATCCAGCCGCATGAGCCCAACCGCTCAGCTCAGCCATTGTTCCGGTGGCCTTGAAGGGATCCGGCGAATCAAGAGCCTGCGAGATCGGCTGGCTTCAAGCGAAGCGCGAACTGAGCTGCTCGGGCAATTTCGCCATCTCCATGAATTAATAAGTTCCGCACCACGACAGGTGTTGTTAGTGGCTGAACCGGAGTTAAAAAAGCGCTTGATGGGTGACATCGATCAGACCTGGAATACATCTGACGCCGCTGTCCCTGTTGCGTCCTTATGTCTTGCCCCGCTGAGAGAGCAATTGCAACAGGCCTGGACGACATCTACGCAGGTAAATTTCTGCGCCAAGGCCTACCCCACCGTCCCTTCAAGCCACGAAGACAACGCGGTATTACATGTCCTGGCCGGCTTTTTGCGCAATGGATTTCTGCACAGGGCCATTCGTGAACAAGGCGGGGCTTACGGCGGTGGCGCTGGTCAGGATGCCAATTCGGCTTCATTTCGCTTCTTCTCCTATAGAGATCCCAGGCTGCAGGAAACCCTGAATGACTTCGATGCCGCTGTCCAGTGGCTGCTCGGTGAGAGCCATCCGGATCATCAACTGGAAGAGGCTATACTGGGCGTGATCGCCACCATGGATAAGCCCTCTTCTCCTGCCGGAGAAGCAAAGCAGGCGTTCTACAACAAGCTATTCGGGCGCAGCCTGGAGCACCGCATGGAATTCAGGCAGCGCATTCTGAGCACTACAATGGAGGACCTCAAGTCCGCCACTGAGCGCTATTTCGATCCTGCCCAGGCAAGTATTGGCGTTATCGGCAACCGTGAGTCGGTAGCGCTTTTCAGTAACGGGGCGATCGAAATTATAAATCTATAGAAATATCAATAGGTTATCTATATTTTTCATGTATATAATGGCGCTGAAAATATTTCGAAAAAAAATGAACTTGGCGGAACTTTGTGCAGCAGTCACAGTCTTATTAGGTGTAGGTAGATGTCATACAAAATTGTGGGTTTTGTTTCATTTATCTCTCCCTTGATAGAATATTAAGCCCAACACCAATGGTCGTTGGGCTTTTTTTTGGTTCCAGTTTCACCCTCTTCCTTGCGGTCAAACCTCGAAGTATTAATGAAATCAGCTAGCGCGCAGCAGGAAGCTACCAGGGTTACCCTGATAGGCATGTGGCTCGACCTGGCTCTGGGTATTGCCAAGATCTTTGGCGGCATTTTTACGCAGTCTTTCGCGCTCATCACCGACGGCATCCATTCCCTAACTGACGCAATAACCGATATCTTCGTGCTGGTTGTCGCACGCATAGCCCATACCGAACCAGACGATGAGCATCCCTATGGCCATGGCCGTTTCGAGTCCCTGGGCACTATTGGCATGGGAGTCGTATTCTTCACCACGGCAGGAATTCTGCTCTATGACAGCTACCAGCGTCTGCTGGAATCGGCGAGTATCCCCATTCCAGCATTGTCCGGTGCCGCCATTGCCTTGATATCCATCGCAAGTAAAGAGTGGATTTATCAGTACACAATTCGGGTTGCCAGACGCCTCAATTCATCGCTGCTAAAGGCCAATGCCTGGCACAGCCGTACCGACGCTATCTCTTCTATCGCGGTCCTGATTGGCATTGTCGCGGCGTATCAGGGATATATCTGGATGGACACGGTGGCGGCAATATTTGTCGCCCTGATTATCGCCAAGATCGGTTGGGAGCTCTGTACCGACAGCCTGCGTGAACTGGTGGATACCGCGATTCCACTGCCACGACAACGGCAGCTGCAAGACTGCATACTAGCCATTGACGGCATTCAGGGGATAACCAGTCTGCGCAGCAGACTCTCGGGTGGCAAGATAATCCTGGAGGTCAGATTGCTGGTGGACCCGCGAATAACCGTTTCAGAAGGACATCAACTCGGCGAGACAGTGAGCAGAGCACTGACTGGCAACTTCAGTGATATCGGCGATGTTATCGCCCACATCGATCCGGAGACGCATGAGGAAGCAGCAATTACCATACCACACCAGTCAGCGCTGCCGGACAGGCAACAGATTCTCGCCAATATTAAAAACCAATGGCAAGAATTTCTGTCAGAGGACGATATCGATAATATATCCCTGCATTATCTGGAGAACGGAATTGAGGTGGATCTGACCATAAACATGGAGGAGATCAGCGAGCAACTGGCAAGACAGCTGCAGCAGGCAATTCAAAGGTTTCACTACATTGCCAATCTCAGGATTTATAGCAAGCTTTACGAGGCCAGACTTGACCAGCCCTTGGCATAATGTACTTTCAATTGCCATCCAATTGCCTATACTCCCTGACTATTATCAGACTGCTGGAAATTCGAGCAGTCTGAGGCTGGTCACTCAGCGTCGTGATTGAGGAAGCTTTAGCTAGAAGTTATGAAACCCACTAACATCGCCGACCCAAACTACTTCCACAAAGTAGTAGATTGTCAATGGGCCTGCCCTGCCCACACTCCGGTTCCGGAATACATCAGGCTCATAGCAGATAAACGCTATACCGACGCCTATATGGTCAACTGGCACTCCAATGTTTTTCCAGGAATCCTCGGCAGAACCTGTGACCGCCCCTGCGAGCCAGCCTGCCGTCGTGGTCGGATCGAAGAGACCCCGGTCGCAATCTGTCGGTTGAAACGCGTCGCTGCAGATTTAAAATCAGACATTAAAGATCGATTGCCGGTGATACCGAAAAGGAAGAACGGCAAGCACATTGCCTTGATAGGCGCTGGACCGGCGTCACTGACAGTGGCGCGCGACCTGTTGCCTCTGGGCTACGAAATAACCCTGTTTGATCGCGACCCAGTGAGTGGAGGTGCCATGCGCACCCAGATACCAAGGTTTCGACTTCCTATCGGCGTGTTGGAAGAAGAACTCCATTACATACTCGACATGGGAATTAATTGCCGCTTCTCAGAAGAGATCACCAGCATGAAAGCGCTGCTTTCCGAAGACTACGACGCCGTCTTCGTAGGAACGGGAGCTCCCCTTGGAAAATGGGTCGACATTCCCGGTTATGAAGAGGGCAAGAAAAATATCCACACCGGGATTGAATGGCTCGCCAGTGTAGCGTTCGAACATGTCGATTCGATTGGCAAGCAAGTGCTGGTGCTTGGTGGCGGTAATACGGCGATGGACTGCTGTCGAACCTCGAAGAGACTTGGCGGTGAAGATGTCACTGTGGTTGTACGCAGTGGCTTCGATGAGATGAAAGCCTCGCCCTGGGAAATCGAAGATGCCATGAATGAGGATATTCCCGTTCTGAATTTCCATGTACCCAAGCGCTACATCGTCGAGGATGGCAGGCTCGTGGCAATGGAGTTTGAGAAAGTCCGTAAGGAATACGATGAGAATGGTCGCCGCCTGTTGATTCCGACCGGTGAAGACCCGGTAATCCTTCCCTGTGATGATGTGCTGTGTGCCATTGGCCAGGACAATAGCTTTCCCTGGATTGAACGCGATATCGGCATCGAGTTCGACAAATGGGAATTACCGACACTGAATAAAACCACCTTTCAATCGACCAATGAAAAAGTCTTTTTTGGCGGCGACGCAGCGCTGGGTCCTGACAATATAATAACTGCTGTTGCCCATGGTCACGATGCGGCCGTGTCAATTCACCAATTCTGCAATAAGCAGGATCTGTCAATCAGACCTGACCCCCTGACCACCCTCTATAGTCAAAAAATGGGAATACATCAATGGTCCTATGACAACGACATCAGTAACGATATCCGGTTCAAAGTGCCCCATGCCGCGAAAGATAAGACCCTGAAAGACCTGAATATGGAGGTTGAGCTGGGATTTGATGAAGAGATGGCATTCGGTGAAACCATGCGCTGCCTGAATTGTGATGTGCAGACTGTATTCACCGATCAGCTCTGCATCGAGTGTGACGCCTGTGTCGATATCTGCCCTACTGACTGTATCACCTTTACCAGCAATCGCGACGAGACTGAGCTGCGACAAAACATGCTGGCACCAGCCGATAACGAAGAACAGGATATCTACGTTTCCGATCTATTGAAAACAGGCCGTATAATGGCGAAAAACGAAGATCTTTGCCTCCATTGCGGTCTTTGTGCCGAACGCTGCCCCACTAATGCCTGGGACATGCGCAAATACCTGTTTAACCCTGCCAAGGCTGAGAATGCATGCCAGAGTTAGTTTCCTCAAACAAAGTGAAGTCCATTCCCAAAATCAACGACTTCGTCGTCAAGTTTGCAAATGTGAACGGCTCCGGATCCGCCAGCGCAAACAATATGTTCGCCAAAGCGGTTTTTCGCATGGGCATTCCAGTAAGTCCTCACAATATATTCCCGTCCAACATCCAGGGCTTGCCAACCTGGTATGAGGTGCGCATTAACGAAAGTGGCTATCTGGGAAGGCGTGAAGGTGTCGACCTCATGGTGACCATGAACGAGCAGACAATCAAAAAGGACATTGATTCAGTATTGCCTGGTGGTTATGTGCTCTATGACTCCTCCAAGGCGCTGGAAAAAAATTTAATTCGCGATGATGTCAATTACCTGCCAATTCCGCTCAAAGACATCTGCTTGCGGGAATTCGACAAACCGGCTCAGCGGCAATTATTTAAAAATATCGTCTATGTGGGAGCGCTGTCTGCTTTCCTGAACATCGATTTCAAGATACTCACCGGCATGGTCAGCGACCAGTTTCGCGGTAAGGTAAAACTGATCCTTCCGAATATCCATTCCCTGGAACTTGGACATCAGTATGCAGTCGACAATTTTACCTGTCCATTGCAACTACAACTGAAGCCCAGTAAGAAAAACAAGAACAAGATATTAATGGATGGCAACACGGCAGTTGGCCTGGGTTGTGTGTATGGCGGAGCAACCGTTGCATCCTGGTATCCGCTGACTCCATCTACCTCGGTTGTAGATAGCTTTGGAAAGTATTGTAAGCGGCTCCGAATCGATCCCGGCAGTGGCAAGCGCAAGTACTCTATTATCCAGGCCGAAGATGAATTGGCGGCGATCGGCATCGCCATCGGTGCTGGCTGGAATGGGGCCAGGGCTTTTACCGCAAGCAGCGGACCAGGAATTTCGCTGATGCAGGAATTTCTTGGTCTTGCCTATTTTTCCGAAGTGCCGTTTGTCTTGTTTAACATTCAACGGGTCGGCCCCTCTACCGGTATGCCAACCCGAACCCAGCAAGGGGATTTATTGAGCTGCGCCTATGCCTCCCACGGCGATACCAAGCACATACTGCTATTTCCATCAGACCCTAAAGAATGTTTCGAGTATTCAGCCGATGCTTTCGATATTGCCGATCGCCTGCAGACCCCTGTCATCGTGATGAGTGATCTCGAATTAGGCATGAACGAGCAGGTATGTGATCGACTTACCTGGGATGACAAACGGGTCTATGACCGGGGCAAAATCCTGACCGCAGAGCAACTCGAAGCGATTGAAAAGTATGGCCGTTATCAGGACACAGATGGTGATGGTATCCCCTATCGTACTTATCCCGGTACTCACCCCAACAAAGGGAGTTACTTCACACGCGGCAGCTCACATGATGCAAATGCTGCCTACACCGAAGATGGCAACATCTATGCCCAGGTCATGGATCGACTGGCCCTGAAATTTAAGACTGCCGTGAAATACCTGCCCAAACCCCTGGTCAATGGTAAGAAGAAGAACAAGCTCGGCATGGTCTATATTGGCACTACTCACAGCGCGATTCAGGAAGTATTGGATAGCCTGGGCAAAAAAGGCATTGCAATCGATACGATGCGCATCAGGGCATTTCCGTTCCACAAAGAAGTACGCGAATTTTTCGATAATCACGAATTGGTCTATGTCATCGATCAGAATCGCGACGCACAGCTGAAGAGTCTGTTAAAGATTGAATGCAATATAAATGAAGACAAGATGCATTCCATTCGCAATTACAACGGTGTGCTAATTACTGCACAACACATCGAGCGCGCGATCCTGGGTTCAATGCAGGATTTAGCAAACACCAGTGCGGGATCGGCATAGATCGCTTTAATAGAGCACTAAAGAATGAGCTATATCAGCAAACCAAGATTTCAACACCCGCAGCTGAAGACCAATGATCTTGGTCTGACCCGAAGAGACTACGAAGGCACATTAACCACACTCTGTGGTGGCTGTGGCCACGACTCTATCAGCGCTGCAATCATACAGGCTGCCGCCGAGATGTCACTCGAGCCACACCGGGTCGCAAAAATTTCTGGCATCGGCTGCTCTTCCAAGATCCCTTCTTATTTCCTGAGCAAATCCCATGGCTTCAATTCTGTGCACGGGCGCATGCCGTCTGTTGCTACGGGAGCCAACATTGCCAACAAAGAGCTGTCTTACATTGGTATCTCGGGCGATGGTGACACTGCATCTATTGGCTTGGGACAGTTCTGTCATATCGTGCGGCGGCGCGTGAACATGCTCTACATTGTTGCAAACAATGGCACTTATGGGCTCACCAAGGGTCAGTTGTCGGCGACCGCTGATCTCGGCTCGCGAACGAAATCCGGCGAAGAGAGCCTTTACGATAATATCGATCTTGCTACACTCGCCATTGAACTCGGAGCCAGTTTCGTAGCTCGAAGCTTTTCCGGGGACAAACAGCAACTAGTTCCGTTACTCCAGGCAGGGTTGACTCACAAAGGTTTTGCCTTTATCGACATCGTCTCTCCCTGTGTAATGTTTAATAACACTGATGCTTCCACTCACGGTTACAAGAACACCTGGGAGAATTATGTCGCTCTCAGTGAAATTGATTTTGTGCCAATGCGCACGGAAATTTCCACTTCATACGCAGCAGGCAAAGAAAAGGAAATCACGCTGCACGATGGCTCGGTCATCCACCTGCACAAGACGGGCAATAACTACGAACCCTATGATAAGGAAAATGCCCTACACCACATCTATGAATACAAAAAACAGGGCAAGATCGCAACCGGGTTACTGTATATCAACCAATCCACATCCGATCTTCACGAACTTCAAGATACCGTAGACAAACCTTTCAATATGCTGAGCAACCATGACCTCTGCCCCGGTAATGAAGTGCTCAACGATATCAACGAGACTTTTTGTTAGTAGCATTCAGCGGCGCTGAGACTTGATCAGCTCGTAGGCTGCCTTGATTTCCTGGGTCTTTCTGGTCGCAATCTCCAGCATCTCTTCTGGCATACCTTTGGAAACCAACTTGTCCGGGTGATGTTGGCTCATCTGCTTACGGTAGGCTTTTTTCACTGCATCAAAATCCGCTTCCGAATTTACTCCCAGTAGTTCGTATGCCGCAGTCAACTTGTCTGCAACAGATGTCTGATCGATGAAATGCGCCTGACCGGTCAGACGACTCAACAAGGCCGTAAATTGTATTCGGGTATAGCCTAAATCTCTGGCGATGCTTTCCAGCCTGCCCTGCTCTTGCGTATCGAGTCGTCCATCGGCAAGGGCTGTCGCTACGATGATTTCCAGAAACATCTGCACCAGGTTGCGGCGCCGGTGGCTCTCCCGTTTGAACTGTGCCAGCACTTCGTGCACAGGAAAGCCGGGTTTTTTTCCTTCATTAAACAGGTTGATCGCCACAGAGCGTTGCTGAGAATTCAAACGCATCTGCTGCATGACCTGCTCAGCCATACCTATTTCTTGATTGCTGACCTTGCCATCCGATTTTGCGATATATCCCATCAAGGCAAACGTTGTCGTGAAGAATACTGACTGGACTCGTTCAGTCGCTCCCAGGCCCAGCGAATCATCCAGCTTGATTCCGTCCAGTCCGCCATCGAAATAGTCGCCCAGTGCAGCACCCAGTATCGCACCCAGCGGCCCGCCCATCATGAAGCCGAATGTTCCACCTACTATTTTGCCCCACCAACTCATGAATGCCTGCCTAAAATTTACCAACTAAGAGTATTCGAATCTGCACTGCGAATGCATTCAGAGCGCTTGCCAGGATCGCAAGGTTTGCAAGTTTACTAGGAAATAAGACGCTGAAACCAATTCTTGTCTAATTCGCGTCGACATTGAGCCAGCTGAGATGAAAATCGCTGGGAGTTTGATTGAACCCGGTTTGCGGCATCGACTAGCCATTGCTTCCCGCGGTAGGTTCCTCGCTGATACCCACCATTACCCTCGTGATAGGCATAGTAGAGATTCCTGGCATCACGGCGTTCGATTTTGCTGATGCGATTGGAGTTGGCGTTATACCAGGCAACGAAGTCGATGGCATCATCGAAATTTCTCCGTGACGCGCCTTTATTATTTGCGGCAACCACATAGTCATCCCAGGTGCTGTCCAGGGCCTGGGCGTAGCCAAAGGCAGATGACGGTCGAGGGCCGGGAAATATCCAGAGTAAGCGGGTGCGCTCCGGCTTGGCCCTGGCCTGAAAACTGGACTCCTGGTAGATAAAGGCCATATTGACCTCAATAGGGATACCCCAGCGCCGCTCAGAACTCTTCGCTGCCCGATACCACGAGCGGCGATCTTCAAATATGTCACAGACATCGGCGATATTGCGCGGCTGGGTTGCTGCGCAGGCCACAGTCAGAGCACCTGACAGCCCACTGAATACCAGGTTTCGAAGTAATCGCTTCACTGTGTTCTCTCCCTTTACCACTGTGGGGTATTCGTAAGGTATTGAATCCTGCTCGGCTCTTGGTATTTTGGTTTTTTTACTTAAGCGCGCCTCTACCTCCTGACTGCTCTCGACCCTACTCGCTTAGAGTGGCAATAAGGTCTAAAAATTCCCCTTCATTGATGATTTTTATTCCCAGCTCTTCTGCCCTGGCGAGCTTGGAGCCAGCACCTGGGCCTGCCACCACAACGTCGGTGTTCCTGGACACGCTACCGGCGACTTTCGCTCCCAGCGCCTGCAGCTTCGCCTTCGCTTCGCTGCGCGGCAATCGCTCCAAGGTGCCGGTCAATACATAAATCTGGCCCTGGAGAGCGAGACTGGTAGAGGTAGTTTCTACCTGTGGCCAGCGAATACCGGATTTCTGTAAGTCGGCAATCAACTTAAGGTTATCCTTGTTTATAAAGAAATTCCGGATGTGTTGCGCAACTATTGGCCCGACATCTGCCACCTGTTCAAGACTTTCCAAATCAGCAGAGATAATGGGAAGGAGATCGCCATAGTGGTTTACCAGAGACATCGCCGTTGCCTCTCCGACTTCCCGAATGCCCAGCGCAAACAGGAAGCGTGGCAAGCCAGTTTGTTTGCTCCTTTCAATTGCGCTAATCAGGTTCTCCGCGGATTTCGCTCCCATACGTTCCAGGCTGGCGAGCTGCTCAATCGAGAGCCTGTAGATATCTGCAACACTCTCGATCAAAGCCTCGTCAACCAATTGCTCGACCAGCTTGTCCCCCAGCCCTTCAATATCCATCGCTGCCCTGGAAGCGAAGTGCTTGATGGATTCCTTACGCTGGGCGGGACAGGTAATTCCGGCACTACACCGGTACAATACCTCGCCATCTTTTTCGATAACTGAGCCACAGGCTGGACAAGATGCAGGCAATTTAATTGCCTTGGGCTTCTTATTCTTCTCGGCATTGATGACTCTGACTATTTTTGGAATGACATCGCCGGCCCTTCTCACGATAACGCTATCGCCAATGCGCAGTCCCAAACGCGAGATCTCATCCATGTTATGCAATGTAGTATTACTTACTGTTACTCCACCTACAAAAACAGGATCCAGTCGCGCCACCGGCGTAATAGTGCCAGTTCTCCCTACTTGGAACTCGACATCCAGCACTTTGGTAGATTTTTCTTCGGCAGGAAATTTGTAGGCCATGGCCCAACGGGGGCTCTTGGCGTTTTGCCCCAGCTGTTTTTGTATCTCCAGATCGTTGACCTTGAGTACTGCACCATCGATTTCATATTCCAGAGCGTTACGCCTTGCCAACAATTTCATGCAATAGTCCTGACAACTTGCTATTCCCAGCTCCGTACTTCTTTCAGGATTGACTGGCAGCCCCCAGCTGGCCAGGGTATCAAATATTTCACTGAGCCTGACAGGCAGGTCAAAACCCGTGGTAACGCCTACGCTATAGCAGTACATCTGCAGGGGAATCTTTGCCGTATTGCGAGAATCAAGCTGACGAATTGCGCCCGCCGCTGTGTTGCGAGGATTGACAAACACCTTTGTACCTTCTCGTTCGGCACGGGCATTGAGACTAGCAAATCCTTTCTTGCCGAGAAAAATTTCGCCCCGTACTTCGATCCTTGTGCCTTTTTGGATTGCCTCGATGCGCAGGGGAACGTCTTTGATCGTTTTTACATTGTGGGTGACGTCTTCACCGGTAATACCGTCGCCCCGTGTGGCTGCTCGCGTCAAGAGCCCATCCTCATACAACAGGCTCACTGCCACTCCGTCTACCTTGGGCTCACAGCTGTATTCCAAAGGAGCCTCATCAGCGAGTCGCTTCTTGATACGCGTGTCGAAATCCTGTAGCGCCTGCTCGTTGCTCACTTTGTCCAGGGACAGCATGGCCAACTCATGAGTTACCTGTCTGAATTTTGCAAGCGGTTCAGAACCTACTCGTTGAGTCGGTGAATCAGAGGTAGCCAGCCCATGCGCACCCTCCAATGCTTCCAGGCGGGCCAGCAAAGCATCGTAGTCGGCATCGGGAATTTCAGGCGCATCGAGGGAATGATAGAGGCGATTGTGGTGCTCTATCTGGCGACGAAGTTCGAGGACTTCCTGCTTTATCTTTTCAGGAACCGCCATGGGCATCAGGCTTTAGTGTGCTTAGCCGCGGCTACCGACAGATTTAAGTCGGCGTAACTCAAAATCACTGATGCGTTGACGGTAGTGCTCAATGGTTTGCGCAGTCATGACATTACGATGATCGTCTCTCAGCTCACCGTCAAGTGCGCCACGAACTCGCTGAGCGACAGCCAGCATTTGTTCGAATGCATCCATGTTATGGATTGCGGCAGGCATTGCCAGGAACAGGCTGATGCCGAGTGTGCTGAAATTCTCCATATTGTTCAGATCGAAAGTCCCTGGATTGAGCACATTGGCGACGCTAAATATCACTGGCGCTCTGCTGTCATTCCCATAACGCTTGTGAAAGATATTCATCTCACCAAACTTCAGACCTGCAGTAATAAGCACCTGCATCAGGTCATCGCCTGAAAATGAACGCCCGGCTTTGGCCATGACATTGATGACGATAACTTCCGATGGTTGAGTAGGCATTTCTCGTGGAGGGGCAGCCTCAGTCGCGAAAGATTCTTCCCGTTTCCCCTCCTGTTTCGCTTCTTGTTTCATTGCATTGTCTTCGATGCGAACTACTGATGCATCCTGTCGGGCGGATTCAACCGACTGCTCGGGCGGAAGCTCCCGCTTGCGGGAAAACGCCGCGAACAGGGATCGTCGCTGCGGTTTATCCCGCTCTTTTTCTTCAGGCTCATCAAAGAGTTCGTCCTGGTATTCATCTTGCAATGCTTCTAGGTGGACTGCCCGCTGGGCTTTCTGTTCGGCCTTCTGCTGCATTTCCCGAGGTCCACCCGCAGGATCTGCGGTGTTGAAGCCAATCCGTTCCCCTGCAGTCATTGAGAACTGGTCCCAGCCGCTATCGAACTGTGAATCAGCATTCAAGGAAGGCTCTGTTCTATCCTCTTCGCCATCGCCATAATCATCATCTGCGTCGCCTTCGTCATGTTCTTGATTGAGTTCGTCATCACAAAAATTGTCAGCAGCATTTTCGGCGTTGTTCTCTGCTGGGTAATCCGGCATTACCGAGGCCATTCGGTCCTCTGCCAGCCGTCTGCTAGTGCCCCGATAGTTTGCACTCTCCCCATACTCATCCAAGTCTTCATCATCAACGCCGACTGCAGTCAGCTCTTCGCCTTCTTCGCCTTCTTCGCCTTCTTCCCATGCATCCTCCCAATCGTCTTCAAAACTACTCACAGCAATCTCTCTGTCTGTCAGGCCATGATTCTCATAATCGAACAGAACCGAATCTGGATCTTCATCGCTGTCACCCTGACTTGATTCGTCGGCATCCCTGGCAAATATCCCTGATTCTTTAGCTGACGCTGCAGGGACCGACGTAGTTTCCCCTCTTCCAGGCTGCAATGAGAGTTCAACGGCATCCATTAACAAGGGTATGACCTCAGGCTGATCACTATCACCGAGATTCAGTTTCTCCGCGCGCCTGGTGGCCGCATCAATTGCGGTATTTTGCGAATTGACCTCAGCCAGGGACCGTGCCACTACACGGGCTCCCCCGCCAGGCAATTCCGCCATTTCGAGCGCTTCGAGATCAATGTCCCTGGGAATATTCTTGTCAATCGCCAGCCTTATCTGTCCGTGGCGCGCCTGGAGCGCCACGTAGAGACCGCGCAAGATCACTGCGATGATCGCGAATCCCAGCAGCAAGATGACGAGTTCACGTGGGTTCATAGAGAGTCAACTAAGAGTTCGCTTGAAGGCGCGCTCAATTCGTTAAAATTTTTAATATTATCTTACAGTTACCGCATTTTCTTTAGCGCGGAAACGGGCTATTTTGCGGGCTATTCAGGAAAGAAACTGGATTTTCAGATTACATGGCTGCCATTTCGGCCGCTTCGTCGATATCGACAGCGACGATGCGAGAGACACCAGCTTCATACATCGTTACTCCTAATAGCTGCTTCGCCATTTCCATGGTGATCTTGTTGTGGGTTATGAAGATGAACTGTACGTACTCTGCCATTTCCTTGACCAGTTTGGCGTAACGCTCGACATTGGCGTCGTCTAATGGGGCATCCACCTCGTCCAGCATACAGAATGGGGAAGGATTGAGGTGGAAGATCGAGAATACCAGGGCAATCGCCGTCATCGCCTTCTCACCCCCTGACAGTAAGTGAATGGTGCTATTGCGCTTGCCAGGGGGCCTGGCCATGATGGTGACGCCGGTATCCAGCAAATCATCACCGGTCATTTCCAGATAGGCGTGCCCCCCGCCAAATATACGGGGAAACAGGTTCTGGAGCCCCGTATTGATCTTGTCAAAGGTATCCTTGAAACGAGAGCGGGTTTCCTTGTCGATCTTGCGAATGGCGTTCTGCAGGGTATTCAGGGCTTTCTCAAGATCTTCATTTTGCCTATCCAGATAGACCTTGCGTTCAGACTGCTGCTGATATTCATCGATTGCCGCCAGATTGATCGGTCCCAGGCGCTGGATTCGATTGCCCAATTTTTCCAGTTCCTGCTCACACTCCAGCGTTTCCAGCCCTTCGGGGAGGTGATCCAGTACCGTCTGCAGATCGAATTTCGCTCCCTGCAGTTGCTCAAGCAGCCCATCCCGCTTGACAGACGATCCTTCTCGCTTCAGCCGCTTCTGCATCAGCGATTCCCGCACCTGGTTCAGGCGCTCCTGAATCTCGTTGCGATCCAGTTCCAGGCGCCGAATCTTGTGTTCATTCTCATCAACCCGCGACTTGGCAATTCCAAGCTCTTTCTCCACCTCAAGACGCTGCCCGAGGAGGGCCTCCAGGTCTGTACGCATGGTTTCCAGGGGCGTATCCGACTCTTCAATCTGGGAAGTCAGGGACTCGATGCGTTCCTTGGCACGCTGCACCTGGCTCGCCATCCGATCCATAGTTTCTCTGGTAGACTGCAATTGCGCCTGGACAGATTGTTGTTTTAGTGCAAGTTCGTGCGCTAAGTCTTTGTCATTTCTTGATTTTTCTCTAATTTGTTGCAGAGAACTCTGTGCCGTTTCCCGAGCTGCTCCGAGTTCTTCGCGGCGACCAACATCCGCGGCCATGGCGTCTAGCGCCGTCTGCAGGCGCGCTCTGGCCTGGGCAGTATTTTGCTCTTCCAGATCCAATTGCCTGCCCAGTTCTTCCAACTCATGCTCGATACGCTGCTTACGGTTCGCCGCCTCTTCTATTTTGGCCAGATGTGCGCTCAGGGTAGATTTCAATTCCCCCAGGTTCTGAGCTCGGTTGGCAAGCTCCTGCTGGAGTTCTTCCCGCCGCACCTCGTCAGAGTTCAGGCTAACCCGGAGACTATCCCTTTGTTGTAGCATACTATTAGATTTTTCGTTTAATGCTTTGATATTTCGAAATAAATCACCAATCAATCCGCGGCGTTCGACAATGGAATCCTGAGCGCTGGTCGTCCGCACCTGGACCCAGGTTCTGCCGAGCCAGACCCCTGCCGTGGTGATGATAGATTCCCGGTGATTCAGTTGACCTCTGGCGGCGATAGCCTGGGGCAGTCCCTCAGCCACATAAATGCCCTCTAACAAGCCGGAGATGTCCCAGTCACTGCTGACTTTGCTAGCCAGAGGTGTGAGGGAGTTTTGCGGTAGGGAGTTGCCCTTCGACCCAGCCGAGACATCGATCAACGACAATTTACCCTGCGGTAACTCAGCCAGCAGCTTATCCACGTTATCCAGGCCTTCGATGCAGATGCCCTGCAACGATTCGCCCAGAACCGCTTCGACGGCCAATTCCCAGCCCGGCGCAATCTTCAAACTCTCGCCCAGACGCAGCTGATTATCCAGTCCCCTGTCTCGCAACCAGCTATTGAGCGCCTGGTTATCTTGGCCCAGCGCCGCCTGCTGCAGTGCTTCCAGCGACGCCTGCCTGCCCTTGGCAGTCTGTAATTCGCCGCGAACGGCATCCAGTTCTTCCAGGCCGATATTCAGCGCTTGGCGGTGCTCTTCGATCTGACTTCCCAAATCGCTGTTTTTAGCCTGCAGTTCTGCAATACTCGCTGCCTGGACACTGATTTCTTCTTTTACCTGGTCCAGGCCGGCATCTTCCGGGGGCTGCTCCAGTGTTCTCTGCTCATGCTCGAGCCTCTGTTTGCGCTCCAGGCCACGTTCAACGATGCTTTCCAACTGCTGGATTCGGGATTGTTCCACTTCCGCTGTCTGGCGGGGTTCCTCAGCACGTTGATTGAATTCGTCCCACTCCTTCTGCCATTTCTGCAGCGCCAGTTCTGCTTCAGCTAAATCCCGGGAGGATTCGATCTCGTTTGACTGTGCCGCTTGCAGGTCTGGTGAAATGGATTTCAACTCGGCATCCAGTTGGGTGATCTTCTTTAAATCGATGTCCAGCTCTTCCCGCGTCTGGGTCCAGCCTTCTTCCGTTTCCCCAAGGTCGAGCTTGAGTTGATCGACACGCTCGATGTGATGTTCGATGGATTGTTCGATGCGGGCTATATCATTGCCGAGACTGTAAAAGCGGGCCTGCACTTCACCCAGCGCATCGGTGAGGTCGGTATTGTCTGACAGGTGTTGTTCCACCCTGGCATCGATTGCCCGCTGCTCGGCGGTGGTCGCTTCGATGTCGAGTTCAAGAGCCGTGATAGTCTCCTGATTGCCGCGGATTTCTTCATCGAGGATCCGCCAACGCAGGGCATTCAGGTTGGCCGAGGTCTGCCGCTCCTGCTGCTTCAATTCAGAGTATCTTTCAGCGGCGACCGATTGCCGCTTGAGATGCTGCAGCTGGCGCTCCAGTTCATCGCGAATATCGGCCAGCCTGGCAAGGTTTTCGCGGGTGCGCTTGATGCGACTCTCGGTCTCCTTGCGGCGTTCCTTGTACTTGGAGATACCCGCGGCCTCTTCTATGTAGACCCTGAGCTCTTCCGGCTTGGATTCAATCAGGCGGGACACCATGCCCTGTTCGATGATTGAGTAGCTGCGAGCGCCAAGGCCGGTACCGAGGAAGATGTCGGTAATATCGCGGCGTCGGCACTTGGTACCATTGAGGGAGTAGGTAGACAGCCCTTCCCGGTCTACCTTGCGCTTGATCGACACCTCGGCAAAATTGGCGTATTCGCCAGTAAACTTCTTGTCATGGTTGTCGAAGACCAGCTCCACACTGGCCTGACCCACCGGTTTCCGGGCGCTGGAGCCATTGAAGATCACATCGGTCATGTGCTCGCCACGCAGGTTCTTGGCGGAGCTCTCCCCCATCACCCAACGCACAGCATCGATGACATTGGACTTGCCGCAGCCATTGGGACCAACGACGGCGCACAAATTCGAGGGGTAGTTAATGGTGGTAGGATCTACAAAGGATTTGAAGCCGGCTAATTTAATACACTTCAGGCGCATGAATGACTCTGGGTGGCGGATACTTACTGCAAAATGCGAATGTTACGGCCAATGGTCCTGCCAGCAGGTGAGCGGCAGAGGCACGCAGCAACAATTTCGACGTTTTAAGTGCACGCGATTTTAAATGAATTGATCGAGCAATAATACTTTAAGTCGGCCAAGTCTGAGAAAAGAATAGTCTTCAAGTGATAGAATTTCCGCACCGATAACACGGCTTTGGAACTCGACTGAAATCCGCAACGGGTGGGTCATCTGCCCAGGGAAAATAGTGCAAAATTCACGGAAAAATTTCGGCATTTGTCACGATCAAACAGGAGTTCGGGTTTATTCATTGGCTGCTCGAAAAATGCTCACGCTTAGCGGTATGGCGTTGTTGCTAGTCTCGCAAGCGACGAGCGCTGATACCCCTCTCGGCTGGATAAACAGCTCCAATAACTCCGCTTACACGACGACCCGGGGCGATCTCGAAATCAGCCTGGCTGGACTGGCTGTCAACGACACGCTCGATGTATTCAGTTTCCGCGATGATCTGCTGGCGAATAACAGCCGATTGGTTGGAGACAGCGGCGATCTGAGTGGGGAGAAACTGGAGCTGCATTACGGGGTATTGGAGGAGTTCTCAGTCTTCTATAAACGGCAGCAGCATTCCCTGACCGTTGATTTGGGCCCCATTGCCAGCATAAACCTTATCGATATTGATACCTCACTGGACACTAAGATGGAGTCTGCCGGCTTCAAATGGACTTTTTATGAAGCCAACCTGTTAAATCCCAATAACCGACGCACGGCGGCCTCCCTGGAGGTAGCGGCCTTCAAGAACAGCAGCGACGATTTTGCAGCCCTGCTCGATGAAGTTCGTTATAGCAATTTCACGATCTATTTTCTGAACCCCCAGACATTTGCCGTCTCTGACCTTGAGGATGAAGGCTGGACAGCCCGCGTAATTACGAGCTGGGCGTTGCAAGATTATGCGGTTGCATCAATCTGGGCTGGCTATGGCCAGAGCAAATCGACATCTGCACTGACCACGGATGTCCTGAACGCGACCATAAGACGGTTGTTTGAGCAGAGTTTCAACAGTGAGGAAACTTATCTGCTTTTGGGTGCCAGCCTGAATACCCAGATAACGCCAAGGCTCTCTGTCGCTGCCAGCTATGAATTCGTCAGTATTCGTGACAGCAGTTTTGAAAGATTCCCACAAACGCCACCCGTTGGATTACCCGGTTTTTTGAATTCAGCCTCAGAATCTGGTGCCAGCCGCAACCATACCTTCAGTGCACGCCTTGGTTATTGGCTCACACCACGGCTGAATGTAAGCCTCACGGGGAGTTTGTATTCGAATCAATTCGTCGGTGAACTACCCCACTACAACAATGCCTTGAGCGGTGCTTTTTCAGAAATCCCCTACGGTTATGCTGGGCTTGAACTGAATTACCGAATCTCCAGAACCCAATAAAAATGCTTAGCTTGAGTCAAATTTCGTGATACTTTGTGTCCTTAACTGCAAATTCTTACCAATCCGCTCGCCAGGCGAGCGGATTTGCTCAAGGGATTGCTACTAATAAATTAAAAATATCATTATATCAATGAGTTAACTTCCACAATTCGATTTCGTGGGCCTTCTACAATTGAATAAAAATGTGAGGGATCAGATGCAAGGTGTAACTATGAAATTTATTCGTCCGATACCTTTGGCACTTGGGTTGGCTTTAGCCGCAGCTGGCACCGCCGTTTCTGCACAAGAATTGAGCATTTCGAGCAACCAGGTCA
This sequence comes from Pseudomonadota bacterium, assembly GCA_027623555.1. Taxonomy (GTDB): domain Bacteria; phylum Pseudomonadota; class Gammaproteobacteria; order Pseudomonadales; family Pseudohongiellaceae; genus UBA9145. Next base: position 16,241 of record JAQBSZ010000028.1, on the reverse strand, counting down.
ACATCACCCAGTCTGTTGGCGTATTCACCAGCAATCCCACTATCTCCAGTGCCGGTACGGTTGGAGATGTATCGGGAGTACCAGTAGTAGCCAGTATCAACGTGCCGAATTTCGGCTTTACCCTGGTAGGCGGCGGAACCGTTACTAACGGCAGCTACAATTTCAACGCTGGTGTAGTGATCGATGATGTAAATTAGAGCAGACGTCTCGAGATTCAGGTTCCCACGCTCACCCTGACTTTCACCGGTGGAGTGATGTCCGGTACTGTGGCCGCCGCAAATTCGACAGTGCTGGGGCGCGATGCCAGCGGCACAGTCCAGATCGCTGCCACGATAGCTGATGATGGCGCAGCATCGATTTCCAATAACACGGTAAGTTTCAATGCAGCCTCTGTATTGGCCGCGATTTCCGGCGAAGCCTCCCCTCTGGACGATATCATCAACACCGTTAATGCCGGTGGCAGCTATACATACACTGTAGTACTTAAGCAAACTACAGGCACAGCAATCAAGTTGGGCACAAGCTCTGGCGGCGTCCTGACGCAGTTTCCCAAGCTTGACATTGCCGCTTGTGCTGGCGGATTCAGTCCAGTTAGCGGCAGCCAGTTTCTAGCCACTTCTGCGTTTGTTTTGACGGCTGGCGGCGGTATAGCGGCAAACTTCACGAATGGCTATGCGATCCAGGGACGACTCAGTGTAGGCGCGTCTCCGATCGCCGGTACTCTCGGTTCAATTGGCATTGCCTGCTCCCCTACTCCTGCTCCGCCACCACCAACAGACACCGATGGTGACGGCACACCTGACAGCAGTGATGCGTTTCCCAACGATCCAACCGAAACCACAGATACCGATGGCGATGGCGTGGGTGACAACGCCGATGCATTTCCCAACGATCCGAACGAAACCGCAGATACAGATGGCGATGGCGCAGGTGACAATTTCGATGCGTTTCCTAACGATCCACTCAAGATATGCCAGGACGGATTCACTTACGATAGCGTCAATAAAATATGTAACGCGAATGATCTGGGACAAGAAAGTCAAGATGCAGCTGACACCATCAATAATATAGACACTACTGTGGTCGACGCTAATGTCGTTACTGCTGTAAATGCGGCATTGAATACTGTTACAACTTTAGCAACTGCTACTTCAAATCAGATTACAAGCGGCGACATTACAACAGATGGTGCACTGGATGTAGTCAATACCCTTACCAGTGGACTTAATCTGGCTGGTACTGCAACACAGGGCGGTGGGACGATTGATCAAACTGCAGTCAGCAACACCCTTGCAGGAATTTCAAACGTATTCACAGCATTAGAAACTTCTGCGGGTACCCTCACCTCAACACAAATCTCCTCGGTTCAGGCTCAAACTACCAGCAGCGTAACTGCGGTTACAAATCTGGTGACAACAACTACGACTCCGACTACGGCGATATCCTTGATTAACAGTCTTGCCTCTGTAATCAATACGGCTACAAGCATCGGAGCATCGCTCACCACCGACCTGGTAACCAGCGCCAAGTCTCTGTCACAAACCGCCTTGCAAAACACGCTAACTGCTCTGGCTTCTAGCTCAGGTGTAGATATTCAAGGCGTTGATGCGACAAACGTTGCTCAAGTGCAAACCACCTTAACGCAAAACCGGGAACTGCTTATCGCCGTAGTGGATACGGTATCTATCCCACTTACTTCAACATTGGCTCTGAACACCGCGAGCACATCGAGCACACTGCAAACAGCAGGCATTAGTTTAACCAAGGCTAATGCGCTTGCTGCAAACTTTGCACAATTTGCGAATGCCAACGGTGTCTCGGTACAGACGAGCTCAGGAACAGTCACAGCGTCAACTTCCCTCAATAATGCGCTGGGCGGTGGAACCACTAACACCACAGATACTACGACAAATGTAACCAGTATAGCCTCTGGTAGTAGTACATTTCCGGTGAACATCTCCAAGATAGCATTAGTACCGGATTCTGTTCCTAACGGATTATCCTTCCTTCCCAATGGAAACGTTTTGTCAGTAAGCGATGGGATTGCCACCACTGTCACCCCCGCCGCTTCTGATCCAGTGAATTTTAGTTCATCTTTGTTTGGTGCAGGCGCCGGCGTAACTGATGTAAGCTTTAATTCCAATGGAAGCGTTGATATATCAACTGATACTTTATTATTTTCGGGGACGTTCGGCTTTGATGCATTGAATACCGGTGGCAGCACCAGCTCAGAAGTGAGCATTACACCCCCTGCCGGCAATCCAGCGGATCCGAGTTTTACTTACAAGGTGAATTACTCCGATGGCAGCAGTCAGAATATTCTTCCTTTTGTGGCCGCAGCCAATTTCTTCGACTCCCTATCAAACTTTGGATTTGATGTCTCATCAAATCGTTCCAATGGCATCATTGCAGTGGATGGTGCTTTTTTAAAGCCGGATTATTTTGTAACGCCTCTCTCACCCACTGACCAGACGTTTCTTGATGCAAACCAGGATTCCTCGGGAGTCGCCTATCGCGTAACCGACGCGAACGGGGATGGGGTCACCGACTATGAAGTAATCTCGGCGAGAGGCGTACAAATCGTCTACGGAGTGCCTTAACCGGGCATGGTGAATTTTCTGATTGCCAGTTGAATTTACTGGCAGTCAGTGACCAGAAGAAAAAGGTGCTCCTGACATGAATCCACTTTACCTCCTCGGCTCATTCTTCCTAACAGGCGTTACATTGTATGGCTTGCGTCCCGTTGCCATTCGAGTTGGCCTGGTCGATATTCCTGGCGGTCGCAAGACCCACATAACTGAGACTCCCCTGGTAGGAGGGCTGGGCATATTCCTCGGCATGCTGATCATGTCGATTCTTATACCCGGTGCGCTCTCTCAATTCGGTCCCTTCCTCAGTCTCTCCGCCCTGGTACTGTTCATAGGCACGGTGGATGATGCCAAGGAATTGACTGCGGCTGCACGCATGACAGGCCATACGCTGGTCGCTTTAGTGATGGCAGTAGTGGCAGGCATACAGTTGCAATCCCTGGGGGATATATTCTATACCGGGCCAATTACCCTGGGCATCCTGGCTATTCCGTTCACAGTCTTCGCAACCGTTGGCGTCATCAACGCGATCAACATGTCAGATGGTATCGATGGCTTGTCAGGGGGACTGGTAATAGTTGCGCTGGGGTTTATCGCTGTATTGGCATTGGCTGCGGGCGATTTTGCCAAAACCAGTTTCATCACCATGATGATCTGTTCAACTCTGGCTTTCCTGACCCTCAATTTTCGCAGGCCCTGGCATAGAAAAGCCCTGGTTTATCTCGGAGATGCCGGCAGCACCATGCTCGGCTTTATGCTGGCGTGGTTGCTCATCGATTCAACTCAAGGCGAGACTGCTCTCTTCTCTCCTGTGTACGCGCTGTGGTTCATGGCAATTCCGTTATTCGACACGGTTACGCTGCTCATAAAACGACCCCTGGCAGGTATTTCTCCCTTCACCCCGGGAACCGACCACCTACATCATCACCTGCTGAAACGGTGCCTGCGTGTGGAATGGGTAGTGCTTCTGCTGACTTCCTCTGCCATTTTTCTCGGTATTGTTGGACTGTTGGGGATTTATTTCGAAGCCAGCGAATCTTTCATGTTCCAGCTATTCCTGAGTCTCTTCGTCTTCTATTTCCTGCTCTCTGATAAACTGAAACCGGCTAACACAGCTGGCTCCGGCAACTACTCACGTTCACAGCCGTAGTGTCTAGCTAACTTCACCTGATAAATCCCCACCTGCGTCATACCTGCGTTCCGCTTCTGCTGCAGTTAATTTGATAGCGATGTAAACGCCATCGAGCCCTGTGCGTTTTACCTGATAGCACCCGTTTTCGGAGAGAATCATGAAAATTCACTATTTGGCAATAATCGCAGTCTCGCTTGCTGCCTGTGCATCATCGGTAGAAGATCTGACCGGGAACAACCCGATCATCGATTCCCAGGGCGTTAACATGGCCGAATATAATCTCGACCTCGATGCCTGCCAGCAATATGCCGATGAAGTTGAGATCGCGCAGAAGGCTAGCGCCGGTGTCGTTGCCGGCGCCGTAGTCGGTGGCGTGTTTGGTGCGGTAATCGGCAACAGCAATACTGCCCAGCGCGGTGCCGGTATTGGTGCTGTCGGCGGCGGCGCCCGAGGTGTCGGCGAGGGACTTCGCGAGCGGGAGCGCGTCATCAAACGCTGCCTGATGGGTCGGGGTTATCGCGTACTTAACTAGGGAGTGTAGCAATTGGTAAAGACGTTCTGTCAGCAACTGTCATGAATCCGTAAGCCCCCTGTCACCTCGGTAGATCACCACAAAGTTCCTATAGTTCAATCAGCAGGGATCGCTGATGGAGTTACAGGGACGTAACCTCTTTCATTCGTTTCAATTTTAAGCTGGAAAAACAGCAAACCAGGCAGATCTTGCGCAACCGGGTAGCGGCACGCATGGTGCACCAATGGAGTAAATACCTCGGCGTAAGATTCAATATAAAAAGGACACAACTATGCTGACCCTCGAATTACCCGAAGACATAAAGAACCGCATGGAACTCTTGTCGATGAGCACTGGCCGGACCATGCATTTTTTCGCTCTGGAAGCTATTTTCGAATACCTGGACGAAATCGAAGACAAGTACATGCCACTTAACGCGATTGCCGAGGAAGATGCTCACGGGATGGAAGACCAGAGCGAATCACTGTAAAACCTGCCTAGTGCTATTTGCAGCGTCAGGCGGCCCCCCGCTCAGGGTGTGTGAGGTCAATTGCTTTGGAAGCGTTAGTTTCCAGTGCGGACCGAACGACCACAATCTGTGATTGTGGGCCGGATGAGACTGAGCGCTTTGGAAGCGTTAGCTTCCAGTGCGGACCGAACGACCACAATCTGTGATTGTGGGCTGGGGGGGATTTGAACCCAAGTTTGTAATATCTGGATTGGTTGGTCGGGACGGCGTCTCCTGAATAGTATAAGTAACTTGTTGAATAACATAGATAATAAAATACGGTATGTAAAAGATACCAACAATAGTACCAACAATTGTTTTTGTGCCGCGAGGAACTGAACCCAGCAAAATGAGGAGCTGAACCCCCGTCTTATGAAGTTATACGCTTGAAATATTACCCCGCCCCTCAAACTCCAAAAACCGAATTCCCCAGACCCCACCCCCGGGGTACCCCCCGTTTTCTCAGATTAAGGCCCGTGTCCCTATACATACTATTTTGGACAAACGACGAGGCTGCCAATTCAAACAAGGGCAGCACGCCTACTTGGAACTGGCATCGGGGACTAAAAAAATTTTTTTGTAAAAAATACGGACTTTTGGAAGCTGCTTGGGTTGACGCTCGGTTATGTCCGCTATGGGCTCAACAGCAGACACTCAGTTATCGCTGAAACTCGCCTCTGCGACAGGCAGCTTTCGGCCAAATGCGGACATAAACCAGTATCGTTGAAAGTCCAATTGGTCTAACTCCAAAAACATTTCCCAAAACAACTGTGGCATTTGTACATATTTGCTTTAATCATGGAATGAATTGTCACGGAATGGACTTTACTTGTCAGTACCAGTTTCAAGTCTTCGATCAGATTGACGCAATGCCTACTCAATCATGAATCCTATTTCGTCCACAGCCAGCCAGTTTGCCGTGTCCAGCACGTCTGTTCCTTCAGCCACCGCTATCCCTATTGCCCGGTAATTGCCCTTCGCCAGATTGCCCGGCAATACCAGATTCAAGAGTTCCAGCTTGCTGCCATGTTCCAGTAACAGTGAATGACGCATTCGGGTTATCTGATTCAATTGGCTCAGGGCGAAGCTTTCATTCAGTGAAATAAATGAATCATCCGGGAATATGACAGCCCCGTAGAGATCCGCAGTACCGATCCCTACCGTATGCAATTCGAGAATAAACCTGTCTCCCGCTCGGTAGGTTTGCTCGGCAAGAGTCATTTCAATCGCCGCCAATACTTCTCCGGGCTGTACTGCAACAGGTTGACGCTGGCAGGCCGGCGGTTCAGACATGACCACCCCTTGATAGGGCAATGCGGCGAGAAACGCTTCCATATTGCCCAGATCCGCATTCGAGAGCTGCGACGTCACACCGTGCAGATCGCTGGGGTTTCTGTTCACCAGAACATCACGCAAAGTCAGTGCAGAACCATCATGCAGGTAAGGCGGAGTTCTGGCGATACTCCGCAGGGAGGGCGTATCGAAGGCACTGCCTTTGGCCTCCAGTGGTCCCCCGCCGGTTCCCACATCGTGCCTGCGTCTGTCGGTAAACAGCGGAGGTGTATGACACACTACACATCCCGTCTGGGCAGAATGAAATAGCAGACTGCCTGCCTGGACCCGAGGGTCCGGTGCTCCAAAATTCTCCAGGCTGGGATTGGAAGAAAAACGCAGGGTTTCCATGTAGCGGGCCAGGTCATCCAGATCGGCGGATCTGCCCGAATTCGGCGGCGCTGCGTCGCAGGCCGGCGTGCAATTGTCTGCTCCAGGGATAAGGCCTGTGCCAGCCTGGATATTTCGCACGGTGGATTCCACGTCATGAAGTTCATCCAGATCCCCCGACCAGTGCATGGGCAGGGTTTCCGCTACGCCCAGAAGACTCGGTGTATTGCGTAGTCCGTCCTTGAAAAACCAGGTTCGGCCATCGTGTGCACCGTCAAAATGACAGCTGGCGCAGGCGATCCATTGTTCCCTGGCAATAGCTGGGCTACTGGAGTCGTTGAACAATCGTTTGCCATTGAGTATTCCGGGACTGAGTGGAATATCCGTTACTATGAGTTCCTGCGTAACTTTCTGCGCGATGGTATCAATGATGCTGACCGAGCCACTCAGGGTATTGTTCACGAAGGCGCGCGCACCGTCGGGGGACAAGGCGATTCCCCTGGGATTCGCGCCCACCCGCAGATGTGCAGTGGCTATATTGGTTTTAAGATCAATGACCGTCACGTCATTGCTGGCAGCATTGACCACGTATAACAAATCGGCGGGTGTGCGCAGCAGGTCGATGGGCAGACCCACCGGTTCATCGATAACATCCAGGGAAATCCGGTGGGTACGCAGATTGACCAATTGATGCAAATCCACAACCGAGACGACTGGCGCTACGGTTGTATCAAACAGCAGCGCCTTGTTGGTTGAATTGGAAAAGGTCTGGGGCAAATAAGCCAAATCACGACTTGTATCGATGGAAATGGACTGCGACACATTCGCTAGGCTGCTGGTACTCACTACAGCGATGACCTGCATCCGCTCCGTATCGATCACGCTCACGCTGCCGCTGAAAAAATGCGTCACGAACAAGCGGGAGCCGTCGTCCGACAAGGCGAGTCCTTTGGGCGCTGCCGCGGTACTGATGCTCATCAGGGGGAGCAGGGACGCTCTATGGATCACTGAAATTGAGTCAGAACCCTGATTGGAAACAAACAGATAGTTGCTACCGACGACAACCGCGAAGGGCTCGTCCTGGACAGCAACACAGCCCATCGCTGTGTTGTTTCGCAAATCAAGCACGGTAACCGAATCGTCCATCCGGTTCACCACATAGGCGAATGGGAAAAACAAATCCACGGCAATACTCTGGGGCATGCGTCCCACGGGGATTTCACTGACCAGCGCGGGGATAACTCCGAGACCGACAATACTGACGGAATCCGAATCCGGATTCACCACCAGCAGGAATTCTCCATCACTGGTCACAGTGATATTGGAGCTTTTGGCTGCGGCAAACACTTCTGCCTGGATTGCCAGACAGAATGCCAGCAAGACAATAAGCGTTTGCATCCGACCCATGATCAGCGACAGTGTCATTTCACTGGCTGACATTGAAAGGCAGCTCTTTCATTGCAATCCATTTGGACTGGTCCGCCACATTTTCACCCGCCTTGACTACCACACCAAAAAACCTGTAGCTGCCCAGCTCCACGTCATTGGGTAAAGTCAGGTTGACTACCGAGTAGTTCTTGGCGCTGGAAAGACTCTGAGCCAGCTTGAAGGGAATTATCTGATTGGGACCGCTGATTGCCAGCGGATTTCCCAGGGTAATGAACGCGCCGTTGGGCACGACCAAGGCCACGTAAACATCGACTGTACCGGATCCACTGACATTCATGCTAACCGTCAGGTTTTCCCCTCGCTTGAGATTGGCATTGCTAATGCTCATCTGAGCAGTGGCCAGAGTCGGCACCACGGGTTCGACCGCCAGTAACTCTTCGCCCTGCAATAAGACCTGGCGGGCAAGATGTACCTTGGCGCCGCTGCTGTTGATGCCACTGACGAGAAAACTCATGGTGACAGTATCTACGCCCTTTTTGCCGTCTTGGTCATCAAGGTCGATATTGGGGAAGCTGGTGGCCAGGACCGGGGCATTGTAACTATAGGTCAGATTGTTACTGGTTCCCTGTTCCAGTATAAATCCGGGCATGACGGTCGTGTACTGAAGCTGGACATTGTTCAATCCTGCGGGCAGCACCAGAGGCAGGCCGATGGCACCAGTGCCAGGTTTGACGATACTGGATTTGGCAATATCGATAGTGGCTGGCGGCGAAGTTTCGTCTACAACATAGAACTGGAACTGACCGTTATTGGAGCCCAGGACATCGCCTGTGGGAAAAGGAGCCTCCACAAATCCTGAAGAGGTTTCACCGTCATGCAATACTGAAATGGCAATGTTCCAAACACCGGTTTCAGTGACTACAAAATCTTTGTCCGGTTTATAAAAATATCCGACTTTGTTGGCCCGGCCTTCGATGACGGTTTTCGCACCAGAGGGAGAGGTCACCGTAATTGTGGCTTTGGACGGCAAGGTCGGCGCAATCTGTCCTGCGAAAGACGCGACATTGCCGACGCGCAGAATACTGCCAGGGCGCAGACCTGTGGGATGGAAGAACATATCAATGGCCTTGCCCTTGAGGGTCATGATGGGACCACCATTGGGTCCGCCGGACGCACTCTGAAACGGCGGCGTTATGCGTCCCCCTTTGGGTTCCGACTGCGGCAACAGGACAAACAGCGACGCATAGGCGCCGTAATAGTAGAAGTTTTGGTCGGGCGCCCGATACACCGCGCCACCAAACTGGAACTTGAAGTCATTCGTCAGGTCACCATTGGGCCCGTTGCCATACTGATAGTTGTAGGAATCATTGAAGCGCCAGTATCCGTTCTCATAGCCATCCTCCGAGACCATTTCGCGCACTCTCACCCCCGGGCGTGCCGCGCCGGTATAGGAATAACCCCAGTGGGTATCGTTGGCAGTCGGCCGCAACGCGGGACTGATGGTGCTGGAACTGGAGGAAAACAACGGAATTTCACCCACTGTCGCCCTACCATTAAAAGGCCCGGTGACCGGATTGGGAAAGCCGAGTTGATTATGATTGTTGGCGCGGCTACGCATGATGGTGGTCAAGGTTCCATCCGGGTCTTGCAAGCTGAGGGCCGGCACATTGGCGATGTTCCGGAGCTCAAACTGGGCTTCCTCCATCCACATGATGTCGCCGCGGTTGAAGGGAAACTGCAAATGCACGCCCACCGTATCGTTGTCAAACAGGGTGGGCCATTGCTGTTGGCAACAGCCGCCGTCAAATCCGCGCCGCCCGTTTGTGACTATGTGCGATCCAGGCGTCTCGACAATGCTGCCCCAGCTGCTGCTGCCCATCCACAGAACGCCGAACTCATCGACGTACTGGGCTGTGTAATCCACCCGGTATTCACCCGCACTGGTCATAACGACGTGCTTTCCCCCATCGGGGTAGAAATACCCGAAATCATTGGCCCTGCCGCTTATCACTGACTCCACCATGGCGTTCTTGTTGGAATTTGGATAGTGCTTAACTCTGACCTCCACTGACGCCGGTACTCCAGGCTGAACGATCACCACTGGCGCAAAAGTATCTCCGACTTCGAAAGGGGTGCTTGGAAAAACCCCTTCTTCGAAGTCCAGTGGTTTTGCGACCCAGATCTCATAGGTTCCGCCGCCGTCATAACGGTTTCCGTCGGTATCCAGTATGAAGCCGCTCACCGTGACAGTATGTAATCCATACTGCTGAAAGCTCACATCATATTTTGACGTCAGCGTGGTCAGCCCGAAGAATTGCGAAGGCTTGTTACTGTTCGAGGAGATGTTGTTGCCGCTGACGCTCGAGGCTTCCTGGATATAGGAGCTGGCGAAAGGCGCATCCCCCAGATCCTGCACCGTGCCGTCCGGGCGGGTGATGCGTACATTCAGATTGCCCGAGGGAAAGGCAAAATTCACCGTAGGTGGATTGGGTGTGCCCTTGTTGGCAGCACTGATCATGGGTGCGAAGGGTTCCAGTCGGTACACATAGGATTTGTTGGCACGGGGATCCACCATAGGCAGGATGTAATCTTTGGATGAGGTAATAATATGGGGTGCAATCTGAAAGCGTGAGCGATCTTCTATTGCCACGACCCCCCTGCTGCCCTGACTGAAATCATTCATGCCCAACACCCAGGTGAGCTTGCGCTTGCTGACGGTGCCAACGGTGATCTGAGTTACTGCCGTTGGCGTGAAGTAGCGATCCGATATGAAATTGGTTGCAGGTATGTCGGCATAGTAGAGCGTGGTGTGCTGAGGGAGATTGGATGTTGGAGAAAGGACCAATTGATAGATACCGTTGGGGAGGTCACTGGGCAATTGATAACTTGCTGACCAGGTGGTTTCCGCGCTTTCCGCACCGGTTTTGTTGAAGCTCCCGAATGTGATCGTGCCAATTTTAATGGCGTCGATACCACGGCGTCGTTCGATGGGAAATCCACTGGGTGTTAACACATGCGACATAGCTTCCGGGAAAGCATGCTCCTGATTGCCATCGGCATCGAAGATTCTTTCCAGTGTCACAATGCCCGAATAAGTGTAGTTAGGCAGGTTGAATGTCTGTACGCCCTTGGAATAGAGAATCGCGGTTCCCTGCAGGCTTCCACTGGCACCCGGTGCCCAGCTCTTGTTGGTCAGGGTTCCGCTCATCCACAGTCGATTGCTGTCCAACTGACCGACGGTGGCGAGTTCGACAAAATTGGTGGATTGTTGCTGCCCACTGCCTACCAATGCGGTGGTGGCAAAAGCTCCCTGAGCCTCCCCGAACACGAGCACGCGAATCATCGTTCCGGCTGCCTGGGTTTTGAAAGTTGGATGAGTTACGTTAGTGGAATGTTGATGCACGGACAATGACGCCCCTGGCGGTGCAAACATTCGCATGCTAAAGCTGCCGGTCGCAGAGGCATTTCCCATCGCGTACTGGCCGGTATGCTGATTTACAACGATTATCTTGGCATTGTTTTTAACAGCGCCTGCGGCGCCGACAACGTCTGCCATGCCAGCAACATCGATGGCACCAACGGTAATTAGCCCGGGATTGGGAGGCACCGTATCGAAGACGGGATTGGCTGTCAGACTGTCAGCAAGTACCGGCCATGGCGGCAGAAAGCAGAGACAGAGCAGGGCCAAGCTGATCAATAATTCCTGCGCCACCACGGCATACACCGCAGCCACACGAAAGACCTTGCGCCTTTTCAATTCCTCGAACAGCTTACCCATGAAGGCTTCCTGCTTATTGTTGTTTATTGGCTGGGGAGTCTAGCACACATGAAATATCGGCCTAAATGCCTGCTAAGGAGAACCAAATTCTCAGTAAATCTGAAGAATTCCTAATGTCTGCAATGGGTCGGAAGCTGCCTCTCAGTTATCGCTGATATTCAGGCTTTCTTATGACTGCTTTCGGCCACAACCGGTCATTCACCGTGGATCAGGCGGCGCCAATCGCTTGAGTTCTGCAAACCAGTTTTCCACTGCCACCAGCAAAGTCACTTCTGTTTCCAGGGCTTCGACTTCAGGCGCTCTGCGCAGCAGAATGCGTGATCCATCGGCCGAAATATCGAATGTTCTATCCTGACTAACAACCGCATCGCTACCGGTGAATGCGCGAACGGGCGCAGAAAACTGCACCGCATCGGCCGAGTCCCTTTGGGCTACCCATACGCCATTGTCACCGCTCCCCTGTAGCCCGCTAAAAAATAATCCCAGACCATCGGGTGACCATTTCGGACTACTGCCCCCCGCGCTTGAAATCTGCCATTTGCCATCCTCAATATTGGGGAAAGGCCGCACGTAGATTTCCTCACGTCCGGTCTCATTAGATTGATAGGCAAGCCAGCGTCCGTCAGGGGATATATCTGGTCTTTGGGTATTAAATTCTGACTGAATCAGAGGCTGGGAGGGCACCTCAGTACCGGGGGTCAGGGTATAGATGTCACCGCCAGAGTTGTATAGCAGCTGCGCTCCATCGGGGGTGAAAGCATACGGGGCCAGCAGGGGTGAATCATCGGCCAACAGGCGCTCCGCCGCGCCGGTGCCATCCGCCGCTTGCCACCACAGGCCACCGCCATCCCGATCCGAAACAAAAACAATGCGCTCACCATCCGGCGTCCAAGCTGGTTGACTATCGTCTGCGTCATCGAAGGTCAGACGACTCAAGGTTTGGCGCGTTAAATCATAGACCCAAATATCTTCGTTACCGCCCTCAGAAAATATGGACACGGCGAGTTGCAGACCATCTGGCGACACGGACCATCGACCAAAATTTCGCACCTCTGGCAGGGTTTCTTCGTTGCCGTCCCGATCCACCCAGACTAACGCGGTCTCTAGTGTAAATGCGTTCGTTTCTCCACCCGGCAGATAAACCAACAGGCCATCCTCTGAAAAGGCATAGGGTGTTATCCCTCGCGTTGTGCTGGTTTGTATTCCTTGGATAACAGGGCGCTCCGGGCCTGTGGTCTGTAGACGTTCCGCGTCGAATGGAACCGCCCACAATGCGGCGGAGCGGACAAAGACAATATGGCCAGTAGGGACATACCGTGCGTTGTAGCCGTTCTGAACAATCGTTCTCACTTCGCCGGTTGATTGCACCAACAGATCAATACGCCCGTTCAGCACACCGGTCCCTGTACCTACCGTATACAAAAGTGCATCGTCTCCCGGCAGTAAATACGGCCATGATTGTATGAAACCCGAATTTTCCTCATCAATGCCTAAGGGCCTCGGTGCGCCACCATTTTCTGAAATTCGTTCAAGCTGTAAATCCGAGTTTGAGGTATGAAAAATAGTGCCATCGACGCCCCAGAAGCCGCCGCTGCCTGCCCGGTTGTCTTCCGCGAGCAATTGGGGTGCCCCGCCGCTGATGGACACTTTGTGTAAACTATCTAGCCCACCTTGCGCGAATCCCACCCACTCACCATCAGGTGAGAGAAAAGGGTTATAGGCAAGGCCAGTAAACAGCTCCCGCTCCTGAAGTTGATCCAGATTTTTGAGATAAAGAGACGGTGCTCCAAGCTCTGGCCTGAGTACGGTATAGACCAGCTTGCTGCCGTCCGCTGAGAGAGCAATCTGCGCATTAACTAAACTCCCGCTAAAGGGTGCGGTATTGCCAATATTGATTGAGGTTCGGCGAGACAGAGTGGAGTCTGAGGCCTCGGTTATTACTGCATTGTTTGCCGAGTCGGGTACAGACTGATCGACGCCGAGGAACCTGTCTGCTATTTGGAAACCCACCGCAACAAGTAACAGAACAAATATGGCGTAAATCAGCTTTTGACTACTGGCGGGCGTTGCTGCGGCCGTGCCGGAAAACTGGTTGGGGTTATCGGCCCGGATGCCATCAGGAGTGACTTCGTAGGCCCAAGCCGCAATTAACGTTGGGATGAATCCGAAGAGCAGCATCACCACAAGCAATGTATTAGTCCATGCCGGCAATTGCAGCGCCGGTACGATGTTGTTGGCCACTTGTATCAACAACCAGGCCACCACTGCATAAACCCCGGCGACACGGACTACCTTGCGGCGCTTCAACTCATCGAACAGCTTACCCATGAAGGCTTCCTGCTTATTGTTGTTTATTGGCTGGGAAGTCTAGCACACATGAAATATCGGCCTAAATGTCTGCTATGGAGAGCTAAATTCTTAGTAAATCTGAAGAATCCCGGATGTCAGCTAAGGGTCGATAGCTGTCCTTGGTTGGAACTAAAAACTCGCTCTTGCAACAGGCCGCTTTCGGCCAACAGCAGTCGTTCACCGTGGATCAGGCGGCGCCAATCGCTTGAGTTCTTCAAACCAATTACCAACCAGTACTGCGTTAACAGCTCGAGGTACGATGCGAGCGTCCGCTGCACTATTTAGTTGCTTTTGAATTAAGAAAGACCGGTCATCCGCAAGTACTACATAGCTTGGTGGATCAAGTGCATATGTCAATGACAACTTAGTTACCGCTGCTCCAAAGGTAAACTCTGATTCAAAATCTACGGGAACAGCCACTAGCGTTGATTCACTGTCGTCGATATAGAACAGTGAATTCCCATCGCGGCTCCATTGTGGTTCTCTCCCTCCGTTAGTGCTCACTTGGATTTTATCAGCATTAACATCGGGAAATGGTCGTACATAGACTTCGAACCTTCCTGTTTCGTCGCTCTTGTAGGCTAGCCATTGACCATCTGGTGAAATGCTTGGATCCCATTCTTCAAATTCAGAATTGAGAAGCGGCCGCTGGGAAATCTCGGCGTCGTCAAAATTCAACAAACCAATATCCCAACCGTCACCACTATCCTCCATATAAACAAGCTGTGAGCCTCCAGGGTTGAAAGATTTCGGTGCAGTCCTCGGAGAGGTTGATGCCACTAATCGCTCTACAATACCAACCCCGGATGAATTTACTTCCCACAATCCTAAGCCACTCTGTTGATCTTCAAAAACCAAGGTTTGACCACCCAGTGACCAAACGGGATTCTTAGAGCTTCCGGAATAAGTGACTCGGCTTAGGGTGCCCCTCTCCAAATGGTAAACCCAAATATCCTGCTCGCCATTAGGCTCCACAACTGTCAGTGCAACTCGTGTTCCATCTGGGGAAAGCATTGGATCCAAATATGATTGGAGTGGGAAGTTGTTTAAAGAGGATTCTTGACCGGTAGCGTCTACCTTCACAAATTCGCGTAGGCCGTCAACAAAACGATCAGACCCCGGTACATAAAGTAATTGCCCTTTCGAAGACACTGAATACGCTGCCATATTTGCAGTAGAAAAATTTTCTATACCAGAGACGACCAATACTTCACTACCAGTTATTGCCATTTGATCAAGATTAAACCGAACGGCCATCAGGTTATCGCCCCGCACAAATGTCAGATGACCTGACTCAATATATTTGGCTGCGAATCCATTCTCAATCAATACTCGATTCTGATTAGTCGATAAATCAAGTACCTCCACGCGAGAACCTATACTAGTTCTAACACCGTAGATTAGAAAGTTGTCCCCAGGCAGCAAAAAGGGAGTTTTGTACCGCCCGTTATTTCTGTCTGGGTTTTCGAGGGTCACTTGTTGCGGGGAGCCACCGTTACTAGAAACCGTCCACAGAGATCTATCTTCAGATTGCCCAAATATTACATTTTGGTTGCCAAACCAATCGTAACTTTCATGATCTACACCCTGAGCTATTAAGGTAGGAGTAGTACTTCCATTCAACTGGAGTGTGTATAACTCCCTATCAGAAGTAAAAAAAATCACTCGTTGACCGTCTGGCGAAACTCTAGGACTGAATATTGACAAAGTATTGGACTGGAGAATTGTCTGAGGCTCCAATTCGGCAAGATTGCGCACACGTAGTCGGTAAACACCATTTGCATAACTGCTATATACAAGTTGGCTACCATCTGGGGTGAAGTCAAAATTGGTAAATACATTTTCAAGGGGTCGGTATTGCAAGTTTCCAAGACTAACTAGGGCGCGCGTTACTAGTGTCCCTGTGGATGTTGCATTTGGGGTAGATGTGGAGGTCGAGTTAATTGGTGCTCTATCGAACACGAACCTATCGGCTACTTGAAACCCTCCTAGTGCCAGGACTAAAACAAGTATGGCGTAAATCAGTTTCTGATCTGAAGACTGTGCAACAAATTGAGTCGTTTGTGCCTTAACATCAGATTTGATGCCTTCAGGCGTGACTTCGTAAGCCCAAGCAAGGATAACGGCAACGGGGAAACCGAGCATGAACAGAATCGTAACGAACGCCACCGTCCAGTCAGGCATCTGCAGCGCGGGTAATACGGTGTCGGCTACCTGAATCAGCAGCCAGGCCACTACCGCGTACACCGCCGCCACGCGGAACACCTTGCGACGTTTCAACTCCTCGAACAGCTTGCCCATGAAGGCTTCCTGCTTATTGTTGT